>NZ_JBIAOU010000052.1:0-1121 GCF_042879035.1 Rhodococcus sp. NPDC003318 | reverse complement strand
TTTTTCGTGTCGGGCATATTCTGGCTGTGGAGGTGTGCCCACCGTCGGCGATGGCGTCGCGGCCAGGTGCGCGTGTTGGTGATGAGTGATCCGCTGCGAACGCGTCGTGATCCGGTGGTTGTTGTTGTGGCCGAGTTGGGTGATGCGGGTTTCGAGGATGTCGAGGAGATCGGGCGGGGCGGGTTCGGTGTGGTGTACCGCTGCCAGCAGCCGGCGTTGCATCGGACGGTGGCGGTGAAGGTGCTCGGTGTTGAGCCGGACGAGGAGAATCGGGCGCGGTTTGTGCGTGAGCAGCGGGCGATGGGTCGGTTGACGGGGCATCCGAACATTGTCGGGATTCTCGATGTCGGGACGACGGCGAGTGGTCACCCGTATTTGGTGATGGGGTATCACCGGCAGGATTCGATCGAGGCGCGGATCCGTCGGCACGGGCCGTTGTCGGTGGAGGAGATGCTGCGGTTGGGGGTGCGGATGGCGGGTGCGCTCGAGACGGCGCATCGGTTGGGGATTGTGCATCGTGATGTCAAGCCTGCGAACATCCTTGTCACCGATTACGGGGAGCCGGCGTTGTCGGATTTCGGTATCGCGCACATGGCCGGTGGTTTCACGACGGCGACGGGCAGTGTGGCCGGGTCGCCGGCGTTCACTGCGCCGGAGGTTCTCGGTGGTGATCCGTCGACGCCGGCGGCCGATGTGTACGGTCTCGGTGCCACGTTGTTCGCGGCGTGTACCGGGCATGCGGTGTTCGAGCGTCGGTCGGGGGAGGACGTTGTCGCGCAGTTCGTCCGGATCACCTCGCAGGAGATGCCCGATCTGAGTGAGCTCGGTGTCGGTGGCGATGTCGCGGTGGTTCTCGAACGGGCGATGACGCGTGATCCGGCGGAGCGGCCGTCGGCGTTCGAGCTCGGTGAGCACCTTCAGCGTTTGCAGGCGGATCGTGGTGTGCCGGTCGACGAGATGGCGATTCCTCAGGACGGTGGTGCGGCCGGTGCGGGTGATGCCGAGCCGTTGCAGCTCGTTGCCCATGCCGCTGCGATCACCGGTCGGCGTCCGAGTGGTGTGACGCAGCCGGGTGGTAGCGGCAATCTCCCGGTGGAGGAGACGACGTTCGTCGGGCGTCG
>NZ_JBIAOU010000051.1:0-1174 GCF_042879035.1 Rhodococcus sp. NPDC003318 | reverse complement strand
CTGCAACGCAATGGTGAACTCGAGCACCTCCGCAGAGGCCACGTCCGCCGACTCCGCACCGATCGCGAACTCGAGCGCCTCACGCAGATTGGGCCGCTCACGACTCAACCGGTCGATCCAATCGACCTGCCGCGGCCCGATCCACTCCGCCTCCGCACCCAGCGCCAGCCGCCGATACCAGTCCCGGTGCCGACGAGCATGCACCACCCGGGTCCCGGCCTGCTCGGACTTCTCCAACCCGTACCCCCGCAACGACTCGAGCATCCGGAACCGCACCGCCGAACGAACCGTCTCACGAATCAGAATCGACTTGTCGATCAACGCGGTCACCACATCGAGCACCTCGTCGACATCACCGACCTCACCCTCGGCCACGTACTCCGCCGCATCGAGCTCGAAACTGCCCGCGAACACCGACAGACACGCCCACAACCGCTGCTCGACCTCCGTACACAACTCGTAACTCCAGTCGATGCACGCCCGCAGCGTCTGCTGCCTACCCGGCAGATCCCGACTCCCGTGACCGAGCAACGCATACCGATCGCTCAACCGCTGCAAAATCTGATCCGGCGACATCACCCGCAACCGCGCCGCAGCCAACTCGATCGCCAACGGCAACCCGTCCAGATGCCGACAGATACCCACCACCGCCGAAGCGTTGTCGGCGTTCAACTCGAAACCCGGCAGAGCCGCAGCACCACGATCGACGAACAAACCGACCGCATCACCGGACACCCCGGACTCGTCCTCCGGCACCGTCAACGGCGGCACCCGCATCACCCGCTCACCACGGATCCCCAACGCCTCCCGGCTCGTCGCCAGCACCCGCACATTCGGGCACCCACGCAACAACTCGTCCACGAACCTCGCCGCGTCGGCAACCACCTGCTCACAATTGTCGAGCACCACCAACCTCTCCCGCGACGACAACGCCTCCACCAACACCTCCATCAGCGGCCGACCACGCATCGGCCGCACCCCCAACGCAGCCGCGACCACCTCCCCGACCAACGCCCCGTCCCGCACCTCCCCCAAACCGACCAGCCACACCCCGTCCGCGAAGTCACGCCGAACCGCCGCCGCGACACGCAACGACAACCGCGTCTTGCCCACCCCACCGATCCCCGTCAACGTCACCAACCGCGCCTGCCCCAGCAACGCCCGCGCCTCCCGC
>NZ_JBIAOU010000050.1:0-1432 GCF_042879035.1 Rhodococcus sp. NPDC003318 | reverse complement strand
TGAACTGGTCCCCGGAAGTTGGACTGCGAAATTCGGTTCCGACTTCCGGGGAGTGGTGTCATGGATGCACGAAGTTCGTTGTCCGAGGGGCAGCGTGCCGCGGCGGTAGCGTTGTTCGAGTGCGGCTTCGGTGCCCGCAAGGTCGCGGCCCGGTTCGGCGTCGGCCGCGGGGCGGTCGCACTGTTGTACGACCGGTGGCGGGTTCGGGGCAGAGGAGCGTTGGTGGACGGCAAGCCGAGCAGACGGTCGTACTCGTTCGAGTGCAAACTCGAGGTGGTGCGACGGCATCTGAACGGTGAGGCGAGGGTCGACCTCGCCCGCGAGTTCACTCTGTCCTCACCGAAGCTGGTCGAGTCGTGGGTGCGCCGGTACCGCGCCGAAGGCGAGGACGGGCTGCGTCCGAAGCGGGCAGGACGCCCACCGAAGCCCGTCGAGACGGGGCCGCGGCAGGTCGATGAACTCGAGCGACTGCGCCGAGAGAACGAGGTTCTGCGGGCGCAGGTCGCCTACCTGGGAAAAGTGCAGGCCTTGAGGGCTCGGGAACGGCCGTGAAGGTTCGTGCCGTCATCGCTCTCAAGGCTGAACACCGCCTCGAGGTCCTCCTCGAGGTCGCCGGGCTGGCCCGGTCGACGTTCTTCTATCACCAGGCGCGTGCGCACGCTCCCGATCCGCAGGCGCAGCTCAAGACCGCGATCACCGAGATCTTCGAACGCAACCACGGCCGTTACGGGCACCGCCGTGTCCACCACGAACTGGTCAGGGCCGGCGTGGCGGTGGCGAAGAAGACGGTGTTGGCGTTGATGAGCGAGCTCGGGCTGGTCTGCAGGGTCCGACGCCGGCGCCGGTACAACTCCTACCAGGGGCAGCTCGCCGCGCTCGCCCCGAACCTGCTCGATCGTGACTTCACCGCCGATGCGCCGAACCGCAAGTGGGTCACCGATGTGACCGAGTTTCGGATCGGTGAGGACAAGCTGTACCTGTCGCCGATCATGGACCTGTTCGACCGGCAGATCATCGCCTACACGCTCGGCCCGTCACCGACCCTGCAGCTGACCAACACCTCCCTGTCCGCGGCACTGACGACCCTCGACCTCGCCCAGCCCGACGTGACCCAGCCGCTGATCGTGCACTCGGATCAGGGCTTCCAGTACCAGCATGCGTCCTGGCGGCGGCTGCTCGCCGACGCCGGTGCAACGCAGTCGATGTCGCGCAAGGCGAACTGCTTCGACAACGCCGTCATCGAGAACTTCTTCGGCCACCTCAAAGAAGAGCTCTTCCACCACGTCCGGTACTCGACGATCGACGCCCTCACCGACGCACTGCACGAGTACATCCACTGGTACAACACCGAACGGATCTCCACCAAGCTCGACGGCTTGAGCCCGGTCACATACCGGGCCCAAGCCCTCGCCGCCTAGGCTTCCGATTACCC
>NZ_JBIAOU010000049.1:0-1433 GCF_042879035.1 Rhodococcus sp. NPDC003318 | reverse complement strand
GTAGGACTTTGTTAGGTGGGGAAGGTGTGGTGGCAGGTCGGGCAGGTCCCGATCCAATAGGCCAGTGCGCGTTGGAGTTTGCGTACGACGGCGTAGAGGGTCAGTCCTGCCCATCGGCTTTTGGGTCGGCGAGTCGGAGGGTGGTGATGAACAGGTGCGCGGCGGTGACGAGGGTGGCGTGGTGGTGCCAGCCGAGCCAGGAGCGGCCTTCGAAGTGGTCGAGTCCGAGACCGGTTTTCAGTTCGCGGTAGTCGTGCTCGATACGCCAGCGGATCTTCGCCAGCCGGACCAGTTCGGAGATGCGTGTGTCGTCCGGGAGGGTGGCCAACCAGAAGTCGGTGGGTTCGGCTGCTCCCGAAGGCCATTGCGCGAGCAGCCAGGCCTGCGGCAGGACACCGTTCTCGTCGCGGGCAATGGTGCGGTTGGCTGGGCGGACCCGCAGGGCGACGAACCTCGAGCGCATCGCCGCGGTCGGGTTGGCGGGGCCGGTCTTGGTGCCGTGGCGCCAGGTGAGTTCGGTCAGTGCCCGCTCACCGGCGGCGACGACGAGGTCCTTGCAGGTCCCTGGGGTCGGGTAGCGGCGGGTCGGGGGCCGGCCGCGTCCGGAGTACTCGGCGGCGGCCGGGACGGCGTCGACGGGGTGCGCGAGGGTGGCTCCCTTGACCGCGACGACGTACGCCAACGCTCGGTCGGTCAGCCCCTGACGAAAGGTCGCGGAGTCGCCGTACCCGGCGTCGGCGACGATCACCGCAGGGGTGCGGCCCCACTCGATCAACTCGTCGAGCATCTCGATCGCCATCCGCCATTTGGTGCGGTGCCGCTCGTCGTCGGGGATCGCGCTGCGACGGCGGCGGGCGGTGATCGCCGCGGCCGTCTCGGGGTCCTGCGCCGCGGCGTCGTCCCAGCTCTCGGGCAGATACAGGCGCCAGTCCAGCGGCGCCGACACCGCATCGGTGGCGGCGTGCACACTGACCGCGACCTGGCAGTTGCCGACCTTGCCGAGCGTGCCCGAATACTGCCGCGCCACGCACGGCGACCCGTCACCGTCCTTGGCAAACCCGGTGTCGTCGATGACCCACGCGTCCGGTTCGATCAGATCGCACGCCCTGCGCGACAGCGTCTTGCGCACCGGAACCACGTCCCACGGAGACGTGGTCACGAACTGCTGCAACCGTTGGTGATCGACCCTGAGCCGCTCGGCCATCGGCTGCATCGACTTGCGGCGCCCGTCGAGCAGCAACCCCCTCGCGTACACCCCCGCTGTCGCCCGCTGATCCTTCCGCTTCAAGGACGAGAACACCTCACCGACAAACGAATCCAGACGTTCGTCGACCTCGGCCAGGGCTGCAGCATCCACCCGATGATCGTCTCGAGAATCACGCCGAATCTCGAGTCCCCACATGCGAACGTGACAAACCTAACAAAGTCCTACT
>NZ_JBIAOU010000048.1:0-1881 GCF_042879035.1 Rhodococcus sp. NPDC003318 | reverse complement strand
AGCGGATCACTCATCACCAACACGCGCACCTGGCCGCGACGCCATCGCCGACGGTGGGCACACCTCCACAGCCAGAATATGCCCGACACGAAAAAGACGCGCCGACGTTTCACCGAAGTGCCTGAAGGTTCTCGGACAGTGTCCTGGTCGGCGACATTCCCCCGTTACCCGAGCGTAACGGCATGGGGGATCGTTATGGCACTGGGCATTTCGGGCCCCGAGGATGCCGCTGTTCTCGTAGGCCTGGACGTCGGCAAGACAGCCCATCACGCGGTCGCACTGGTCCGGGCCGGTTGAGCGGGTGTTCGACCGGACCTTTCCGATGACGAACGGCAACGACGAGATTGCTTGTGAAATGGAGAAACTCGTGGAATCCCACCCTCTTCACCCGGTTTTGACGAGCATGCCCGGCGTCGGCGTCAGGATCGCCGCCAGACTCCTGACCGAGATCGCCTGCAAGACCTTCCCGACCGCCGGACACCTCATGTCCTGTGCCGAGTCGGTCCACCGCACCGCCCACCCGACACGGCAGCACGCCCAGGGCGGGAGCCCCGGTATGTCGAATTGCGGTACAACCAGATTCGGCTTCACTCCACACGTGGATATCGGCCGCCGAACGAGGTCCGCCCGGCCGGAATCAAGCAGCGCGGCTTGAAACAAAGAAGCTCACTGCCCGAGATCTGCCGGGCTACTCACACGGGCAACGGCGGCCCACCGGCGTCGCCCGAGATCAGGCCCCCGCCTGCTGCGCCACCCACACCGCGATCTGGGCGCGCGACGAGAACCCCAGCTTCGCCAGGACGTGCTCGACGTGACCGTCGACGGTGCGCCGCGAGATGGTCAACCGGGCCGCGATCGCCTTGTTCGTCAGTCCCTCGGCGACCAGCCCGGCCACCTCCCGCTCACGTCGCGTCAGGTCCGTCGGCGACGCCGCGGCGGCGGGCGCCGGCCGCGACCGCTCGCCCAGCGCCAGGTCGACGGCGGCCTCGTAGTCGAGCTTGCGGCCCTCCGCGTACGCGCCGTCGAACGCCGCGGACCCCACCATTGTCCGCGCACGCTCCTCACCGCTCTCCTGCTCGGAATTGAGGCTCCCGAACGTCACGATGGGTTCGCCCAGTTGTGCCATCGCCTGCGCCGCGCCCATCAGGGTGGCGGCGCGTCGGTTGTCGCCGTCGGCGGCATGGATCCAAGCGAGAATCTCCAGGCACACCGATGCCAGGAAGCGATCCTGCCTCGGACGGCTCACCCGCAGTGCCTGCGTCGCGGCGTCGAGCGCCCGCTGCCGGTCACGTTCACTCCATGCGGCCACCGCGGTGGCGCTCAGCGCCTGCGACCGGAACACCGTTTCACCGCGGGGTTCGGTGATTCGCAGGACCTCCGCATAGGTGGCGATCGCGCCCTCGGCGTCACGCTCGATCAACCGCGCCGTTCCGATCGTCAGCAGCACCAGCACCTGCGAGAGCACGTCGTCGTGCGCGACGAACACCTCCTGCGCGCGCTCGAGCAGTCGATGAGCGCGGGGCAGGTCTCCGGCCAAGGTGGCGTGGCGTCCCTCCGCGAAGTCGACCCAGGCGTCCGCGACCGGGTCCGAGAGGCGGTCCGCGATGGATCTGGCCCGCGCCACAAAGGTCGCTCCCTCCGCCAGATTCCCTTGGACCTCGTTCGCTATGCAGTGGTGGCACAGGGCCTTCACATAGGTCACGGACGGCTCGTCACCCACATGGTCGAGAACCCGACCGACCCAGTGGAGACCTTCAACCATGTGACCACACGCGAACCAGAACGGCTGCAACGCAATGGTGAACTCGAGCACCTCCGCAGAGGCCACGTCCGCCGACTCCGCACCGATCGCGAACTCGAGCGCCTCACGCAGATTGGGCC
>NZ_JBIAOU010000047.1:0-2609 GCF_042879035.1 Rhodococcus sp. NPDC003318 | reverse complement strand
CCGATCCCCGCCCGCTCGAGCAACTCCCACGTCGACTCCAACAACAGCCGCTGCTGCGGATCCATCACCAACGCCTCACGCGGCGAGATCCCGAACAACCCCGCATCGAACCCGGCGACATCATCGAGGAACCCACCGAAGCGGGTGTAGCTCGTCCCGGGGTGGTCGGGGTCCGGATGATAGAGGTGGTCGATGTTCCATCCTCGGTCCGTGGGGAACTCCGTCAGCGCGTCCCGCTCGTCGGCCAGGAGGGTCCACAACTGCTCGGGGGAGCCGACACCGCCCGGATACCGGCAGGCCATGCTGACGATCACGATCGGATCATCCGATAAACCTGGCACAGCGTGTCGTTCGTCTGCACCGTGTGCCGTCTCGGAGACTTGCCCGAGCAACTCCGTTTCCAGACGCTCGGCCACCGATCGTGCGGTGGGGTGGTCGAACACCAGGGTGCTCGGCAGAGTGAGTCCGGCGGCCATGGACAGGCGGTTGCGCAGTTCGACCGCGGTCAGCGAGTCGACGCCGAGGTCTCGGAAGGAGTCGTCGGCACCGATGTCCTCCCGTCCGGCGTGGCCCAGTACTTCAGCGGCGGTGTCGCGCACCAGATCGGTCAGCGTTCGTGTCCTCTGACGGGCGGGCATTCCGGCGATCCGGTCGGCCAGGGTGCCCGAGTTCGACGAGACCGTGCCCCGTTTGACTCGCGCAGGCTTCAGGCGGCTCACCAGGATCGAGTCCAGGCAGGAAAGGTCGAGACGGGCGGCGACGAGTGCGGGGTGGTCGGCTGCGACTCCCGCATCGAACAGCGCCAACCCGTCGTGAGAGGACAACGCGAGCACTCCGTCACGGGCGGTACGCCGACGGTCGACCTCCTTGAGGTGGCCGGTCATTCCGCTGGTCTGCTCCCACAGTCCCCAGGCAAGTGCAACGGCGGGAAGTCCCAGGCCGACGCGATGGTGGGCGAGCGCCTCGAGCGCGGCGTTGGCTGCCGCGTAGTTGCCCTGCCCGGCGCTGCCGAATGTGCTGGAGACGGACGAGAACAGCACGAACATCGACAGGTCGCGGTCCAGGGTCAGGTGGTGCAGGTTCCACGCCGCGTCGATCTTCGGTCGCATGACCGTGTGCAGCCGTTCCGGATCCAGTGAGGCGATCACGCCGTCGTCCAACGCGCCGGCTGCGTGGACGACTCCGGACAGGTCGGGTACGGAGTCGAGGAGTTTCTTCAGGCCGTCACGGTCGGCAGCGTCGCACGCGACGACATCCACCTCGGCACCGGACTCGGTCAGTTCGGCTCGCAGTTGCTCCGCGCCGGGCGTGTCGATGCCGCGTCGCGAGAGCAGGATCAGCCGAGGAACGTGGTACGCATCGACCAGGTGCCGTGCGATCAACGCACCAACGCCCCCGGTTCCCCCGGTGACCACCACGGTCCCGGGCAGCAGGAGTGGTTGCGGAGTCCGTCGTCTCACGGAGGCGAGACGAGGAACAACGATCTTGCCGTCACGCATCGCGATCTGCGGTTCGCAGACTGCCGCGGCATCGCGAACAAGCGCCTCTGTCAGTTCGACGTCGGACGGAAGATCGAACAGCATGAAGCGGTCAGGATGCTCGGACTGTGCAGATCGCACGAGGCCAGCGATCGCCGCCTGGGCAGGATCCGACTCGGCGTCCCGCGTGGTGATCATCAGAACACCCGAGTCTCCGGCCGCCCACGTCTGTACGCGCTCGAGCACATCCTCCAACGTGCCGCGCGCTTCCCACACGCTCGCGACTGGTGTCGGCACCAGCGCTGGCGTTCCGGGTACCCAGTCGATGCGGAACAGCCGACCGGCACCCGCGTCGTGGATGCGATCCATCGGTCGCATCGTCACCGACTCGATGAGCGCCACGGGTGCACCAGCGCGATCGGTGACTTCGATCCGCGATGTGAGCTCGCCCGTGCGGATCACCGTGACCGTGAGAGCGGTCGCTCCGGAGGCATGCAACTGCAGTCCGCGCACGCTCGCGGGTGTCCAAGCCCGATCGTCGTCCGGCGCGGCCGTCCGGATAATTGCGTCCCAGAGCAGCGGATGGAGAGCGTATCCCTCGGATGTGGCGTCCTCCGGCAGGAAAACGTCGTGACGGTCGCCCTCTGCCGTCCACTTCGTCGCTGTAGCGACGGTCAGGAGCCCTGTTGCGTGTTCGCGCCAGTCTCCGTGTTCGGGTCTGGCGTACACCGTGATCGTGCGCTCGCCGTCGAGGTTGGGCGCCGCTACCCGGACCTGGACGTCGATCGGTCCGGCGTCCGGCGCCACTAGTGGGGTGATCAGTTCCAGCTGCTCGATTCGGTCGCAGCCGATCTGGTCACCGGCATGCAGAGTGAAGTCGAGTAGGCCGCCGGCGGATGGTTGGTCGCTCAGCCAGGAGCATCGGGACCGACGGAGTTGGCCGGCAATCAGGATGGCTCCATCGTTGGCGAGTTCTACTGCGTTCCGCAGGAAAGGGTGGTCCGATGCGTCTCCGGTTCCGGCGGGCGGCACGCTCAGCCAGTAGGGGGTGTGTTGGAACGCGTACGTCGGAAGATCGATCACACCGCCTCCCCCACCGACCACCGACCGCCAATCCACATCGACACCAGC
>NZ_JBIAOU010000046.1:0-3157 GCF_042879035.1 Rhodococcus sp. NPDC003318 | reverse complement strand
GGTCGCCGTCGCCCGCGGTGTCCTCGCCAAGTACGAGGCGACCGACAGCCTGTTCCCGACCGAACACATCCCCACGCGGCTGGCCGCCGCGAAGGCCAAGCACGCCGCCACTCTCGAGGAGTACGGAATCTCATGACCAATCATTTTTCGCTCGAAGGAAAAGTAGCCCTCGTCACCGGCGGTAGCCGGGGCCTCGGACGCGAGATGGTGCTGGCGTTCGCCGAGGCGGGCGCGGACGTCGTCATCACCAGCCGCAAGGCGGATGCGTGCGAGGAGGTTGCTCGCGAAGTCGAGTCGCTCGGACGCAAGGCGCTCGCGGTCGGTTGCCACGTCGGCAAGTGGGACGAGATCGACGCGCTCGTCGAGAAGGCGTACGAGGTGTTCGGCAAGGTCGATGTTCTGGTCAACAACGCCGGAATGTCTCCGCTCGCTCCGTCCTCGGCGGAGACCAGCGAGGAGCTGTTCGACAAGGTGGTCGGCGTCAACTTCAAGGGCCCGTTCCGCCTGTCCTCGCTGATCGGCGAGCGGATGGCCGCCGGCGACGGCGGTTCGATCATCAACATCTCGTCGTCGGGTGCCATCTTCCCCCAACCCCGTTTCGGCCCGTACGCGGGCGCCAAGGCCGGCCTGAACGCACTGACCGGGGTGTTCGCTCGCGAGTACGGACCCAAGGTGCGCGTGAACACCATCTCGGCGGGACCGTTCCTCACCGACATCGCGAAGTCGTGGGCGCCGGAGAAACGGGAGAAGTTCCAGAGTGCAATCGGTCGACCGGGACAGCCCGAGGAGATCATCACGACGGCGCTCTACCTGGCCAGCCCGGCATCGACGTACACCACGGCGTCGCTGATCCGCGTCGACGGCGGCCTGTACTGACCGGGCGACCCCCGTCGAGCGCGCCGCTGGACCCGGGTCCGTCACTCGAAAAACGTTCGACGTCAACAGGTATGGAGAACACAGTGGGTAATCAGGCTCTGGCTGATCGGCGTGTCGTCATCACCGGTGGTGCCAGCGGTATGGGTGCGGCCCTGGTCACGGCGTTCGGCGCGTCCGGCGCGCGGGTCGTCTCACTGGACATCACGCAGTCGGAGGGAGAGCGGATCGCCGGCGCGGCCGGTGCCGAATTCGTTCGCTGCGATGTCGCCGACAAGGAATCGGTCGACGGGGCCTTCGCCGAGGCCGTGAAATCCCTCGGCGGCCTCGACGTACTGATCAACGCTGCCGGCATTGCGCCCGGCGCGCCGGCAGGTTCGACGCCCCTGGAGATGTGGGAGCGGACCATGGCGATCAACGCCACGGGTACGTTCCTCACCAACCAGGCGGCGCTGGAACCCTTGAAGGAGCGTGGTGGGCGAATCATAAACTTCGCCTCCGCCGCCGGCGCGAAGGGCCTGCCGGGCAAGGCTGCGTATGCAGCAAGCAAGGGTGCCGTGCTGGGCTGGACTCGGACCATCGCGGTCGAGTGGGCTCAATTCGGGATCACCGCCAACTCGATCGTTCCGGCGATCTGGACTCCGATGTACGAGAAGACCAGGGCGTCGATGACACCCGAGCAGTTGGCGGAGCACGACCGGAAGCTGTCGACTCAGATCCCCCTGGGTGGCAAGCTCGGTGACGTCGAAGACCTGGTTCCGGTACTCGAGTTCCTCGCCGGTGAGGGCTCACGCTTCATGACCGGGCAGATCTTCGCGGTTGACGGCGGATCGCTCATGGTCCGGTAGCAGACCGAGTCCGGTGACGATTCACGTCGCCACCCCTCGGAACAAGACTTCATCAACTTGGTTTTCTTCGGGTGTCATCGAAGCAGCCTCCACTGGGACAAGGGAGAACACAACATGCGTGCAGCACGATGCGAAGTCCACGGCGATCCGGACAAGATCGTGATCCGAGAGGTACCCGACCCGGTTGCGGGTCCCGGCGAGGTCCTCGTGGGTATCGAGGCGGCATCCGTCAACTATCCCGATGTGCTCATTGCGGCCGATCGTTATCAGGTGACGGTGCCGACTCCCTTCACTGCAGGAAGCGAATTCGCCGGCAAGGTGCTCGCCGTCGGCGAGGGCGTGGAGAATTTCACCGCCGGTGACGCGGTGATGGGCAGTGCCTTCGGCGGTGCGTTCGCGGAGCAGATCGCAGTTCCGGCCTCCGCGTTGTACCCGGTTCCCGACGGCCTCGACATGGTCCATGCCGCGGCGTTCAACGTCACCTACCGGACCGCATACCACTCACTGACGACATTCGGCGAGGTGAAGGCCGGGGACTGGGTTGTGGTCCTCGGCGCGGCCGGCGGTGTGGGCACGGCGTGCATCGACGTCGCCACCCGACTGGGGGCCAAGGTGATCGCGGCGGTGTCCACTCCCGAACGCGCCGAGGCGTGCCGCGAACTGGGCGCTGTGGAGACAATCGTCTACGACAACGAAGATCTCAAGGCGCGGATCAAGGAGATCACTGGAAAGGGCGCCGACGTGGTGGTCGATCCGGTTGGTGGCGCCTACTCGGAGCAGGCCTTCCGGGCGATCGCGTGGGGCGGACGTTTCGTCGTGGTCGGATTCGCCCAGGGCGACATTCCGCGGATTCCGCTGAACCTGGTTCTCCTCAAGGGCGCGATCGTGCGTGGCTTCGAGATCCGAACGCTCGGTACGCATCTGCCGGAGGCGGTGGAGAAGGGTCGCATCGAGATCGAGCGCCTGGTCGCGAACGGGATGAAGCCGTACGTCTCCGAGATTCACCCGCTCGAGGCGGCTCCCCTCGCGCTGACCCGCGTAGCGGGGCGGCAAACCACCGGGAAGATCGTCATCGACACCACGGCGTGATGGCGGGCTCGGCGACGGATCCTGAGGGGGTTCCGTCGCCGAACCTTGCCGGACAGCGCGCTTTTGCCGGCGCGGTGCGGGTTGCGGCAAACTTCTTCGCACCGTCGCCGCCGTCTGCGGCGACGACGGGATGATTGCAGGCGCTCAACGCACCGGCGATCCGGGCGAGAACGCCGGAGCCATTCGCTGCGGCGCCCGATACCAACTACGGTTACATCGATTACTATGTCATCAGTGCTCCGTCAACCCGCTGGATCGCCAGACCGCTTCTCCCCCTCGGGCCCTTGGCGCGACGACCAGGACAAATGAGCCGACCTTCCTGTCCGAAACAGGTTCGGGGTGCTTTA
>NZ_JBIAOU010000045.1:0-3736 GCF_042879035.1 Rhodococcus sp. NPDC003318 | reverse complement strand
CGGTGGACGATTCGGTGACGTCTGCGGTGGGTGGTGTGGTGCCGTGGGTGTTGTCGGGTCAGTCTGCGGGCGCGGTCCGCGAGCAGGCGCAGAGGGTTCTGAGCGACACCGCCGACCATGACCCAGGAGACATCGGTTTCACCCTGACCACCACGCGTGCCACCCTCGCGCATCGAGCTGTCATTCTCGGTCGGGACCGGCGTGAACTGCTCGACGGTCTCACGGCGATCGTCGCCAACCGGCGGTCACCACGCGTGGTGACCGGCGTTGCCAATGGACAGCCGCCGGTCGCGTTCCTCTTCTCGGGCCAGGGAAGCCAGCGGGCGGGAATGGGCACCGAGCTGTACGAGCGGTTCCCGGTCTTCAAGAACGCCTTCGACGAGGTCGCATCGCACTTCGACCAGGACGTGACGGCCGACGACTGCGACATCGAATCCACGGCATGGGCACAGCCGGCACTGTTCGCAGTCGAAGTCGCACTGTTCCGGCTGCTCGAGTCGCTCGGGGTCACACCGGACTACCTGATGGGACACTCGATCGGGGAACTGGCGGCTGCGCACGCCTCCGGCGTATGGACCCTTGCCGACGCCTGCACGATTGTCGCCGAGCGCGGCCGACTCATGCAGTCCGTCGTCACGAGCGGTGCGATGGTTTCGATACAGGCCTCCGAAGAGGAACTGTCCGGTTTGCCGGACGGAGTGTGGATCGCGGCTGTCAATGGCCCGACGTCGGTGGTGATATCTGGCGACGAGACGGCAGTGCTGGCAGTGCAGACCGACTTCCACGCCCGCGGCCGGAAGACACGGCGGCTCCAGGTCAGCCACGCATTCCATTCCGGCCACATGGACACCGTGCTCGACGAGTTCCGGACCGTTCTCGCCGGCGTCACCTACTCGGCACCGAGAATCCCGATCGTCTCGAACGTCACCGGAGACGTCCTCGAACTCGACCAGCTCAGCTCGCCAGACTACTGGGTGAACCACATCCGCCAACCTGTGCGATTCCACGACGGACTACTGACCTTGCGATCAGCAGGCGTGCGAGTACTCGTGGAACTTGGCCCGGATGCAGTGCTGACCGCCATGACCTCCCCGTCGTTCGGCGACGACGCCGCCCTCACCGCGACACCACTTCTGCGGCGTGACCGCGCAGAGGTGGACACCGTGATGGAAGCACTCGCCAAGACTTACGTTTCGGGGGTCCCGGTCGACTGGTCTCGCTTCTTCTCGGAGGCGCACAGCGTCGAGCTGCCCACGTATCCATTCCAGCACCAGCGCTACTGGTTGGAGGGTGATCGTCGAGTGAGCGACCTCGATGACGTCGGCCTCGACGGGGGTGGGCATCCACTGCTGGCAGTGGCAATCGAATCCCCGGAAACGGGATCTATGACGTTCAGTGGCCGGATCTCCACGTCGAACCAGCCGTGGCTGTCCGATCACCAGGTGTTCGGGCGGACGGTGGTTCCGGGTACCGCGCTCGTCGAGATGGTTCTCCATGCCGCCGATCGCGTCGGTTGCGCCGAGCTCGAAGAACTGGTCAACGAGGTGCCCCTCGCACTACCCGAGCACGGTGGAGTTCGGGTCCGCGTGGCTGTCGGCGCGGACGATAACGGTCGTAGACCGGTGAGCGTGTACTCGTCGACAAACGACGGTGCCCCGTGGACTCGACACGCGAGCGGCGCGGTCGTGGTCGGAGACTCCCCGGAGCCTGAGGTCGATCTGTCCGTGTGGCCGCCGGAGGGTGCCTCGCCCGTGGACGTCACGGACTTCTACGAGTCGATGGCGGACGTCGGGCTCGACTACGGCCCGGCATTCCGCGGTATCAGCACCGTGTGGCGGCGCGGCGACGACGTGTTTGCCGAGATCGCCGTGCCCGCGTTGCAGACCGAGAACTTCGGCCTGCACCCGGCGCTATTCGACTCGGTACTTCAGGTCATGGCGGTGGCCGATCCGCTCACCGACGGTGTGCGGCTCCCCTTCGCCTGGTCGGGAACGCGATTGTCTGCTGTGGGTGCATCGATGCTGCGAGTCCGCCTCGCACCGTCGTCACCCGGCGCACTGCGTATCGAGATGGCGGACGGGTCCGGCGCACCGGTCGGGGTCGTCGCGTCGTTGGCAGTGCGATCGGTGGACGAACATCAACTTCCGTCCGCGAACCAGGGCGATCTCTACGCGGTGGACTGGACTCCCGCCGTCAATGCGGCCGCCGTGGAAATCGGATCGGTGTACATGGTCGACAACTCGACGCTGCCCGAAGTACTCGGGTTGGTTCAGGCGTCGCTCACTGCAACCGACAGCGGCCCGGTGGCATTCATCACACGAAACGCGACCTCGGACCCAGCGCAGGGAGCGGTGTGGGGACTGCTGCGGTCGGCGCAGTCGGAACACCCGGGCCGCTTCATCATTGCCGATACCGACACCGAAACAGCCTCCGACGAGCCCACATTGCGAACCGTGCTCGAGTCGGGGGAGCCACAGATTGCCCTGCGGAGCGGTCGAGCGCTGGTGCCACGTCTGCGTCGCCTTCCGGCCCAGAAGATCTCGACGTCACCGATGACAGGAACCGTGCTCGTCACCGGAGGAACCAGCGGCCTGGGAGCACAGACCGCTCGACACCTGGTGACCGCACACGGGGTCACACGACTCGTCCTCGTCTCGCGACGCGGACCCGAAACCCCAGGGGTCTCCGAACTACTGGACGAACTCACCGAGAACGGCGCGACGGTGAAGGTTGTCGCCTGTGACGTGGCAGATCACGCGTCGGCGGCCGCCGTGCTCGCCGATATCGACGACCTCACCGGGGTGGTACATGCCGCCGGCGTCGTCGACGACGGGGTGGTCACGTCCCTGACGTCGGAGCGCCTGACGACTGTGCTCCGACCGAAGATCGACGCGGCGTGGAACCTGCACCACCTGACTCTGGACCGCGACCTGTCAATGTTCGTGATGTTCTCTTCGGTCGCCGGGATCCTGGGATCCAAGGGACAGGCGGGCTACGCCGCCGCGAACGCCGCCCTGGATTCGCTCGCGAACTTCAGGAGCGAACTCGGCCTCCCTGCCGTGTCGATTGCGTGGGGGATCTGGGAACAACGAACCGGGATGACCGCCAAGTTGGGGGCGAGTGATCACGCGCGCAACGCCCGCGACGGTGTGCGCGAAATGACGAACGACGACGGACTGGCGCTTTTCGACGCCGCCCTGCAGTCTGATCTGTCGACCGTTGTCGCGGCCCGGATGGAGCTCGAGCGGACCGACTCACCGCTCGGCGGCAAACGGAAGCGACGTGTGGTCACTGCGGGAGCCACTGACCGGACTGCCCTTGCCGGCCTCGCTTCGCTGCCGCTCGACCGCCGGTCTACAGCGGTGTTGGATCTGGTCCGCGAGACCACCGCACATGTGCTCGGACACACGGGGCGCGAATCCGTGTCGGTGGACGCCGCGTTCAAGGATCTCGGTCTGGATTCACTCACAGCCGTGGAGCTACGGAACCAACTCGCGGCGGACACAGGCCTGCGCCTTCCTGCGACGCTCGTGTTCGACTACCCAACGCCACGATCGATCGCCGCGCTGATTGTCGAGGAGATGTTTCCATCGGGAACATCCGTCGAAGCGCCCACACCCAACCTCCTTCCCTCGGACGACCCGATCGCCGTCGTGGGGATGGCGTGTCGGTATCCGGGTGGGGTGGGTTCGCCGGAGGATCTGTGGGATCTGGTGTCCGCCGGGGTGGACGTCGT
>NZ_JBIAOU010000044.1:0-4615 GCF_042879035.1 Rhodococcus sp. NPDC003318 | reverse complement strand
CCACCAACGACGACGAACACGCCGTATCCACCGTCACCGCAGGACCCTCGAAACCGAACACATACGAAATCCGACCCGAGATCACACTGCCCGCGGCACCCGTCATCAGGTAGCCCTCCAGCGCCTCACCCGCGGCGCCCGCTGGAGGGGCATAGTCCTGCTGCATGGCTCCGACGAACACCCCGGTGTTGCTGCCCCGCAAAGAATCCGGACCGATCCCCGCCCGCTCGAGCAACTCCCACGTCGACTCCAACAACAGCCGCTGCTGCGGATCCATCGCCAACGCCTCACGCGGCGAGATCCCGAACAACCCCGCATCGAACCCGGCGACATCATCGAGGAACCCACCACCACGGGCGTAGAACGTACCGACCTTGTCCGGATCCGGGTCGTACAACCGACCCAGATCCCAACCCCGGTCACCGGGAACGCCACCCACGACGTCCACCCCGGCGGACACCAGATCCCACAGATCCTCCGGCGAACCCACCCCACCCGGATACCGACACGCCATCCCCACGACGGCGATCGGCTCGCTCGCCCTCGACTCGATCTCCGTGAGTCGAAGGCGCACATCGTAGAGTTCGCTAGTGACGCGCTTGAGGTACGAGGCCAGCTTGTCGTTGTCAGTGGACATCGTGAGAGCCCTCCGGTTCTGTTCCGAACTGCTGATCGATGAAGTCGAACACTTCCGCCAGGCTCGCATTGTCGAGAGCATGCCGGACATCGGTCGTCGCTCTGTCCGAGATGGTGCGGGACCACAGGGCCACAAGGTCCTGCAGTCGGTCGGCCACCGCCTGTCTCGTCGGATTGTCACCAGGTAGGGAGTCCATGAGCATGGTTTCGATGCGGTCGAGTTCCGACAGTACCGAGACCTCGGTGTCCGAGTGCATCTCGGTTTCGGGCGCCAACAGTTCGACGAGGTGGCTGGCCACTGACTCCGGCGAGGGGTGGTCGAAGACCAACGTCGCGGGTAGGCGGGTGTCGGTGAGTGCGGAGAGTCGGTTCCGGAGTTCGACGGCCATCAGCGAGTCGAAGCCCATCTCCTTGAATGCCTGCTGCGGTTCAACCTGGGCGCCGTCACCGATGCCGACGACGGCCGCGATCGCACCGCGCACGGCGTCGAGCGCGATGCGGTCCCGGTCGGTCTTCGGTGCCCGGACGAGCAACTCGGCAAGCGAGGTCTCGGGCACTTCCCGGCTTGCGGCCGTTATCCGACGCGTCGCCGCGACCAGCGGTGTCCGGAGCCGGTCGAGGTCCAGACGGGCAGCCTGCACCGCGGGCCGGCCGGACCGGACACCTGCATCGAACAGGGCGAGACCGTCCGAGTTCGACATACCGAGAACACCGTTTCGAGCGTTGCGCTGCAGATCGCGTTCGCTCAGGTGACCCGTCATTCCGCTCGCCTCGTCCCACAGTCCCCAGGCGATCGACAGTGCGGGCAGACCGAGGTCACCACGCAGGCGAGCGAGGGAATCGAGTGCTGCGTTGGCGGCGGCATACGCGGCTTGCCCGACCGACCCGAATGTGCCCGCGATGGAGGAGAAGAGAACGAAGTGCGCCAGGTCGGTACCGAGGGTCAGCTCGTGGAGATTGCGAGCCGCAGTAAGTTTCGGTCGCATCACCGCCTCGAAGCGCTCTGTCGTGAGCGCCGACAGAGTTCCGTCGTCGAGCACACCTGCGGTGTGGATGACGGCGCGGAGATCCGTGATGGACGAGAGGAGCCTCGCTAGATCGTCCCGGTCTGCGACGTCGCAGGCACGAATGTTGACCTGCGCGCCGGCGGCCTCCAGTTCCGCGCGAAGCTCGGCCGCCCCGGGTGCCTCGGAACCCTGCCGACTGACCAGTGTCAGGCTACGGACGCCGTATGCGGAGACAAGGTGCCGCGCCGTAAGTGCCCCGAGGACGCCGGTCCCTCCGGTGATCAGTACGGAGCCGTCGAACGATGCCACCGGCTGTTCGCTCGACTGTATCTCGTTCAGGCGCGGTGTGACCAAGCCACCGTCGCGCACGGCAACCTGCGGATGCCCGCATGTCATCGCTGCCGTCGCCAGCTCGCATCCGGCGTCCATGTCCCCCGCAGGTAGGTCGACGAGGACGAACCGATCCGGGTGCTCCGACTGCGCAGACCGCACCAGGCCCCAGACTGCACCGTGTTCCGGGTCCGACTCGGCGTCTCGCGTCACCACCGCGAGGCGTCCCGAGTCGGAAAGCGCCCAGTCCCGGAGACGGGTCAGCGCGGCGGCCGGCGGACCGTCCACCTCGTAGACATCGTCGATGGTCGCGGTCGGTGTAGTCGCTACCGGCACCCAGTCGATGCCGAAAAGCTGCCCGTTATCGACCGCTCGACTCACCGCGAGGTGGTCGGTGTTGATCGGCAGCGACTTGAGCGACTCGATGAGGACGACCGGAGCGCCACTGACATCAGTGGCCTGCACTCGGGTGGCTCCGGCCCCGTTCGGGGCCAGCGTGACCCGCAGCGTGGTCGCTCCCGTGGCGTACAGCCTGACCCCGGACCAGACGAAGGGCAGTTTCACCGCGTGGTCGGCCGATTCGCGTACGAGTTCGTCCTGGACGACGGGGTGGAGTGTCGCGTCGAGCAGTGCAGGATGGATGCCGTACTGCCGGATCGCGGTGTGCTCGGACTCCGGAAGTGCGACCTCCGCGAAGAGCGTCTGCCCGTTTCGCCACATCGCACGCATACCTCGGAACGCGTGACCGTACCCGATTCCGTGTTTCCGGAGGGTGTCGTACACCCCGTCGAGAGGTATCGGTTCGGCGCCCAGAGGCGGCCACAGGGTTTCCCACCGTGGGACCGATTGCAGCGCAGGAACGACGGTCGCCGAGGCGTGTCTGATCCACTCGCCGTTCGTCTCCGAGTGAATGGTCACAGCTCGCGCGCCCGATTCCGCTGCGGAGCCGGTCACTGTGCGGACCACGACCGTTCCACTTTCACTTTCCGGAATCAGAAGCGGGGTGTGGATGACGAGTTCCTCGATGTCACCGCAGTCCACGTGTTCCGCCGCACGAAGCACCATCTCCACCAACGCGGCACCGGCGACGATCGCGTGATCGTGTACTCGGTGATCGGTGAGCCACGGGTGGGTGGACAACGACAGTCGAATCGTGTGGACGAATCCTCCCCGGTCTGGCAGTTCGACGGTGTCTCCCAGCAAGGGATGGTCCACAGTCGACTGCGCCTGCGCGCCGGTGGGTTCGAGCCAGTAGGGGGTGTGTTGGAACGCGTACGTCGGAAGATCGATCACACCGCCTCCCCCACCGACCACCGACCGCCAATCCACATCGACACCAGCAGTGAAAGCCACACCCACCGAACGTAGGAACCGATCGAACCCGCCCTGATCACGCCGCAGCGACTCCACCACCACCGAACTACCGCCGGCCACGTCCACACAGTCCTGCATCGCACCGGTGAGCACCGGATGCGGACTCACCTCGACGAACACCCCGTACCCCAGCCCGGCCAACGCCTCGACACCCTGCCCGAAACGAACCGGCTCACGCAGATTGCGGTACCAGTACCCCGAATCCAGATCGGCACCATCGACCCATCCATCGGTGACCGTCGACCACAACGGCACCACACCCGAACCCGGCGACACCTCCACCGCGACAAGCGCATCCCGGATCCGCTCCACCTGCTCCGAATGCGACGCATAGTCCACATCGATCCGACGCGCCCGCAACCCGTCACGCTCACAGTCGGCGACGAACGCGACAACCTCCTCGACAGGTCCACACACGGTCGTCGACAGCGGCCCGTTCATCGTCGCCACCGACAACCCCGGCCCCATCCGACGCTCGGCCTCCTCCGCCGAACACCACACCGACGCCATCGCACCGTCACCGGACAACGCAGTCAACGCCGCGCTCCGCAACACCACCAGACGAGCGGCATCCTCGACGGACAAGATTCCTGCCACACACGCCGCAGCGATCTCTCCCTGCGAATGACCGATCACAGCAGCAGGTTCCACACCACACGAACGCCACAGCTGGGCCAATGACACCATCACCGCGAACAACACCGGCTGAATCACATCGACCCGGTCCACACCCTCACCGGTCCGCAACACCTCGATGACCGACGCACCACCCGCCGCGACCACCGCCGCGTCGATGCGCTCGATCCACTCGGCGAACACCGGTGCCGAGTCCAACAACTCCGCACCCATACCCACCCACTGCGAACCCTGACCGGGGAAAGCGAACACCACCCCGGCCCCGGCGTCACCCGGACCACCGACCTCCACCGCGTCAAGCCCGGCCAGCAACCCGTCACGATCCGACCCGACCACCACCGCCCGATACGGCAACACCGCACGCGAGGACACCAACGACGCAGCCACCGCGACCACATCGAGATCGCTACGCTCACCGACAAACGACGACAACCTCTGCGCCTGCTCGCGGACCGCGCCCGCAGACTGACCCGACAACACCCACGGCACCACACCACCCACCGCAGACGTCACCGAATCGTCCACCGACACATCCTCGTCGGGAACCTGCTCGACAATCACATGCGCATTCGTCCCACTCACGCCGAACGACGACACACCCGCCCGCCGAACCCGACCCACCTCAGGCCACA
>NZ_JBIAOU010000043.1:0-5214 GCF_042879035.1 Rhodococcus sp. NPDC003318 | reverse complement strand
ACCATCGGTCGGGGGGCTCTCGTCGTTTCCCGCCCCTCCACCCTTCCCCGGGGTGAGGGTGGCCTTCGTACGCGTGACCCGCACGAAGGCCACCGCCACCCGCCACCGTGCAGCGATGAGGCGGCCGGCGACGGGGTGGGGTGGCGGACGGCAGCCACCACCCCGGGGCCACCCCACCCCTGCCCCTGCGGCTGCGGCTGCGGGGTGAAGGGCACCCTCGTACGCGTGACCCGCACGAAGGCCACCGTCAGCCGGAAGGGTGAGCGAGGTGGCCAGGGGCAGCTGGGCTGCTACTCGTCGTAGAGG
The DNA here is from genome assembly GCF_042879035.1 of Rhodococcus sp. NPDC003318. Taxonomy (NCBI): domain Bacteria; kingdom Bacillati; phylum Actinomycetota; class Actinomycetes; order Mycobacteriales; family Nocardiaceae; genus Rhodococcus; species Rhodococcus sp. NPDC003318. Next base: position 4,908 of record NZ_JBIAOU010000043.1, on the reverse strand, counting down.
CTGCCGAATTCGTGGGCTTCGACGAGGCGGCGGGGCGCGGTCAGGCACCAGGCCTCGGTGACCAGCTCGAGGAGCTCGTCGGCCTCGATTCCCTCGAGATGCACGACCACCCAGCCGAACTGGCCGGCCGTGAACTGGACCTCGAACACGTCGGGGCGTTCGGCGACGAGAGCGATCTGTTCGTCGAGCGTCGCCTTGAGACCCACCGTCTCCGTTTTCTCCCAGATGTAGCCGTAGCCCTTGCCGCAGACCTTGAGCGCGATCCAGTTCCCCGCCTCGTGCTGCTCGGTCTCGGGCAACGTATCCAGCATGGCGACGAACTCGTCGACAGTCACACCCATGCCACACGTCTACCAGAGCCGACCGACAGCGTCAGCGCGCGCTGACGGGTACCGCCAGCCGGGTCGGTTCTGCTCGGCCACGCAGGACCACCGACTCTCCCAGCGTCCATTCGCCTGCGTCAGCGGTTGCGGCGGCGACGGCCCGTTCGGAGGCGACCAGAGCCCCGGGAATCGACTTCGCGATCTCGCACAGGCGGGCGGCTTCGTTGACCGGGTCGCCGATGACCGTGTACTCGAAGCGGTTGCGGGCGCCGATGTTGCCGGCGACAGCGACACCGGCCGCGACACCGATGGCCGCGCTGCAGTCGGGTACCTCGTCGACGAGTCGGTCTCTGATCCGACGGGCGGCACCGAGCGCACTGCCCTCGGGGTCGACGGTGTCCGCGGGTGCGCCGAACACGGCGAGTGCGGCGTCACCCTCGAATTTGTTGATCAGGCCGCCGTGCCGGTCCACCTCGTCGACCACGACTGAGAAGAACCGGTTGAGCAGTTCGACGACCTCGGACGGGGGCCGGGTCGCGGCCAGCCTGGTGGATCCGACGAGGTCGATGAAGAACACTGCGATATGACGTTCCTCCCCGCCGAGTTCCGGGTTCCGTGCGATGGCGGCCTCCGCGACCTCGCGTCCGACGTGGCGGCCGAAGAGTTCCTGGATGTGTTCGCGTTCCCTCAGCCCCTCCGCCATCCGGTTGAAGCCGCTTTGCAACTCGCCGAGTTCGGTGCCGTCGTACACGACGACGGAGGCGTCGAGGTCGCCGCGTTCGATCCGGGACATCGCGCTTCGCACGGACCGGATCGGTGCCACTGTTGCGCCCAGTCCGAGCAGCGTCAAGGCGAACCCGCACAGCAGTGTCACTCCGCCGATAGCCAGAATGGAGATGTTGACCTGCGTCGCGTCGACGTCCCCTCGGGCGAGACTGAAGATCGCGACGAGCATCAGGCCGGACACCGGTACGCCGGTGCCGAGCACCCACGCGAGCAGGCCGCGTCCGGTGACGCCGGCGACCCGGAACCGTCTCGGATCACCGGCCTCGAGTGCGCGGGCCGCCGCCGGACGCAACGAGAACTCGCTGAGCAGGTACGAGAATGCGCAGACCGTGATGCCGCCCATCGCGATGGTGAAGAAGACCTTGGGAATCGTCTCCGGGTTGATCAGGCCGTATGCGACGGTGAAGAGGACGAGCCCGCCCGACCACAGCACGAGCTGGACACGAGTGAGCCGCCACGGCATCGCCAGGGCAGCGGTTGCCTCGCGGCGGCTGGGCGTGTGACCCTCGATCGCCCACCGCAGGTCGCGCACGGCCATCACTGTGCCCCACAGGGTTCCGACGACGAGCGACAGGGCGATGTAGATCGGACCGATGACGGCGTTCACGGTCAGGAAGCGGCGGGTGAAGACGTCCGGCCCCGGGATGACGACCATCAGCAGCGCGCCGACGAGGAGAGCCCCGATGATGTTCGCGAGCAACAGGGACGCGGTGAGCAGGACCTGGACGCGGACGCGTCGAACGCGGGGGCTCTCGTCGACGGTTCCGAGGATCGGCGAGCCGAGGGGTGCGGTGGATCTTCGCGGGCGTGACATGGTGTGGCTCACAATAACCGCGACGACGAGGACAACCGGGGCTCAGCATGTCGGGACCACCCGGTGTGGTGCTCTAGGGTGGTGGCCGTGCGTCTCGTGATTGCCAGCTGCCAGGTCGACTACGTCGGACGACTCACGTCCCACCTTCCGAAGGCCCGCAGGCTCCTGCTGGTCAAGTCGGACGGCTCGGTGAGTATCCACGCCGACGATCGCGCGTACAAGCCGCTGAACTGGATGAGCCCACCGTGCTGGCTTGTCGAGGACGGCGGGGACGACGGCAAGGTGCTGTGGGTCGTGACGAACAAGGCCGGTGAGGAACTGCGCATCACGATTGACGAGATCGAGCACGACTCCTCGCACGAGCTGGGCGTCGATCCCGGTCTGGTCAAGGACGGTGTCGAGGCGCACCTGCAGGAGTTGCTGGCCGAACATGTGGAGACGCTGGGCCCGGGTTACAGCCTCGTTCGCCGCGAGTACATGACCGCGATCGGTCCGGTGGACCTGCTGTGCCGGGACTCGGACGGGGCCTCGGTCGCCGTCGAGATCAAGCGGCGCGGCGAGATCGACGGCGTCGAGCAGCTGACCCGCTACCTCGAGCTGCTCAACCGCGATCCGCTGCTCGCGCCCGTCAGCGGGGTGTTCGCCGCCCAGCAGATCAAGCCGCAGGCGCGAACCCTGGCCGAGGACCGCGGGATCCGTTGCCTCACCTTGGACTACGAGGCGCTGCGCGGTATCGAGAGCACCGAGTTCCGACTGTTCTGACCGCCGGGTAGGCCGGCGGTGCCGTCGGACTAGGGTGGTGCCATGCCTCGCCGCAACAACAACCGCAGGCCCGCAGGCCCGTCACCGGTGGGATTGAACGGGCCGCGGGCCGAGTCGGGGCCGGCGGGCTACGACGACGAGAGTTACCTCGTCCGGCAGATCCCCGGGGCCAGAGCGCTCAAGACCTACCGCTGCCCCGGCTGCGACCACGAGATCCGCCCCGGTGTCGCCCATCTGGTGGCCTGGCCCGCGGACGGGCTCGGGGGCGCCGACGATCGTCGGCACTGGCACACCGGATGCTGGAACGGCCGGGGCTCGCGTGGAATCACCCGACGGTGGTCGTGATCGGCTTCGTCTCCGGTTCGTTCCGGGTGTTCGGGTTCTGCGCCGGCCTGGACTGGGCGCCTGCCCGCTGAGCATTCCCGGCCTGCGTCGGGGCGTCCTCGGGCTGCTCGTCGACGGCGTCCTGCAGGTCCGATTCGTCGTCCTTGGCGGACGCGGCGGGGTCCTTCGTTCCGTCGAGGAGTTCACCCTCGCGGTTGACGGACGCCAGCATTGCCGGCACGGAGTCGAGTTGCCCTCGAATCCCCAAGAGCTGGGCCAGGATTCGACCACGGAGCACCCGGAGTTCCTCGGCGAGTTCCTTGGCGTGGGCGATCCGCTTCTCGGCCTGCTCGGTGGCGGTCTGCAGTCGGCGGCGCGCCTCGTTGGTGGCGTCCGTGATCCGGCGCTCGGCCTCCGCCTTGCTCGACGCCTCGAGCTCCTCGACGGCCGCGACGACCTTGGTGCGACGCTCGCTCATCGTGATCTCGAAGTCCTGCTGAACGCGGGAACGCTTGGCATCGGACTCCGCCTCGAGGCGCGCGGCCTCGGACTGTGCGGCCTCGACGGTGCGCGCGGCCTCGGTACGTGCACGCGCCATCGTCTGCTCGTGTTCGGTTTCCATCGCCGAGCGCCGGTCGGCCAGCTCGGCCAGCTTCGCCTCGTACTTGCCGCGCAGCGCGGTTGCGTCCTGCTCGGCGATCGACACCATCTCGGCGGCGTCGGACTGGGCCTTGGCACGGACCTCGGACGCCTCGTCGGATGCCAACCGCAGCATGCGGGAGATGCGTTCGCTCATTCCCTCGGCCGTGGTCGGCGGGACCGAGAGCCGATCGACGTCCTTGCGCAGGTCGTCGATCTCGTCGCGGGCGTCCTCGAGCTGGTGGGCGAGGTCGCGGGCCTGGGCGGCCGCCGCGTCCCGGTCGGTGGCGACGACGCGCAGCTCGGTGTCGAAACGGTCGAAGTACCGTCGAACCTCGTCCTTGTCGTATCCCTTGCGGACGATGGTGAACGGCATGCCGCGGTCGTGATCGTAGGCCATGCGAACCAATTTACCGCCGGTCACGCCGGGGAGGCACCGCGCTGGCCGGTTGTGATACGGGACACCGTACCGTCACCCGCCCGTAACGGCTGAAGGGCGCCTTTGCTCGGTTCACCCGAACAAAGGCGCCCTTCAGTCGAAAGGTCGGGCCGCGTAGCCGCGCGGCAACACGGGCCTGGGAAGCCCAGGGGCTCAGTGGGAGGGGTTCGTGGCCGGCTCGACGAGCTCGACGAGCACGCCGCCGGCGTCCTTCGGGTGGATGAAGTTGATGCGCGAGTCGGCGGTGCCGCGACGCGGCGCGTCGTACAGGAGCCGGACGCCACCGGCACGCAGGCGTTCGGAGAGCGCATCGATGTCGCTCACGCGGTAGGCCATCTGCTGGATGCCGGGACCGCTGCGGTCGATGAACTTCGCGATCGTCGAGTTCTCGTTCAGCGGCGCGAGCAGCTGGATCGCGGGCGCACCCGCGGGGCTGCCGGGGACCGACAGCATGGCCTCGCGGACGCCCTGTTCCTCGTTGACCTCTTCGTGGGTCGAGACGAGGCCGAGGTGTTCGGCATACCAGGCGATGGCGACGTCGAGGTCGGGAACCGCGATACCGACGTGGTCGATGGCGGTCACCAGCTCGGAGGCCAGCGGGGAGCCGGCGGGGGCGGAGTGTGTCATACCCCCGACGTTAGCGTTACCGTCTTCGTAGTTCTCTCTCGGCTGTGGCTTCGGTCGCGCCGACACACTCGATCGTTGGAGGAAGTCGTGACCGGTTCAGTCATCGTGGCGGGTGCGCGGACCCCGATGGGGCGGCTGCAGGGCTCGCTGAAGGACTTCTCGGGATCCGACCTCGGCGGCATCGCCATCGCGGG
>NZ_JBIAOU010000042.1:0-8690 GCF_042879035.1 Rhodococcus sp. NPDC003318 | reverse complement strand
ATCCCCCCGAGCCACACCCGCGGCCAGATCGTCTCCGCCCTGCGCCTGCTCGAACGCAAGATGGTCACCCTGCCCCCGAAGAAGCACGGAAACATTCCCCTGTGAGCGTCGGCGACACCGTCGACGCGGTGAGCGTCGGCGACGGCGCCGCAGTACCTGTCAACACCCCGAGGACCAGTGAGGCGTCAGAACTATGAGCGTCAGCGAATACATTGAGACGGTGACAGACACGGAGACGACACTCGACGAGGTCGAGGTGCTCACCGAGGCCGCTGCCGCTGTCGATGCGGCAGCCGCGAGTGAAGGTACGCCATTGCCGGTCATCAAGGTGCTCAAGGGCAATCCCACCGATGTGGAGGTCGCGGCGCTGGTCGCCGTCCTCGTCGCCGCGGCTGGTGCGGGAGCGGAGCCGGTCGACACCACTCCCCCGGACCACTGGGGCGAGCCGACGAAGATGCACCGCGGGCGGGCACCGTTCTCGCCGTACTCGTTCCTGAACCGGGCGTGACGCGCCTCGTTCTCGCGTCGGCCTCGCCCGCGCGGCGCACCGTGCTCCGCAAGGCGGGGATCGAGCCGTACGTGCACGTGTCCGGTGTGGACGAGGACGCCGTGCAGGCGTCCCTGGGTCCGCGGGCGGAGCCGCATCGCGTGGTGACGGAACTGGCGCGTGCGAAGGCCGCGGCGGTGCTGCCCGCGCTCCCGGCGGACGTCGTCGCCGATGCCGTGGTGATCGGCTGCGATTCGATGCTGCTGATCGACGGTGAGCTGCAGGGCAAGCCGCACACGGCGGACGTGGCGCGGTCCCGGTGGCGGTCGATGGCGGGCCGCAGCGGGATCCTGTTGACGGGGCACTGTGTGATCCGGGTGCGGGGTGGCGTCGCGGTCGGCGAGGCGAGCGACGACAGTGCCACGGTGGTCCATTTCGGGACGCCGTCCGGCGACGACCTCGAGGCCTATCTCGATTCCGGTGAACCGATGCAGGTCGCCGGGGCGTTCACCCTCGACGGGCTCGGCGGCTGGTTCATCGACCGGATCGACGGTGATCCGTCGAGCGTGATCGGTATCGGGCTTCCGCTGGTTCGGCGATTGCTTGGCGAGGTGGGAGTCGGCATCTCCGAGTTGTGGTCCGCTTCCCCCGACCCCGCCTGACGGGCGGCCCCTAGGCGGGGTTCCGGCGCGGCATGGTCAGGGAGGCGAGGCCGAGCAGCGCGGCGACCGCGGCCACACCGAACAGCACCTGCTGCTGGGCTGGACGAACGCCTCGATCCGGCCGGCGCCGAGGCCGTCCTCGACCAGACCGAAGAACACGACGCCGACGACGGCGAGCCCGACCGCGCTGCCGACCTGCTGCACCGTCGGCAGCAGCCCGGACACGGCCCCGGTGTTCGCCGGCCGGACCGTCGCGAGGATCGCGGCCTGCAGCGGCGCCACGAACAGGCCGAGGCCGGCGCCGCCGACGAGCAGCGGGACGACGAACACGGCGCCGGACGGATCGTCGCCGACGGCGGGCAGGATGAACGCCAGCGCGACCAGGGATCCCGCGAACAGCGTCATCCCGAGCGGCAACACCCGGTTGCCGATCCGGCGGGCGACGGTACCTGCCAGGACCGCGGCGACGGCGGTGCCGACCGCCCACGGCATGGTCGTCACGCCGGCGCGCAATGCACTGAAGCCGTATCCGTACTGCAGGGTCAGCGCGATGGTGAAGACCAGGGACGACAGGGTGCCGAAGAAGGCGAAGGCGAGCAGCGCCCCGCGCGAGAAGGCCGGGTCGGCGAACAGCCCGAGCGGAAGAACCGGATCGCCGCCGCGGCGACCGAGCCGGCCTTCGTAGAGCACGAAGACCACCAGTACGGGTGCCGACGCCGCGAGCATCGCGAGCAGGGTCGGCGGCCAGTCCCGTTCGCGACCCTCGACGAGCGGGAAGACCAGCAGAAACAGGCCGAGCGCGGACAGCAACGCCCCGACCGGGTCGAGGCGGCGGTCGCGGGTGCGCGGGCGTCGATCAGGTACCGCCATCCGGCGACGAGTGCCGCGACGCCGAGTGGGACGTTGACGTAGAAGATGGCGCGCCAACCCCAGCCGAACAGGTTCCAGTGGGTGAGCTGCATGAAGACGGCGACCAGGCTGGCGGCGAGGCCGAGCCACGGACCCCAGCCGACCGGGTGTGAGGCGGCCGCAACGTGGTCGGCGTGGCGGTGAGCAATCGACATGGCGCATCACCGTAACCGACACGGTCCGGGTACCGTGTCTGTTCGGTGGCATGCCCTGGGGCGAGACTGCTCCGTGGCGTAGCCGTTGACGGAACTCGATCGCTCCAGAACCCTGAATGTGGCGATTGTGCTGCGGTGGTGGTGGTGAACGGTCACCTGCTCGCGCAGCCCTCGACCCGAAAACCCGCAGCACCGCACACAGTAACCACACAGTAACCACACAGCAATCGGACAGCAACCCGTCAGCCTCACCCCACCGCGATGCCCGCCGAACGACCGTGGCGTGCCCGCGTTGCACGTCTCGTAGGAGCCCGACCACATGGACCTTCACCTGATCACTCACTGGACCCCGCCGGCCGGTCGGGTCGTCGAGTGGAGGGTGACCGAGCGCGCCGCCGACGCCGCCCGCTCCGCCCCCGAGAATCCCACCGCGCCGTCGACGATCCAGGAACGGCACCTGCGCCGTGCCGCGGCCACCGCGGCGCGGGGCGAGATGCAGTCTCCGTGGATCGGGCTCGCGTTCGACATCGACCGGGCCCTCGACGAGCAGGCGATGGCACGGGCCATCGAGGCGTATCTACGCCGCAACGAGACGCTGTGGAGCTGGTTCGACTTCGCCGATGCGGACGGTGACCCGTCCGATTTCGGGAACCGGATGCGTCGGCACGTGATCGCACCGGAGTCCATCGAGATCGAACCCCGCGAGGTCGACCTCCCGCGGACCCCGGAGGCGGTCCGTGACCACGTCGCCCACCGGTTCGCGACCGCGACCAGCGCACTGGCGTGGCCGGCGTTCGTCATCGGTGCCGTCGAGCATCCGGACGGCGCCGGTTTCACGCTCTTCCATGCCGTCGACCATGCGCACACCGACCTGACGTCGATGGCGTACACGTTCACAGAACTGCGCACCCTGTACGACTCCGAGGCCGACGGCACCGGCCACGACCTGCGGGAGCCGGGCAGCTATCTGGAGTTCAGCAGGCGCGAGCGCGCGCGTGCGGCGGCCCTGACCACCACGTCGCCCGAGGTCGAGGGGTGGATGGAACACCTGCGCGCCATCGGCGGCGCGATGCCGGTCTTCCCCCTCGACCTCGGAACGCAGGGCGGTCCGCGACCGGGGATCGGCACCCGGGTGGTGCTGCTCGACGGCCCCGACAGTGACCGGTTCACGGACGTGTGCCGGGCGAACGGCGGGAACTTCGCCGGTGGGGTGTTCGCCGCGCTGGCGGTGACCGAGCGCGAGCTCGCCGGCCGCGACCGCTACTTCGCGATGTCCCCGTTGTCCACGCGCGACAGCGACGACACGGAGTGGTCGCAGGGCTGGTACATCAACCTGATCCCCGTCGGTTTCCCGACCGGGGACGCCGCGACGTTCACCGATCTGGTCAAGCCGGCCCAGAACTCGTTCCGATCGGGGAAGGAACTCGGCGCGGTGTCGATCCAGCAGGCGATCGAGACGGTCGTCGCCGAGCGTGGTGTCGCGGCGCTCAGCGAGTTCGCGGGCCTGACAGTGCCGCCGATCGTGTCGTACATGGACGGCCGCCGACTCCCGATGTCCGAGGAGTACGAGGCCGCCAACGCCACCGGCCTGGTCGGCGGGAAGGACACCACGATCGCGTCGATGTGGGTGAACCGGATGGACCACGGAACGTGGATCGACATCTCGCACCCGGACACCCCGCAGGCCCACGAGTCCGTGAACCGGTACGGGCGCCGTCTCTCCGAGATCATGACGGAGGTCGCGCGCGAGGGCGATCACAGGATCATTCCGGCGGACGCTCCGTCGGGGACGGAAGAATCACGCTGATGCACGTCACCGCGATCGACCGCTACGACATCGAGCCGGGCGCACTGACGGAGTGGACGCTGGCGCCCACGAGCGAGCTCGTCCAGTCGGACGTCCCACCCAGCTACAACCAGCGATTCCACCTGGACACCGCCCGCACCCACGGTGTCGGCAGCAGCGTGTGGATGGCGGCGAGCTTCGACGTTCCGGGGCCACTGGACCGGACGGTGTTGCAGCGCACGTTCGAGCTGATCACCCGACGCCACGACGCGCTGTGGACCGGATTCGAGGTGTTGCCGGATCGGATCAGCCGGCTGATGGTTCCGCCGCACGCGGTGGCCGTGGCGCCGTCGGAGGCCCTCGAGTTCGACGACACCGCTGCCCTGCGCACCCACCTGCGGGCCCGGTTCACCGAGGTCTGCGATCCGCTGACCTTCCCGGCGTTCCTGTTCGCGACCGTGGAGCGCGCGCACTCGACCACGGTGCTCGCGGCGTTCGACCACACCATCGTCGACGGCTATTCGCTCGTGATCGCCATCCGCGAGTTGCGGCAGGTCTACGAGTTGATCTGTGCGTCACCGTCGATCGCCGACGAGGACGTGCACACCCACCTCGACGACCCCGGCAGCTTCATGAGTTACTGCGTGGACGAGTCCGCCGAGGAGGAGGTCGACGCCTCCGATCCGCGGATCCGTGCGTGGGCGCACTTCTACGAGGCGTGCGGCGGCACCGCGCCGAGTTTCCCGCTCGACCTCGGTGTGCAGCCGGGCAGTCCCGCACCGCAGGCGTCCGACGTGCGGCGACTGCTCGGTGCGGCGGACGCGGATCGGTTCGACCGCGTGTGCACCGCCGCGGGCGGCGCGATGTTCACCGGTGTCCTCACGGCGATCGGGACGACGCTGCGTCGCGAGGGCGCACCGACGGTGGTTCCGCTGCAGTTTCCACTGCACACCCGCCTGGACCCGCGTTGGGAAGGCTCGATCGGCTGGTTGACCACCAGCGCGCCGATCACCGTCCGGATCGACCACCCCGACGACTTCGCGACGTCACTCACGGACACGCACGCGTCGTTCCGGTCGTCGCTGTCGCTGTGCGGGGTGTCGATGCCCCAGGTGCGGGCCGGGGTCGGGGACGGCTACCGCCGCACCAGCACGGACCTGTTCATGGTGTCGTACATCGACTACCGGCGGCTCGCGGGCACCGAGCGCCACCGCGAGATCAACGCGCATCACATCAGCAACGTGACGGTGTGCGACGACGCCCAGTTCTGGCTGTCCCGCACGGACGAGGGACTCTCGATTCGGTCGCGGTTCCCGAACACGGCGATCGCGCAGTCGACGATCGAGCGGTTCCTGTGCCGTCTGGTGCAGGTGCTCACGGAGGTCTGCGACCGTGGCGTGATGGTCCGGGATCCGGAGGAGGATCTGGTCCTGATCGAGTCGGCGGGCTGACGACGGTGTCCGGCACTCCGGCGGCCCACGCCCGGACGCCGGAGCCGCCGGGCGCATAGACTCGCGGTTGTCAACCCACCGTCTCGTCGTCAGGAGGCCGCCCGTGCCCGTTGCGCCCGATCCCCACCCGTCCTTCGCGGCCTATGCGCATCCGGAACGGCTCGTCACCTCGGAGTGGCTGGGCGCGCACATCGGCGCACCGGGAATCAGGATCGTCGAGTCGGACGAGGACGTGCTGCTCTACGACGTCGGCCACATCCCCGGCGCGGTGAAGATCGACTGGCACACCGACCTGAACGATCCGGTGACCCGCGACTACATCGACGGCGAGACGTTCGCGAAGTTGATGAGCCGCAAGGGCATCGGCCGCGACGACACCGTCGTCATCTACGGCGACAAGAGCAACTGGTGGGCGGCGTACGCGCTGTGGGTGTTCACCCTCTTCGGCCACGAGGACGTGCGTCTGCTCGACGGCGGCCGTGACGCATGGATCGCGGAGAACCGCGACACCACCCTCGACGTGCCGGAGTACGCACCCACCGACTACCCGGTCGTCGACCGCAGCGACGCACCGATCCGCGCGTTCAAGGACGATGTCCTCGCGCATCTGGGCGGTGCCCCCCTGATCGACGTGCGGTCGCCGCAGGAGTACACCGGCGAGCGAACCCACATGCCCGACTACCCGGAGGAGGGTGCGCTGCGCGGCGGACACATCCCGACCGCGGTGTCGATTCCGTGGGCGAAGGCCGCGGCCCCGGACAGCCGGTTCCGGTCCCGAGCCGAATTGGAAGAGATCTACGGCGATTTCGCGTCCGCCGACAACGTCGTCGCGTACTGCCGGATCGGTGAGCGGTCCAGCCACACCTGGTTCGTGCTCACCCACCTGCTCGGCTTCGAGAACGTCCGCAACTACGACGGATCGTGGACGGAGTGGGGCAACGCCGTTCGGGTCCCGATCGTCAAGGGCGACGCACCCGGTGAGGTCACGGCGATCGCATGACGCTGCCCGCCCCGCTCGCCGAGATCGTCGACGACTTCGCCTCGGTCGACGGTCAGGAGAAGCTGCAGTTGCTGCTGGAGTTCAGTCGCGAACTGCCGCCGCTGCCAGCGGAATTGGAGCAGGCGGCGATGGAGCCGGTGCCGGAGTGCCAGTCACCGCTGTTCCTGTCCGTCGACGCTTCCGACCGCTCGCAGGTGCGTCTGCACTTCAGCGCGCCGCCGGAGGCTCCGACGACCCGCGGGTTCGCCTCGATCCTGCACCAGGGTTTGGACGGGCAGAGCGCGGAGGAGATACTGGACGTGCCCGGAGACTTCTACGCTGCGCTGGGATTGGCCGACGCCGTCAGCCCGCTGCGCCTTCGGGGCATGTCCGCGATGCTCACCCGCATCAAACGTCATCTGCGCGAGTGAATGCGATCCATTCGGCGCGCGGATCTCGAGAAACAGGTGCTGCCGATGGAGTTCACCGAGCTGGCCGACTACCCGGTCGCCGCGGGAACGTTGACCGAGTGGATTCCCACGGCACCCGTCACCGGCGGGCACGGCGGTAGCGAGCGGGGTCACGGCAGCGTCGATCCGGCCCCGTCGAATCCGTGGTTCGAGGATCCGCGGGCCACGTCCTTCATCCAGGAGGGGCGCCTGCGCGACGCGGGCATGCGGTCCGGACCCGGGCGCGAGTCGTGGCTGGGAACCGCGTTCGAGATCGCGGGCCGACTCGACACCGCCGCGTTCGCTCGCGCCGTCGACACGTGGATCGACCGGCACGAGGGCCTGCGCAGCCACGCGACCATCCCGCCGCCGCACATCCCGGTGCACGGCGGGGCGCTGCGCCGGCGGACGGTGGCGCCGGGCCGCGTCCGGGTCAGCGCGCGGAAGCACGGCTACCGGACGTCCGGGGCCCAGAACTTCGAGCACCTGCACGCCCTCTTCGACGGCTGCACGTCGCCGGCGTCCTGGCCGGCGTTCGCCTTCGCCACGATCGAACCGCCGGACCGCGATCGCGCATTCACCGTCTACTTCGCCGCCGACCACGCGATCGTCGACGGATTCTCGGTGGTCCTGGTGGGCCAGGAGATCGAGTCGCTGTACCGGCGCGAACTCGGGGACGCGGAAGCCGACCTGTTCCCGGTGGGCAGCTACCTCGACTTCGGTGCCCGGGAACGGTCCGCGACGGGCGAACTGGACGCCGACCATCCCGCTGTCGCGTTGTGGCGCGGTGTCCTCGACCTCGGTGGCGGCCGGTTGCCCGAATTCCCTCTCGATCTCGGCGACTTCCCGGACCGTCCACTTCCCCAACGCGGGCTGTCCGCCTGGGTTCTCGATCCGGCCGGGGCCGACATGTTCGCGGTGGCGTGCCGCAAGATCGGGCACGGGTTCTTCGCGGGCACCCTCGCCTGCCTGGCCGTCGCGGGGGCAGAACTGGCGGGCGCCGAGAGGTTCGAGGCGGTCACCCCGATGAGCACCCGGGCCGATGCGGGGTGGTCGGGCTCGATCGGATGGTTCGTCGGGATCAGCCCGGTCGGGTTCCGGGTCCGCGGTGCGGGTTCCTTCGCGGAGTTGGTGCGCCGGGCGGCGGTGCAGGTCGCCGCCGCGAAGCCCGCTTCCCGGGTGCCGTACGAGTGGGTGTGTGAGGTCCTCGGTACCACCGCCCGCCCCCGGTTCGTCGTCTCCTACATGGATGTGCGGTTCGTTCCGGCCGCGACCGAGTGGGCGGACCGCAACACCCGGGCACTGCGGAGCAAGCAGTACGAGGACGACGTGTACGTGTGGGTGAACCGCACCCCGCAGGGCGTGAACATCGCTGCCCGGTACCCGGCGACGGACACCGCGACCGCGGCCGTGCACCGGTACATCGGCCGGCTGCGCAGCCTGATGGAGGAGGTCGTCGGGACGGGAACCTGCGCGGTGTCGGAGCGCGTCACACAGTGAACCGTAAAACTACTGGTCAGTAGGGTTTAGCGTGTTTCGCGCGGCGCTCGGACCGATGCGCGAGCCGGTTACCTGCGCAGGTGGGCCGGTGCCTACACTCCGAAGTACTGCCGTCAACAAGCCAGCCGGGTCCGACACTCGGTCGGGGATCCGCTGTGATCACCCGTTGCGATCTACAGGAGGCTCAGTGCCCAGTCATGCCAGCGCGCACATCACGAAGGTGCTTGTCGCCAACCGCGGCGAGATCGCTGTGCGGGTGATCCGGGCGGCGAAGGATGCCGGGTACGGCAGTGTGGCCGTGTACGCCGAGCC
>NZ_JBIAOU010000041.1:0-8821 GCF_042879035.1 Rhodococcus sp. NPDC003318 | reverse complement strand
GGCAGGTGTTGTGTCGGCGCGGCAGACCTTCCGATCCCAACGATCCGCACACGAAAAAACCCCGACCGTCCTCTGGCGGACAGCCGGGGTTACACGCCAGTCCCACGGCCGGGGATCTGGCGCCTCAGCCGAAGAGACTGATCGGGGAATGTGGATCCCGATTGCGGTAGACGACCTCGGCAGCCCTCCGCAGATGTGCCCGCCAGAACTTCTCCGCGCCTGCAGCGTCGCGCGCCGCCACCATGTCGATCAGCCGTTCGTAATCCGCGAACACGCCGGGAATGTACGACATGTCGGCGTAGGCGTCCGGATCTTTCTTGCGTTGCAGACTCACGCTTCGATGGGCGGCCAACACGTCACTGAGCGACTTGGCCTGAGCTTCGAGTGTCTTGTTGCCGCAATGCCGCGCGATGAGGTCGTGCCACTCACCCGTCAGCGCCACCCACCGCGCGAAATTCGCACCCGACTCGATACCGGCTTCCCACAGGCGGCGCTGCTCCTCGACGCACGCCTTCAACTCCTCGAGACCCTCGCGCGTGCAGCGCAGCGCCAGCAGCCGGACACAGCACACCTCGAATTCCTCACGCGCCTCCATGAGGTCCTGCAGAGTCGCACCCTGCGTCTGCAGATAGAGACCGATGTGCCGCGACGCCACGCTGAGATCCGGCAGCCGCACCTGCGGGCCACCGCGAGCCCCGGTCAGCACGGTGATCAGCCCTTCACTCTCGAGAATGCGGAAGGCTTCGCGGAGCGTGGGGCGCGACACTCCAAGGTCCACGACCATGCGCTTCTCGGAAGGGAGCATCTCCCCGGGAGGAATCTCACCGCGCACGATCTGCGCACGAAGACGGTCCGCGATCTGTGCGGCTGCTTTCGGCGCTCGCACTGTCGGGTCGCCCACTCCCCCACGAAATTGCGCGGTCACACTCACTCCATCCTCCCCCGACAGTACGGGAAAACTGTAGTCCTTACCGCCGAGCACACGTAAAGGGCCGAGCCCACGTAAAGCCTCCGGAGGCGAGACGGCGTAAGCGAACACCGCTCGGGAAGCATGGATTGAGGCGGCAACGCGCGGACCAGAGCCCGGCTGTGTGACACAGGTCCACTAAACACTTTACAGTGACCTGCACCACAAGGTAGAACTAGTTAACTTGTAGTTCGTTGTGCATCCCTGGCGGTGGCCGACCAATCGCATCCGAGCGGGTGCCGTGCCCACTTCGTCGCAATCATTCTTCACTCCCACGACTCGGCACGGGCCCGCTGGCCGATGTCACCGACGAGACTGGAGTACCCCTGGATGAAAGCCAGTTCGATCCCACGGTTGACCGTGCTTGCATCAACGCTCGGACTGGGAGCCGATCTGGTCGCATGTGGCAGCGCCGACAGCGCGACCGCCGCCGACCAGGTTGCGGACCCCAACGGCCACCTCAGGGTTGCCTTCGTCATCCCCCCTGCGTCTCTCAACCCGCACAGGGTGGCGTCCGACATCGGCGCCTACCCGTACCTCACTCCGGTCTACGACCGGCTCACCCAACTGGTCAGCGCGGACGGCACCGGCGAACTGGCACCGATGGTCGCCACCGACTGGACCTTCGCACCGGACGGCAGATCCGCCACCTTCGCCCTGCGCGACGACATGACCTTCGTCGACGGCACCCATCTCGACGCCGCTGCCGTCAAGGCCAGTTTCGACCACGCCCTGACCACCCCGGGTACGACCATCGCGTCGCACCTGTCGATGATCGCGTCGATCGACGTAGTCGACCCGACACACGTGCGCTTCAACACCAACCGTCCGGCGGCCGACCTGCCCTATGTGCTCGCCGGATCGGTCGGATCACTGATCAGCCCCAAAGCTCTGGACAATCCGGATCTCGACGTCAACCCCGTGGGTTCGGGCCCGTATGTCGCCAAGTCGGTCAAGATCGGCGATTCCGTGGTCTACGAGCGCCCTGCAGGTCGCCATCTTCAAGTCGTACGATCCGACGATCAGCGAATCCGAGCGGACCGCGGCCGTCCAGGACGCGGCGTCGATCGCCACCGAGCAGGCACTCGACGTCTTCATCTGCTCGGTTCCCACTCAGTTCGCCTACAGCGACAAGGTTCTCAACATCGAAGACATGGGTATCTCCAACTTTCTCGGCATCTTCGACGTCCGCCACCTCGGTATCGCCTCGAAGTAGGACCGGTTCGTTCCCACGGCTTCGGAGGAAGGAAGGTGTCATGACCACGCCGACGGCACGTCGATTCGAGGGAAAGGCTGTCCTGATCACCGACGGTTCCCGGGGGCAGGGCGCGCGGAGGCGATCCGGTTCGCCCAGGAGGGACAGGTGCCCGAGGGCACCGACCGGGATCCAGCGCAACACCTCATCCCACGAGCGCTGGACACATTGACAACCATTTCCCCAATCAAAAGGAGTTGTAATGCATCAACGACTGTCCGTGAGCGGACTGTGCTACTTCGACCTGCCGTTTCCTGCCCTCATCGAAGAACTCGAGCGTCTGGGAGTCGGCACGACAACCCTGATGGCGGGGCAGCTGAAGGACTTCGGGCTCGACCGTGCACAAGAACTCCTCGCGTCCTCCGGTATCACCGTCGCGGGACTCATCGGCCACCTTCCCCAGAATCTGGGCGACCCGCAGACGTGGGACGATACACGCGCGGATCTGATCTGGGACCTGGACGCCGCAGCACAGCTCGGGGCACCCGCCCTCTACACGGTGACCGGTTCCCTGCTCGACGGCGACGAGGATGCATCGTTCGACACGTTTGCTCGCTTCATCGAGCCAGTCGCCGCACATGCGGGCGAGGTGGGGGTCCACTTCGCGATCGAACCGACACTTCCGGCCTACGCGTACGTGTCGTTCACGCACACACTGGAGTCCACCCTCCGACTGGCCCGCCAGTGCAACATGGGAATCTGCCTGGACGTCTACCACGTCTGGAACGATCCCGACCTGAGCCGGACACTGCGCGAGTTCATCGACCACGTCGCCCTCGTCCAGATCGGCGACAGCGGAGTCGACGAGAACGGGACGACTCAGAAGCAGATCCCCGGAGAAGGCGACGTTCCCATGACCGACCTGATCGGCCAGATCATCGATGCCGGCTACCAGGGTGCCTTCGACCTCGAAATCGACGGTCCGCTGATCGAGGCGGTGGGCACTGCCACCGCCATCGAACGCTCGGTGGCCTACCTGGACCGGACGCTGTCCGCGGCCTCGGCCACCAGTCGATGACGGCCCACCCCGCCGGGTAGCCGTCCTTCATCGATCAGAACACCGAAAGGGGCTGGTTCTCTTCGAATTCCGTTCGAAGCGAACCAGCCCCTCTGTCGTGCACCGCGGCCGCCATGTTGGGCGGCGACTACGCGCCCATCATCCGCAATCCACCGTCGACCGCGAGGAGCTGGCCCGTGATGAACTTGGCCGCATCGCTCGACAGGAACATGAGCACCGGCCCCAGGTCCTTGACCGGATCGCCCAGCTTTCCGCCGATGGGGATCGCCGACTTCAGATGCTGGTTCATCTGCTCGATCGCATTGGGGCTCATCGTTCCCCATCTGCGTTCGGCACCCGGCGTCTGGACAGCCGGGGCGAGTGCGTTCACGGTGACCCCGTCCGGGCCCCACAGTGTGGCCACCGATCGCGTCCACGCGTGCACTGCCGCCTTCGCGGCGGCGTAGGTTGCCGAGACCGGGCTTCCAATGACTCCTTCGCTCGAACCGAAGTTGATGATCTGCCCGCCTGACTCCTTCATCGCCGCATACGCGGCCTGATTCGTGAAGACCGTGGAGCTGAAATTGACCTCCACCATGTTCCGGATGTTCTCGGCGTCGAGCTGTCCGGGCACGCCCAGCTGCCAACTCCCGGCCGCGTGAATCAGGACATCGAGGCCCCCGAGCTCGGCAACCGACTCGGCCACAGCCTGTTCCGCAGCCTGCTGATCGGTCGCGTCGCACCGTATCCACGATGCGCCCGACCGGGACGCCGGTTCGGTGTTGTGGAAGGTGCCGACAACCCGCGCGCCGGCGGCGCTGAGCACCTGCACCGCTGCTGCGCCGATGCCGGTGGCGGCACCGGTGACCAGGATGCGCCTGTTCTCGAGAGGTGTACCCAATTGAAACTCTCCTCAAAGTAGCGGTCGCTGTGCCGCTGATCGATCCGATTCGTAACGGCGAATGGGCGCCCGGCTCAGCCGGGAGCGCCGGAGGTGGTGCTGGTCAACAGGGCACCCGCATCGACCTTCAGCTGCTGGCCGGTGACGTACCGGGCAGCGTCCGAGGCGAGATAGAGAACGGCCTCGCTGACATCACGTGGATCAATCGTGTTGACCGGCAACTGGTGTGCCTGTCCGAACGCGGGCTCGACGTCCTCGCGAGTCGGGTTCGGCAGATCCGGGCGGAACAGCTTGTACATCGCATCGTTGTGCAGCATGGCGGTCTCGATGTTCCCCGGGTGGACGGCGTTGACCCGGATCGAGAGCGGGGCCAGCTGCCTGGCAGCATCGTGCACGAATCGCGCGACCCCCTGCTTCGCGTGCGCGTACCCGGCTGCGCCGGGGCCGGCAGACGTGTTGGTGAGCAGTCCTGATATCAGCGAAGCCATCGACCCGGTACAGATGATCGACCCGCCCGCTTTCAGGTACGGGAACGCCGCTTCGACGGTGTTGATGACGCCGACCAGATCCACCGAGATCGTGTCGAGGAAGCCGACGGGAGGAACATCCGGCCCGATCGGGCAGATGCCCGCGTTCGCGACCACGATGTCGATCCGACCGAACTCCTCGTGGCCGGCGCGTGCCGCCTCCACGAGCGCGGTGCGGTCCCGCACATCGACGATGCGTGTGACCACCCGGCGACCCAGATCGGAGATCAGACGGGCGGTCTCCTCCAGATCCGAGGGGGTCGACATCGTGTGCGTGGCGGACTCGATCTGCGCGCAGATGTCGACCGCGATGACGTCGGCGCCCTCCTCCGCCAGCCTGACGGCGTGACTGCGGCCCTGCCCCTGCGCCGCTCCGGTGACGAATGCCACGCGGCCCGAAAGAATTCCAGCCAATTTCATACCTTCCATTCGAGAAGAACACCACTGTTGGGCGCCCGAGCTTCGCTCCCGACTCCGTCGGCGAACCACCCGGGCACGAGGCGATAGTTCGGAGTTCGCTTGCACCACTCCTCGACGGCGATCTCGAGCTCGCGTCGCGCCGGGTGTGACCCGAGGCAGCGGTGCGAAGTCCTGCACAAGATCACGAAGTGGCAATGAAGTGGTACGGGGCCGCTACGGCCGACCCGGCCTCGACGAGGCCGCTTTCAGGGACGGGCGGGCTCGAGCCGATCTGCGTTCGACGAATCGTCACGGAGGTCCATCGGTCCGCGCTCCGCCGCAGCCAACAGGTCGGCGATGTCGATCCCGAGATCTGAGGTCACCGCCTTGACGGAGGCGAGATCCTTGCGCAGGTATCGGGGAAGCCGGGCGCTGTACGTCTTCGCGTCCTGGCCGGAGCTTGCGAGGTAACGGGCGGCGGTGCTCCCACCGCTGCTGACGGCGAGGACGTCGAGCAGCGTGCGTTCGTCGATCCCGAGCGAGTCACCCGCCTCCAACGCGGAGAGCGTGAGCTGTGCGCACGCCGCGAAAAGCGCGTTGTTCAACAGCTTTGCGGCGAGTGCCGTACCGTGTCGGCCGGTTCGCTGCGGGTTCTCGGAGTATGCGGTGACCACGTCGGACACAACCTCGATCGCCTCGTCCTCACCGGCGAGAAGGACCGTCAGCTGTCGGCGGCGGATGGCTTCCGGCGTGCCGCTGAACGGCGCCTCGACCACGGAGACACCCGGCCCCCGGCCGACGTCGGAGAGCCGTCGGATCGCCACCGGACTGCCCGTGGTGTGGGACACGAAGACCGAACCGGGCCGCATCTTCTCGATGATCGGAGTACACAGTTCGAGGACCTGGTCGTCGGTGAACAGACAGGTCACGACCACCGGAGCGACGGCGAGATCGTCCGGAGTCTCCGCGATCGTGGCACCGCGGTCGGCGAGCCGGGCACGAACCTCCTCACGTCGTGCGTACACGATCACGCGGCGCCCCGCGGCGAGGAGCATCTCGACCATCGGCTCACCGATCTGGCCGGCCCCGATGAACCCGACATCTGGCAACGTCATCATTCTTCTCCTGTGATCACCGACGGTTTTTCGTACTCTCGTGCGCCACCGGGTTCGCCCCGGTTCCCGGACCGTTCCGGGTCAACCGGCGCTGACTCCCCAGACGACGGTCTTCGTCTGCAGGAACTCGTCCAGACCGGCCGCGCCGCGTTCCCTGCCGAGTCCGCTCTGCTTGTAACCGCCGAACGGCCCGTGGGGGCTGAGCCCGCCCCCACCGCCGTTGACCGTGACGTAGCCGGTGCGGATTCGCCGCGCGATTGCATACGCGTGCACCGGATCCCGCGCCCAGACACCGCCTGCCAGTCCGTAGATGCTGTCGTTCGCGATCTGGACCGCCTCCTCGTCGTCGTCGAACGGGATGACCACACCGACCGGACCGAAGAACTCCTCCTGGGCGATCCTCATCGAGTTGTCCACGTCGACGAACAGGGTGGGCTCGACGTAGAAGCCCTTGTCGAGCCCCGCGGGACGGCCGCCACCGATCGCGACGGTGGCACCCTCCTCGACACCGACGCGGATGAGTTCCTCGACCTTGGCGCGCTGGGCGGCGCTGCCGAGCGGCCCCATGACGGTGCCCGGCGACGCGGGATCGCCCACCGTGACGGCAGCCAGCTCGGCCTTGATCAGCTCGACCAGTTCATCGTGCCGCGACCGGTGCACGAGCGTCCGGGTCAGGAACGCGCAGCCCTGGCCGGCGTGCAGAATGATGTCGCGAACAACAGTTTTCACCGCCCTCGACAGGTCGGCGTCCTCGCAGATGATGTTCGCCGACTTCCCGCCGAGTTCGAGCACCACTTTCTTCATCGTCGGCGCCGACTGCTCGATCACCTTGCGCCCGACCGCATCCGATCCGGTGAAGCTCACCAGGTCGACCATCGGATTGGTGGTCAGTTCCAAGCCGGCGTCGAGATCACCGGAAACGATGTTGAGCACGCCCGGCGGGAGCCCCACCTCGTCGGCGATCTCGCCCAGGACGAACGCCTCCAGCGGAGTGTTCGGTGCGGGCTTGAGGACCACCGTGCACCCGGCGGCCAGTGCCGGAGCCAGCTTCACCAGGTTGAGGAGGAGCGGAAAGTTGTACGCCGAGATCAGGGCGGCGACCCCGAACGGTTCCCGGTCCACGACACCCTGCCCGATTCCGTTGCCGAGGAACGGTGTGAGCGGGGTCTGCATGGGAAAGGTGAGCAGCACGCGCCCGACCGTGTCCCGGAAGTGCTCGATGGGAATCCCCACCTGGAAGGTCTGCGCACCGATCCGGGTACTCCCGGACTCGGCGATGTTGAGTTCGACGAGTTCGTCGAGTCGCTGCTCCATGAGGTCGGCCATCCGCAGCAGGATCGCGGAGCGTTCGCCGACGGACATCCGCGGCCACGGCCCCTCGTCGAATGCGGTTCGCGCGGCTTGGATCGCCCGCGCGACGTCCGCGCCGGAGGCCATGGGCGCGGTTCCGATGACTTCCTCGGTCGCCGGATTGATCACCGGCGCAGTCCGGCCGGACTCGGTGGGAACCCACTTGCCATCGATGAAGAGCTGGCGATATTCCTTGAGCATCGTGGTCCTTTGTCCTGCGGTGTCAGGCGTGGGCGTAGGGCTGGGTGTGACGCAGGAGGGCCCCGGCGTCGACCTTGAGTTGCAGTCCGGTGACGTAGGCGGCGTCGCTCGAGGCGAGGAAGACCACCGACTTGCTGATGTCGCTGGGTTCCACCCACGGAACGGGCATCACCTGCGGAGCGGCGAACGCGGCCTCTGCGTCTTCCCGCGTCGGCGCTTCGAGATCGGGACGGAACACGCGGTACATGGGGTCGCTGTGCAGCATGTCGGTGTTGACGTTCGTCGGGTGAATCGCATTGACACGAATGAACTCCGGCCCCAACTGCAGGGCAAGGTCGTGCACGAACTGCACCACACCCTTCTTGGAGTGGCTGTAGCCCGCGCCGCCCGCGCCGTGCGCGGGATTGTCGGCAGCGCCCTTGGTCATCGCGGCGACCGATCCAGTCGCGATGATCGAGGCGCCCGACGACAGGTGGGGGTAGGCGGCGCTGACCGTGTTGATCACGCCGACGAGGTTCACGTCGACCGCGTCGAGAAACGCCTTGCGGGGCTGGTCACCACCGAGGGGGCAGATGCCCGCGTTGGCGACCACGATGTGAAGGCCACCCAGTTCGGCTACTCCGGCATCGATCGCAGCGCGCAACTGCGAGGGCTCGCGGACATCGGCCTGCGTGGCGACACAGCGTCGGCCCTCCTTCGCCACCAGGCGGACGGTTTCCTCCAGATCCTCGCGGGTGGCGAGGGGGTAACCGTTGGTGTCGATGTCGGCGCAGATGTCGAGCGCGATGATGTCGGCGCCTTCGGCAGCCAACGCCACCGCGTGGCTGCGGCCTTGCCCGCGGGCGGCCCCAGTCACCACTGCGACCTTGCCGTCGAGCTTTCCCATGGTCATCTCTCCTGTCCGATACGGCGGCGCTGAAGATCTTCGCTGCGGAGGCGGGACTGGCCGCCTTGTCTCAGGCCACCTGGGCAAACATCAAATAAGAAGTTAACTTGTTCTACCATGTGGCGCTCATCACTACCAGTAGGTTCGGCGACGAGTGGCCAATTCGACGTTCGACGAGCCCCCAGGCGACGATTCCGGCCGTCGCAAACCCTGGTCAACGCCG
>NZ_JBIAOU010000040.1:0-9322 GCF_042879035.1 Rhodococcus sp. NPDC003318 | reverse complement strand
AGGACTCGCTGATCCCGAAGTCAGCGGCGATCTGCTTCAGCTGCTGGCCCGGCTCGCGGTTGCGAGCCACGCGGACGACGTCGTCACGGAACTCCTTGGGATACGGCTTCGGCACGGGTACATCCTTCCAGCAGTGCCTGCCGGCACCACAGATCAGATGTCACCTATCCGTGCAGCAGTCCCCACCGAGGAGCTGTACCAGCGCGAATACCTGTACGAAGTAACCGGGTTACCAAACACCCGCAACCTGCCGCTGATCGCCGAATGGCCCGAGATCGGACTCGAACCGGCGACCACGCATCTGGTGCGTCCGGACCCGTCGGAGCTTGTCAACGCGATCATCCCTCTGCCGTAGAAGAACTCAACGATCGCTGAGGGATTGCAAGAACATGTTTGTCAGACATGCTCTAAGCGCGAGAAGAGACAACTTCGCGAGATGGATCTCCGCAGAATCGGGGCGGTATGACATACGCCGAGAAGAGAACTCAGGAGTATCGAGCCGAAGCGGAGCAGGCACGCGCGGCCGGCAACGAGGATGCTGCCCTCTACGCCGAGATGCGGGCCGAGTCGTATCGCCGAGCCGCAGTCCAGATCGATCTCGACAGCGTCAACATTCAATCGCTCTCAACAGTCGAAATGTCGATAATATAACTTATCGGCTGGACGGAAGTGGTTGTGCAGCAACGTATTTCGAGACTGTGACGTGTTTGCGTGTTCCCTGTGTGGTGGTGGCGCCGGGATCGGAGCCCTCGCGCCGAAACGCGACCGAGTGCCGGACCCGTCGGACGAACGCAGCCGTGGACGCGCACGCCGACGGCTTGCGGATCAGGGATATCGGACAAGGTCCGCGCCAGAGGTGGTAGGTTTCTGCCTCGGCCGAAACCAACCCTCTGCCCGCGGTCCACCCTCGATTCGCTTGTGCCGTGAGCTATTTGGCCAGCGGGCGATGTCAGCTCCCGTAGTGGTACCGGCAGGCTGCGATTCGGATCTCGTCCTCGCCGATCTTGTACACGAGTCGGTGTTCGTCGGTGATCCGACGCGACCAGTAGCCGTGGAAGCCGTGCTTGAGGGGTTCGGGCTTGCCGATCCCCTCGTTGCCGCCCCGTTCGACATCCTTGATCAGCGTGTTGATCCGCTTGAGGACCTTGCGATCCTGGGTCTGCCACCAGAGGTAGTCCTCCCATGCGCTCTCGTCCCATACCAGCTTCATTCGAGCAGGTCGCGGGTGGTCCCGGCGCCGCGCTCGAGCCGATCGATCGAGGCCAGCAACCGGCGGGCGTTCTCCGGGCTCCTGAGCAGGTACGCCGTCTCCTTCAACGACTCGTAGTCGTCGAGCGCCACCATCACCACAGGTTCGTGCCCGGCCCGGGTGATCACCACTTCCTCGCGGTCGTCGGTGACGGCGTTCAAGGTCTCGGCATACCTCGCCCGCGACTCCGAATACGTCATCGTCTTCATGGCCCACCCCTCTCATGTAAGTACAACAAATTGTACGTGATTCGGGGTGGAGCAGCAAAGGTCGGCCCGGTGCGGTCTCGAGGTGCCACCAGCCACGACGACGCCCCAGCCCCCGGCGGTCACCGGCGCCGGCCGATCGGGTGCGCTGTCGGTCGGGTGGCGCGGCGGGGCGTCCCACCCGACGCCGTCGCAGGTGTGGACCAGCACGTGCTCCCTACTCGGGTGCGGGCGGCTCGACTCCGGCCGGGAAAGGGCGGGTGTCGTAAACGTCGCTTATCGGCTGTAGCGACCATCACCTTCATCATCTGATGCACGAACTCGTCACCATCTGCTTATAGCCGTGACGTCGCCGACCGATGCGCTGTACGACGTCCACTGTGTGGGCCTTTGGCTACTCTGGGCGAGCACTGGTCCACGCCGCGTTCACCCACCTGGAGGTCGTCGGGCAGGTATCCCTTGTTCATGTTCCGCAAGGTTGATGAGGCTCAGCGAAAGCGCTCACATGTGCTCAACAAAAGTGCTCATTCGTGGGCGGGGTTCACTGTAGCGGTTGCCGGGTCCCGGTGACGGTTTTGCGGAGCTTCTCGGCGCGGGCGTGGTAGTCACGCAGCCGGTACGAGTCACCGTCCAGGTTCAGGACGACGGAGCGGTGCAGGAGCCGGTCGAGCATCGCGGCCGCGACGGTGGTGTCGCCGAGGACCTCACCCCACTCACCCACCCCTCGGTTGGTGGTGATCACGATCGATGTCTTCAAATATCGTTGCGCCACAACCTGAAACAAAGCCGATGCGGCCTCTCCTGGCAGGGGGAGGTAGCCGAGTTCGTCGATCACCAGCAGGGTGGGTCCGGCGTAGAAGCGCATCGTCGTGGCCCACCGGCCTTCGATCGCGGCCCGGTGGCATCGGGCGGCGAGGTCGGCGGCGGTGGTGAAGTAGGTGCGGTACCCGGCGTGCGCCGCTGCGCGGGCGAGCCCGACCGACAGGTGCGTCTTCCCTACGCCGGGCGGCCCGATGAGCAGCACGTTCGTCGCGGTCTCGAGGTAGCGGCAGGTGCCGAGTTCGGCGATCAGGTTGCGGTCGATGCCGGGTGCGGAGTCGAAGTCGAAGTCGTCGAGTGAGGCCGGGGTCGGTAGGCACGCGAACCGCAACCGGCCGGCGAGGCGGCGGGCTTCGGTGGCGTCGACCTCGATCGACAACAACTCCTCGAGCGTGGCGGTCATCGACAGCCCGTCCTTCCGTGCGCGGTCGAGGACCGCCGGAAACGCTTCGGCGGCGTCGTGCAGCTTCAGGGTCGCCAGATGGCCGCGGAGGCGTTGGTAGAGGCTTGCCGCCGCGGTGGTGTCCGGCGCCGGGATCGTGTCGGCAGTAGCAGGTGCGGATGCGGGTGTGATGGTCATGCGAGGGTGTTCCTTCCTCGGGCGGCGCGCTCGTAGACCGCCAGGTCGGTGACGGTTGATGTGGCTGCCGGAGTTGATGATTCGGCAGCCGAAGGTGTGCCGATGGTGTTGTGGCGCAATGCGTGCGCCGCGGCAACCGCGGTGGGTCCGGGTGGGATGCGTTCCTTGCGGCGGTGTGGGCGCCCGCCGGCGGAGGCGGTGGCCATCGCCGCCTGTTCGAGGGCCACGACGTGCCCGTGGTCGCGGACGGTCGCCCCAGCCCCGTCGGGTGCCAGACGGTGCCGGGCAACAATGATCTGCGAGGCGGCGACGATGTCGATCACCTCGCCGCCGAGGACCCGGGCGACGGTGACCTGTGCTGCCGCGAGTTCCGGTGGCACCGAGTAGCGGTTGCCGCGGTAGGCGACCAACGCCTGCCGCGAGGCGGTGCGGGTCTCGGTGACGGTCACCGGATACGGCGTCGGCGGCGCGGTCAATGGTTCGGCAGCGGCGATCGTGGCGACCGACGAGCGGCCATCGGCGGTCGGTCGCAGACGGGTGTCCCCGCGCAGTCGGCAGAACTCGTCGAGGCTCGCCTGCGCCTGCTCGACGGTCAGATCATCGGGCAGGGTTCTCCACCACCTTTGCGCGGC
Source organism: Rhodococcus sp. NPDC003318 (assembly GCF_042879035.1). Taxonomy (NCBI): domain Bacteria; kingdom Bacillati; phylum Actinomycetota; class Actinomycetes; order Mycobacteriales; family Nocardiaceae; genus Rhodococcus; species Rhodococcus sp. NPDC003318. The sequence goes on along the minus strand of NZ_JBIAOU010000040.1, from coordinate 5,836 downwards.
AGTGTGATTGGCCTTCTCCACGACACCTTTTCGGTTCCCGGAGCGGGGTGGGCAGATCGCGACCGCGACACCGTAATGCTTGGCGACACCGGCGAAGGTGGCGGTGACCTTCCCCGAGTCCGGGTGGCAGACCGTGGCCATGCGATCGAACCGCCAGCTGCGCGTCAGACCACCGAGCTTTCGGGCGATGCGGTCGAGTCCGTCGATCAGATGCGGCTGGGTCATCGCCGGGGCCAGCACCCCGCGCCACCGCCCGGAATGAGCGAGAGACCCGACCAGCAGGTGCGCGGTCTTGCCCCAGCCCCATCCGGCCGGTGGGTTCGGAAGTTCGACCCAGTCCCATTGGGTTTCCTCGCCGGGCGGGTGGTCGATCACCGCGTTGGGGCGGTCCGTCGCGCACGCGCACGATTGGCACACCGGCCGCAGTTTCCGTTGCCGGATCTGGCGGGTCAGCGTTTGATAGGACGCGGTGTAGCCGAGGTTCTCGAGTTCGTCGCACAAGGTTCGGGCCCACAGGTGCGGGTCCTCGGTCAGGCGGGCGGTGACGTAGTCGACGAACGGTTCGAACGGGTCCTGACGTGCGGGTTTACGCACGCCGGGGGTGGTGATTCCGTTCAGGTAGTTGCGGATCGTGCGGCGGTTGCGGCCGGTGTGGCGGGCGATCGCCGAGATCGTCCAGCCTCGTTTGTGCAGTGCGTGTATCTCCAAGTCGTCCTCCCATGTGAGCATGAGAAAGCGGGTCTCCTTCGGGGTGCTGGTGCGTGGTGAGAGACCACCAGCATCGAAGGAGACCCGCCCTCATCGGCGGAGCCACACGGGTGAGCACTTTCGGTGAGCAGGACTGAGCAGGATCAATGAGCGCCATCACCCGCCGGCACTGCCGTCCGGTTCAGGTGCGCCGCTCGTCGTCGAGTGGCGCCGTGAGGACCTGGTCGAGTCGGTCCGCTTCGGAGGCGTCCCAGCCCGCTGTCACCTGGGGTGCGAGCGCGTCGAGGCCGGGGTCGTCGACGTCGTCGGCGTCGCGTTGTTGGTCGAGCAGGTCCGCTTCGCCGACCTCATCGACGGTCCGGTCGGTGTTCGTCATGAGCGCTGTCCCTTTCCTGTCGAAGTTGGTTGTTGTCCGACGCGAGTTGAGCGTTGTCGGTTCTCAGTCGGTCGTTGTCCGACCGGAGTCTGGCGTTGTCGGAGGTGAGCTGCGCGTTCGCGGACTCGAGCAGTCCGGCCCCGGACTGCAGGTCGGTGTTGCGGCTCTCCAGGGTCAGGATCCGATCCACCGCTGCGAGGTTGACACCCTCGGCGAGCAGCTCGGTGATCTGCCGCAACCTGACGATGTCGTCCTCGCTGTAGCGGCGGGTGCCGCCCTCGGTGCGCGCCGGGGTGAGCAGGCCCTTGCTCTCGTACAGCCGGAGCGCCTGTTGGCCGACGCCGGAGAGTTCCGAGGCCACCGAAATGCCGTACACGCCGCGCCGCGATCGCTCGGTCGGCGCGCTCTCGGTCGGGCGCTCTGCCATTCGACTTCCCTCGCTCCTGTTCGGACTGTTGCCTCAGCCTAGCATCGGTGATATAAGAAATCTATGTCGGCAACACAGATAATGTGCTTGCGCCGGCAGGTGTCAACAGAAGAGCGAACCACGAAGAAGGGTTCCTGGAGGTGGAAACAATGTTGATGCGCACCGACCCGTTCCGCGACCTCGATCGCTGGACCCAACAGGTTCTCGGCACCGTGGCACGACCGGCTGCCATGCCGATGGACGCCTGGCGTGAGGGCGACGACTTCGTCGTCGAGTTCGACCTGCCGGGCGTCCGGGCCGACTCGCTGAGCCTCGACGTCGAACACAACACCGTGACCGTGCACGCCGAACGACCGTCACGCGACGACGGCGTCGAAATGATCGCGGCCGAACGCCCGCGCGGGGTGTTCAGTCGGCAACTGTTCCTCGGCGACAACCTCGACACCGGACGGATCGCGGCAACGTATACCGACGGGGTGCTGCGACTGACCATCCCGGTCGCCGAACGAGCCAAGCCACGCAGGATCGAGATCAACACCGGCAACGGCCATCATCACGAGGCGATCACCGCCTGAACGTGCGGACACCTCGCCCGTGTGCGTGACGGGAGGTCAACACCATGAGCAGCATCGGCGTACTCGTCGGGGCCCCGGCCCCGGCCGCGGCCGCTTCGGCGTCCCGGTTCGACCTCGACGAGGCGTGGCTGATCACGACGGTCGAGGACATCTTTGCCGAGATGCCGGCGGCCGTGATCGCCAGCCGGCGGTGTCCGCGGATCAGGACGGACACCACACCCCCTGTACCCCAACCACTATGGCCGCGGTCGGGACTCGGTCGCGGGCAGCGGGCAGCCCAGCGGGTAGGGACCGGCAACAGCGGCCGCCGCGCTCGGGCACCGCCGGCCGACAGGCGCCGCTGCGCGCGCTCGAGGCGACCCCTGCCCTGTGCAACTCGCCCCGTTCCGGGTTGTCGCACCCTCCACGACCGGAAATCTCGCATGCCACACACCACAGTCGTCAATCTCGCCTGCACCGGGGTGAATCCGATGACTCCCGAAAACTACCCGCCGGTGTCGCCGACGAGCGACGCGGACGGTGAGCTGCGACCGTACTTCGTACCCACCGTCGCTCTCGTCTCCACCGTCCCGGTCGGCGTCCTCGCCGCCGCGACTGTGGGTTCGCTGCTCGCCGCTGCACTTGTCGCCCTCGGCACCGTGGCCTGCATCCTGCTCGCCGGTGTGATGATCCGGCCCCCGTGAACCCGACCCAGCCGACATCACCGACCCGGCGAAAAACACCCGGGCGATCGATGTCGGATTCGGTTCGACACCATGACCGCGCCCGCCAGCGGCGGAGCGCGTACCGGACGACAGGAGGTACACGCGGTGCTCGACGCACACGGCACCCACCCCACCTTCGACACACACCACCGCCATCGCCTCGACCCCGACGCCCACCGTTCCCCCACACCGCGCGAGGAAGAGGCGATCATCTGGCCCGACCCCAGTCCCCTGCACACATGGTGGCTCGACGTGATGCACCGAGGCGGACGCCATGCCGCACACTGACCCCGGCAACACACACCGGTGGACCATCCGCTGCGACCATTGTGACCACCATATCCGCGTAGCCGGAAACCGCACCACCGCAGAAACATTCGCCCGCACCAACGGCTGGATCACCACACCGACACGGTGCCCCGGATGCGCAACCGTCGCCGCACACCACCACACAGCCGCCTGACGTGCAGCGATCACACGTCGCGATGGCGGGCACACCATACCGAGCGACGAGTGGTCCGATGACGTCGCCCGCCTCAGCCTCCTCGACTGCTGGGCGGCGGGTCCGCCGACCGCGGCACCTCCGTGATTGTGCATCCGAGAATGTGTGATCTACGAGCCCCGTTGCCGGCAGGTGATGACCCGACTCAGCTTGAGCCGATTGGGAGGCACACCGAGCCGAGATTCAGTCCTGTCGCGACGTTGAGGGTCAGTGCTGCGGACGTGGAGGGTTTGAAGTTGTTCGCGCCGATCGTTGCTCCGCCGAAGGTTGCGATGATGACGTGCGCGCCTGTCGTGCTGAAGGTGTGCTGGACACTGGCGGTTCCGTTCGTCACGGCCGCCGCGGCGCCGATCGCGGTACTGCCTTCCTTGAATGTCACCGTGCCGCCGGTGAATGCGGGCGCAACTGTTGCGGTCAGGGTGACCGGGCAGGTGGTCGCGACCATGCCCTGGACCGAGGCTGTCGTCGTGGTGTTGATGTCCGCAGCCGCCGCGGGGGGAGCCATCAGGACGATTGCGGCGGCGGCGGCTCCGAAGGTGAACATGCCGGCCCTCAGGCGTCGCGCCGGTGTCCGTCGACTATGTGTGCCCCGGCCTGCAGACTCCGAACCGGACAGGTTGGATGCCACTGATGCGATCATGACCGCACTCCTTCGATTCGCGCTTGGGGGAACGCGAAGCGGACGACCACGCATCAATGTTTCGCGGCCGACCGGGCCGCTGAATGCGACGTTACTCGGGGGCGGTAGCGACCATCAATGCCGAACCGACCGTCCTGCACCGGTGCGGTCAGCGGGGTTGGGGCGTGCGCAGTGTCGCCCCGTCGGTCGATCGGTCGGCAGCGGACGAGTGTCCAGTCGTGCGGCGGCCGTATACCCGTGCCGGATCCCGGATCCGCCCCCCGGTCGAGATGGTCGGCCAGGAGAAACACCCGAGCATCTCTCGGCGATATTCAGGGCAGGTCGGGGAAATCTCCCGGAATCCACGAGGTGAAATCACATGATGGGTAGCGACGGCGGCTCGGTCGGAGTCGACTTCAACCTGGCATTCCAGGCGTTCCTCAAGTGGCTGAGCGTCATGTTCGGCATCGGCGGAGGGATCGGGATCAGCTGACAGAAGGAATCGGTACCGAAAACTGAAATGCAAAGAATGGCTTCCGAACGTCCCGGAGGTCATTCTTGTTGCGCCACAACAGCCGATCCATACACGCCTACGTGGGACGTATCGCGCTTAGCGGGAATATTTTTCAGGAAGTTCGCATTCGTTATCCGGTGTCCCGCTCAGACCGAACCGGCCATCCCGGCCGTGGCGGCTCGAATGGGGATGTTTGCGGAGAAGTCGGGGAACCCCTGTCGGTTTGCTGAGAATCGTCAGGAGCGCACCGTCGAATGGAGGCCCGATGCAGAGCGGTGAGAACACAGTGGCCGCCGAGAAGGCCGACATTCTGGCCCGGGTGTGTGCCGCACTCGGCGGAGGCGAGATCGGTCGCGGAAAGACGATCCTGCGCAACGAGTACCCGTTCGTGGTCGAGCCGAGAATGACACGCAGATACACCGAACGCCAGTGTCCGCGCGTGTTCTACCGCGACGGCTTCCTTGACCGATACTCGGGACACAAGCTGGCGCATCCGGGTGCGCTGCGGACCCTGTCGAGAGTCATCCCCGACGAGTTCCCGGCACACCCGAACTGAAGCATGTCCCAGACCCACTTCGCGTACTGGGAACTCTTCCCGACCATCGATCACATCGTCCCTGTCACCCGCGGCGGAGCGGACGACGAGTCGAACTGGGTCACCACATCCATGTTGCGGAACTCTGCAAAGGCCCATTGGACGCTCGATGAGCTGGGTGGCGACTTCTCCCAGCCGGTGCTTCGACGGGATGGGACGGACTCGCCGAATGGTTCGTATGCCATCTCGAACACCACTCGGGGCTTGCTCGGGATCCGTACCTGGGAAGGTGGCTGCGGGCGACCCAGGAGGAACTTGGCCGGTCTTAGGCCGTGTTTCAGAAGTGGTTTCGCCGTGGGAGCTCATGCAGGCCGGCGTGTCGTGACAACTGAATAGGCGAGGTCTCCGGTAAAGGGTTCAGTGACCAAGCAAAACCTGAAGTACGGGAGACCTCGTGCCCAGCGTAGCGGTGTCGGGGCGGGCGGATCTGACCGACGCGCAATGGTCGGTTCTGGGTCCGCTGCTGCCTCGTGGAAGGAAGGCGGGCCGACCGCCGAAGTGGATGAAACGCCAGCTCATTAACGGAATCCGTTGGCGGATCCGAACGTGATCGCCGTGGCGGGACGTCCCCGCCCGGTACGGGCCGTGGCAGACCGTCTACGGACTGTTCCGGCGTTGGCAACGCGGCGGGGATACGACAAACTCGCCGTCCGTTACACCGCCACCGTGTGCATCGCCGCGATCAATCAGTGGCTCCGCACACCGGGCTTATGAAACACGGCCTAGTAGGACTTTGTTAGGTGGGGAAGGTGTGGTGGCAGGTCGGGCAGGTCCCGATCCAATAGGCCAGTGCGCGTTGGAGTTTGCGTACGACGG
>NZ_JBIAOU010000039.1:0-9927 GCF_042879035.1 Rhodococcus sp. NPDC003318 | reverse complement strand
CAAGCTCGACGGCTTGAGCCCGGTCACATACCGGGCCCAAGCCCTCGCCGCCTAGGCTTCCGATTACCCAGTCCAACTTCCGGGGACCAGTTCAATCAGGGGCACCTTCATCCGGAAAACGGAGGGGCGGCGAACGCGGCGACGCGTCCCGGTGTGAGAAAGGCGAAACAATTCCGCAACACCGATGAAGTGCTGGTGAAACCCTGCACGCGCATCGTGACCTGCGGCGCGCGTGCCGATCCGCGCGCGAAGGAGAGTGACCGTGAACGCGATCGACACCGGGGACACCGCCTGGCTTCTGGTGAGCACGGCGCTGGTGCTGCTGATGACACCGGGGCTGGCCCTGTTCTACGGCGGCATGGTCCGCTCCAAGGGCGTCCTCAACATGATCATGATGAGTTTCGTCGCGATCGCCCTGGTCACGGTCGTCTGGCTGGTCGCCGGCTACAGCTTCGTCTTCGGCGACGACCTCGGCGGCGGACTGCTCGGCGGGTTCGAACACTTCGGCATGGCCGGCATCTCCCCCGGGGCCGTCCACGGCACGGTCCCCGAGTTCCTGTTCGCCACGTTCCAGCTGACCTTCGCGATCCTCACAGCGGCGCTGATCAGCGGTGCGATCGCCGACCGGGCCAAGTTCTCCGCGTGGATGCTGTTCGTCCCGATCTGGGCGCTGATCGTCTACGCCCCGGTCGCGCACTGGGTGTGGGGACCCGACGGATGGATCGCCCGACTCGGCGTCCTCGACTACGCGGGCGGTCTGGTCGTCGAGATCGTCTCCGGAGCGTCCGGCCTCGCACTGGCGCTGGTGCTGGGCCCGCGGATCGGCTTCCGCACCGAGCCGATGCGTCCGCACAACCTCCCGCTGGTGCTGCTCGGCGTCGGCCTGCTGTGGTTCGGGTGGTTCGGATTCAACGCCGGATCGGCACTCGGTGCGAACGGCACCGCCGCCGCGGTGTTCGTCAACACCCTGGTCGCGGGCTGCGCCGGCATGCTCGGCTGGATGGTTGTCGAGCAGCGCCGCGACGGCCACCCGACCACCTTCGGCGCCGCGTCCGGTGTCGTCGCCGGCCTGGTCGCGATCACCCCGTCCTGCGGCTGGGTCACCGTGCTCGGCGCCCTCGTCGTGGGCACCGTCGCCGGTGTGGTGTGCTCGTTCGCGGTCGGCTGGAAGTTCCGGTTCGGCTACGACGACTCCCTCGACGTCGTCGGCGTGCACCTGATGGGCGGCATCGTCGGAACACTGCTGATCGGCCTCCTCGCCGCCGAGGTCATGACCGGCGGCGTCTCCGGGTTGCTCTACGGCGGCGGACTGACGCAGCTCGCCAAGCAGGCTCTCGCGGTTACCGTGGTCGGGTTGTTCGCCTTCACGATCACGTACGTCCTCGGCAAGGTGATCGACCGGCTGATCGGCTTCCGGGTGAGCGCCGAGCAGGAGATCAGCGGCATCGACCTGGGCCAACACGCCGAATCCGCCTACGAGCACGCGGTGCTGGCCCACGGCGGACCCGTCCTCGGTACTCACGGCACCCACGGCATCCTGGGCCCCCACACCGGCCTGTTCCCGCCGCGGCACGACCACGACGTCCGGCGTCCGCAGCCCGACGAGGACGCCGCGCCCGAGAACTGAGCGCCGGCGCCACGGGGCGGGCAACGCGTCAGCTACCATCCGCCGGGGTCCGGTCCCGGGCCCACGCCGCCCACGCCCAGGACGCGCCCATGACGATCACCCTGACCGCCACGAAACCGGCGCCGGACGACGCACCGGAACCCGAACGGTCGCACCTGCCACACCTGCTGCGGTCGCTTCACCCGGTCGGGCTCGCGGTGGCCCTGGTGTTCTTCGTGTGGTCGATGACGCCGTCGTTGCTGCCCCGCGTCTGGTACCTGCAGGCCGTCGCGACCGGCATCAGCGTCGCCACCGGCTACGGCATCGGCTGTCTCGCGGCATGGGTGGTGCGCCGGTGCGGGGTGTCGCCGCGGTACCCGGAACGGGCCCGCCGCATCGGCTGGTGGACGCTGGCCGGTGCCGCGGCCGTCACGATCCCGACGTTCCTGATCCTCGGATCGTGGTGGCAACAGATCGTGCGTGACCTCGCCGGGGTCGAACGTGCGAATCGCGCGAACTACCTGCTGATCCTGGTGCTCTCCCTCCTCGTGGCCGCCCTGATCCTCGCCGCGGCACGCGGTGTTCGACGCGGAACCCGGGCGTTGACGCGACTCGGCGGCCGCTACGTCCCGACCCCGGTGGCCCGACTGGTCGGCGTGGCCCTGGTGGTCGCCCTCGCCTTCTTCCTCGTCAACGGCCTCGTCCACCGCGGCCTGATCGGCCTGGCGAACCGGTCGGCGGCGGTCGCCGACCAGAGCACCGCCGACGGCGTCGTCCAGCCCACCGCACCCGAGCGGTCCGGCTCGCCCGCGTCCGCGCAACCGTGGGAGAGCCTCGGCCGGGAAGGTCGCACCTTCGTCGCCGGCGGGCCGACCGCCGAACAGATCACGTCGGTCACCGGACGCTCCGCCCTGACCCCGATCCGGGCGTACGCCGGTCGTGAATCCGCCGAATCCGTCGAGGAGGCAGCGGATTTCGTCGTCGCGGAACTCGAACGCACCGGCGCGTTCGACCGGTCCCTCGTGGCCGTGGCGACCACCACCGGCCGCGGATGGGTCAACGCGAGGGTCGCGTCCGCGCTCGAATACACCACCGGCGGCGACTCCGCGATCGCCGCGATGCAGTACTCCTTCCTGCCCAGTCCGTTGTCGTTCATCGCCGACCGGGAGACTCCACTCGAAGCCGGTCGTGCCCTGTTCGAGGCCGTGGAGCGGGCCGTCGACGCCCGCCCCGCGAACGCCCGGCCGAAACTGGTCACCTTCGGCGAGAGCCTCGGATCCTTCGGCGGGCAGGGCGCTTTCGGCGGAGTTCAGGACATGCTGGCCCGCACCGACGGTGCACTGTGGGTGGGCACCCCGAACTTCTCGCCGCAGTGGGGGTACGTCACCGACCACCGCGACACCGGCTCACCCGAGCGGCTGCCGGTGGTCGACGGGGGCGAGAACGTGCGGTTCGCGGCATCGGCCGCCGACCTCGGACTGGACGGCGCGCCGTGGGGCAGCCCGCGGGTCGTGTACTGGCAGCACGCGTCCGACCCGATCACCTGGTGGTCGTTCGACCTGCTGCTGCACAAGCCGGACTGGCTGCGCGAACCACTCGGACCCGACGTCGACCCCGGCATGCGCTGGATCCCGTTCGTGACGTTCTGGCAGGTCACCCTCGACATGGTGTTCTCCGCGGACGTCCCCGCCGGGCACGGTCACACCTTCGGGCCCGACGCCGCCGACATGTGGGCCGCAATCCTGCACCCCGACGGCTGGACCGCCGACGACACCGCGCGCGTGCACGCGGCGATCGCCGACGGCCTTCCCGAGCAGGAGTAGCCCGGCGCGCACAGACCCTCGGCCGGTGCGCCCTGCCCGCGTCGGCCGTAAGACACCCGTGCACAGGGGTTTTCGGCGGCGCGCACACCCTTTCCGCGCGGAAAACCCGTGCACGAGCCGCACAACCTGTTGCACAGGGGTCGTGGGCGACTACGCCTTGGCGGCCTTGGCCGCGGCCTTCGCGGCCTTCTTGAACTCGCGCACCTCGGCGAGGGTCTGGTCGTCGACGACGTCCGCGATCGAGCGCCGCGAGCCCTCCTCCCCGTAGGCGCCGGCGGCTGCGCGCCACCCGTCGAGCTCGACCCCGATCTGCTTGCCGAGCAGGGCCAGGAAGATGCGGGCCTTCTGGTCGCCGTAGCCGGGCAGGGCCTTGAGCCGCTTCAGCACCTCCTTGCCGTCCGGGTCGCCCTCGGTCCAGATCGCGGCGGTGTCGCCGTCGTAGTGCTCGACGAGGTACTGGCACAGGTCCCGGACCCGTTTGCCCATCGAACCGGGGAAACGGTGGACGGCGGGCGGTGTCGCACAGATCGCGAGGAACGCCTCCTCGTCCATCTCCGCGATCGTGTGCACATCGAGGCCGCCGAGGCGCTCGTCGAGCTTGCGTGGTCCGGCGAACGCGACCTCCATCGGGATCTGCTGGTCGAGCAGCATTCCGATCAGCAGCGCGAGCGGGTTCGACACGAGCAGGGCGTCAGCGTCGGGATCTCCGGCCAGATGCAGGGTGAGGGACATGTCCTCGATTCTGACACTGCCGTCATCGGGGTGCCGGGAACCACCACGGACCGCCACCCGTTGCCACACGGTACGCGGTACGGAAAGGGGATCTTCGTGACCACACCCGAGCAGGAGTTCGACCGACAGCTGCAGGTACTGCTCGACCTCGACTACCCCGACCTCACCGGGCAGAGCATCGCGGCCTTCACCGCGGCCCTCGACGCCCTGCGTCCGGCGACGGCGCAGGCACCCGCACAGCAGAGCGAGGACCACGTCCCGTTCGTCCTCGTCGTGGCCCGCACCTCTGCCGGCGCGCCGATCGACGCCCACGCGGCGATGGGACGAACCGCACTCGGCACCCACGGTGGATTCGCCGACCTCGACGCGGACGACCTGGCCCGGTTCCGCCCCGTCGACACCGTCACGATCCCGGACGGCGTCGGATATCTGCTGCGGGGCGTCGACACCGGCAGCGACTACCTGAACGTGACACCCGCCGACGCGCTGACCTCGCTGACGGCGCGGGGGCGCAGCGGACTGACCGTCGAAGAGGGCATCGCGCTGCTCACCGCGCGGCCTGACATGCTGCGCAAGAACAAGTGCTTCTCGCTGCTCGCCTCCCGATGCGGCGACAAACGAGTCCCGGCACTGTGGATAAGTCAGCGCAGGCCGAAGCTCGGCTGGTGCTGGAACGGCAATCCGCACACGTGGCTCGGCAGCGCGTCGACGGCCGGCCGGATCGGAACCTAGCCCGGGCCCGGCAGCGTCGACGACCGCGCCCCGCCGGCCGCCGAGAAGGACCAGGGCATGCCGACGCGTTCCCTCCGCGCCCGACGCTGTCTCCCAATTCCTCTCGGATACTCCTGACAGAACAATCGTCGGCAAGCCCCAGGAGTCGCTCCGCGGGCTCCGCTCCTGCGCGGAGGAGGAGCCGACACCGCGGCGGCCGACGACAACGCAGCGGGGCGGCGATGGGACGCCGGGAGCGCCGACAAGGGATGGGAGACGTGCCCTAGTCGTTCAGTGCCTTCTCGGTGGCCGCGAGCAGCACGCAGGTCGCGACACCGTCCATCGCGGTCTCGAGATCGGCCATCGACGGGAAGCTCGGCGCGATCCGGATGTTCGTGTCCTGCGGATCGGTCGAGTACGGGAACGCCGATCCGGCGGCCGTCAACGCGATGCCCGCGTCCTTCGCCAGCGCGATGACCCGCTTCGCGGTGCCGGGTACGACGTCGAGGCTGACGAAGTAACCGCCCTTCGGCTCCGTCCACGAGGCGATCTTCGACGAACCGAGCCGGTCCTCGAGGATCCGCAGCACCGTCGCGAACTTCGGCGCCAGGATGTCGCGGTGCTTGGCCATGTGCGCGCGGACACCGTCGGCGTCACCGAAGAAGCGCAGGTGCCGCAGCTGGTTGACCTTGTCCGGGCCGATGCTCTTCTTGCTGAGGTGCTTCTCGTACCAGGCCAGGTTCGCGTCGGAGCTGCCGAAGAAGCTGACGCCCGCGCCGGCGAACGTGATCTTCGAGGTGGATGCGAACACGAACGGTCGGTTCGGGTTCCCGGCCTCCGCGGCCATCCCGAGGACGTCGTACGCCGGGGCGAACTCCTCCGCCAGCGGGTGCACCGCGTACGCGTTGTCCCAGAACAAACGGAAATCGGGGGCCGCGGTCGGCATGGACGCCAGCGCCCGCACGACCTCCTCCGAGTAGACGGCACCGGTCGGATTCGCGTAGGTGGGAACCACCCACATGCCCTTGATCTGGGGATCCTCGGCGACCAGGTGCGCGACCGCGTCGACGTCCGGCCCGTCGGGACGGATCGGCACCGGGATCATCTCGATGCCCAGGGACTCGGTGATCGCGAAGTGCCGGTCGTATCCCGGTGTCGGGCAGACGAACTTGACCTTCTCGTCACGCACCCACGGCTGCGTCGAGTCCGCGTTGCCGTACAGCAGGGAGAACGCGACGAGGTCGTGCATGATCTCGAGGCTCGCGTTGCCTCCGGCGAGGAGGTTCGCGGCGGGGATGTTCAGCAGCTCGGCGAAGATGGCGCGCAGTTCGGGCAGGCCCTTCAGCCCGCCGTAGTTGCGGACGTCGGTGCCGCTGCCGTCGCGGTGGTCGCCCTCACCGGGCAGGGTGAGTAGCGTCTCGGACAGATCGAGCTGCTCGGGGGCCGGCTTGCCGCGGGTCAGGTCGAGGACGAGCTTCTCCGACTTCAACTGCGCGTACTTCTCGGATTGCCGTTCGTGCTCGGAACGGAGTTCGTCGTGGCTCATCAACCCAATCTGGGTTTGGGTGGGCATGCCGAAACCTTTCACACCGAGGCGGCGGGAGCGGAGCTCCGCACATAAAGGGGACCCCGCGCACCCGGCAGAGCCCATTGACCCTTGCTGCCTTCCGGCCCTGGGGGAGTTCACAGGATGCGCGCCGCGCGGGATCCACTGACGAGTGTAGCCAGCCTTCCCGCCGGATCGACAATCGGGCGGTCAGCGGGCACCCGGACCCCCCGTTTTCGTCCTGCGGGGGGTGAGCCGGTATGCTCGCCCACGGAGGATTCGCCTAGTGGCCTATGGCGCTCGCCTGGAACGCGGGTTGGGTTAACGCCCTCAGGGGTTCAAATCCCCTATCCTCCGCCACGGACCCCGTGGGTGGCATCGCCGCCCACGGGGTTTCCGCTTTTCCGGCCCTGACGCCCTGACGCCCTGACGCCCTGACGCCGAGTGTGCACCTGCCGTCGCGTCCGCTCGGGCTACGCTCCGCCAGGTGCACGCTCGGCCGGTCGCTAGGGTGGCGGCATGGGTGACGGCGGTGCGGGACGGTTCGCGCCGAGTCCGTCCGGCGACCTGCACCTGGGCAATCTGCGCACGGCACTCCTGGCGTGGCTGTTCGCCCGCTCCACCGGCCGCAGGTTTCTGATGCGCGTCGAGGATCTCGACCGGGTCCGACCCGGCGCCGAGGAACGTCAGCTCGCCGACCTCGCTGCGATAGGGCTGGACTGGGACGGCGAGGTGGTCCACCAGTCGCGGCGCCTCGAGCACTATGCCGACGCCCTGGGCGCTCTCGTCGCGGCGGACCTGACCTACGAATGTTTCTGCACCAGACGGGAGATTCAGCAGGCGGCCACCGCACCGCACGGCCCCGACGGGCACTACCCCGGCACCTGCCGGGAGCTGACTCCCGTCCAGCGGCAGGCGAAACGCGATTCGGGCCGGCCGCCCGCGATCCGGCTCCGCGCCGAGGTCGCGGGCTTCACGGTCGACGACGTCCTGCACGGGCGGTACACCGGCCCGGTGGACGACGTGGTGCTGCGCCGCGGCGACGGTGTGCCGGCCTACAACCTCGCGGTCGTCGTCGACGACGCAGCGCAGGGCGTCGACCAGGTGGTGCGCGGCGACGACCTGCTCGGGTCGGCGCCGCGGCAGGCGTACCTCGCGACGCTGCTCGGCCTGACGGTCCCGGTGTACGCGCACGTGCCGTTGGCGTTGAACGCCGAGGGCAAGCGCCTCGCCAAACGGGACGGGGCCGTCACCCTCGCCGACCAGATCGGTCTCGGACTGGACCCCGACGCGGTACGCGGCATCCTCGCGCACTCGCTGGGACTGGCCGAGCCTGGCGAGCGACCGTCGACGAGCGCGCTGGTGGAGCGATTCGACCCCGGCTCGCTCCCCCGCACCCCCTGGATGTTCACGCAGCGTTGACAGCTGTGGCCGAATCGGTACGCGACACCCCGTCATGGTCGTGTGCCCGCCCGGTTTGCGACGTACTGTTTGTCCGTTACACGTTTGCGCAGGTGCGACCACTCCGTACTACGAGGTGAATGAGACGTGACCGACAACCCACCGCCAGGGGCTCCGGATCCGCAGGACCCGAAGAAACCGGCGCAGCCCCCGAACCCGGCGTCGGGTTATCCGCCACCGCCACCGGGCTACGGCCAGCCGCAACAGGGCGGTTACCCGCCGCCGCCACCGAACTACGGGCAGCAGCCCCAGCAGGGCGGCTACCCGCCACCGCCACCGAACTACGGCCAGGGCCCCGGAGCGTATCCGGGCGGCTATCCCCCACCACCCGGATACGGCCAGCCCCAACCCGGCTACGGCGGCTACCCGCCACCCCCACCCAGTGGATACGACAACCCGAACCAGTTCGGGCCCGGTTTCGGGGGCCCCGGCGGCACACCGCAGCTGACCGTCGGCGACGCGATCGGCTACGGCTGGAACAAATTCAAGAACAACGCCGGTGTGTGGGTCGGCATCCTCGTGATCGCCGGCCTCATCAGCATCGCCGTCAGCCTGATCTTCGCGGACTGGGGGTCGATCACCGACCCCGACAGTGCATCGTTCGCCGACAACACCTTCAGCCTGTGGGGAATCATCGGCCGCATCGTCACCACCATCGTCGGCTACCTGATCAGTGCGGCGTTGATCCGCGGAGCGCTGCACGAACTGGACGGCAACCGACCCGGCATCGGAGCGTTCTTCCAGTTCAGCAACGTCGGCGCGATCATCATCGCCAGCTTCCTGGTCGGCCTCATGACCGGCATCGGCCTGATCCTGTTGATCATTCCCGGCCTCGTCGTCGCCTTCCTGAGCTACTGGACGCTGCAGTTCGTCATCGACCAGGACCAGGATGCGATCACCGCCATCAAGTCCAGTTTCAGTGCGATCTCCAAGAACGTCGGCCCGCTGCTCCTACTGGCACTCGCGCTGATCGGCATCAACATCGTCGGCGCCCTGCTGTGCCTGATCGGCCTGCTGGTCACCGTGCCGATCGCGATCATCGCCTCCACCTACGCCTACCGCGTGGTGGTCGGCGGACGCATCGTCCCCTGACAGCCGACATGTCCTGATCACAAACCTCACACATCGGGCGCGAACTCGGACCGGGTTCGCGCCCGATGGCGTCTCGGTGTTTGGATTGCCCACGTGACAGCCTCAGACCAGCTCGACGAGCACCCCGCCCACGCCACCTTCGCCCACGTAGCTCGGGGCTACTACCCGACATTCGTCTCGCTGTTCACCGCAGTCCTGCTGATCTCGAACATCTGCGCCACCAAGGGGGTGGCGTTCCTCCCCGACGCCGACGTGGCGATCGGCTCGCTGCAGATCCTGCCGATCATCACCGACGGCGGGTTCTTCCTGTTCCCGCTCGCCTACATCCTCGGCGACGTGCTCAGCGAGGTGTACGGATTCAAGGCCACCCGCCGCGCGATCTACCTGGGCTTCGGTGCGCTGATCCTGGCCGCGGTCTGCTTCTGGATCCTGATCGAACTGCCGTCCGCCGACTTCTACGAGAACCAGGCCGCGCTCGAATCCGTCGTCGGTGTGTACCCGCGACTGTTGATCGCCGGGCTCGCCGGCTACCTGGTCGGCCAGCTGCTGAACTCGCTGGTCATGGTGGCGATCAAGGAGCGCACCAAGGAGAAGCACCTGTGGGCGCGGCTGATCGGGTCGACGGTGGTCGGCGAGTTCGCGGATACCCTGATCTTCTGCTCGATCGCCGCCGGCGCGATCGGCATCAGCACGTGGTCGGACTTCGTCAACTACGTGCTCGTCGGATTCCTGTGGAAGACGCTCGTCGAGGTGCTCGTCATGCCGATCACCTACCGCGTCATCGCCTACGTCAAGAAGCGCGAACCGACGTACGTCCTCGCCTGACCCACCAACTTCCCCTCCCCCTCCGGCTGAAGGTGCCCTTCGTTGAACTGGTCCCCGGAAGTTGGACTGCGAAATTCGGTTCCGACTTCCGGGGAGTGGTGTCATGGATGCACGAAGTTCGTTGTCCGAGG
>NZ_JBIAOU010000038.1:0-13192 GCF_042879035.1 Rhodococcus sp. NPDC003318 | reverse complement strand
AGGTCCAGGACGCCATGATCGACGTCCCCGACGACGAAGTCGAGAAAATGGTCGAAACCAACGCCCGCGCCCTCCTCAACTTCCCCCGCAACTGATTCTGTCGCTGCCGAGAGAAGCCGAGGACTGCCATGGAAGAACAGATCGAGCAACTGCCCGAGGACGACTGGGTCGACCAGGATCTGCTCACCCGTGATCTCGCGGGTGACCTGCTCGACGCGGAGATCGCCGCCGAGAAGGAACGACTCGACGGGCCGGACCACGACGATTCCCTCCTCAGTCGAGCCGACCGGGAGCGCCGACTCACCGCGATGATCGCGGTCCGGGATCGCCATCGCGCTCCGAACGTCCTGTAGTCGTACCGAAGAACCGGCACCTGGATCCGACGAGGACCCGAGTGCACACCGATTCCTCCCGCCCAAGCGAGGACGAGGAATCGGGAACGAAGATGGAGAACCGATGAGTCCAATCGTGGACACCGGTCGGCCGCTGCCGCAGCCGACACTGGCCAGTGCCGAGTTCTGGGCTTCCGGAGCCGACGGGGTGCTTCGGATCGCTCAGTGCTCGGCGTGCGGCAAGCGTGCACACCCGCAGTCGGTGCTGTGCCCGGACTGCGGTGGACGCAAGATGCCTCTACAGCCGGTGTCGGGCAAGGCCGTCGTCGTCGGTGTTACGACCAATGTCCAGCAGTGGCTGCCGAAGTTCCCGCCGCCGTACGTCATCGCGATCGTGGCACTGGCCGAGGACTCGGACGTGCGGCTGACCACGAACATCGTCGGGTGCGAGCCGGACGAGGTTCGGGTCGGTACGCAGGTCCGGGTCGTGTTCGAGCAGGCCGACGAGGACATCTGGCTTCCGCTGTTCGAGATCGACCCGGATGCCGGTGGCGAGCCGGGGCAGGTCCCCGAACCCGAGAACTACCGCGCCCGGCTGCGGCCGCCGGTCAGCACCGAGCGGTTCGAGGACCGGGTCGCGATCAGCGGGGTCGGGCAGTCCCAGGTCGGTCGACGGCTCATGGTGGATCCGCTCTCGCTGACCGTCGACGCCTGCCTGGCCGCAGTCGCGGACGCGGGCCTGACTCTCGACGACATCGACGGACTGTCGACCTACCCGGGCCGATCGGTCGGGGGCATGTCCGAAGGCGGCATCATGCCCGTCGAGCAGGCTCTGCGAATTCGCCCCACCTGGGTCAACGCAGGTGGCGAACTGCCCGGGCAGAACGGGTCCCTCGTCGCCGCGATGCTCGCCGTCGCCTCGGGCCTGTGCCGGCACGTGCTGTGCTTCCGCACGGTGTGGGAGTCCTCGCACTCCGACCTCGTCCGCTCCGGCAAGTGGGCAGCGGGCGGAGGGCGTGCCACCGACATGTTCGAGTTCCGGCACCCGTTCGGTGCGATGTCGGCAGCCAACTGGATTGCCTGCCAGGCGTCGAACTACTTCCACCGCTACGGCGACGCCAAGAAGGCACTCGGCGCCATCGCCGTCAATGCCCGGAGCAACGCGTCGGCCAACCCCGAGGCCGTCTACCGCGACCCGATCACCATGGAGGACTACCTCACGGCCCGGCCGGTGTCCACGCCGTTCGGACTGTACGACTGCGACGTTCCCGTCGACGGTGCCGTCGCGGTGATCGTGTCGGCGGTCGACACCGTCGCGGACCTGCCCCACAAGCCGGTCTTCGTCGAGTCGGTCGGCACCCAGATGATGGAGAACCTGTCCTGGGACCAGGGCACCCTCTCCCACCTGCCGCAGTCCCTCGGCCCCTCGGCTCACCTGTGGAGTCGGACGGACCTGCGGCCCGAGGACGTCGATGTCGCACTCCTCTACGACGGTTTCACGTTCAATGCACTCTCCTGGCTCGAAGCCCTCGGTTTCTGCGAGCTCGGCGGAGCGAGCGACTTCATCGACGGCGGTCGCGGTATCGCCATCGACGGACGACTTCCACTGAACACCCACGGCGGCCAACTGTCCGCCGGCCGCACACACGGATACGGGTTCTTCCGCGAAGCTGTGTTGCAGCTCCGCGGGCAGGCGCCCGGACGTCAGGTCGCCGACCCGCATGTCGCCGTCGTCAGCTCGGGCGGAGGAGTCCCCTCGGGGGCGATTCTGCTCCGCGCCGACTGACACCCGAACCCATCAACACACGAACAGGAGTCCGCATGGACCGTCCACTGGAGGGCATCCGCGTCCTCGAAGTCGCTCAGTACACCTTCGTACCCGCCGCCGGCGCGGTTCTCGCCGACTGGGGTGCCGACATCATCAAGGTCGAGCACGCAGAGACCGGCGATCCGCAGCGCGGGCTGGTCCGCGTGCTCGGATACGACGCCAACCGTGCCGGGTCGTCGTTCGCGCCGATCATGGAAGGCCCGAACCGCAGCAAGCGCAGCATCGGCATCGACCTGTCGGTTCCCGAAGCCCGTCCGGTGCTCGAGGAACTGATCCGGCGCAGCGACGTCTTCCTCACCAACTACCTCCCCGGGCCTCGCGCCAAGCTTGGCCTGACCCTGGAAGATGTTCGGGCGATCAATCCGAACATCATCTACGTCACCGGTAGTGGTTTCGGCAGCGAGGGCCCCGATGCCGCCAGCGGCGCCTACGACTCCACCGGCTTCTGGGCCCGAGGCGGGAGCGCCGAGGGAATCATGGCGCCCGGTGCCGATCACGTGACGTTCATGCCCGCCGGAGCCTACGGCGACAACATCGGCGGTATGACGATCGCCGGTGGTATCGCCGCCGCGATCGCCGGACGCGAGCGCACCGGTGAACCGTCGGTCGTGGACGTCTCCCTCCTCGGTGTCGCAGCTTGGGCGACCCAGTTCACGGTCAATCTCGCGTTGTTCACCGGTGGCCCGCTTCCCAAGGTGCAGAAGACCACACAGGCGGCTGGCAACCCCCTGACCGGTGCATACCGCACCGCCGACGACCGGTGGCTGCAGTTCTCGATGCTCCAGCCGACGCGCTTCTGGAACGAGTTCGTGATGCTCCTCGGCCTCGACCACCTCGTGGACGATCCCCGTTTCGCGACGATGGCTGGGATCACCGAAAATGCCGAAACGATCGTCTCCTGGTTCGCGGATGCGATCGCAGCCCGGCCCTACGACGAGTGGACCGAGATCTTCCAGAAACTCAGCGGCCCTTGGGCACCGCTGCAGAACAGCTGGGAACTCGGCCACGACCAGGCGCTCGTCGCCAACGGCCGGATAGTCGATCTCGTCGACGCAGACGGCGAGAGCCAGCAGCTCGTGGCGAATCCGGTCAAGTTCGACAATGCTCCCGTCAAGATGGTTCGCGCACCTCAGTTCGCCGAGCACACCGACGAAATCCTCCAGGAGCTCGGCATCGACGACGAGAACCTCATCGGCCTGAAGATCGCCGGCGCCGTCACCTAGGGCGTGTCTGGCGAACATGTGAACCGTTGCACATGAGTCTGTCCGGTGACGCGGTTTCAGGTGTTGTCAGATGAGCAGTGGGAGGCGGTTTCGGACTTGTTGCCGGTGCGGACCGGGCGTCGGGGGCGGCCGTTCTCCGATGCGCGGTCGATGGTCGCGGGCATCATGTACCGCTACCGGTGTGGGATCGCGTGGCGGGACGTGCCGGAGATGTTCGAGCCGTGGCAGACGATCTGGACCTGGCATCGCCGGATGGCTGGTGACGGCACACCTGGGACCGGGTCCTCCAACGCCATCGGGTGACTCGACCGAACCCGAGAGCTGTGCCGCGAACAGGGAAGGCGCCGGGCAACTGCCCGGCGCCGATCTCCCGCCGATTGTCCGACATGTCCTGAACGCGCATTCGGTGTCGCCGGTGCACACGTTCCACCACCTCGTGGCGGCGGAGACTCCGGAAACGGCGCGAGCCGGCACGACGAGTTCTACTGCGAGCCAGTCCGATTCGTGCCTTCCCACGCCGAACAGGTCGACGATCCGATACTCACTGGCGGGAAATTCTCCCTACACCGGCGATCTCTCGACCTGCGCAGTACTCCGTCCAGCCAAGGCCGCGTTCCCCGCGATCCGCCCACGGGTGTTCGGGCGGCCTGCGGCACTCTCGGGTTGCATGAGCCGAGAACGAATTACGTCTTGTCTTACCATCTAACTAGTTATACTCTCTGTGTGTGATCCACCTCTCATCCCGCGGGGGTGCGGGGTTGATCAGTCTCACGTTCTCCGGGCCGAGGTCAATCGGTCTGTAAGCACCAAAGATGTTGCAGGGCAGGCATCCTGGGGGGCATCCAACTGAGTTGAAATGCGCTCGGCCGCCCCGAGCAACAGCGGTGATCCAATCTCGAGGGAAGTGGTGTATGAGCAGCTCCGAATACCGCATGCTGATCGATGGTGACCTGGTCGCCGCAGCGGACGGGCAGGTGTACGAGAACATCAATCCGGCGACCGAAGAGGTCATCGGCACCGCGCCGAAGGCCAACTCGGCCGACGTGGAGCGCGCAATCCTCGCGGCCCGGCGGGCCTTCGACACCACGAGCTGGTCGACCGACACCGCGTTCCGCCGCAAGTGCCTGATCCAGCTGCAGGACGCCCTGCGCAAGAACGTCGAGGAGTTGCGGCCGATCGTCGTCGCCGAGGGGGGCCTGCCGCTCGCCCTGACGTACGACGTCGGGCTGGACGGCGGCATCGAAATGATGAGCCACTACATCGATCTGCTCGACACCTACGATTTCGAGCGGGTCATCACTCCGATCCCGGGTGACGAGGCGGCACGCCGCATCGTGCGGCGTGAGGCGGCCGGGGTGGTCTCGGCGATCACTCCGTGGAACTACCCCGTCTTCTTGGCAATCGCCAAGCTCGCCCCGGCGCTGGCCGCCGGGTGCACCGTCGTCCTCAAGCCGGCACCGGACACCCCGTGGAACACCCTCGAGATCGGCCGGTTCGTCATCGAGCACACGGACATTCCGGCAGGTGTGGTCAACATCGTCTCCACCGACGACAACGAGGTTGCTGCCCTGCTGACCACCCACCCGGCGGTGGACGCGGTCACCTTCACCGGATCGACCACCACGGGCCGCCGGATCATGGCTGCGGCCGCACCGACGGTCAAGCGTCTGACGCTCGAGCTGGGCGGCAAGTCCTCGGCGATCCTGCTCGACGACGCCGACTTCGCTTCCGCTGTCCCCTTCGTCGCGGCGACCACCATGAGCCATGCCGGCCAGGGCTGCGGCATCTACTCGCGGCTGCTCGTCCCTCGTTCCCGCGTCGACGAAGCCGTCGAGATCGCCGTCGCGACCATGAAGCAGATTCCGTGGGGCGATCCCACCGACGTCAACAGCTACATGGGGCCGCTGGCCAACAAGCGCCAGTACGAGTCGGTGCTGCGCTACTACGAGATCGCCAAGCGGGACGGCCGGGTCGTGCTGGGCGGCAACGCCAGCGACCGGTTCGAGAAGGGTTACTGGGTCGAGCCGACCGTCGTGACCGACATCGACTCTCTCTCGCCGGTGCCGCAGGAGGAGATCTTCGGTCCCCTGCTGTGCGTGCTGCCGTTCGACAGTGACGACGACGCCATCGAGATCTCCAACAACACCATCTACGGCCTCGCCGGCGGTGTCTGGAGCCCGAACCTCGATCGCGCCGCACATGTCGCAAACGGCATGCGCGCGAGCTCCATCCAGATCAACGACCAGATGTGGAACCACCAGACCGCGCCGTTCGGTGGCTACAAGCAGAGCGGCATCGGCCGCGAGTGGGGCGTCGAGGGACTCGAGGATTTCCTCGAGGTGAAGTCGATCGCTCGCCCCGCCTGAACCCTCTTCCCCACGGGGACAGATCTTTCCGACAAGCAGAATTCACAGCGAGGAGTACATGATGGGCAGAGTTGAAGGCAAGGTTGCATTCATCACCGGCGCGGCCCGCGGACAGGGTCGCAGTCACGCGGTGCGGCTCGCCGAAGAGGGCGCCGACATCATCGCGATCGACATCTGTAAGGACGTTCCGTCCAACACGTATGCGATGTCGCGGCCGGAGGATCTCAAGGAGACCGCCCGCCTGGTGGAGGCCCATGGGCGACGCATCGTCACCGTCGAGGCCGACGTCCGGGAGAAGGACGAGCTGGCGGCCGCGCTGGCGCGCGGGGTCGAGGAGTTCGGTCGACTCGACATCGTCGTCGCCAACGCGGGCATCTGCCCGATGCTCAGCGATGCCGGCATGCAGGGCTGGATCGACGTCATCGGTGTCAACCTCATAGGTGCCATGAACGCCATTCACGAGGCTATTCCGTACCTGAAGGAGGGCGGGTCGGTCATCGCCACCGGCTCGACCGCGGCACTCATGCCTTCGGGTGGTGTCGACAACCCCGGTGCAGATCCGGGTGGCGCCGGCTATCCCGTCGCCAAGCAGTTGCTCACCCATTACGTGAACGACCTCGCCCGCGTCCTGGCGCCGCGGATGATCCGCGCGAACGTTGTTCATCCCACGAACGTCAACACCGCGATGCTGCAGAGCGACGCAATGGCCCGTATCTTCCGGCCGGACCTGGAGAGCCCGACCATGGAGGACGCGCGCGAAGCATTCAAGGTTCAGCAATCGATGCCCGTTTCGTGGGTCGACCCCGTGGACATCAGCAATGCGGTTGTCTACCTGGCCTCGGACGAGTCGCGATATGTCACGGGCACGCAAATGCGCATCGACGCCGGTGGCTACCTCAAGTGGTACCCGTTCCACGTCTAGCCAGGTCGTGTTGCACAAGTTGTCCCACGCCGGCCTGTTTCGATTCTCGCGGCGGAGCAATTTCGAACCGCGGCCGGGTGCGCCACGCAATGGAGTAAGGAGGAATCCATCATGAAGGTTCATGTCGACGACAAGGTCTGCCAGGGCCACACGATCTGCGCGATGCTCGCCCCCGACGTCTTCGCGCTCAGGGACGAGGACGGTCACGGGTACGCGATCGACGGTGAGGTCCCCGCCGAGTCCGAGGCGGTGGCGAGCGAAGCCGTGCGCTCGTGCCCGGAGCGGGCGATCAGTGAGGTCCTCGACCGAGCCGCTCAGGAAGCCTGATTCGTAATACTGTCTCGCGCTGAGGAAGAGCGCCTCGATCGCACCGGAGTACATCATGACAACGAACGAAGTCGTCAACGCCGACGATCTGAAGAAGTGCCCGATCGACTACGAACGGCATGGGCCCGGGTTCCGCGAAGAGTTCGTCGCGCGCACCCAGGAACTCCACGCGAAGTGCCCGGTCGCGTGGACCAACTCGTACGAGGACCACTGGGTGGCCAGTGGTATGGACGAGGTGTTCGCGATCGCTCGCCGACCGGAGGTGACCAACTTCCGCGACGCGGACGGGAGCGTGAACGGCTACAAGGGCATCTCCATCCCGTCGTACGACTACGGTCCGTACAACACGCCGTCCTTCCTCGAGCTGGATCCGCCGGAGCAGACCGACTACCGGAAGGTTCTCAACCCCTACCTGTCGCCGGCCGCCGTCGCCCGGTGGCTTCCGGTCATCGACGATCTCGTCCATGCGTGCATCGACGAGAAGATCGAGAGCGGCAACATCGATTTCGTGCACGACGTGGCCAACGTCGTGCCCGCGATCGTGACGATGGGCATGCTCGGTCTGCCGCTGACCGACTGGGAGGTTCACAACGAGCCGGCCCATGCGCTCATGTACACCCCGCCGGGGTCGCCCGACCACGACAGGGTCACGCAGATGGCCATGGAGAGCCGCGCAGCCCTGACGGCGGCGGTGCCGGAGGTGCGAGCCAATCCCCGGCCGGGCCTGATCGACGCTCTCGTCAACGCGACGGTCGTGGGCAGGCCACTCACCGACCAGGAGATCACCGGCACGACGATGCTGCTCGTCGGCGGTGGATTCGACACCACCACCGCGCTGACGGGTCAGTCCATCCTGTGGCTGTCCCAGCACCCGGAGCAGCGGGCACGTCTCATCCGGGAGATCGACACCCTCCTCGACGGGGCGACGGAGGAGTTCCTCCGGTACTTCACCCCCGCGGTGGGTGACGCACGCACCTTCAACGCGGACGTCGAGATCAACGGCGTTCAGTTCAAAGAGGGTGAGCGCGTGTGGGTCTCGTGGGCGATGGCCAACCGGTCGGCCGACGTGTTCCCGAACCCGGACGAGGTCGACTTCGACCGGCGGGCGAACCGGCACGCCGCCTTCGGCCTCGGCATTCACCGCTGCATCGGCTCGAACGTCGCGCGTGTCCTGTTCAAGCGGATGATCACCGCGGTGCTCGAGCGCATGCCCGACTTCGCCGTCGATCCCACGAAGGTGGTCCACTACCAGTCGGTGGGCCAGATCAACGGGTTGGTGAACATGCCCGCGACGTTCACCCCGGGTGAGCGACGCGGTCCGGGCCTGGCGGCGACCATGGAACGGCTCCAGCAGCTCATCGTCGAGCAGCGTCTGGCGGAGCCGGTGACGGCACGGAAGGACTCAGCCCTGCTCGGTGGCTGAGGTTCTCACACGACACGAGGGGCGGTACTCGATCCGAGTACCGCCCCTCGTTGTGTCGTCGACCGCCGATGCCCACGGGATCGGGTCGGCCGGTTCCGCTGCTGGTTAGACCGGAGCCATCCGGATCGCACCGTCGATGCGGATCGTCTCGCCGTTGATCATCGCGTTGTCCACGATCGCCAGTGCGAGCTTGGCGTACTCGGACGGATCGCCGAGCCGGCTGGGGTGGGGCACCTGGGACGCCAGCGAATCGCGCACCTTCTCGGACAGGCCACCGAGGATCGGGGTCTCGAAGGTGCCGGGTGCGATCGTCACGACGCGAACGAGCTTGCGCGCGAGATCGCGCGCGGCCACGATCGTCAATCCCGCGACGCCCGCCTTGGCGGAGGAGTACGCCGCCTGGCCGATCTGGCCCTCGAACGCGGCCACGGACGCGGTCATGATGATGACGCCGCGTTCGCCGTCGACCGCCTCGTTCTTGACCATCCGGGCGGCGGCCAGGCGGGCCACGTTGAAGGTGCCGACGAGATTGGTGTCGATGACCTGCTTGTAGAGCTCCAGGTCGCCGGCGCTTCCGTCCTTGTCGACCAGTCGAACCTTGCCGCCGCGACCGGCGCAGTGGACGACGGCACGCAACGGCGCCGACTGCTCGGCTGCCGCCAGGGCAGCGTCGACGGCCTCGGGATCGCGAACGTCGGCCGGCATGAAGGTCGCCAGATCGCCGAGTTCGGATGCCACAGCCGCGCCGTTCGAGGACGGCAGGTCGATGAGGACGGTCGGAACGCCACGGGCGATGAATGCCTCTGCGGTCGCTCGGCCGAGTCCGGAAGCGCCGCCTGTGACTGCGGCGGACGCGTTGGTGAGGTCCATGGATAGCCTTTCGCGAAAGATGTGAGCGAGGTTCCGGTCGGTGGAGCCGACCCGCTTCGCCCCTCTTTTGATAACCTAGTTAGAGAGGTAATATTTGTCTAGAAAGCCCTGGGTAGGACGGCCGGTCCCCCCGGCGCGATGGACGGAGCAGTAGTGGAAGCGATAGACGCCGGCTTGTTGATCCTGCGGGTCTGCCTGGGACTGACGATGGCCGCACACGGATACGGAAAACTCTTCCGCGGAGGACGCATTCCGGGGACCGCCGGATGGTTCGAGAGCATCGGCATGCGGCCCGGCACGGCGAATGCGTGGCTCGCCTCGATCACCGAGGTCGCAGCCGGAATCGCGTTCGCACTCGGCCTGCTGACTCCGTTCGCTGCCGCAGCGTTCGTATCCCTGATGTTCGTCGCCACCTGGACCGTGCATCGCGGCAAGGGCTTCTTCGTCGTGTCGGGCGGCTGGGAGTACAACCTCGTCCTCGCTGTGGGAGCGATCGCGGTCGCGATCACCGGCGCGGGTGTTGCAAGCCTCGACAACCTGATCTTCGGCGACAACATCCTGACCGGCTGGGCGGGTGGCCTCATCGCGCTGGTGGGCGGGCTCATCGCGGCGGGTGCGCTCCTCGCCGCGGTGTACCGGCCTGAACCTGCGAAGGTTTCGGTGGATGCGTCGTGAGCGCGGACATGGCCTGTGAACAAACGGAAGTGCCGTCGGGCGAACGGATTCGAACAGGCGCCCCAGGATTGGTCAACCTGCGCGACGTCGGTGGACTCGCCTTCGCCGACGGAGGCGTGAGCGCGACCGGAGTCCTGTATCGCGGCGACGCCCCGTACGAGGGCGACTCCGCGGTCCCCGACCTGGATTCGTGGCCGCCGGCCTGCGTCGTCGATCTTCGAGGTGTACGCGAACGTGCGCGCTTCCCCTATCAGTGGCCCGCCGAATCCGTCGTGCACCACGTTCCGATGCTGGACGCCGCTGCGCCCGACGCCGCACCCACCGACCTGGCAGAGGTCTTCGTCCGCATGCTGAACGGCGGAAAGATCTGGGCAGGCGACCTCCTCCGGATCGTCGCCGGCTCACCCGGAGCCACTCTGGTGCACTGCACGGCGGGCAAGGACCGAACCGGCGTCGCTGTGGCCGCCCTGCTCCTCGGCGCGGGAGTGAAGCCGGAGGACGTCGTCGCCGACTTCGTCCGCACCGAGTCGGCGTTGGCAGACCTGTATGCACGGTGGATCGAAGTCGGTGTGCGCAAGCACGATTCACCTCCGCTGCCCGAGAAGTACATGCATGCTCCGATCGAAGCGATCGAACCCGTCATCGACCGTCTGACGGCGGCCCGAGGAGGGCCGGCTCAATGGCTTGTCGACAACGGTGCAGACCCGGCGGACCTCGCCGTCTGGCGGGCGCGGCTGCGGGGAGACGCCGAGCTGTGAACCGCGGCGCGCCTCGCGTGCGAACGCCTGCTGTGAGCGGCGGCGGACTTTCCGAGCTGTGGTACCGGGAGGGCTACCACAGCGACCGCACATGGGTGGACGTGTTGTCCGACAACGGTTCCCCCGGGGCGCAGAAGCAGATCGTGTACGCCGCAGCGGACGGCATGCGGGTGGTGACCACCGTCGGTGAAATCCGCCAGGCCGCAACGCACGTGGCAGCGGGACTTCAGGCTCACGGCGTACGTCCCGGGGACGCGGTCGCGGTGCAGTTGACCAACAGTGCCGAGGCGTCGGTGGCGTATGCGGCCGTCCTGCTGGCCGGCGCGGTCCTTGTTCCAATCGTGCACATCTACGGACCGAACGAGGTTCGGTTCATCCTCGAACAATCGGAAGCCACCGTGTTGATCCAGCCGGATCGGTGGCGCGCGATCGACTACACCGGTCGGATCGAGGGCTACTCGGATCTGTCGTCGCTCCGGCACGCGGTGACCGTCGGTGACGACGCCGCGCCCGGTGCGATCCCCTGGCGCGAACTGTCGAGCCCGCGCGAGTACGTCCGGCCGGCAGTGCACGCGGACGACGTCGCCCTGCTCATCTACACCTCGGGAACGACGGCTGCTCCCAAGGGAGTTCAACACAGCCACAACTCCCTGCTCGCCGAAGTGCGCTCCGCCCGGGGGACGTCCGCCACCCGTGCCGATTCCGTGCAGCTCGTGTCGTTCCCGCCCGGACACATCGCAGGAGTCAGCAGCGTGCTCCGACCCCTCGTGCACGGCCGCAGCGCCGTCTACATGGAGAGCTGGGACGCCGCTCTCGCCGCGGACTTGATCGCGCAGTACCGGGTCACCGCGACCTCGGGCACACCGTTCCATCTCGCCGGCCTCCTGGACGTCGACGGCGTCGCAGACAAGCTGACGACGCTGTCGGACTTCCTGATCGGGGCGGCCACGGTCCCCGAAGGACTGGTCCGACGTGCGGCGACCGCCGGTGTCGCGACGTTTCGTTGCTACGGCTCCACCGAACATCCCACCGCCACGTCCGGCCACTCCGGTGAGGAGGAGGACGCGCGGCTGCGGACCGACGGCGCGCCGATGGACGGCGTTCGGGTACGCATCGTCGACGACGATGGCGTCGACGTACCGGTCGGTGTCGACGGCGAGGTGCTCCTGCAGGGGCCGGACCAGTTCGTCGGATACCGAGACGAGAGCCTGAACGCCGACGCGTTCACCGGCGACGGATGGTTGCGCACCGGGGATCTCGGACATCTGGACCAGGCCGGTCGGCTGACCATCACCGACCGGATCAAGGACGTGGTGATCAGGGCGGGGGAAACGATCTCCTCCGGCCAGGTGGAGGACGTGCTTGCCACCCATCCCGCGGTGGCGGAAGGGGCTGTGGTCGCGGCCCCTGATCCTCGTTACGGGGAGTTGGTCGCGGCCGTTGTCGTGATCGAGCCCGGTATGACGCTCACCCTCGACGATCTTCGTACCCATTTCGCGGGCTCCGGCCTGGCCCGACAGAAGACCCCGGAGAAGCTGGTGGTCGTCGACGCTTTGCCGCGAACCTCGCTCGGCAAGGTCCGCAAGTCGGACCTGAGGGCCGAACACTTTCCCCTCGGACCGGGTTAGGCTCCGTCGCAAGGCTCTTCGGTGATTTCACAAGCCGACGTGGTATTGACATGGGGCGTGAAACCAAGAATGATATTCACAGAATCGCAATCTCACTTTCCTCATCAAACAGAGGATCCCCATGACGAAGTTACCTACGCACCCCGAGCTGCTGACCGAGATCGGCATTCGCGCTGCGGAAGCCGGCCGCCTGTGGCGCTCCGGCATTCGGGTCGACAACGTGCGTCCACTGACCGGCGGTACGTCGAGCCTGACGTTCATCGCCGACATCTCGGGCGGCGACACCGCAGAGTCGGTCGTGCTCAAGGTCGCCCCCCCGGGACTGGCGCCGGTGAACAACCGTGACGTGATCCGCCAGGGTCGCGTGATGCAGGCGCTCCAGGGAGTTCCGGGTGTCGCCGCTCCGGCCGTGTACTTCCAGGACGCCGGTGACCCGCCGTTCGTGGCGATGCAGATGGTCCGCGGAGAATGCGTGGAACCGCTTCTCGTCGCGGACCGACCGCGGGACGAGGCCACGCTGGCGCAGACCCGTGCCCGATTCCTCGATGCGACGCGGATGCTGGCTCACCTGCATTCGGTCGATCCGGCGGACATCGGCCTCGGTGGCGAGCCGGTCGTCTCTCTGGGAGACGAGATAGACAGGTGGACAAGGTCTTTCGAGACACTTCCGGACGACCTCCGCGGTGACTACGAGACCTGTGGAAAGGCCCTGCACGCCACAATGCCTGTTGCCGCGCGACCGGTGGTCAATCACGGCGACTACCGCCTCGGCAACACCCTGTGCGACGGTGACCGTGTCACGGCCATCATCGACTGGGAGATCTGGTCCGTCGGCGACCC
>NZ_JBIAOU010000037.1:0-13290 GCF_042879035.1 Rhodococcus sp. NPDC003318 | reverse complement strand
GGCTGCAGCATCCACCCGATGATCGTCTCGAGAATCACGCCGAATCTCGAGTCCCCACATGCGAACGTGACAAACCTAACAAAGTCCTACTAGTCGTGGTCCGACTCGCGCCCCACCGACGGCGCCCAAATGCGCACCGAAGCCCGCTTCAAGCCGGGCCATGGCGATCGCCGCCTCCTCATGCGCGCGTGCAACGGTGCCGACAGGTCTCAGTCCAGGGAGGCGCTCATTGGCGGGCTCGAGACCTCGACGGTGGTCGGGGTGCCGTCGACGCGGGAGCCCTGCCGACGATGCCGGGGCGCCCAGTCCCTGGTCTCAGCGGAAGCCACATCACACTCCTCGATCGGTGTGAAACGCGATGGGAAAGCCTCGTCACCCGGCGGCCCCCTTCCTGCCGTCCGAGGTCTTCCCAGCGAGCAACTCTGCGAGTGCCTTCCTGTCGATCTTTCCGGTCGCGTTGGTCGGGAGTGACTCGAATACGGCTACGATCTCGGGTCGTTTCTGCCATGCGAGCCCGGCCTCCGCGACGGCGGTGCCGATCTCGTCGATCGACAGGTCCGTGCGACCCGATACAACTGCGGCACCTACTCTTTCACCGAGGCGTCCGCCCGGCACTGCGACTACCGCCACCTGCGACACGTCGGGGTGCCGAGCGACCGCGTCTTCGATCTCCCGAACGCTGAACTTCTCGCCACCGCGGTTGATGATGTCCTTCGAGCGTCCGGTGACGGTGACCTGTCCGCGGTCGTCCACCCAGCCCCGGTCCCCGGTCCGCATCCATCCGTCGGCGGTGAACGCGGTGCCGTCGAGGTTCCGGCGCACGTACCCGAGCATCATCTCGGGGCCACGAAGGAACAGTTCACCGACTTCACCCGCGGGAACGGGTTCTCCGGCCTCGTCGACCACCTTCAGTTCGACGCCTGGTGCGAGGCGACCGTCCGTCTCGGAGCGGTCCTCCACGGAATCGAGCTCGTTCGGAAGTGTGGCAGTGGGCAGTTCGGTCATGCCCCACGCGCGGTACGCCTTGATCCCGAGATCTTCGACCGACCTGATGAGGGCGGGCGGCACCGACGCGCCGCCGCAGCAGTACTGAACGAGCCTCGACCGATCTCTTCCCGTGCTCGCATACGCCTGCGCGAGTTCACGCAGGAACGGGGTGGCGCCCGCCATGTAGGTCGCGCCGTGTTCCTCGATCAGCTCGACGCACCGGTCTGCGTCCCATCGCTCCATCAGGATCGCGGCCGCCCCGACCTGTGCCGGAATCATGAAGCCCTGAAGGAGACCGGTGATGTGGGTCATCGGCGACGCCATGACCATCCGGTCCCGGAAGCTCAGCCCCCACCCCGTCACGGTCGTCCGCAACTCGTGTGCCAGGCCGGCGACCGAGTGCACCACGCCCTTGGGCTCCGATTCGGTTCCGGAGGTGAACAGAACGAGTGCCGGGTCGTTCGCTGCGGAGGGAATGGCCCCGGACGGTATGCCTCCGCCTCGCTCATCGGAGATCGCTCGCCAGCCGGGGTGCCGCCCGTCGGTGAGAAGCAGGACAGGCGGACGTACGCCGACCTCCCGGCAAGCCTCGAGGAACTCGTCTGGGTGGCTCCGGCGAGACGAGTTGCCGGTGGTGACAATGGCCGCCGGGCGGACCTGCTCGAGCGCGGCCTTGATTTCACGCAGGCCGTAGATCGGCACCAGCGGGCTGCTCACCGCACCGATCCGCCAGATTGCGGCAGCGACGGCGATGGCGTCGGGGCCGGTCGGCAACATCCAGCACACCAGGTCGCCACTGCGCACTCCACCGGCGACGAGTGCGGCGGCTACCTGGCGGGAGCGTGCCGCGAGCTCGCCGAAGGTCACCTGCTCGCGCTCGGTGACGGCAGCAATCCTCGTCGGCCATCTCGTGGCGCTGTCCTCCAGCAGAGAGCCGATCGTCTGTTCGGTCCGGAACCCGGCCCGCCGCCACGCCGCGACGCGCTCCTCACCGACGCGTGGATTCCACGACCCGATTGAGTTCACGGCTCGACCACCCATTCGGCAGGGCGCTTCTCCAGGAAGGCGCGGGGCCCTTCTTTCGAGTCCGGATGGCGATGGTGTCGTCGCACCAGCTCCCATCCGAGGTCGAGTTCTGTTGCGAGACTGCGCTCCTCGGCGAGGCGCATCACTCGACGACTCAGCCGGACCGCCTCGGGCGAGTTGAGTGCAATCCGTTCGGCAAGATCCATTCCACGCTGCATCAATTCATCGTCCCCCACCACTTCGGAGACGAGGCCGGCGACGAGAGCATCCCGCGCCGAGACCTGCTCGTGGCGACCGAGCAGAACCATTCGGGCGATCACGTCACGACGCACCCGCCCGCGCATCAGCAACGGCTCGAGGGCCGAGACCTGTCCCACACTCACGTGCGGGTCGAGGAAACGCGCGCTCTCACCGGCGATGGAGATGTCCGCGTCGGCAACGAAGTGCAGTCCACCTCCCGCGCAGACACCGTTCACCAGCGCGATCACCGGCACCGGCACTCGCGGCCCCGGCACGAACGCCAATTCCTCGGAGGCGGTGTCGCCGAGCGCCGGCCGATCGGCCGCGAGCATCGACACGTCGGCCCCGGAACAGAACGCCCGACCAGCGCCGGTGAGGACGACACACCGCAGCTGCGGCGTCGCGGATGCCGCAGCCCACAACGACGAAAGCGTATGCATCAGTTCGCCGTCCAGCGCGTTGGCAACATCCGGCCGGTTCAGGGTCACCACCAGTGTGTGTCCGACCACCTCCGCGAGAAGCGGCCCCTCGAGACGACGAAGTGACGCCGCCCATCCGTCGGTACTCACGCCTCCCCCTCTGGTTGACAAGAAGTCTTTTCAATCATATATAAGTTTTAACACACAATACCGGCCAGCTCGAGGAGTCACACGTATGCGCACGTCAATTCGGACACTTCCCCGCCCGGCGCCCCGCCGCGGCGCCCGCCACCGGTCGGCGTCTGCGCCCCGATTCCGGTCGACGACACGATGACCACCACAGACCCCGACGCAATCGACCTGAGCCTTGGCGTCGAGGCCCAGGAATTGCGGGTGCGTCTGCGCGAGATGCTCGCCGAGATGCTGCCCCCGACATGGTCCACATCGTTTTCGAACGACCCCGACGTTCAAGCAGTAGTCGAACGTGTCTGCCACCGGCTCGGCGAGGAACGACTCCTCACGCTGAGCTGGCCACACGAGTACGGCGGGGCCGATGCCGACGTCTGGCAGCAGACGGTGCTGCGTGAGGAGATGTGGGCGCACTTCGAACCACGCGGCCCGCAGTACATGGGCCTGAGCTGGGTCGGTCCGACTCTCATGAAAGTCGGTACGCCCGAACAGCTTCGGCGCCACCTGCCCGCCATTGCAGAAGGCAGGGCGGTGTGGTGCCAAGGGTTCAGCGAGCCGGACTCCGGAACCGACCTGGGGTCGTTGAAGCTGAACGCACGACGTGACGGCGAACGTTGGCTCCTCAACGGACAGAAGATCTGGACGTCGTACGCCGGCCTCGCCGATTGGTGTTTCCTGGCAGCCCGCACGTCGAAGGGGGCGCGAAAGCAAGACGGGATCACCATCTTCCTGGTCCCGATGAACAGTGACGGCATCACCGTGCGGCCGATCCCGTCGATGATGGGCGACCAGCACCTCAACGAGGTCTTCTTCGAGGACGTCCAGGTCGGTGAGGACGCGGTCCTCGGCGAGATCGGCGGCGGCTGGGACGTCATCAAGCTGGTCCTGACCCATGAACGCGTGGGCATCCCACGGTACGCGCGGGACGAGAGGGTACTGGCCGAGTTGGCTGGCCATGCGTCGTTGCAGGACACGCTGACCGCGCAGGCATACGCGCAGACGCTCGTCCACACCAGAGTGGCCCGGCTCCTCAACTACCGTGCCATCGCGCTGAGCGAGGGCGGGATGCTGACCGACAGGGAAGCCTCGGTAGCACGCATGGCGTCGGTACAACTCGACCAGGAGGTCGCACACCTCGCCCTCGAAATGGTCGGGTCGGACGGACTCGTTCCCGACCGCGACGCAGGTCTCGTGGGCCGGCTCGAAGACGTGTTCCGGTATGCGCGCTCGGCGACGATCGCGTCCGGGACGATCGAGGTACAACGAATGTTGGTTGCACGCAACGTGATCGCGGAGGTCAAGGATGAATCGTAACTGGCCTGCAGAGGCGCTCAGCTATCAGGAGACGGTGGCGCGGGCCTTCCACGCACTCGGCGGAGTCGAACTCGCCCGCAAGGCGGAGCTGAATCGGGAATTCCGAGCGAGCACCGTCCGACCCGTGCTCGAACAGCTGGACCTCCTGACCCTGGACATCTGGGGCGACGAAGCCGAATCCGCGGCCGCTGTCCTGGCCGTCAAGGAAGCCGGGGCCGTCGTACTACCCTGGCCCCTGACCCACGGATTGGCTGTGCCTGCCGGTGTTCGCGACACCGTGGACGGCTTCTATCTCACGAACGGACCCGTACGGCGACTCGACCACGCCGACCTCTTCGACCGCGCGATCGCATTCGACACCGACGCGTCCACCGCACATGTCCTGCTCTCGCACGAACTCTCGACCGCTCCACTCGATCCCTTCGCGGTTGCCGTCGACATGAACGAGCAGGTGACACTGGACGACAGCGATCACGCGGTGACCGCGCACTACCTACTCGACGCGTTCTGGGTCGCCGGCGCGTGCCGCACGACGGTCGAGCTTGCGGCCCGACACGCACGCGACCGGAACCAGTTCGGGGTACCCATCGGCAATTTCGGCGAGATTCGCTGGCATCTCGCCGACATGGTGCTGGCCCGCGACGGGCTCGACGAGTTGGCCTTGCACACCTGGTGGGAGGCTCGCCGAGGGCGCGCCGGACTGGTCGACCTGCTCGCACTGAGGCTGAACATGATCGAGGCCGCGACAACCGTACTGTCCCACGGGCATCAGGTCCTCGCGGCGATGGGCCTCTGTGAGGAGCACGACTTGACCATGATCGATCGTCACGTGCAGTCCGCACTACGCCGACCCGGCGGTGCGTTGAAGACCACGCGCCAACTGGCCGAATCCATTGCGACGGATGGATTCGCAGGTACGTTCGCCGTCGAACCCTGGAGTGCGTGACAGTCGGACGCCCGGGCCGCGCGGCCCGGGCGTCCGACTGGGTGGCTACCCTAGCTCTTCACCGACGTACGTCGGTCGTTGAAGATGCGGCCACGCGTCAACGAGACCTCCTTACTGAGGCTGACCGGAAGGGACGCCCCCTCCGAACCTCCGAGGATGTGTCCCTGGGACGCGCGGGCGTGCGAACGGGAAAGATCCGCGGCGAGTTCGGCGTCGCCTGCCTCGATAGCGTCCACGAGCCGACGGTGCGCCTTGACCACCTCGGAACGCAGCTTCGGCACCGGGTACTTGTCGGAAGCGGCGACCTGGTCGGCCCAGTCCTCCTCCTGGCTGGACCACAGCGCCGCCAGCGCGCCAGCCACCAGTCGAAGGGTGTCGTTTCCGCAACCGTCGATGACGGCATCGTGGAAGTCGCGACCCGCTCGGGTGAAGTCGGTTTCGTGCTCGACCAACTCCGACTGTCGGTCGACGAGGCTCCTCAGCTGCGGAACCAGGTCGTCGGCCCGGTCGGCACGCTGCGCCGCATAGCGGGCGCACACCGGCTCCACCTCGGCGATCGCGCCGGCGAGATCGGCGAGCGAGACTCGTTCGTACTGAAGCAGCAATCCGAGGCTGTACGCGGTTCCCGACATGCTCGGAGCACGGACCACCGAGCCACCGACGTTGCCGCGACGGACTTCGATCAGGCCTTCCGCTTCGAGAATCCGCAGCGCCTCCCGAAGAGGCGGACGGCTCACCTGGAACTCGCGGACGAGCTCCTCCTGCGGCGGGAGCAGATCACCTTCCCTCAACACTCCGGTGATGATGCGCTCGCGCAGCTCCTCCGCCACCATCTCGGCGATCGACGGCTGAGAGAACCTGGGCCGCCCTGCCACACGCGTGCCTTCTACACCCGCACCCATATTCGCCGTACCTCCAGTTCTCAATCCCGTCAATCTTAGTGCAGAAAGACCGGACCGCCCACATCGGAATCAACAGTCTTGTCAATCCTATCAAAGATAGTAAGGTAACCAGGGTGCTGTCATCATCCAACACTTCGCTGCGAGAGCAGCGCTGGGAGTCGCTCGCCCCGTCCGAGGAGGCTCGCGATCTCGCCCGCACCGCGCGTGACCATTTCACGTCACTCGGATCACTCGGGCTCACCCGTCGCGCCGTGGTCGGCGACCGTGACGTCGACGAGCTGTGGTCTGCCCTGCTCGAGGCCGGCTATCCGCAGATCGGGGTTCCCGAGCAGTTCGGCGGGGTCGGTGACGCCATCGACCTGACCGTTCTCCTCGAGGAAGCCGGGCGCGCCCTCCTCGCAGTCCCACTGCTCACGACAGTGGCCGCGTGCCAACTTCTCCTCGAGGCCGGACTCGGCGACGACCGGCTGGGTCAGCGACGCAGCACCGTCGGCGTGGCCGAAGGACGCGTGCGGGACGCGCGCGTCACCTGTGGACCGGTTCGCGTCCTCCACGGCGCCGACGCCGACTCCGTCGTACTGGTCGTCACCGGGGACACGAGCGTGCACGTCGTGGAGGTCGACCTCCCCTCCCCCGGCGCCGTCATCTCGGGCTCGGTGAACGACCTGGATCCGTCCCGACCGATCGCCGAGCTCACCCTCACCGATGTCGAGGTTCGCCGGCACGAGGGGTTTCCCACGACCGACTACCACCAGCTACTCGGCCCCGTTCGCATGTGCATCGCCGCCGACCTCGTCGGGGTCGCCGCCGGCGCGTTGGAACGGACGTTGCAGCACGTCCTGGACCGCCGCCAGTTCGGCAGGCAGCTCGCCGCCTTCCAGGCCGTCAAGCATCAGATGACGGACGCCTACGTCCGCGTGGAGAAGGCACGCAGCCTCGTTCTCGGCACCGCGCTCGCGGTGCGCGACGAGCCCATGCGACCACGCACGGGACAGTTGTCGCTGTTCGCGCTCGGCAGCTCCATCGACGCGGCGGTCGACGTCGCGTCCCGCTGTGTCCAACTGCTCGGCGCCATGGGCGTGACCTTCGAAGCCGACGCACACCTGTACCTCCGCCGTTCGCACCAAACAGCATTGGCACTGGAGTCGGCGTCCGCCGCATTCCGCGCCGCCGCGGAGATCGAGAGGGAATCACATGTCTGAGCCGGTCGCGGAATACCTCCAGTTCCTCGATGAGGTTCTGCCCTCCGACTACGACGAGCGGTATCCGCAGTACCGCCACGACACCTCGCTTCGACGCGACTTCCAGGTCGCGGCGTTCGACGAGGGGTGGCTGATCCCGGACTGGGAGCACGGGCTCGGTGGGCGCGGGCTCGCCGCCACCGACGCGCTCGGTGTCCGTCTCGCGGGCGCGGCCCGGAAAGTCCCTCGCTACCTGAACATCCAGGGCGTCGGCGTCGCCGCCCCCGCACTCAAGGGCTTCGGGACACAGGACCAGCAGGACCGCCTGCTTCGCCCGGCGCTGCGCGGCGATCACTGGTGGGCCCTGGGGATGTCCGAGCCCGATGCCGGTTCCGATCTGGCCTCGCTGCGCACCACGGCGGTACTCCGGGGCGACACGTTCATCGTGTCGGGCCAGAAGATCTGGACCACCCAGGCGGACGAGTCCCAGTGGTGCACACTGTATGTGCGAACCGATCGCGCGGCGCCGTCACACCGCGGAATCTCGTGTCTCCTACTGGACATGGCATCGCCGGGCGTCGAGGTCAGGCCAATCCCGACCGCTGCGCCGTCGATCGAAAACTTCTGCGAAGTCTTCCTCAACGAGGTCGAGATACCGGCGTCGGCGCTCCTCGGCCCCCTCAACGAGGGATGGCGCGTAGCGATGTCGAGCCTGACCCACGAACGCGACATGATCTGGATCAACACCTGGCTCGAGTCCACCCGAGCACTCGAACCCGCCGTACACCAGAACGACTTTCCCGGCGAGCGGCTCGACACACTCGGTCGAGCGCTGGCCGACACCGAAGCCATCCGGATCACCGGCCTGCGCGCGGCTGCCGCGCGGCTCCAGGACCAGCCCGCCCCCTTCGCCGACATCCTGAAGCTGGTCGGCTCCGAAACCGTACAGGGCTCCGCCCGCCTGTCTCTCGAGACCGCCGGCCTGGCGGCTCTGGACGACCAGGTCACTTTCGACGAACGGATGGAGTCCCTCGCAGCAACCATCTACGGCGGGACCTCCGAGATCCAGCGGAACATCATCGCTGAACGAGTCCTCGGCCTTCCCAAGTCCTGACACCCACATCATCCTCGCCGACGAAAGGTCGCAACTGTATGCCCGCCGACAACAAATCCCTCGACGGTCGAGTAGCCCTGGTCACGGGCGCCGGCCGGGGCCTCGGCCGCGTCATCGCCGAATCCCTCGCCGGTGCCGGGGCACACGTCTGGGTGGTCTCGCGCAACCAGACGGAACTCGACGAGGTGGTCACCGGTATTCGTGCAGCTGGAGGAAGCACCGACGCGGCCGCGGTCGACCTGCAGGACGGCGCCGCACTGGACGCGCTCCGGGACCACGTCTGCGAACGAAACCCGGTGGTGGACATCGTTGTCAACAATGCGGGCATCAACCGCAAGAAGCCCGTCGTCCCGGTCCCGGACGAAACCGCAGGCGCACAGCCCGGCGCAGGCCCAGTCGACCTGGCGATGACCGACGACGACTGGAACTCGATCCTCGACACGCACGTACGCGGATCACTGCACCTCATCCGCGCCTTCGTACCCGCGATGCTCGCACAGCGCCACGGCCGCATCGTCAACATCGGATCGAGCAGCACACTCAGGTCACCTGACTACTGCGTCCCCTACCAGATGGCAAAGGGATCCCTCGACCATCTCACACGC
Source organism: Rhodococcus sp. NPDC003318 (assembly GCF_042879035.1). Lineage (NCBI taxonomy): Bacteria > Bacillati > Actinomycetota > Actinomycetes > Mycobacteriales > Nocardiaceae > Rhodococcus > Rhodococcus sp. NPDC003318. The sequence goes on along the minus strand of NZ_JBIAOU010000037.1, from coordinate 4,367 downwards.
GGACTGGCCAGGGAGTGGGCACCATACGGGGTAACCGTCAATTCGATTGCACCGGGACACTTCCGAACCAGCATGACCAAGGCACTGCACGACAGCGAAGACGGCCAGACCTGGCTGCGCCAACGCATCCCGATGCGCCGCACCGGCAATCCCGCCGAGCTCGGTGCACTCACAGTCCACCTCGCAGGCGACCTCGCCTCATTCATCACCGGACAGACGATCTACGTCGACGGCGGGGAAACGCTGTAACTCGCCGGATCGTCGCTTCGTCCTCGCCCCTCTCAGGAGAACCATGGCACTTCCCCCGATCCTGAAGGACCGGCTTCGCCTGCCCGTCGTGGCTTCGCCGATGTTCATCCTGTCGAACCCGGACCTGGTCATCGCCCAGTGCACCTCCGGCATCGTCGGTTCCTTCCCGTCGCTCAACGCGCGGCCGCAGCCGCAGCTGCGGGAGTGGCTGACCCGGATCACCGAGGAACTCGCCAAGCACGACGCCAACAACCCCGACGCGCCGTCGGCGCCGTTCGCGGTGAACCTGATCGTGCACAAGTCCAACGACCGCCTCGAGGAGGACCTCGCGACGATCGTCGAGTTCGAGGTGCCGATCGTGATCACCTCGCTCGGTGCGCGCACCGACGTCAACGACGCGATCCACTCCTACGGCGGCATCGTGCTCCACGACATCATCAACGACCTGTACGCCCACAAGGCGATCGAGAAGGGCGCCGACGGTCTGATCGCCGTCTCCGCCGGCGCGGGCGGGCATGCGGGCACCCAGTCGCCCTTCGCGCTGCTGCAGGAGATCCGGCAGTGGTTCGACGGCCCGGTGCTGCTGTCCGGGTCCATCGCGCACGGCCGGTCGATTCTCGCCGCACAGGCCGCGGGCGCCGACCTCGCCTACATCGGTTCGGCGTTCATCGCCACCGAGGAGGCGGGCGCCGTCGACGGGTACAAGCAGATGGTCGTCGACTCGAAGGCCGACGACATCGTGTACTCCAACCTCTTCACCGGCATGCACGGAAACTACCTGCGCGGCAGTATTTCCGCGGCAGGACTCGATCCTGAGAACCTCGCGGTGTCGGACCCGTCGACGATGAACATCGCCAGTGGTGCCAGCGGAGGCTCAGGTTCGATTCGGGCGTGGCGCGATGTCTGGGGCGCCGGCCACGGCATCGGCGCGATCGACGCGGTCGTGCCCACCGTGGACCTCATCGCGCGACTCGAAGACGAGTACAACATCGCCTGGGACACGCTACTTCTCAAACAGAACTGACCATGAATCACAGCACTTCCTACCCGAATCAACCAAGACAAGGATCTGCCATGAGTGGTGCGAGCATCGTCGGAAGGTGGAGCCTGCAGTCCTGGGTGACCCGCAGTGAATCCGGCGCCCTGGACAATCCGTTCGGTGAGCATGCCGAAGGCAGCCTTGTCTACACAGCCGGCGGCTGGGTCAGCCTGCACCTGGCTGCCGATGACCGTCCTCGGCAACCTGCGAGCCTCCTGGGTGCGTCCGGAACCACCTCCGAGCGTGCCGCCGCGTATTCCTCGTACGTCGCGTACTGCGGCACGTACCACGTGGAAGGGGACATCGTGGTACACAGGGTGACGAACAGCCTCTATCCGAACTGGCTCGGATCCGAACTGCGACGTATCTTCTCGTTAAACTCGGATTCTCTGGTGCTCGCAATGCCCACACCCGAGGGCCAGGAACCACTCGTCAACGAACTTCATTGGACACGAATGGAATAGCCTCGCGGGACGCGACGCTCACACCGTCGCCGCGGCAACCTTGGCCACCCAGTTCTCGACGGCCGCCGCGGTGGTGACGGTGCGGTCTCCGAGCATGGTGAAGTGGTCGCCGGGAACGTCGACCACTTCGTGCGCGAGAGGCCACACGGGTTGCCAGCTGGCGGATGCACTCGACGGCGGGTCAGCGGCACGCACGAGAAGTGTCGGAGCGCTGATTGCCTCTGGTGCCCAATCCCTTTCCAGGATTCGCAGATATGCGCCCATCGCAGCGAGCTGAGCACCGTCGGTACCGACAGCCGTGATCTCTTGTGCAACACGATCCAAAAGCAACGGCTTCTCGTCGGCGTCGTGGTGGGTGTCGAGCAACACCAGCCCCACCGGCCAGATTGCGCGAGACTCAAGCTCCCGGACGACCGCGTGCGCAATCAGCCCACCGGACGAGCGAGCCAGGACGACGAACGGCTCGTCGCAGCCCGCGCCGATCAGTGCATCGACGTACAGACGAACCAGCGAATCGAGCGATGCCGCGACTGGCTCCCCGGAGACGAAGCCAGGTGTTCGTAGCGCCACGACGTCGCGCTTCTCGGCAAACGACTCTGCGAGTTTGGCGTATTCGAGCGGTCCGCCGGTGGCGACCACGGACGGTATGCAGATCAGCTTCGGGCCGTCGCCACCGGTTGCCAGTGGTGTCGGCGTGATCGCGGGCAACGCGCTCCCCGGCATCTCGAATGTGGGCAAGGCGGGCGACGCGTGTCGGACCATGGAGAACGCGTCCGAGGCGTGCCCGTTCGCGCAGAGTCGGGCGAACAGGTCGCTGAGCGAGCTCAGGTCGTCCGCGGGAGATTCACCGACTCCCAAGTGGTGTGCGAGGTGATCGGACAGATCTTCGAGTGTCGCGAAATCGAGGACGATCGTCTCGTGCAACCGGACGCCCGTCGCGGCCGTGAGTCGTCGGCGCAGTTCGATGGCGGCCAGGGAGTCGAACCCGAGATCCTTCACCGCGAGATCCACCTCGACGTCGCGCTCACGCCCGTAGCCCAGCACCGACGCCGTCTCGCGTCGCACGAGGTTGATCATCTCCAGTCGGCGTTCGGCCTGGTCCGCGCCCGCGAGTCTCTCGGCCAACGTAGGTTCCGCCGAGCCTCTGAGCGAGTCGGCGTGCAGCGCGGCGGTAGGGTCCTGGACGACCTCGGATGTCCCGCCGGCGAGGACCGAGGGCCGTTTAGGTTCACGCCAGTAGCGTTCACGCTGGAAGGCATAGGTGGGAAGGTCCACCGGTCGGCTGCCGCGTCCATCGAATAGTGCAGACCAATTGACTGCGACGCCCTCGACGAACAGTCGCCCGACCGCTTCGAGCAAGGCCCGGACCTCCGGCCTTCCCCTACGCAGGGTGCCGGCGCAGACGACCTCGTGATTCGCGAGCACGGTCGAGGCCATGGCGGTGAGCACGCTGTCGGGGCCGATCTCCAGGAACGCCCTCGCTCCAGCGGCGCGGAGCTGCGTCACACCGTCGGCGAATCGGACGGGCTCACGGATGTGGTCCGCCCAGTACCTCGCAGAGCACCAGTCCGTCGCGTCGACGATTCGTCCGGTCAGGTTGGAGACGCCGGGAATCACCGGGGCACGGAACGTGACCGTTCGCAAGACCTGTTCGAATTCGACGAGTACGGGTTCCATGTGCCGCGAATGGAAGGCGTGGCTGACGCGTAGCCGATTCGCCTTCAAGCCGCGCCGCAATGCCCGCTCCACAACCGCGGCCACGGACTCCTCGTCGCCCGAGACGACGACAGCTGCCGGCCCGTTCACCGCGGCGACCTCCACGCCGCCGATTCCCGCGGCCAGTGCCACGACCTCCGACTCGTCGGCACCGACGGCCGCCATCGCCCCGTCGGTGCGTTCGATCGACTGCATTAGCCGGGCGCGGGCGGCGACGACGGTGCAGGCATCCTCGAGCGTCCAGACGCCTGCGGCGTAGGCGGCGGTCAACTCTCCGATCGAATGACCCGCCACGAAGGCTATCTCCATGCCCCACGATCGGATCAGCGCCAGCATCGACGCCTGGACCGCGAAGATCCCGACCTGCGCGTTGCCGGTCAGATCCAGGTGCTCAGTGGGCCCGTCGAACGCGACCTCCTTCAAGTCGACGTCGAGTAGCGAGTCGATACGATCGAACTCGGCCGCGAACACCGGAAAGGTTTCGTAGAGCTCACGCCCCATCCCCACCCGTTGACTCCCCTGACCAGTGAACAGCACGGCCAGTGGCGATGCTCCGACACCGGAGGTGGCCTGCTGCTCGATCAGGCGAGAATCGGCGACCGGTTCACCGCGGTCCACGATCACCACGCCGCGGTGTGCGAGCCGGGCCCTCGCCTCGACGAGGGAGTGGCCGACGTCGAGCGTGCAGTCCCAGACGCGTTCACGAACCCGCGCCGCCTGATCACGCAGCGCCGCCGGCGAATTGGCCGACAGTATCCACGGTGTGGCGGGAAGGGGTGTGCGTTCGCCCCGGTCGGACGCATAGTCGGGAACCTGCTCGACAATCACATGCGCATTCGTCCCACTCACGCCGAACGACGACACACCCGCCCGCCGAACCCGACCCACCTCAGGCCACA
>NZ_JBIAOU010000036.1:0-18806 GCF_042879035.1 Rhodococcus sp. NPDC003318 | reverse complement strand
GGCAAGTTGACCCCCGTCGAATACGAGACAATCATGACCACGCCAGCCACTCAGGCTGCGTGACCGAATCTGTCACCCGATCGTGCAGCAGTCCCTTCTGCCGGCCGCTGGACCCGCGCCCGGCACTCGTCACAGGTCCCACAGCCGCAGAATCGCAGAGCGCAAGCTTGACGAGATGACACGGTGATCGCGGCGCAGCCGCGGATTGGGATGCCCCAGATCGGCGAGAGCCTTGGCGGCATCCGCTATCGCGATCGGTTCGAGGTCGACCCCTGTTCGTAGAAGGTAGGCGACTGCACTGCGGGTGTGAGGGATGGGGATCGCATCGGAATCCACCACGGCAGGCGGATGAATCCAGTTGTCAGCGGACACCTGGACGAGGACGTCACCGCGCTGCAGACGCCCGAACCGGCGGACCGCGGGGGAGTCGACACGGAACCACTCCAGGCCGTAGGTGGTCCTCGGACCTGCTGCGGCGCTATGCGCGCCGGCACGCCACGCCCACTGTTCTTTCTCGCTACCGGTCGGTTGATAGTCGGCGATGTGCCACAGGAACATCCGTTCGACCACCGCCGGCAGGAAATCGGGTTCGGCGCGCCCCCGCCCGGTGACGCCGGGGAGCGGTATCGCCCGACCGATCGCCCATATAGCAGTGGCATTGTCGAGGAACACCTGGTCGACTTCGGTGATCGCGTCGATCCCACAGATGAACGCACGCACCGACTCGACCACGTCGGAGTCGTCGCTGATGACGACAGCTTCGTCGGCAACGGTGGAACTGTTGGTTGCGCTGGCCGAACCCACGATCCCTATCTTCGGTGTCGCGACCGCATTCGCGTGCAGATTCGGCGACGACAGCACCCGCACCCCGACGTCCACGAAATGCGCAAGCGCGCTGGGCGCGGTGGCGTGCGCGCGGATCGCGGCCCGGCCGGCATTGACGACAAGAACGTCGCCCGCGGCCAGAGGGAGTAGATCGGGTGCGCCGGTACCCAGATAGGCAATCGCCGCGTATCGCGGCCCTGGGCCGCGCAGGGCTGCGGTGATGTGAGGCCATGGGCTCGGTCCATGGAACGTGGTCCCCATGAGGGCACGGTAGACCGATCATCGGCCGATGGCTCGGCGCTTCATGCCGGGCACGGGACTGCCCCCTCAACGGAATCTATCCAACCGTGTGGACCGTTGTTTGTTCGTTGAGGGAGGCTGGTGGGCATACTGGCGCCATGCGAGTTCGAGACCATGTCGCTTCCGGACGCCGCCCGCACTCCACAAGGGCAATGCCTCTGTCGCCGGCGGTTCGCCGATACGCCGAACAATCCCGGAACGTCGCCATCGGTAGAGACTTCGTCTCCAACGACGGATTTCAACTCGGCCGCTGGGCAGATCGCCAACGAATCGCCCGCGTCATACGGTCACTGCCGCCACAACGCGAACATGAACTCAACGCAATCGGGTTCGACTGGCAAGTGGAACCCATTCCGCAGTCGGACGCGAAACGACTCCTCATGCTGACCGAACTCGCCGCGTATCGAGAAGCCCACGGAACCAGTGAAGTTCCTGTCCACTACGTCACCGACAACGGTGACCGACTGGGGGAGTGGCTCTACCGACAGATCAAACGATGGCGCACAGGCAAACTCCCCGAGACCGAGCAAGCGGTCCTCAGCCTGTTCGGCGTATCCCCCGGCGCCCGCCGACGAGGCCCCCGCACGACCGCCAACCCCACCTGACCTGGGAGATATCGGGCCAGCAACCGAAGGACCAGCCCAAGCACAACGATGCAGGCCCGCACGAGTCTGGTGACCTGGTTCCGAGGTGACGACGGAGCATGCATCGTCCTCACTGCATCCTCACTGCATTGGTGACGCCGAAGTCGGGCGCTTCACCTTGACCGCGCACGCGTTGTCTTCCTGTGGATGTCGCCGGACCGACAGAGGTGGTGCCGGTCGGATGGAGCGCCAGCCGGCAGAGTTCACTCGTATGTGGTCGCACGCTGCGTCCGGCCCGAGATGGATTCACGTCATAGAGCCAGGCCGTCGATTGCGAGTTCGATGTGTTCGCGAATTGCCTCATCGGACAGGGGTTGATGACCGATGACGAGCCGGAAATACAAGGGCGCGTAGAGGAGGTCCAGGATCACATCCGGATCGGCTTTCCGTATTACGCCGGCTGCGATCGCTTCCAGGACGATCGACTTTCCATGCTGTCGTCGAGCGTTGATGTAGCCCTCGCGGAAGGCTTGGGCGACATCGGGGTCGGTCTGGCTCTCGACGATGAGTGCACGTATTGCGGTGCCGGTCGGACCGCGAAACGAGTCGGCCATGTGGATCAATGACTTCGTAATCTCGTCACGGGACATCGCGTCCGGATAGGGGAGCGTGCCTCCGGACTCGCGTAGGAATGCACTCATGATCACGGCCGCCCTGTTGGGCCACCATTTGTAGATCGTGACCTTGCTGACGCCGGCGCGAGCGGCGATCGCCTCCACCGAGGTTGCTGCCAAGCCGTCCTCGATGAGCAAGTGGTAGGCAGCGTCGAGAATGGCCCGTTCCGACCGCGGTGCAGTTCGTCGGTTAGCGCCGCGACCGTCCCGGCTGCCATTGAGGGTTGACATTTTCGAACCCCTCCCTACATGATCTGTACGTTCAGTTCAGTTAGTGACTCACTGCACACAGTAGTCCAGCCTGTGGCTCGCGGCCCCTCCGACCCGAGATTGCAGTCTTCCGACCGTCACCTTCGCACCACACGCACGGCGCAAACAACTTCCGTACCTGGGGAGGCATACATGACCACAACAGACGACTTCACCAGCTTCGACCTTCCGGCCAAGGTCATCCCCCAGGACGGGCCGATCACCGAGGCCGAGATCGCACTGCGCCAGGATCTCGCGGCGGCATACCGGTTGTGCGCACTGTTCGGCTGGGACGACCTCATCTACACCCATATCTCGGCACGTATCCCCGGCCCCGAGCACCATTTCCTGGTCAATCCCCTGGGACTGGGATTCGACGAAATCACAGCCTCCTCACTGGTCAAGATCGACCTGGACGGAAACGTCATCGGCGACTCCCCCCACCGTCCCAACGCTGCAGGATTCGTCATCCACGGCGCGATCCACAGCACCCGAGCCGACGCCCAATGCGTGATGCATCTGCACACCGAAGCCGGCATGGCCCTGAGCGTGCTCGAAGAGGGGTTGCTCCCACTCACCCAGCACGCCATGCGTTTCCACGGACGTATCGGGTACCACGACTACGAGGGCATCGCCCTGACCATGGACGAGCAAGAGCGCATCATCGCCGACCTCGGCGACAACGCGGCCCTGATCTTGCGTAACCACGGGACCCTGACCGTCGGACGAAGTGTCGGACACGCCTTCACCGAGACCTTCTACCTGGAGAAATCTGCGCGGACGCAACTGCTCGCGCTGTCGACCGGGCGCCCCCTGCGGGTCCCCGACGATGACCTCGCAGCCCTGACGGCACGGCAGTGGATCACCGATCTGGGCGTCTCGAACGACAGGGAATGGCCGCATCTACTGCGCAAACTGGATCGAATCGACCCCACGTACAAGGATTGACGGCGTTCGCGACCCTTGCCCCAGCATCCACACGAATCAACGGGAACGGCGCCCGAGGGCTTGCCATCCCACCTCTGTTGAAGCAGGGTGCGAACGCCCCGGGCGAGTCTGGATGCAACTACGCGAGGGCACAGAACCGCCCCTCAGATATTCACAACGGTCCACGTCGAGCGGCCGTTGCATGCCAGCAGAAGCTGCCATGGCGGAAGCCTTCTGTTCAGCGACGACGCCGCAGCCACCCTCCTGGTCGACACCGGATGACCGCGACCGCTCACTGGATGAGCTTTGGCCAGCAACTGACGGAGACACGATGATCCACTTGCCCACCTTCCACGAACACTGGACCCGAGCAGCCACCGCGCATGGCACCGCGCCATTCCTGCTGTTCCACGACGGGTCTGAAGTCACCGCCTACACCTACACCCAGTTCGATGACATCGTCGCCCGGACTGCAGGAACCCTCCGTGACCACGGTGTCACCGCCGGCACCGCCGTACATGTCGCTCTGCGCAACAGTCCTGCATTCGTCGCGACCTGGCTTGCAGTCACCCGCCTCGGTGCATGGTTCGTTCCTGTGGACCCCGCCTCGTCTCCTCGCGACATCACCAACCAGATCCGCCGCACAACTCCAGTTGTCGGGATCTGTGCTGTCAGTCGCGGCCAGACCTACCGCGCAGGCGCCGGCGACGCGGTCCCCGTCATCCTCGAGATGAGAGAAGATGCGACCGACGTCGCCGCACACGGTCCGCTGGTCCTCGGTGCGCCGGTGCACACCCCGGTGGAGAGCATTGCCCCAGCGGATCGACTCGCGGTCATGTTCACCTCGGGCACCACGTCGGAGCCGAAGGGTGTTGTGCTGACCCAGCAAAACTACTCGACCGTCGCCGAAACAATGGCGGACGCGGTCAGCCTCGAGGCCCGGCACCGTTGGCTGGTCTCTCTGCCTCTCTTTCACGCCAACGCGCAGTACTACTGCATCGCACCAGCGATCGCAGTGGGGGCAAGCGTTGCCCTGACCCACGCGTTCTCGGCGTCACAGTGGGTGCGGCAGGCACAGGAGCTGCAGGTCACTCACGCGAGTCTGTTCGCTTCACCCATCCGGATGATCTTGGCTCGCTGCGCTAGTCCAGCGGAATCTCTTTCCCTCGAACATGTTTGGTTCGCGCAGAGTCTCGGCAAAGAGCACCACGAGCAATTCGCCCAGATCGTCGGCTGTCGCCCACGCCAGCTCTACGGCATGACCGAAACCGTCGCCGCTGTCACCTGTGACACCAGCACACCATTGCGCCACGACGTCATCGGCCACCCACTCGGGCACCGTCGAGTAGCGGTGGTCGACGAGATCACTGGGAACCCGGCCGCCCCCGGAGAGCCGGGCATGCTGCTCGTCCACGGAACCCGCGGCGCAGATCTGTTCTCCAGCTATCTCGACGATCCGAAGACCACATCCAGTAGCTTCACCGACCAGGCTGACGGGACAAGCTGGTTTCGGACAGGAGACCTGGTGGCCACCGATCCGGTCACCGGAGCGCTCGGCTTCGTCGGCAGAGCAGATGACGTCATCAAGGTCTCCGGCGAGAACGTCAGCCTCACCGAAGTCGAAGCGGTGCTGGCGCAGGCTCCGGGAGTACTGGAAGCTGCTGTTCTCGCCGAACCCGATCCGATCCGAGACCAGGTCCCCGTCGCCTACGTCGTGGCACGGCAGACCACTCCACCGCTGGACGTCACAGGACTCGCGGACTGGGCCGCCGCCAATCTGCCTCCCGCCTCCCGACCTCGAAAGTGGCACCTCATCGATGAACTGCCCCGCACCAGCGTCGGCAAGGTTCGCCGCTTCCGTATCGGACAGTAGAGTCCCGCCAGCTGTCGGCCGGATACTCGAGAACTCGTGATGGCGCTCATCGAGCTGCTCGGCACTGCTCACCGAAAGTGCTCACCCGTGCGGCTCAGCCGCTACCGCGTGACCGCGACGAATGTGCTGATCATCGGTCCGCCCGGCGTCGGAAAGGCCCATCGGTCGGTCGTTTGACCTGCCCGCGGTGTATGCCGGGTATCGCACCTACTTCACCATGCCAGTCGACCTCGCCGCTCGCTGTCACCGGGCGCGGGCGACGAGGTCGCTGGGCCATACGTTGCGGTTCCACCTCGGGCCGATGTGTCGGTGATCGACGACTCGGCTACTTCCACCATTTCTGGTGAGACGGCGCTGGCCTTGTTTCAGGTTGTCGCGCAACGGTATTTGAAGACGTCGACGTCATCCGCGAACCGGAACCCGCTAGGACGTGTTTTCAGAAGTAGAGATTTCCCGAGGAGGAGTAATGCGGATTCCGCTGTGGATCGCCGGCCCGGCTGTGATTGCGCTGTCGGCTGTCGATGCGACGATAGAGGTCCAGACTCGAGCGGTGGGCGCCCTGACACGGGCCGCGATCCGCAGGATGGACACCGGCATTCCTGCGCGGCCGTCTGATTCGACAGGCGCAGATCGTGCAATCTCCCAGCTCACGTGGCATTCCCGCGGAGCGCTGATGGACTACGTCGAGGAGGTGCAGGTCGAGTGCGGTGCGCATGGTCCGCGGATCGACGCCGGTGACCCGCCTGTCTGCTGCTTGCCGCGTGGACACGGTGGACGACATCGGCCGGACACCGACGACGGCCGGGGGCAAGACCTGCGCTGGGTCGGGATGTGATGTGTATGGCCGGATCTGGCGGCCGCGCGAATCATCCGCCGAGCAGACACCCCTTGGCTCGCTGATCAGCGGGCCAGCGCTAGGAACAGGATCGTGATGGACCCACACGACCGAGAACTGCTCGAATTCGCACGACGTTGGGAGCACTTCGGCGGTCCGAGTGACGCCGACATCCTCGTCGAATTCGGGATGACACCGAGCCGGTTCTCTGAGCGGCTCGAGGAGCTACGGCATCAGCGCCGCCGGTTGTACCCAACTACCGGAGACCGCACTTGTTCGGAGGCCACCGACACGGCCCCACCGGGTCGACGTCCGAGTGACCACTTGTGAAACACGGCCTAACAGCGAACCCCGCCCACGAGTGGGCGGGGTTCGTCGAGTGCAAGCAAGCACCATCGCTCGATGATTCAGTTCTCCCTGTCGCGGAGGAGATACGCGAGCACCGTGCTCTCGAACTCGTCCTTCCGCTCGATCATCGCCCAGTGCCCGCAGTTGGGGAAGACATGCAGTTCGCAGTGCCGAATCAGGCGCATCGGCAGGAGCGAACTGTCGAGTGGCGTCACCCGATCGTCGCGCCCGAATGTGATGAGGGTGGGTGCCTGGATGCGGGAGAGCATCTCGACCTGGCTCACGGCCGCCGCTCCATTCGGGCCCCGCATCGCGGCGAGGGTGGCCGCGTTGAACAGCTTTCGGACGTCGCTCAACGCGGCCGGGTCCGATGCGGTCTTCCAGCGGCTTTCGACGAACTCCGGGGTCAGGATGGCCTTGTCGTACACCATCGATTCCATCCACGCGACGAGACGATCACGGGTGGGGTCCTCGACGAACTGGACCAGAAGCTTGATTCCCTCGGGGGGTGACGCGCTGAACACCGGGGTACCGACGCCGCCGATCGTGACCAGTCGCTTCACCCGTTCGGGATGGCCGGAGGCGAGTCGTGCCGCAATGCTGCCACCCATGGAGTTTCCGACAACGGGAACCGGGCCGAGGTCCATACCGTCGAGGAAGTCGAGCACCGCCGGCAGTGCCGCCAGCATCGGGTTCTCATCGCACGAGTAGCTCTTGCCGAACCCGGGGAAGTCGAGGATCAGGGTGCGGAAGTGCTTTGCGAAGGTCGGCAGGTTGCCCTGATAGTTGCTCCATCCACTGACGCCAGGGCCGGAACCATGAAGGAGAAGCAGCGGGGGACCGTCTCCTGCCTCGTGGTAGTGGAGCACCCCCTTCTCGGTCTCGAGAGTCCGACTGGTGTCGTCATGAGTGTATGTCTGCAGCGTCGCGGTCACTGGTTCGCCCCCTTGGCGGCTTCGACCCATCCGTAGTTGTGCCAGTAGGTTTCGAGCTCAGAGACGGGCCGCGGCCAGGTCTCGATGTAGGTGGCGCCTTCGCTGCCGGCAGTCATGGTGTAAGCCGTGCCTGCCCGGCTGACAAAGATGTCGCCGGGACGGACGATGACTGTTTCGGGTTCCTCGTTGTCGTAGTGCTCGATGTGGTACTCACCTGCGAGCATGAACAGCATCTCGTCCATGTTGTGATGGTGGCGAGGGACCGTGAAGCCCGGAGTCACCCGCAATGGATTGCGGTTGAATCGGGGCCTGTCGATCGGCTTGCTGGTGACGAACATGTTCTCCCCGAAGGTTGCACCGAAATCGATCGGTGCATCCTTCAGTAGTCCGCCTTCGTTCCAGAAGTAGCTGGGACTGGCCTGCTGATTGAGATCCATGGGGATCCAATCCAAGCCGTCGACAAGGTTGCCGAATACGAGTGTCATTGCTTCATCCTAGATTTGAGACGGTCGACCCGTCTCGCCTGGATTCCGCTCGATGGAATGGCCGGCACGGATGGGAACGCACGCGCGGCCCACACGACGGCTACTCCAACGTGGTGTGCCTGGGGGTGACCGACAAGACGCAGCGTTATCGCCAGATCACCAGCCCGGATGCTCCCGAAGGTGTCGTCTCATTCGGAACTGGGAGAGTCCCTCGTCGCCTGTGAGGACGGCGTCGACGATCGCATCGAGTTCTGTCTGGTCGGCAGGTTCCTGCTCTCTCGAACGGCAGGGATCGCGTGGACGACGCCCGCTGCCGTACTCGTCCCAGAGAGCGGACAAAATGGACCGGAACAGCTTCAGAATCGGGTCTGTGCTCAGCGCTGCGAGTTGATCACGTATGCAGGTGCTGCACCGGTCCGACATCGTGTCACCCCGCTGCGGATCTGTTCGGAAGGTAGCCCTGTCGAGAGTTCCCGATCTCATCGCGCTGGTAAGACAAGCCAATTCGACCTCCTCGCGCACCGCGCGCAGATGGTCGGCCGTGACTTGGCGGAAGTCGAGATACAGGGCAACCGTTCGGATACCGGACCTCGGATCGGGCTCGAGAACGACGAGCCCTCCTCCCGGTCCCGGGCGCATCCGAGCCACGCTGTAGTGCTCGAGAATGCGAACCGATTCCCGGAACACCGAGCGGCTGACTGCATAGCGGGACAGGAAATCAGCTTCGGATCCGAGCACTTCACCGACGTACCTGGCCTCTCGGACAATGTCGTCACGAATGCGCCTCGCCACCGATCCGGCCAACTTCCGCTCCTGCGGCCATTCGTCGGGATCGAGGTCCATGGGCCCGACGGCAGTGCTCTCTCCGGGCCGGGGCTGAACGAGACGACTCAACCAGGTGGCGCCCTGTTCGAGGTGGGCTACCAGATCGTTCTCGGCCCGACTCCCAGCTCCCGCGACGACCGCCTCCGCGATCGCCAGGTGTTGCGCGGCGGCCTCGCTACCTTCCTCTTCGGTGTTGATCACACTTCGTACCCGCTGCGTGTACGCCGCCGACAATCTGACGAGGATCTCGATGTAGACCTCGAGTACAGGGTTTCCGGAGAGCCGACCCAACGCGAGGTGGAAGTTCTCGGGGCGAAATCCACTGCCGCCGGACGCGTTGGACCTGAGTTCCTGCACGCCGCTCTCGGTCAACGAATCTGCCATGGCCGCTATCGCCATTCGCTCGAAGATGAATCGGGCGTTCACCAGTTGATCCACTGTCGCCCCGGAGTACTCCAGGTAGATCACGAGGCCGCGGATGGCCGGTGTCGGGTCGGGAGTGCCAACGAGCAGCCCGCCTCCAGGACCCGTTCGCATCTGCACCACCCGAGAATGCTCGAGTACCCTGATCGCCTCACGCAGGATCGACCGGGAAACCCCGAACTGTTCACGCAGTATGGTTTCGGAACCGAGCACCTCACCGATGGGCCATTGCCGCTCGATGATCACTCGTTCGATACGACGCGCAACTTGGACGGCGAGTTTCTCGGGCGCGACGGCTGACGGTGCGCTTGCCTCCTTGAGGCGCATCTACAGGAACTCCTATTCCACTGGCTCCGAGTCGAAATGCTCACGGAGTGTGTGCATTTCGACTCGGAGCCGCTCCAAGTGGATTACAGGCCGTAGCCTACGTCATCGTTGAAGGGCGCATCCGGTGCTCGGAAAGTCGTCGGCCCCCGACAATCGATCATCGTTGGGGGCCGACGGAGATCACCGCTGCGGCGGTGGTGAGAACCGATGGCCCCACAATGCGCCCTCGGTGATTTCGTAGGTCGGCACCTCTTCGGTGACCTGCAAACCGTCCCAACCGAACTCGAACGCATAGTTGTCCGGGGAGTACACGTAGAACGACACCATCTTGTCGTTGGTGTGCTTGCCCAGCGTGTTCATCATCGGCACGTCCGTGTTGTACGCGCGGTCGAGGGCCAGGCCGACGTCGTCGAGGGTCGCAGCCTCGACCATGATGTGGACAACCCGACCGTTGGGTCCGGGCCTGGGTGTGATGCCGAAGCTGTGGTGCCGCGGGTTACATCCCATGAAGTAGACCGGACCCGAGGTGTTCCGCTCGACGAATCCAAGAATTCGACTGTAGAAATCGAATGTCTTCTCGACGTCCTCGGCCGTGACGATCACGTGGCCGAGCCCCATGTTTCCGGTCACGAACTCCGACACCAGCGGCGTGTGCACCGGCACGTGATCGAGAATCGGGCCGTAGAACAGCTCGACCTGGTTTCCACCGGGATCGGCGAAACGGACGAATCCGTTCACCCTGCGCTCTGCGCACTCGTCCTCGGAACCGGAGGACACCTCGATACCCTCCGCGGTGATCTCGCGGACGAGTTCGGCGAGCTCTCGCCGGTTCATCACCTCGAAACCGATCGTGCAGGACGCCTCCTCGGCAGGAGACACCACCAACCGGGCGGGGTAGTGATCCATACGGAAATACAGGGAATCCGGGTCGGCACCTTCGACGCTCATGAAGCCGACGAAGTCTTCTCCGAATCGTTTCCACGCATTGATGTCAGGCGTGTTCAGCCTGAGGTAGCCCAGGGAATGAACCCCCATGCTCAACTCCAATCGGATAGCGGTAACGATGAACGCACTGGCGGACTTGCGCGTGCGGAGTTTTCGCTCAGTCGGTGAAAATGAACCGGTCGGCGACCCGGTGGTGGTTCCAGATCGTCATTTCCTGCTCTTCGCTGAGCCGGTGACCGTCGAAGCTCGGCGAGTGCAGGCCGACCGTGACTTCCTTCATGTTCGCGAAGTCCTGGGAGAAGACCTGTCCCAGGTCAGCGTCACGGTAGTCGTCGAAGTACTGCGGCTCGAACTCGCGCTTCTTGTCGTAGTCGGCGACCGGGACCTGGTCCAGGCTGAAGATCTCGAACAGACATTTGTTGGGATCGTCATCGATCGGCCGAGCCCGGTACCAGAACGCCGAACCCTGTCCCGGGAGGATGATGCTGTTCGGGAACACATTCCAAGAACTGCCGGCCTCGGCCCACTGCTCGGGCGTGATCACCGGCCAGTCGAAGCCCTCGGCGATCGAGAGCTCCCGGTAGAGCTGCAGGAAGTACTTGCCTGCCGTCATGCCCTCGGGAACCTCGGACGTCTTGAGCGTTTCCGCGGCGCGCCAGCTGCGCTCGTTCTCCAGGCCACGCATATCCTCGTGGAGGTACTGGATCGAGGCGGCGATGCTCAGACGCTCGTCGGACTTGCCGTCACCGGCCTTCCTCGACGGGTCCTTGCCGTTCGTCCTGGAGGAGGCCGACTTGGGGCCGAGTGCCGAGTAGTGGGCGTGCCGTTCGTAGACGGTCGTCGGCGCCCACGCACGATTCTCGAGTTCCTTCAGCGAGGCGAGCCGGTCGTCGGACTTGTCGAGACGGAAGAGCTGGGGGTGGGTTCCGGCCACGTGGTAGGCCTCGAGGAACGCATCCATCGCCGTCTTCCAGTTGCACGGTGCGATGATGCCCTTCCCCCACCGGAACCGGAAGTTCTCGAGCTGGAACGGTGCGAAGATCCGCGCGACAGGGTCGAGGTACTCGAGCAGCGGCATCGCCTCGGGGTCGAGGTTGATGAAGACGAAACCCGCCCACTGCTCGGCCCGAACGCGAACCAGTCCGAGATCGTCGTCGGAGCGAGGGACGAACTCCTCGCGGTCGAGGACCAGTCGGATGGAGCCGTCCAGGTTCCAACGCCAGCCGTGGAACGGGCAGATCAGCGACCCGACGCGCCCGCGTCCCCGCGCCAGACGAGTACCCCGGTGACGGCAGGCGTTGTGGTAAGCGCGGATCTCCGTCTTCGACTCACGAACGAGCAGGATCGAGATCTTGCCGATCTCGTACTCGACGAAGGACCCCACGTCCCGCAGTTCTTCGACCCGGCAGGCGATCTGCCACGTGTGGGTGAACATCTTGTCGAGTTCGAGTTTCTGGAACTCCGGGTCCACGTACCGAGCCTTCGGAATGAAGGCACGGTCCAGACGGTACTTCTCGGGTACCTTCTCCGGCGGGACATCGCCCTCAAACCAGATGGGACGATTCATCCGAAGATCGTCAACGGCTGTCATCGCAACCACACTTCCTGTCACTGGCGTTCAACGTGCGTGTGCACGGTGGGTAACTTGGTTGGACCGGTCTCTAGGCGTTCGGGCCTGCGATCTCGACGCCGTCAGAGACCCTGGCGACGTGGATGCAGTTTCCGGGGCATCCGTCGGCAGCATCGATGACATCGAGACGAAGGCTCTCCGGCACGTTGGCGGACGCGCCCTCCTCGGTCAGTAGCGGACCATCCGGATCGTTCTTGACGTGTGCGACGCCCTCGTCGTCGAACTGGAAGACGTCGGGGGCGTACTGGACGCACAGTCCATCGCCGGTGCACAGGTTGTGTTCGATCCACACCCGGACTTCGTCACTCATGATTTTGCCTTCCTCATCCACTAGGGAGCGGCCAGCAGTGTCCGGGCGCTGTCGCGCGGCGGTCACGGTCTGGGCAAGAGTCTCGCCTGCACCTTTAGGTCGATCCCTCATGCGGTCGCTGCCTGATGCTCCGCGGTACTAGGCTTTGAAAAGACTCTCCACCAGTGGTTTCGGATTGTCTATTTGGCTTTCCATCCTATGGAATAGGCGTTGCAAGCGCCTCGAGGAGACGCCCTAAGCTCAGTGAGCACTGAGCGGACGTCGCTCGGGCCGGGGGCACCCAGGCCCTGTTCACGGAGTGGACCACGGTCGTTCCGTTGATTACGTACGTTCACCCTTTCACCGTCCTGCGGAGGAACACCGATGTCACTACCCATGCCGGCAACCGGCAACGATCCGGACTCCGCGCGGGGCTGGACCGCCACGATGATTGTCGGCATCATCCTCATGTCTGCCGTGCTCGAAGCGCTCTCGCTGGGCAACAGCATGATCTCGATCGGACTGCCCAACATCCTGAAGGAGTTCCCGACGACGCAGGGCGGCTGGCTGATCACCGTCTACTTCCTCGTCGGTGCAGTGTGCGCGCCGCTCCTCGGCAAGGCTGCCGATCTCTATGGCAAGCGTCGGGTCCTGCTGATCACCATGACTGTGGCCGGAACCGGTGCCCTCGTCTGCGCCATGGCCCCGACCTTCACCGTCCTGCTGATCGGCCGGATCCTCCAGGGCCCCATTCTCGCAACGCTCTCGTTGATTCCGTCCTTCATCCGTGACATCTATCCCCCCAAGCAGGCCGCGTTCGCCGCCAGTATCACCGTCACCGGAATGGGCGCCTTCACGATCGCAGCGCCTACGGTCATCGGATGGCTGCTGGAAAACTACGGCTTCCGCGGAATGTTCCTGTTCGACGCGGTCTGGACCCTCGGCCTGTGCGCCGCGATCTGGCTGATCCTGCCCGAGTCGACCAATCGTCGAGAGACCAAGCCGGACTTCCTCGGCGGTGTCCTCCTGGCAGGCGCCGTTGTTCCCGTGCTGCTCTACGTCAGCATGGGCCGGACGTGGGGTTGGCTCGATGCCTCCCCGCTGCTGCTCGTCGGCCTCGCGCTCGGATATGCCTTCGTGCGGCGCACTCGTACCGCAGACGAGCCCATCGTCAACCTGTCACTCTTCCGGCGTAAGCCCCTCGTGTTCGTGGCGTTCGCCGGCGCAGTTTCCTACGCGGTGTCGGCTGCGACCTACCAGGTGGTTCCGTTGCTCGCGATGACCTCGCGGGACCACGGCATCACCTACGGACTCGGATTGAATGCCCTGGAGTACTCGAGCATCGCAACACCGAAGCAGCTGGCTACTGTTGCCGGTGGCGCTTTGATCGGTGTCCTGCTTGCACGAGGCCGTAACCCGCGCACCTTCCTGACCTTGGGAATCGCACTCTTCGCGCTCTCGTCGGTGTCATTCGCTTTGGCACACGACACGTTCACCACCGTCCTGGTCGGTAGCCTCCTTCTCGGTCTGGCCAGCGGCGTCTCCAGCGCTGCGGTGCCGAACCTGGTGATGCGTGCAACGCCTGCCGGCGACCAGGGATCGACGGCGGGATCTGTGCAGCTGTGCACCACCGGTGCATCGTCGATTCTTCCGGTCGTCATGTTCGCCGTACTGGCTCCGTACATGGTGGCCTCGCCGGAAGGTGTCGTGTACTACCAGGACCAGGGCATCACCACGTGGCTGTGGGTCTCGGCCGTGATCTGTATCCTCGCACTCGTCGTCGGCGCCACGATCCTTCGCGAACGGCGGGGCGAGGTCATCGAGGAATTCTCGGCCAACACACCGGAAGCTGCGCCTGACACCGACGGCGACGTGTCGCCGAGCAAGGGCGACCCCGAGCTAAACCCGCTCTGACCTGACATTCGGGTGCCTGCCGTCACGTCGGCCGCCGCACCGAGCCATTATCGTCACATCTCAGGAGGTCGGCCCATGGCCGAGACTGTGTCAACAGACATCCTTATCGTCGGTGCAGGCCCTGTCGGGCTGTTCGGTGCGTACACGGCGGGCTTCCGCGGCCTGTCGACCGTCCTCGTCGACGCCCTTCCTCAGTGCGGTGGGCAGATCGCCGCGCTGTATCCGGAGAAGGAGATCCGCGACATCGCTGCCGTGCCGGGCGCGCTCGGGCGGGAGGTCGTCGCTGCGCTCAAGGCGCAGGCCGACGCATTCGATCCGACCTATCTTCTGGGCCGTCAGGCGGTCACCCTGGCGCACTCCGCGGAAGGGCGTCCGCAGGTCACGTTGTCCGACGGCACCGTCGTCGATGCCGGAGCAGTGGTTGTCACCGCGGGTATCGGGACCTTCACCCCTCGCACGCTTCCGGCCGGCGAGGAGTTTCTCGATCGCGGCCTGAGCTACTTCGTACCCGACCCGCAGGAGCATGCCGATCGTGACGTGCTCGTCGTCGGGGGCGGCGACAGCGCCGTCGACTGGGCGCTTGCGCTGCGGAAGATCGCCCGCTCGGTGACACTGGTTCACCGTCGTAGTGCCTTTCGTGCACATGCCGCGAGCGTGCGAGAACTTCACGAGAGCGGCGTCGAGATCATCACCGACGCACAGGTCGAGTCGCTGCAGGGCAACGGCACCGTGCAGCAGGCCCATGTGCGGATCGACGGCGAGAACGAGGCTCGGGTAGTGCCCGTCGACGCGGTCGTCGCGGCGCTCGGGTTCGTCAGCAACCTCGGACCGCTGACGGAATGGGGGATGGAGCTGGACCGTCGCACGATCGTTGTCGATACCCGAATGCAGACGACGGCGCCGCGTGTCTACGCTGCAGGCGACATCACCTCTTACACGGGGAAGGTCCGGCTCATGTCGGTCGGATTCGGCGAGGTGGCCACCGCAGTCAACAACGCAGCAGTGGTGTTGGACCCGGCACTCTCGCTCTTCCCCGGTCATTCGACAGACGCTGCCTGAACAGACTCGAAAGGAAACCGTCGGCTCGAACCGACGGTTTCCTTTCGGCTTCGGCTCTCTGGACCACAAGTTCGGACGGCCGGAATCCCGAAGGCCCCCGAGGTTTACAACCTCGGGGGCCTTCGAGCTTGGCTGGATCCGTGATCAGTCGTTCTCGTCTGCCATGTCCAACGCGGCGAGATAGGAGAAGACCATGGACGATCCGACCGGGCCGCCCGCGCCGGGGTAGATCCGACCGGTCATGGGTGCCATGGTGTTCCCGGATGCGTACAGGCCGGCAATGACGGATCCGTCCTCCCGCAGAACACGGGAGTGATCGTCGGTCTTCAGGCCACCCTTCGTCCCCAGGTCCGACACCACGATCTGCGCGGCGTAGTACGGGGGCCTGTCGATCAGGCCGAGGCACGGATTGGGTCCGTCGTCGTGGGAACCGCACGTCTTGACGATGTTGAGATCCCACGGCGCGTCACCACGACCGAAGGCTTCGTCCTTACCGCTGAGCGCGTACTCGTTGAACTGAGCGACGCTCTTCGTCAGAGTCCCGGCAGGCACCCCGATCAGTTCGGCAAGCTCCTCGAGGGTGTCTGCCCGCTTGAGGACGCCGGCCTCGAGGAACTGGTCGACGTCGAACCAGTCCTCGGACTGCGGTGCCACCGGCGGCGAGGAGAACGCCCGCTTGTTGTCGAACTGACGCTGATCGAAGACCCAGTGGACCGGGATGTGAGAAACCTCGGAATTGCGGTGGGCGCGGAGGATTTCGTGTCCGGACCTGTCGTACGGGAGTCGTTCGTTCATGAAACGCTCACCGGCGGCGTTGACCCAGATCCCGCTCCAGACGGAGGTGTAGAACACGGGACGGTCGTTGGGCACCACGAGGCCGGGAGCAAACCAGGCCTCCTCGAGCAGATCCGTTGCGGCACCGACATCGATACCGGCGAGCAGTGCGTCGCCGGTGTTGCCGGGTGCCCCCTGCGACCATTCTCCCGTGGTCTCGGGCTGGTACTTCTGACGGAACTCGGCATTGCGCTCGTATCCGCCGGCCGCGAGGATGACGCCGCGGCGAGCGCGCAGCGTAATCGTCTCTCCCTCGGACGTCGCCTCGACGCCGACGACCCGACCGTCTTCGACGACCAGTCCCGTGAGCGGTGTGTTCGTTCGGATTTCGCCGTTCCCGGTTTCCATGAAGGAGAGCAGCAGGCGACCGATGAGTGCCTGCCCACCCGTCATCACGTCACCGGGGTGGGCGCCGGAACGTTCGGCCCACTGCGGCCGCCGAACCAGCGGCTCGAGATCGCCCAGTGCCGAACGCTCGAGGGCTTCCGGGAAGATCGTGCGGCCACCGGGCAGACTTCCCGGCGCCTTCTCGAAGTAGTCGGGGACACCGAGCCAATAGAATTGACCCATCGATGAATGGCTCTCGAGTTCATCGATCATCGATGCCCCAACGCGCAGGAAGACCTCCCGCAGGCTGGCAGGCGCGTCCTCGCCGACGATGGCATCGAGGTAGGGGCGAGCCTCGTCGGGTCCCGAATCCAGCCCGGCGCGACGCTCGGCCGCGTTGCCCGGCAGCCACAGCCCCGAACCCGAATATGCCGTCGTGCCACCGATGAACTCAGTCTTCTCGATGACCAGTGTCCGGAGTCCGCGGGCAGCAGCAGCAACTGCACCGACCAACCCGGCACCCGAGCCGACGACGATGACGTCGTAGGTGTCTTCAGCCTCGTTCTTCTGCAATTTCATCCCTTTCCTGCGTAGTGCGAGTCCCGAGAGGGACCCAAATCCTCAGTAGACAGAGTTGGAAGCTTCTTCCAGTTTCGTGAACATGTTCGCACTGGCCTCGTCGAGTTCCATCACCTCGATGAAGTGGCCGAGTTCTGCAGTGAGGTCCAGGTATCCGAACCGGATGCCACCGCTGACGCCGTACTGCGCCCACTTGCGTCCGCTTCGCGCCACCATTGCGGACGCCTCGTCGAAGTCGTCAACTCGAAAGCCGGCATGGTGGAAAGTTGCGGGGGTGTCGGCGCGAAGCCTCCCGCGATAGAGGTCCACAGAGCCGCTCACCGGCCGGATGATCTCGATGTTGGTCGCGCCCGCATTGACCAGAGCCACATCGATCACCCATTCCTCGGCGATCGCACCGTCGACGATGACGAACGAACCCTCGATGGAGCTGGGATCCAGGGGATTGTCCTGTGCTTTCGTGTCGAGCGTTCGACCCAACGACGATCGGTAGCTCTTGCGGCATTCGACGGTCCCCAACTTCGACTCCAAGAACCTTGCCGCACCATCGACGTCTTCGGTTACGTAGCCCAACTGCATGCAGTTGCGCATCAGGTCACTCAACGACTTCACAATGAATCCTCGCCCTCGGCATAGTGTTCGCGCGCGTGGAAATCTCCGAGTGAACTCGGATCGCCACGACGTATCTCGACTGTCGTCTGGAGGTCCATCTCGGTCCAGCGCCCATGCCATCTGGCGGAATGGGATTGGAATCAGTGCTACGACATGAGCTCCAGGGCGCGGCGGCTACCCGACGCGTCCGCGTATTGACTCGGTGATTGCGTGCCCTCACGATGGGGAGGTGAACACCGAGAATGCCGCATCGAACGGGACCCCGCAGGTCGGAGCTGCTACCGCATCGTGCGGACGCACGGTTTCCGGGGCCGGCGAGCGATCGCCACGCGATGCGGAAGCCCGTTCGGATCTCGAGCGCGTCGATCACATCCTGATCACCATGCGTCACGCCCTGCATCAGGTGGAATCCGTGGGCCCAATCGATGTGGCGCTCCTGGAGCGGGATTCGGCGTCGGGTCTCGTGATTGAGCGGGTACTCGCGAACCTGATGGACATGGCGTTCGACATCAACTGCCACGTTTCCCGGGCGAGCTCAGGGACCACACCTGCGACCTTCGCCGAGTCGTGTGAGGCTGCCGTTGAACTCGGGTTGATCGATGCCGAACTCGCTTCCGAACTCGTACCGGTCGACGGGCCCCACCACGTACTGATGCAGTTGTGTCTCGATTCCGAGCCCGAACAGGTCGAGGCGGTCGTCGCTCGGGCGTTGTCCGCGTTCCGGGGGTTCGAGTGCAGCGTCGAGGCTTACGCAGGTGAGTGGCGACGCAGTCCGAGGCCGGCTCCACCGAAGGCCATTCGGCAACCGGGGTGATACCACTGACGTGGTTCGCACACCCGGATGTTCAGTCGAGGATGTCGCGGACCTGCGTCGTCTCGTGAGCCTCGTTGAAAGTCATCGCCCGGGCGGCCTTCATGTGCTTGCCCCAGTGGATGAACGCCGCTTCGCCGTCGCGTTCGCGGAGCAGTTTGATCAGGCGGCGCAGGGACCGGACGAACAGTTTGTA
>NZ_JBIAOU010000035.1:0-20373 GCF_042879035.1 Rhodococcus sp. NPDC003318 | reverse complement strand
GTGCGGGAGGTGGTCGCCGTCCTTCAGCTCGCCGTCGACAATCATGCGCCGCAGCTTGAGGGCAACCAGTTCCGCCGTCTTCGGTGTGCGGATGGGGCGCCCCGAGGACGGGTAACGGTCGAAGACAGGCGCTACGGAAGCTGCGTCGGTCATGAGTCGGTACACCTTCTCTGCTCAACGTTGACTATGAGTACCCAGTAAAGCACCCCGAACCTGTTTCGGACAGGAAGGTCGGCTCATTTGTCCTGGTCGTCGCGCCAAGGGCCCGAGGGGGAGAAGCGGTCTGGCGATCCGGCGGGTTGACGGTTCACTATGGCGACATAGTAAACTATGTAATCGTAGTTAGTATCGGGCGCCGCAGCGGAGGGCTGCGGCGTTCATCGTCCGGATCGCCGGTGCGCGCCTAGGAGTAGCGATGTTGAAGACACGATTCACTGAGGAGTTCGGCCTCGATCACCCCATCGTCCAGGGTGGCATGATGTGGGTCGGGCGCGCCGAGCTCGCGGCAGCGGTGTCCGAAGCCGGCGGCCTCGGCATCATCACCGCGCTGACCCAGCCGACGCCAGAGGACCTGGCGCGCGAGATCGAGCGCTGCAAGGCACTGACCGACAAGCCGTTCGGTGTGAACCTGACGCTCACGCTCTCGGTCAACCCGCCGCCGTACGCCGAGTACCGGCAGGTCATCATCGACTCCGGCGTGAAGATCGTCGAGACCGCGGGATCCGATCCCACCGTGCACGTCGAGCACCTCAAGGCGCACGGCGTCAAGATCATCCACAAGTGCACCAGCGTTCGGCACGCACTCAAGGCCGAACGGATCGGCGTCGATGCCGTGAGCATCGACGGGTTCGAGTGCGCCGGCCACCCCGGTGAGGACGACGTGCCCGGCCTCGTGCTCATCCCCGCGGCCGCGGACGCCCTGAGCATCCCGTTCATCGCCTCGGGTGGATTCGCCGACGGGCGCGGTCTCGCCGCGGCCCTCGCGCTCGGTGCGGACGGAATCAACATGGGCACCCGGTTCATGTGCTCCCAGGAGAGCCCGATCCACGACAACATCAAGCAGCAGATCGTCGGGGCATCCGAACTCGACACCCAGCTGATCTTCCGTCAGCTCCGCAACACGATGCGTGCAGCGCGGAACTCGGTCAGCGAAGAGGTCGTGGACATCCTCAACAAGGGCGGACGCTTCAAGGACGTGAAGGACCTCGTCGTCGGTACGCGCGGCCGCAAGGTGTACGAGTTCGGCGACCCGGAGGCGGGAATCTGGACCGTCGGCGTCGTGCAGGGACTCATCAACGACATCCCGCCCGCCGGAGACATCGTGCGCCGCATCTCCGAGGACGCCGAGGCCCGGCTCGAGCGGCTCGCCCGCGGCGTCGTCGTCAGCCCGGCGAACGCGGGCTGAGGCGTCCGATGACCGAAACCGAGGTCAACGCAGCAGTGGTCGAGGAGGACTCGCCACTGCTGGTCACCCGTGACGGTGGCGTCACGATCCTGACGCTCAACCGTCCCGATCGCCGCAACGCGATCAACCGGGCGATGCGCAAGGCCCTCAAGAAGGAACTGTGGCGAGCGGAGGGCGACGACGAGGTTCGCGTCGTCGTCATCACCGGCGCCGGCACCGCCTTCTCCTCGGGAGTCGACCTGCCCGAAGCGCTGTCGGGTCCGTCGCCTCGGACCGAGGGGCCCACGCCCACCCAGGTGATCCGCGGCATCTCCAAGCCGGTCATCGCCGCGGTCAACGGTCCCTGCTACACCGGTGGCTACGAACTCGCCGTGAACTGCTCGTTCATCATCGCCTCGGATCGCGCCGAGTTCGCCGACACGCACGCACAGATCGGTCTGCTCAACGGCTGGGGCGGCAGCGCGATGCTGCCGCGCATGGTGGGACTGCCCGCGGCGATCCAGTTCATCCTCAGCGGCGAACCGATCGACGGTGCCACCGCGGCCCGCATCGGGCTCGCGAACGAGGTCGTCGAGCACGAGTCCCTGATGGAGCGGACGCTCGAGATCGCACACAAGATCGCCGGCGGGCACCCCGCGGCGATCCAGCGGATGCTGCGCCTGCTCAAAGAGGGCGCGGGCGCGTCGCTCTCGCACGCACTGAGCCTCGAAGCGGAGGCCGCGGTGACGTACCGCTCGAACAGCGGCGACGTGAGTGCGCGATTCGGCGGCCGACGCACCCCGAAGAACTGACACAACAAAGTTCCATACCAACATCGAAGGGACGTGACGTGGTGGAGAAGACGTCGACACTGGTGCGGAGCACCGATACGGGCGACTGGCGTTCCAGGCTGTCCGTGTTGCTCGACGACTATCGCAGGCGCCCGCGTCCCGCGACGTCCCGCGAGCGTTTCGACGCGTCCATCGCGTGGCAGTCCGAGCTCGTCGACGCCGGTCTGGCCGCCCCGGGCTGGCCCGCCGAGGTCGGTGGAATGGAGCTGTCGCTCGAGGACCAGCTCGACTACTACCGGATGATCTCCGATGCCGGTGCGCCGAAGCATCCGTGTGCGATGTCCTTCATCGTCGCGCCCACGATCATCGTGCACGGAACTCAGGAGCAGAAGGACCGCTTCCTCGAGCCGCTGCTGCGAGCCGACGAGTTCTGGTGCCAGGGATTCTCCGAGCCCGGTGCCGGTAGCGATCTGGCGTCGCTCTCCACCCGCGCGGTTCGTGACGGTGATGTCTACCGGGTGACGGGCCAGAAGATCTGGACGACGAAAGCGGACAAGGCCGACTGGATCTTCGCGCTGGTCCGCACCGGCCCTGCCGGTCGTGGCACGTCGGGCATCACCTACCTGCTCATCCCGATGGACTCGCCGGGCATCGAGATCCGCCCGCTGCGCGACGCGGCCGGCGGTCACCACTTCGCGGAGGTCTTCTTCGACGACGTCGAGGTCCCCGTCGCCAATCGTCTCGGCGAAGAAGGCCAGGGCTGGTCGATCATGCGGACGTCCCTCGGCCACGAGCGCGCCACCGCTTTCCTCGCCGACGAGTTCCGCTACCGCGGAACGGTCGACAAGGTGTTCCGACTGGCGCTGGACCAGGGCCGCGCCGACGACCCGTTGGTCCGGCAGGAGCTCGCCCGGATCGAGACGTCGGTGCGGAGCATCGCGGCGAACAGCGCGCGGGCGCTGGACGCGGTGCTGCGTGGCGAGGACCCGGGCGGTGTCGCCTCGGTCAACCGCCTCGTCAAGTCCGAGTTCGAACAGCACCTGCACCGGCTCGCCCTGCGGTTGACGGGCAACGCGGCGGTGCTCGGCGCGCGGTCCGAGGGCGTGGTCGAGAAGGGCCGCTGGACCTACGGCTACCTGATGTCGCGCGCCACCACCATCGGCGCCGGTACCGCCGAGATCCAACGCAACACGATCGCCGAGGGTGTGCTGGGACTGCCGTCGCACCGCGGTGAAGGGCGACGTGCCCCGGCCGTCACGCCGGGCCGCCCCCTCACGCCGCCGGAGGAGGACGAGGCAGCGCTTCGGGAGGTTCTCGGTGCGGCGGTCTCCTCGTACGTCGAGACCGAGAAGCTGCTGGCCCGCGAGCAGACCCCGGGCGAGTACGACGGCGCGCTCTGGGACGAGTTGGTCCGGTTCGGTCTGCCGGGTCTGGCGGCCCCCGAGTCCCTCGGTGGCGGTGGCGCCCCCCTCAGGCTGCTGTGCGCAGCCGTCGAGGAAGCGGCGTACCACCTGGCACCCGTGCCGCTCGTGCCCACGGCGATCGCGCTCGAGGTCCTCCTGGCCGCGGGTGCGGACGAACAGGCGAGGACGGTGATCGAGGGCGCCACCGCGGCGTTCGTCGCCCCGGTCGACGATCACGGCTGGGCCGTCGACCACGCGCTCCCGGTCTTCGACGGGGAGCGGCTGACCGGCACCGTCGTGCGGGTCGCGGGCGCTCCGGCAGCCGACGTCCTCGTCGTGCTCGCCACCGACGCCGCGACCGGCGATCCGGTACTGGCGACCGCGTCGTCGAGCGGGGCATCGATCGTCGTGCAGAACTCGATCGACATCACCGCGACCGTCGGCGTGGTCGGCTTCGACGGGACGCCGGCAACGGTGGTCGCCTCCGGAGCCCGAGTCACGACCGCGCTCGCCGCCGCCCGTCGAATCGCCCAGCTGCTCGTTGCCGCCGACTCCGTCGGTGTCGCCAACCGTGCCCTGGCGCTCGCAGTCGAATGGGCCGGACAGCGTGAACAGTTCGGGCACGCCATCGGGTCGTTCCAGGCCATCTCCCACAAGTGCGCGTACCTCCTGGTCGGCGCGGAGGGCGCCCGTGGGCAGGTTCTCGCGGCGGCGGATCGGGACGGCACCGACCCGGATGCGGTGCTGTCCGCGGAACTGGCATCGGCCGAGGCGCTGAGCACCGCGGTGCGGTCCACCGAGGACTGCATCCAGATCCACGGTGGCATCGGCTTCACCTGGGAGCACACCGCACACCTGTTGCTGCGCAGGGCGATTGCGAACGAAGCCTGGCTCGGCCGACCCGAGGCGATGCGCGACCGCGCGGTCACGGAGTTGCTCGACCGCGTCAGATGATTGGAGGGAAGCTGTGACGGTGTCGCCGATGACAGCGAGAACGATCTGCGTTCCGGTGTCGAAGAATCGTGTCGGGCAGGGGCTGCGATCCGAAACCTTGTTGCAAGGGACTTCTGTCCGGGGCGCGATCGACTTCGCGCTGCGTTGGGGTGCCTTCGACGGTGACGAGTACATCCTTCCAGAGTTCGGTGTTCAACCCGAGGAGTTCTATCGGGGGCTCCTCGAGATTCTCGTCGACAGACGGGCTCCGGTTCTGGATCCTCGGGTTCACAACGGCCTGATTGCCCTGTGCCGCAGGAAGATCAGTGTCGTACGGGCGTAGCTCAGCCGCGATCGACGGGATTGTCGACTACGCGACGGACGGCGATCAGACCTTCGACGTGGTCTGGCTGCGCCGTTCGCTGGGCATCTGCGGGTATCTCGAACGTATGCATCTGTTGAGCTGTTCCGACCGCGCGGTGCTGTCGTTGGCCATCATGGCGGCGCCGCGCGGCGGATCGGGCGCAGACGAGCTCCTCGTCACGTTCGGAGGAACGAGGGACGAGCTGCTGGCCCGGGTCGAGGCAGCCCTGCGGCCGACCGAGGCAGAACCTCCGCAGGATCGACAGCTCAAGACGATGCTGTGCGCCGAGCTTCTGAAGGCATGGTCTGCGTGATCGGGTGAGCGCGATGCCCTCACCGGAATCGCAGCAGACCCTCCTGCATCGTGCTGGCCAGCAGTGTGCCGTCGCGGTCGAAGAGATGTCCCTTGCTGATGCCGCGGCCGTTGCCCATCCAGTAGCCGTGCTGCTCGTACAGGTGCCACTCGTCCGCACGGAACGGCGCGTGCAGCCACACCGTGTGGTCCAGGCTCGCCAGCTTCAGTCCCGGGGTGTCGATGTGCCGAGCGTGGGGGGGAAGCGCCGCCGAGAGCAGGAACAGGTCCGAGCAGTACGCGAATCCCGCTGCGTGGAGCAGTGATTCGTCAGCGAGCGGTTCAGGCGTCCTGATCCACGCCCGCTGCCGCGGTGGCAGTTTCGCGCCCCGTCGGTTGGCGAGGCGCGGGTACTCCTCGGGGAACCGGAACTCGACTCCGACGTTGGACAGCAGTTGGTGCAGCCACTGAACATCACCGAGTTCGGATGCGCTGAGGCTGTTTTCGAAGCGAGGGAGGTCCTCGGGTCGGGGGCGGGGAGTCGTGCCCGTGTCCTGATGGGTCAGACCGTCCTCGGTGCGCTGGAACGACGCGGTCGCCATCAGGAGCGTCCGGTCGTTCTGAACGGCCCGCACGTGCCGGGTGGTGAAGCTGCCGCCGTCCCGCACGCGTTCGACGTGGTAGTCGATCGGGAGGTCGGAGCGACCCGGGTGGATGAAATGTCCGTGCAGCGAGTGGGGGTGGTGGTCACGTTCGACGGTCCGGCCGGCTGCCACCAGTGCCTGTCCGAGTGTCTGGCCCCCGTAGATGCGGCGGGCCCGGGTGTGCGAGTCACCGCGGAACGCGTCCGGCCCCACTTGGCTCAGGGCGAGAATCTCACCGACAGGTGGGCGACGGAGCGAAGCCAGGGACACAGCGGTCTCGGTCAGTGGTGACATGGCGGATCCTCTTGCCGATTCGCGGATTCGTTGGGTCCGGCGAATCTCGTCATCAGGGCAGGCGAAGCCGTGGCCGATCAGGTGTGATCCGAATCGGCCACGGCGACAAGCGTTGTGGCGACGATTAGCGAGGTGCGAACCGCTGGCCGGCGTCCAGGCGCAGTGCCTGCCCGTTGAGCATCTGGTTGTCGACGATTGCGAGGGCGAGCTTGGCGAACTCCTCGGGCCGGCCCATCCGCTTCGGGAAGGCGGCGTCCTCGACGAGGGGGGCGACCTGCTCGTCGGTGAACTTGGCGGTGGCGCCGGTCGCGAACAGGCTCGGCGCGATCGCCAGGGCGCGGATACCCTGGGGGCCGAGGTCGCGGGCCATGACCAGCGACATGGCGGCGATGCCGGCCTTCGCCGCGCTGTAGGCGACCTGGCCGATCTGGCCCTCGAAGGCGGCGATCGAGGAGGTGTTGATGATGACGCCGCGTTCGTCGTCTTCCGGCTCGTTCTGCGACATGTGGAATGCCTGGAGACGGTTCAGGTTGAACGTCGAGATCAGGTTGAGGTTGATAACCTTCTGGAAGCTCTCGAGGTCGTGGGGGCCGCTCCGGCCGAGCGTCCGCTTCACAGTTCCACCGCCGGCAGTGTTCACCGCGATGTGCAGCGCCCCAAGGTCGTTGACTGCCGCGGCGAGCGCCTGCTCCGCACCCTCGAAATCGGTGATGTCGATCGGGTGGAAGATCGCGCCGATCGCCGTCGCGACCTCCTTGCCGTTGCTCTCCTCGCGGTCGAGGATGGCGACCTGGGCTCCAGCTGCGGCAAGGGCTTCGGCGGTTGCCCGACCCATGCCTGACGCGCCACCGACGACGACGGCCTTCTTGTCGGAGATGTTCATCAATGTCCCTATCTGACGACCCGGGTGGATTCCCGGAAGAGGTGTAGTCCACTTATAGTACTATCTAAACTATGTGATGCGCGCTACGATCCCAGGATCGGCGTGCCGTCCCTGACATCCCGCGGCCGCCCCCTGCGGTCGCACCGCCCCGTGAATGGAGGAATCGTGATTCTCAAGGTCGGTCAGGCGTTGGCCAGTGTCGTCGACACCACCACGTTGGTTGTGCTCCGTCCCGCAGACGGTGACGTGAGCCTGACGTGTGGTGGCACCCCGATGGTGGAGGGGAAGGTGCCCGCCGGCGACGGCAGCTCGATCGATGCCGCGGACGTCGACGGTGCAGTCCTCGGCAAGCGCTACGTCGACGAGGCGTCGGGTCTCGAGGTGCTGTGCACCAAGGCCGGAAAGGGTCGTCTCGCGCTGGACGGCACCGTACTCGTCCTCAAGGCGGCCAAGCCGCTGCCCTCCTCGGACTGAGCTTTCTCGACCGCGAACGACGAGTGGGAGTCGACGGATGAATATTTCGATGTTGCTGGACATGGCGGTCGACGCTTTCGGCGACCGGGTGGTGATCGGCACCCGGGACGAGGGCCTGACCGCGTCACGGTTGAAGGAACTGACGGTCGCGGGCGCGGACGTCATCCGCAGCTCCGGCGCCGACGCGGTCGTGTACCTGGCGGTCAACGGCCCGGCATTCCCGGTCGCCATGTTCGCAGCCGCGCGAGCCGGCGTGCCGCTGGTCCCGGTCAACTATCGCCTCGGGCGTGAGCAGCTCGACGCGCTGCTGGCCAACCATCCCCGGGCGCTGGGAATCGCCGACCCGAATCAGGCGGAGGTGCTCGAGAGCGCCGGACTGAGCGTGCGCACTCCGGAACAGTGGCTGCAGCAGCTCTCCGCGTCCGACGCGACCCAGGCCGACGAGGACGAGATTCTCGACTCCGAGGGCGCGGCCGTGGTCATCTACACCTCGGGCACCACCTCCGCGCCGAAGGGTGTTCTGCTCCGGCACGAGAACCTGACCTCGTACGTGTTCGGCTCCGTCGAGTTCGCGAACGCCGAGGACGTCGACGCCGCTCTGGTGAGCGTGCCGCCGTACCACATCGCGGCGGTCGCCAACGTCATCACCAATCTCTACGCCGGCCGGCGCACGATGGTGCTCGAGCAGTTCACGCCGGAGCAGTGGTTGGACACGGTCCGCGGCGAGGGCATCACGAACGCACTGGTCGTGCCGACGATGCTGTCGCGGATCGTCGATTCCGATGCGGACAAGTCGATTCCGACGCTGCGCGGCCTCGCTTACGGCGGTGCCCCCATGCCGGCGCGGGTGATCGAGCAGGCACTGCAGTTGTGGCCGGAGGTCGGGTTCGTCAACGCCTACGGACTGACCGAGACGAGTTCGACGGTCGCGGTCCTCGGTCCCGACGAGCACCGGGCGGCCATCGAGTCCGACGACCCCCAGTCCCGCGCGCGACTCGGTTCGGTGGGTGTTCCCGTCCCGGGCGTGGAGATCGAAATCCGCGACGACAACGACGTGGTGCTCGGCGCCGGCGAGGTCGGGCGCATCTGCGTGGCCGGGGACCAGGTCTCGGCGGAGTACGCCGGAGTCGGTCGAATGGTCGACGAGCGCGGCTTCTTCGACACCCGCGACAAGGGCTACCTCGACGACGAGGGCTACCTGTTCGTCGGCGGCCGCGTCGACGACACCATCATCCGCGGTGCGGAGAACATCGCGCCGGCCGAGATCGAGGACGTCATCCTGCGGCATCCCGCCGTGTTGGACGTCGCCGTGGTGGGCCTGCCCGACGAGGAGTGGGGCCAGCGGATCGAGGCCGCCGTCGTGCTTCGTCCCGGCGAGGGCGTCGACGGCGAGGCGTTGCGCGCGTTCGTCCGGGATGCGTTGCGCAGCAGCAAGACTCCGGAGCGCATCGTCTACTGGGACGAGCTCCCGCGTACGGAGACCGGCAAGCTCGTGCGCCGGCACGTCGTGGAGCGCCTCGTCGAGCAGGCCGCCGCACTCTGACCCGCGTGGCGCGCCCGTGATTGCGGGCGCGCCACCGAGGTGTTTACATATCTTACTAAGTTGACTTACTATGTCGCGGTAACGGTGGATCATTCTCGCCGGCCCCGCGGCCGGTTCAGTGGCGCTGACACGGTTCGCGCCCATCGATCACGGAGGTAACCCATGACCACGGCGGAGAAGGCTGGAGCCGACACCGAGATCTACGAGTTTCTCGAGTCCGACATCCAGCGGGCCAGGGACATCGTCGGCATCTACCACGGGGTTACCCAGCGGGAGCAGTTCAGCCGCGCGACGCCGGACTTCATCCGCAACTTCGCACGCTCCTACGGTGACGACAACCCGCTGTTCGTGGACGAGGACTACGCGAAGGACACGCGCTGGGGCGGTCAGATCGTCCCGCCGATGTTCAACATCGCGCTGCGCCAGGAACTGCTGACCGACCCCATGCCGCGCGAGCACCGTCGCCCGGCGTTCCGTGGCATCCACGTCTTCGTCTCCGGCAGCACCACCGACTGGTACCGGCCGGTGTACGACGGTGACACCGTCTACGCCTTCCACGGATTCGAGAAGGTCGAACTCAAGGAGTCCGAGTTCGCGGGCCGCTCCCTGTTCGTCACCCGCGTGCACGTCCAGTTCAACCAGCGTGCCGAGGTCGTGCAGGCGCAGCGCGTGCTCACCATCCACACGGAGCGGCACGAGTCGAAGAAGCGCAAGAAGTACGACGCGATCGAGGCCGCGACCTACACGCCCGAGGACATCGCCGCGATCGACGAGCTCTACGCTGCGGAGAAGCCGCGCGGCGCGGAGACCCGCTACTGGGAGGACGTCGAGGTCGGCGACTCCCTCGGGAACATGGCCAAGGGCCCCCTCACCGCCACCGACATGATGGTCTTCCATTCCGGCGGTTACGGTTTCGCGCCGTACACCCCGTCCGCCGGGCGTCTGGCCTACAAGAACCGCCAGCGGATCGGCGCGTTCTACATCCCCAACGAGCAGGGTGTTCCGGACGTCGCGCAGCGCATCCACTGGGACAGCGAGTACGCACGGTCGATCGGCCTGCCCGCCGCGTACGACTACGGCATGATGCGCGACTGCTGGCTGACGCACTACCTGACCGACTGGATCGGCGACGAGGGCTGGATCGAGTCGATGTCCAGCCAGATGCGCAAGTTCAACTACCTCGGCGACACGCACTACTTCACCGGCAGTGTCGTCGGCAAGCGTGTCGAGGGTGACCGGTACCTGGTCGACCTCGAGTTCCGCGGCACCAGCCAGCGCGGCGAGGTCACCTGCCCGGCGACCGCGACGGTGTCGCTGCCCAGCCGCGCCGCGGGTCTGGCGGTCCTGCCCACGGCCCCCGCCGAGTGGGAGCGCATCGCCGCGCAGCTGCTCAAGCGCAACGGCGAACTGCGCGCCGAGAAGCGCCGGGCCGCTCAGGCCTGACGAAACCTGGGACTGCCCGGGGCGTGACCACGACCGCCCCGGGCAGACCCGCCCAACATCGCGGCGTCGCCGGGACACTTCTCGCTCCCGCCTGCTCGATGACATTCTGATAATGGCTGCCCGAACTTTCCAGGAGGAACTGTGGACCTGAGCGCCCTCACCACGGTGATCGCAGAGCTTGACGACCACGTTCTGACCGTCACCCTGAACCGTCCCGACCGCATGAACTCGTTCACCAACGAGATGCGGCGCGAGTTCCGGGCGCTGTGGGACTACGCGTCCGAGACCGACGACGTGCACGTCGTCGTGCTGCGGGCCAGTGGCGACCGCGCCTTCAGCACCGGCATGGACGTCAAGGAGGGGACGTACGTCTCCGAGAACGTGTTCAGTCGCCGGGATCCGGGGGCGGACCTGTCGCCCAAGCAGAACGGCTGCTGGAAGCCCCTGATCTGCGCGGTGCACGGGATGGTCGCCGGTGGCGCGCTGTACTGGATCAACGAGGCGGACATCATCGTCGCGAGCGAGGACGCACAGTTCTTCGATCCGCACGTCTCCTACGGAATGGTCGCGGCGCTCGAGCCGATCGGGCTCGCGCACCGTATCCCGATCGGGGAGGTGCTGAGGATGGTCCTGCTCGGGCTCGACGAGCGGATGTCGGCCCAGCGTGCCTACGAGATCGGACTCGTCAGCGAGGTCGTGTCCCGCGACGGCCTGTGGGAGCGGGCGGCGGACCTCGCCGCACGCATCGCGGCGAAGCCGCCAGCCGCGATCCAGGGCAGCATTCGCGCGATCTGGGAGTCGAAGGACTCGACCCGCTCGCAGGCCCTGGCAACCGGGATGTCGTACACATCGCTGGGCAACCCGATCGGCAAGGCGCAGGTCGTCCGATCCGAGGTCCCCACGCGCAAGTACGAGGTCCGGTGACCCGGAGGACAGTGAAGACGGTCGACGCTCGCGAGAGGCTGAAGAGGATCTGAGATGGACTACGGGATGACCGCGGAACTCGAGGAGTTCCGTAGCGAGGTTCGGGCTTTCGTGGCAGCGAACGCTCCTGACATTGCTCCCAAGGCGGGAGTGCGCAGTGCCGAGAACCCGGAGGAACTGGCCCTGCTGAAGGAATGGACCGGCAAGCTCTTCGCCGCCGGGTACATCGGCGGGTCGTGGCCGGAACGGTTCGGTGGCAACGGCGCAGCCCACTCGTCCGAGCGGGATGTCGTCGTCGGTGAGGAGCTGGCCCGTGCGCGGACGCCCGCGGCGGTTCAGGGTGCGGCCAACCTCGTGTCGAACGCGTTGATCGATTTCGGAACCGAGGAGCAGCGGGAGAAGTACCTGCCCGGAATCCGTTCCGGTGAGCTGATCTTCTGCCAGCTGTTCAGCGAGCCGAGTTCGGGTAGCGACCTAGCGTCGCTCCGGACGAAGGCGACACGGACCGAGAGCGGCGGGTTCCGGGTCACGGGCCAGAAGGTCTGGACCACGAACGGACAGTGGTCCGACTACGGCTACCTGCTGGCACGGACGGATCCGGACGCCCCCAAGCATCGCGGCATCAGTGCCTTCATTGTGGACATGCGGCTGCCGGGTGTCGACGTGCGGCCGCTGCGTGAGATGACGGGGACGTCGGACTTCAACGAGGTGTTCCTGGACAACGTCGAACTCGACGCGGACGCCCTGATCGGTGAGCTGAACCAGGGCTGGTCGATCGCGAACTCCAGCCTCGGGCACGAGCGGAGCGGTGTTGCCACCAACGCGGTTCGGTTGCGGCAGAACGTTGCTGCGCTCGTCGATCTCGCCGGGCGGGTGACGCGCAACGGACGTCCCGCCATCGAGGACGGCGCCGTGCAGGAGCGTCTCGGCCAGCTGTCCGCCTCGGTCGAGGCCCTCTCCGCGCTGGTCTACGCGAACATCAGTCGGTGGTCCCGCAAGTCCGAGCGGGTGTCCGACGGCCCGATGGCCAAGATGATGTTCAGCGAGCTGGGTGTGGACATCGCGCGATTCGGGCTCGAACTGTGCGGGGAGGCAGGAATTCTCGAGGAGGGCGACGCCGGGGTGGTCGACCACGGCCGCTGGCAGGACGAGTTCCTGTATGCCCGCGCCTACACGATCGCCGGCGGAAGTTCCGAGATCATGCGGAACATCATCGCCGAGCGTGGGTTGTCGATGCCGCGCTGATCCTCCTGCCGCATGCCGCGCAGGCTGTGAACCTTGTCGAAGGGGACTCGCGAGAGCGGGTCCCCTTCGGCCGTTTGGACGCCGTCAGGCAATTGACCTAGTTAACTATGTGCTCTATCTTGAACTGGACGCGCCCTTTGGCGCGAACGGAATTGCCGGGCGACGCCATGTAGGGCGGGCCGGGGGCGCAGGTCTTCCTTGGCGGCAGAACTGGAGGCGATCAATGGCGGGAATCAGGACCGGATTGGGTGCCCTGTGGCGGGCACCGGACTCCGCGAACATGATTCAGCAAAACGGTGAATGGTTCACCTGGGGTCAGGTCCGAGTCCTCGTCGAGCGGATCGACGAGGTGCTCACCGGTGTCGGTTGCGAGGAGGGCTCGCGCATCGGTGTCGTCCTCGGCAACCGGATGGAGTCCATCGCGGCACTGGTTGCGATCCTGGGCAAGGGCCGCACGATCGTCACCCTCAACCCGATGCAGCCGGCCGCCCGCGTGGCCTCGGACCTGGTGAACTCGCTGCCGCAGGTTGTCCTCGCGCCCGCCGCCATCTGGGCGGAAGCGGAGTTCGCCTCCGCCGCCGAGGAAGCGGGAATTCTCGGATTCGCAGTCGACGGATCGACGGTCGAGCAGCGTTGTGGCGGCCCGGCGGTGACCATCGAGGCCGACCGGGACGAGCAGAACCCGGTCGCGGTGGAGATGTTCACCTCCGGCACCACCGGCCCGCCGAAGCGGGTGCCGCTGACCTGGCGTCAGCTCGACGCGGCCATGAGCGCAGTACACAGTCACACCGGTGCGGCCGGGCCGGAACGCGAGCCGCTCACCGGACGAGTGTCCCTCGTGGTGCTCGCCATCGTGCACATCGGCGGTCTGTGGGCTGTGCTGCAGGCACTCACCGAGGCACGTCCCTTCGTGCTGCTCCCACGCTTCACCGTCGACGGGTGGGTCGACGCGGTGTACGAGCACAAGCCGCGGATCGCGAGCCTGCCTCCCGCGGCGATGCGCTCGGTGCTCAGCGCCGACGTTCCGGCGGAGAAGCTGGAGAGCCTGCGTGCCGTCACCGCCGGCACCGCATTCGTCAGCCCGGACATGGCGGACGAGTTCATCGCCAAGTACAACCTCCCCGTGCTGATCGTGTACGGCGCCACCGAGTTCTCCGGTGCGGTCGCCGGCTGGACCAAGCCGCTGCACATCGAATGGTGGACGCGTAAGCGTGGAAGCGTCGGCCGGCCGTTCCCGGGTGTCGATCTGCGGACGGTGGACGAGAACGGCGAGGTCCTGCAGGTCGGCGAGACGGGTCGGTTGGAGGTGCGGGCCGGACAGACCGGTGCCGGTGCCGACGGCTGGATGCGCACGAGCGACCTCGCGCACCTCGACGAGGACGGATTCCTCTACATCGACGGCCGGGCGGACGACGCAATCATCCGCGGCGGCTTCAAGGTTCACCCCGAGGTCGTCTCGGACGCGCTGCGAGCACATCCGTCGGTGCTCGACGTGTGCGTCTACGGCCGGGCGGACGAACGACTCGGACAGGTTCCGGTGGCCGTCGCCGAGCTGGTCGAAGGCGCCGCCGCGGTGTCGGAGGACGACCTCAAGACCTTCGCCCGGAACAAGCTGACCGGCTACGAGGTACCGGTCGCGATCCACGTGGTCGACGAGCTTCCGCGCGGAGTGTCGCTCAAGATCGACCGTCGTCGCCTGCTCGACATGGTCGAGCAGCTCGAAGCCGCCCGGGTCTGAACGACCGGCGGATCCAGCCGCTGACCGATTCACCCCCGGACCCACTCACCAGACCCGGGCCGACGCTCGGGACATCAAGGAGCACAGCATGACCGCAGTCATCGTGGAAGCAGTTCGCACCCCCGTCGGCAAGCGCAACGGCGGCCTGTCCACCGTCCACCCGGCCGATCTGTCGGCCGTCGTCCTCAATGCGCTGGTCGAGCGCGCCGGCATCGACCCCTCGGTCGTCGAGGACGTCATCTGGGGCTGCGTCCAGCAGGTCGGCGATCAGGCGAACGACATCGCCCGCAACGCCCTGCTGGCCGCCGGCTGGCCGGAGACCGTCCCGGGTGTCACCGTCGACCGTCAGTGCGGTTCGTCGCAGCAGGCGCTCAACTTCGCCGTCGCGAGCGTGGCGGCCGGACACTACGACGTCGTCGTCGCCGGCGGTGTCGAATCGATGTCCCGCGTTCCGATGGGTTCGTCGGTGTTGTCCATCAACTTCGAGGGCTCGCCGTACAGCCCCGCATTCATGGAGCGATACAACGGAATCAAGCCGAACCAGGGCGTCGGCGCCGAGGCAATCGCCGAGAAGTGGGGCCTGAGCCGTTCCGACCTCGACAAGTTCTCCGTCCAGTCCCACGAGCGCGCCGCCGCCGCCCAGGACGCGGGCCTGTTCGAGGCCCAGATCGTTCCGGTCACCACGCCGGACGGCACCGTGATCTCCAAGGACGAGGGCATCCGCCGCGGTACGACGGAAGAGTCGCTCGCCAAGCTCAAGACCGTCTTCAAGGAAGACGGCGTCATCCACGCCGGCAACGCCTCTCAGATCTCGGACGGTGCGTCGGCACTGCTGATCATGAGCGAGGAGGCCGCCGCACGGTACGGCGTCACGCCGATCGCGAAGATCCACTCCGTCGCCGTCGTCGGCGACGACCCCGTCCTCATGCTGACCGCCCCCATCCCGGCGACCGAGAAGGTGCTGGCCAAGTCCGGTCTCTCGCTCGACGACATCGGCGTGTTCGAGGTCAACGAGGCGTTCGCGAGCGTGCCGCTCGCGTGGATCAAGGACATCGGCGCGGATCCGGCGAAGGTCAACCCCAACGGCGGTGCCATCGCGCTCGGGCACCCGCTGGGCGGATCCGGTGGTCGGATTCTCACCGACATGATCCACCACATGCGCGTCAACAACCTGCGGTACGGGCTGCAGACGATGTGCGAGGGCGGTGGACAGGCGAACGCCACCATCCTCGAGCTGATCGACGCCCACTGAACCGGAAATCAAAACAAGGGAGTTACGGTGACCGAATCCAACGAACCCGCGGTGCTCGTCGAGCGCGTGGACAACGTCATGGTGATCACGATCAATCGACCGGACGCGCGCAACGCCGTGAACTCGGCGGTCAGCGCGGGTGTCGGCGGTGCCCTGGAAGCGGCCGACGCGGACCCCGAGGTGCGCGCGATCGTGCTCACCGGTGCGGGCGACAAGTCCTTCTGCGCTGGCGCCGACCTCAAGGCACTCTCGCGTGGTGAGTCGGTGTACGCGCCGAACAACCGCGAATGGGGATTCGCCGGTTTCGCGAACAAGTACACCGACAAGCCCACCATCGCCGCGGTCAACGGCACCGCACTCGGCGGCGGCACCGAACTCGCCCTGGCCGCGGACCTCGTCGTGGCAGCGGAGAACGCCACGTTCGGACTGCCCGAGGTCAAGCGTGGACTTCTCGCGGGTGCCGGTGGCGTCTTCCGTCTCCCCGCGCAGATCCCGCAGCGGCTCGCGATGGAGATGATCTTCACCGGTGACCCCATCACCGCGGCACGCGCACTCGAGGTCGGTCTGATCAACCAGGTCGTCGCGGAAGGCAAGGTCGTCGAGGCCGCGGTCGACCTCGCGCAGCGGATCGCCGTCAACGCTCCGCTGTCCGTCCAGGCGAGCAAGCGCGTCGCGTACGGTGTCGTCGACGGCGTCCGCGTCGCGGAGACGGACCGCTGGTCGCTGTCGGTGGCCGAGTGGGATCAACTCGCCACCAGCGAGGACGCCAAGGAGGGACCCCGCGCGTTCGCGGAGAAGCGTCAGCCGGTCTGGAAGGCCCGCTGACTCGGATCAGCATCCGGCCCTCACGGTCACGGCCCGGACCGCAGTGCAGCACTGCGGTCCGGGCCTTTTGTGTCGATCGGTCGGGGGAGTGGCACGCAAAGAAGGGGGCGGTTGCCGGTAAGCCGGCAACCGCCCCCTTCTTTGCGGTGTAGGGGTGGGTCAGGCGCTGATCAAGCGACGACGGTGGTAGCTCACCGAGCCGTCGAGCAGCTCGTCGACCTTGATGCGACGGATGAGCAGGTGTACATCGTGCTCCCAAGTGAACCCGATGCCACCGTGCACCTGGAGCGCGGACTGCGCGGTGGTGCTGGTGCCCTCACCCGCGAATGCCGCGGCCGCGGAAACAGCACGCTCACGCACCGCGGCGTCGTCGCCGTCCAATGCCACCGCCGCGGCCCACACCGCGGCGCGGGACGCCTCAACGGAGAGCGCCATGTTGGCGCAGTGGTGCTTGACGGCCTGGAAGCTTCCGATCGGCTTGTCGAACTGTGTGCGCTGACCGGCGTACTCCACCGTGAGCTCGAGCAGACGGGATGCCGCGCCCAGCGCATCGACGGAACGGAAAGTGGACAGCTCGTCGCGAAGGAACGCCAAGGTGCCAGCCGGAACAGTCGACCACTCGTCCTCGCCGAGAGTGACATCGAGGTCGGCAACCGCCCACGACCGTGTGACGTCGAGGGTGTGGAGGGCGCGGACCTCGACGGATGCGGCGTCCACCAGCGCCGCCACCTCCGTGCCGTCCGCGGTCGCGGCGACGAGAAGGACCCGCTGGGCGTCGACAAGTCCGGTGACAGGAGCCGTCGTGCCGTGCAGTCGAAGAGACG
Organism: Rhodococcus sp. NPDC003318; assembly: GCF_042879035.1. Taxonomy (NCBI): domain Bacteria; kingdom Bacillati; phylum Actinomycetota; class Actinomycetes; order Mycobacteriales; family Nocardiaceae; genus Rhodococcus; species Rhodococcus sp. NPDC003318. The sequence goes on along the minus strand of NZ_JBIAOU010000035.1, from coordinate 3,118 downwards.
TTCCGTCGACGTCGGCGTGCAGCGCCCCCGTCTCGAGCGAGCCGACCGCGGGAATGGTGAGCGATTCACCCGATGCGACCTCGTCGAGTGCCGGGTGCCCGATCTGCTCGAGCAGGCGGCAGGCGATCGCCAACTCCGCGACGGGAACCGAGCTCCCGGAACGGCCGTGCTCCTCGCTCAGGACGAGCAGATCGACGTGGGTGCCACCCATCTCGGAGGTGAGCAGGCCGATGATGCCGGACTCCGCAACGTGGCGGAGAGCCGGCGCGGGGATCCTGGCGGGGCCGTCGTCGATCGTCGGCCTGCGAACGAGCAGGGGGTCGTTCTTGGTGAGCCAGGCTCGCTCGGCCTCGGCAAGGGCCACCTGCTCGTCACTCAGAGCGAAGTCCATGACACTCCTCAAAGATATGCGTGCTTATTGACGTAGTTAACCATGTCTACTACGTTCTCGGTAGTATCCAGGTGCGACGCGATCCCGCGCAGCGGCACACCCTCGGGCGGTCGCACCGGCCTCGAATGTGTGTGGACGATGAATGGGAGCAACGTCGGTGGAATTTCTGCGTGTCGAGCGTAGCGGCGGTGTCGTGACGGTGGTCATGTCCCGCCCCGAGAAGAAGAACGCCGTGAACCTCGGCATGTGGCACGAACTCGCCGAGACCTTCACCGCAATCGAGCGGGGTCATTCCGACCGCGTCATGGTGCTCACCGGAGACGGCGGCGACTTCTGCTCCGGAGCAGATCTCGCGAGCCTGCAGGGCGGCGACACGCTCGACTTCATGTCCGACGCCAGTGAAGCGGCTCGGACGCTGCACGCCATGACGATTCCCACGATCGCGAAGGTGGACGGCGTTGCCGTCGGGGCGGGATGGAACCTGGCCCTGGGCTGCGACCTCGTGGTGGCCACCGATCGGGCCCGCTTCTCGCAGATCTTCGTCCGTCGTGCGCTCTCGCTCGACCTGGGTGGCTCGTGGCTGTTGCCCCGGTTGGTCGGTCTGCAGAAGGCCAAGGAGATCGCCTACTTCGGAGACATGTACTCCGCCCAGGAAGCCGCCGACCTCGGCCTGGTTACGCGGATCGTCGCGCCGTCCGAGATCGACTCCACCGTCTCCTCCATGGCTGAGCGCCTGGCCGCGGGGCCGGCACGGGCACTGTCGTTGACGAAGCAGCTCCTCGAGGCCGCTGTCGAGGGCGGAAGCCTGGAGCAGGCGCTCCGAAGCGAATCCCAGGCGCAGGTGAACAACATCGGCGGCGAGGACGCCGCTGAGGCCAAGGCTGCCTTCCTCGAGAAGCGTGCGCCGGTGTTCGGTGGCCGCGCGGCGCTGTCGGGCACCGTCGGCTGACCTGGCGTCAGCCCGACGAGCACGAGAGGTGACACGACAAATGGGGTCAGCAGGAACATTCCGCTCCTCGGTGCCCCTCCGTGCGTGGTCCGGTGGACGGCTGCACCAGCGCCTTCCGGATCACACCGTCGATATCTCCGGGTTGGCGACGGTTTTGACATCACTCTCAAAACTGGGAATGATATTCCCAGAATCTCAATCTCACTTTTACGACATCTAGCGAAGGATCCACATGCCGAAGGAATCCGAGCACGCAGACCTCATGGCCGACCTCGCCCGCCGGGCTGCTGCGGTAGGACGTCAGTGGCGACCGGACATCCAGGTCGACAATGTGCGCCCGCTGACCGGGGGAACCTCGAGCCTGACTTTCATCGCCGACGTCTCGAGCGGCGGAACCACCGAACCGATCGTTCTCAAGGTTGCACCTCCCGGACTCGAACCGGTCCGCAACAGGGACGTGATCCGCCAGGGTCGCGTGATGAAGGCGCTGCAGAACGTGCCTGGTGTCGCCGCCCCGGCTGTCCATTTCGAGGATTCCGCTGCGCCTCCGTTCGTGGCGATGGCGATGGTCCCCGGTGAATGTCTCGAACCTCTCCTGGTCGCGGACCGCCCGCGGGACGAAGCCACCCGGGCGCAGACCCGCGCACGGTACATCGACGCCGCGCGGATGCTGGGGCACCTCCATTCGGTAAGCCCGGCCGACCTCGGCCTCGGGGACGAGCCCGTCCTGTCCCTGGCGGAAGAGATCGACAGGTGGACACGAGCTTTCGAGACCATCCCGGACGACCTCCGCGGGGACTACCCGACGTGCGCCAAGGCGCTGCACGCGACGATGCCCGCTCCGGCGGCCCCCGTTGTCAATCACGGCGACTACCGCCTCGGCAACACCCTGTGCGACGGTGACCGTGTCACGGCCATCATCGACTGGGAGATCTGGTCCGTCGGCGACCCGCGCATCGACCTGACGTGGCTCACCTACTTCACCGACGAGGTGCGTCATCCTGCCGCGGCATTCGACGACCCGTGCGGCACGCCCACCGTTGCGGAGGTCACCGCGACCTACGAGGAGACGGTGGGTCGACCGGTCGAGGACATCGAGTGGTTCCACGCGCTGACGCGCTACAAGGAAGCGGCCGCGACGGCATTGCTGATCAAGCGTGCACGTAGGCGGGGCGCCCTGAGCCCGGCGTTCCAGCGTATGGAACCGGCATTGCCTGGTCTGCTGACCGAGGCTCTCGGTTTCATCGGATATTGATCCGGTCGCTGCCGCCGCGACCGCTCGAGCGAGTTGATTCGATGACCGACATCGTCCCAGGACAGAATGATGCTCCGCCGGTGATCCCGGGGGGCCGTCAGCTGCGTCGGGTGCCCAAGCCCGGTAGGCAGGCCTCGTACGACGACGAGGTCAGGTCGCTGATTCGTGCGACCCAGGTTGTGATGCTGCGCAACGGGTGTACGGAGCAGCCGAAGCTGGCGGAGATCGTCGGTGAGGCCGGCATGTCGAATCAGGCCTTCTACCGGCATTTCCGTAGCCGTGACGATGTCATCGTCGCGACCTACGAGCAGGGTCTGCTCAGCATTCACGACTACCTCGAGCATCGGGTGTTCAAGGAGTCGGGACTCGAGGCGCGTCTGGCTGTCTGGATCGACGGCAACCTGACGCAGATCGAGGACGAGGAGCTTTCCGAGCTCAGCCGCGCGGTGATCTGGAATGTCGGGCAGGTCGCGCGGACGAAGAGTGACATCAAACCTGTGGGCCACGAACGTATTCGTGCGCT
>NZ_JBIAOU010000034.1:0-24752 GCF_042879035.1 Rhodococcus sp. NPDC003318 | reverse complement strand
ACGGGCCGTACCGGCTCGTCGGCTGGTCGCTCGGCGGCGTGATCGCTCATGCGATGGCCGTGCAGCTGCAGGCGGCGGGGGAGCAGGTCGAGCAGTTGGTGATGCTCGACAGCGTCGCCGGCGACGCCGCCGACGCCCTCGACGACGACGGGGTGACCGTCGGCGAGCTGCTCGGTGGCATCGGTGTGACCGACGCCCCCGACGTGGATCCGGCGAACACCTCCCTCGACGAGGTGCTGGCCCGGATGGCGGCGACAACGACGGGTCCGCTGGCGGGGGTGTCGTCGAGTCGGCTGCGGCAGATGACGGACTCCGCGATCGCGTCGGCCGAGCTGATGCGACAGCACCGCCCGGGGACCTTCGACGGCGATGTGACGCTGTTCACGGCCGCCGCGGGTCGCGGCGACGACACCATCGCTCCCCGGTCCTGGCGGTCCGCGGTGACGGGCCAGGTCAGGCACGTGGCAGTGCCCGTCACCCACTGGTCCATGCTCGCTCCGGAGGCCGTCGCCGTGATCGCCCCGACCCTGCGGGAGGGGACGAACTGACCCGACAACGCACCTGACGGACAGACGCCCGGCGGGGCCCCGGGAGAGATCGACCGGGCCCCCGCCGGACCCGCCGCGTTCAACTGCGAAATTCGTTTGCCGTTGAAACGGTCACGTAGGGTGGCCCGGGGTGGCGGAGCGTGTCCGGGGGTGGAACCCGGCTGTTCGCCGAAGCGTAAACAGTGCGATTGTCTCGGAGGATCCTGTTGTCTGCTGCGGAGCTGATTCGATCGATCTCTGCACTCGCCTCGGTCCGCGCGGATGCGGTTGTCGCGTCCCCCGACGGAATGACGGTGACGTACGGGGAACTCGAGGAGCGTCTGCAGTTGCTCGGCGGCGCGCTCGCCGAGCGGGGCATGGACGACGAGGCGATCGTGTCCGTGGTGCTCACCGGGCTGGCACCGACGATCGTGGCCGCCGACGGGGGTGTCGGGGCGGTGCTGGACAAGATCAGGTCCGAGGCAGTCGAGGCCGGCGTGGCCGGCGCGACGTCCCTGGACCAGGACGGATGGCCGCTCGAGTCGGCGGTCGAGACCTGGCAGGAGTGGGTCGAACACGACCCGGACGCGGTGGCGGTCGTCGCCGATGGGGTCGTCACCACCCGCGGGCAGTTGGACCGCCGCGCGAATCGTCTCGCCCGGGAGCTCGCCCGATCGGGCGCAGGTCCGGACGACGTCGTCGCCCTGGTCCTGCCGCGCTCGCGGGACTGGGTGGTCGGCATGCTCGCGGCCTGGAAGCTCGGCGCGGCCTACTCGCCGCTCGACCCGACCTGGTCGTTCGAGCGGATCTCCGGGTTGCTCGACGCGAGCGGCGCCCGCGCCGTCGTGGCCGCCGACGGATGGGCACACTCGGGCCACGTGTCCGTCCCGGTGACGATTCTCGACGACCCGGACACCGCCGACCGCCTCGCCGGCCACGACGACGCCCCCCTCGACGATCCGTGGACCGGAGCCGACGCCGGCACGCGACTGGCGTACGTGATCTCGACCTCCGGCTCCACCGGCACACCCAAACCGACCCTCGTCTCGATGCGCGGCGTGTCGAACACCTTCCAGTGGTACCGCGCGGAGATCAAGCTCGGCGCGGAAGCCGGTGTCCTCGTTGCCAGCTCGCCGCTGTTCGACCTCACGCAGAAGAACGTGTGGGCGGCACTGACCTCCGGCGCCGCACTGCATCTCGCACAGGACCGGTTCGATCCCCGCGAGATCCTCGGCAAGATCGCCTCCGGCGACGTCCAGTTCGTGAACATGGCACCGAGCGCCTTCGAGGTACTGGTCGACCTCGACACCGACGGGGTGATCGGCAACCTGGAGGTGGTGACTCTCGGCGGCGAGCAATTGCGTCCGTCGGCGTACGGCCCACTCGTCGGCGGTACCACCCGGGTCCTGAACAGTTACGGCCCGACGGAGGCGTCGGACGTCACGACCGCGTACGAGCTGGACCTGTCGGCGGCGGACGCCGAGACCGTGCCCGTGCCCATCGGTCGGGCCCTGCGCGGGGTCGAACACCACGTCCTCGACCGCAGGCTGCGGCCGGTGCCGCCCGGTATCAGCGGCGAGCTGTACATCGGCGGGTTCGCGGTCGGACGCGGTTACGGCGGCATGGCGGCGTTGACGTCGTCGCGGTTCGTCGCCAGCCCTTTCGGAGAGCCCGGTTCGCGGCTGTACCGGACCGGTGACGTCGTCCGGGAACGCAGCGACGGAGCCCTGATCTTCATGGGCCGCAGCGACTTCCAGGTCAAGATCCGCGGTATGCGGATCGAACTCGGCGAGATCGAGGCTGCCCTCGTGGCCCACCCGGAGGTCATGCAGTCCGTCGTGGTCGTGCGCGAACGGGACGGCGTGTCCCGTTTGGTCGGGTACGTGACCGCCGCGGCCGGCGGCGCGCCCGCTCCGGAGGCGCTGCGGGAGGCCCTCGCCCGAGACCTGCCCGCCCACATGGTCCCCGACGCCGTGCTGGTGCTCGACGCCCTGCCGCTGAACCACAGCGGCAAGATCGACCGGAAAGCCCTGCCGGACCCGGACTTCGGGTCCGCAGCCGACTTCCGTCCCCCCGCCACCGCGGTCGAGCGGGTGGTCGCCGAGATATTCGGCGAGATCCTCGGCGTCGATCGCGTCGGCGCGGACGACTCGTTCTTCGACCTCGGCGGCAACTCGCTCAGCGCGGCACGCGTGGTCGCGCGCCTGAACGCCGCCGTCGGATGCGACCTGAGCCTGCGGGAGGTGTTCGACGCCCCGACCGTGTCGGGGGTCGCGGCGCTCGCCGAGGCCGGCGCGTCCGGCACGGCCCGTCCCCGGCCCGCGCTGGTCGCGGGTGCGCGCCCGGAGCGAATCCCGTTGTCACTGGCGCAGTCCCGGATGTGGTTCATCAACCAGTTCGACACCTCGTCGGCGGCCTACAACCTTCCGCTCGGCATCCGACTGTCCGGCGACCTGAACGTCGCGGCGCTGGCGTCGGCGGTCGCGAACGTCCTCGACCGGCACGAGTCGCTGCGGACCGTCTTCCCCGACGACGGCGACGGACCGCGCCAGCTCGTGCTGGCGCCCTCGGAGATCGTGTTCGACCTCGACCCGATCCGGGTGGACGGTGAGGCCGACCTGACGACCCGGCTCGCGGCGCTGGCGTCGCAGGGATTCGACGTGACGACCGAGATCCCCGTCCGGCCGCGGTTGTTCGAGGTCGGGCCGCGCGAACACGTACTGCTGTTCCTCGTGCATCACATCGCGGCGGACGGCGAATCCATGGCGCCGCTCGCGCGGGACGTGATGACGGCCTACGAAGCGTACGCGCGGGGCGGGACACCCGAGACGGAACCCCTCGCGGTGCAGTACGCGGACTTCTCGATCTGGCAGCGTGAACTTCTCGGCAGCGACGACGATCCGGACTCGGTGCTCGCCCGCCAGGTCGGGTACTGGAGGACGGCGCTCGCGGGGATCCCGGATCTGCTCGAGCTGCCGCTCGACCGGCCGCGCCCGGCGGTGCAGTCCATGCGCGGCGGCCGCGTCGACTTCGAGATCGACGCCCGACTGCACGACCGGATCTCCCGGCTCACCCGCGAGCACGAGGCGACCCTGTTCACCACCGTGCATGCCGCGTTCGCCGTGCTGCTGGCGAAGCTGTCCGGCAGCGACGACATCGTGGTCGGCACACCGACCGCCGGCCGCGGTGAGGCCGCACTCGACGACCTCGTCGGCATGTTCGTCAACACGCTCGCACTGCGGACGATCGTCGACCCCTCGGCGTCGTTCGCCGAACTGCTCACCGCCACCAGGGAATCCGACGTCGACGCCCTCGCGAACTCGGACGTGCCGTTCGAGCGGCTCGTCGAGGTCCTCGCCCCGCAGCGCTCGACCGCGCACGCCCCGGTCTTCCAGGTGGCGCTGACCCTGGAGAACACCGCGCCCGTGGTGCTCGAGATGGCCGGATTGTCGGTCGCCGAGGTCGATCCGGGCGTCACGTTCGCGAAGTTCGACCTGCAGCTCTCCCTCGCCGAGCGTGCGGACGGCGGCATGTCCGGCCGCGTCGTGTACGCCGCGGACCTGTTCGACGAGCCGAGTGTCCGCACCCTCGCGGAGCGTTTCGTCCGGGTGCTCGGCGCCGTGACCGACGACCCGTCCCGCCCCGTAGGCGATCTCGACGTCACCGATGCGGCCGAGCGGCGCGCGCTCATTCCGGTCACCGCCCGTCCGGCCGCCGGACCCGCCACCCTGGCCCGGCTGCTGACCTCCGGGATCGCCGACCGCGACGCCGAGGCCGCCGTCTTCGGCGACCGCGTCCTGACCTACGGCGAACTCGACGATCGATCCAACGCCCTTGCCCGCGTGCTGATCTCGCATGGCGCCGGACCCGAGACCTTCGTCGCGCTGTCGCTTCCCCGCTCGCTCGAGGCCATCGTCGCGGTGTGGGCGGTCGCCAAGTCCGGTGCCGCGTTCGTGCCGATGGACCCGGCGTATCCCGCCGACCGGATCGAGCACATGGCCACCGACTCCGGTGCCACCATCGGACTGACGACCGCAGACGCCGCCGCCTCGCTGCCCGCGGGCGTGCGGTGGCTGGCACTGGACGAGCCCGGGTTCGGCGGTGACCGGGACGCGCGGTCCACCGCGCCGATCACCGCCGCCGACCGCATCCGGGAACTGCGAGTCCACAACTCCGCCTACGTGATCTACACCTCCGGGTCGACCGGCCTGCCGAAGGGCGTCGTCGTCACCCACACCGGTCTGAGCAGCGTGGTCGCCGAGCATCGGGACCGTTTCGGGCTCGACGCGTCGTCGCGGGTGCTGCACTTCGCGTCGCCGAGTTTCGACGGCGCCGTCTGGGAACAGCTGATGACGTTCGTGCACGGCGCGACCGCGATCGTCGTCCCTCAGGGCGTCTACGGCGGTGAGGAACTGCACGAGATCCTCGCCGCGCAGCGGGTCACCCACGGCTACGCCGGACCCGCCGCGCTGAACACCGTGGACCCCGGGGGGCTTCCCGCGCTGCAGTCGATCTCGGTCGCCGGTGAAGCGGCGTCCCGCGCACTGGTGGACAGGTGGGCGCCGCGGCACCCCTTCCGGAACCTGTACGGCCCGACCGAGACGACGATGATCGCCACCGCGACGTCGCCGATGACCGCCGGGCAGACCGTCACCATCGGCCGTCCGATGCCGGGCGTCGCGGCGGTCGTGCTGGACCGCAGGCTGCGGCCCGTGCCCGTCGGAGTGACCGGCGAGCTGTACGTCGCCGGTCCCTCGCTGGCCCGCGGCTACCACGACCGGCCCGACCTGACCGCCGCCCGTTTCGTGGCAGCGCCGTTCGGCACCGCAGACGTGCCTGTCGGCGCGCGGATGTACCGCACCGGCGACCTGGTGCGCTGGGTCCCGGCCGCCACTCCCGGCACCGAGACCGAGCTCGAACTCGAGTACGTCGGCCGCAGCGACTTCCAGGTGAAGGTACGCGGCTTCCGGATCGAACTCGGCGAGATCGACGGCGTCCTCACCACCCACGAGCGGGTCGACACCGCACTCACCGTGGGCACGCGCGGACCGTCCGGCGCGACCGTACTCGTCTCCTACGTCGTGCCCGTCGCCGGCGCTGTCGCCTCGCCGCGCGAGCTGACCGACCACGTCGCCGCGGTCCTGCCGACGCACATGGTGCCCTCCGTCGTCGTCCTCGACTCGCTGCCGCTCACCCTCAACGGCAAAGTCGACCGGAAGGCCCTGCCCGAACCCGACTTCGGAGCGCTGAAGGACGCGTACGTCGCGCCCACGACGCCGATCGAGGAGACCCTCGCCGGCCTCTACGCCGAGGTGCTCGGCCTCGACCGCGTCGGTGTCACCGAGTCGTTCTTCGCGCTCGGCGGCGACAGTATCGTCTCGATCCAGCTGGTGGCCCGCGCGAAGGCGGCCGGAATCGTGATCCGAGCGCGAGACGTGTTCGAACGCAAGACCGTTTCGGCGCTGGCGCAGGTGGCGACCATCGCCACGGATGCCGACGTGGCCGCGCTCGCGGAACGGCCCGGCGGCGGTGTCGGCGAGATGCCGCTGCTGCCGGTCGCGCGGTGGGCGCTCGGCAACGGTGCGGGCTCCCGGTTCTCGCAGGCGGTGCTGCTCACCGCGCCGAAGAATCTCAGCCGGCCGGCCCTCGCGGCCACGCTGCAGACGGTCCTCGACCGGCACCCCGCCCTCCGGGCCGCGCTGGTGGCGCAGCGGCTCCTGCTCGACGCCCGCGAACGCGGATCCGCCGACGCCGCCGACCTCATCGTCCGCGTCGAACTCGACGCGCAGACCCGTCCCGGCACAACCGCTTTCGAGGAGATCGCGGCGCGGGCACTGGACGACGCCGCGGACCGCCTCGACCCCGCCGCCGGTGTGATGGTCCAGGTGGTCTGGTTCGACCCGGCGCCGGCGTCCACCACGAACGGCCGACTGCTGCTGGTACTGCACCACCTCGCCGTCGACGGGGTGTCCTGGCGGGTCCTGGTCCCGGAACTCGCCGCGGCCTGGCAAGCGCACACGGCGGGGACGCCCCCGGCCCCCCGGCCCGAGGGCACGTCGGTCCGCGCGTGGAGCCACGCGCTCGTCGCCGAGGCGTCGACCGCGGAGCGGGTCGCCGAACTCGATCACTGGCAGCAGGTTCTCGCCGAGGAGGAGGCCCCGCTCGGCGCCCGGCTGCTCGATCCCGAGCACGACACCGTCGCGACCAGGGGACAGGTGTCTGCGGAGCTGCCCGCCGATCTGACCGACACGCTGCTCACGGCGGTCCCGGCGACGTACCGCGCCGGCGCCCAGGACGGACTGCTGACCGCGCTCGCCCTGGCGACCGCGCAGTGGCGACGTCGCCGCGGTGAGAACGCGGCCGGGACGCTCGTCACCCTCGAGGGGCACGGCCGCGAGGAGGAGGCCGCCGCAGGCGCAGTCGCCGACCTGTCCCGCACCGTCGGCTGGTTCACCAGCGTCTACCCGGTCCGACTCGACGTCACCGGCATCGACCTCGACGACGCCTTCGCCGGCGGACCCGCCGCAGGCGCCGCGATCAAGGCCGTCAAGGAGCAGCTGCTCGCCGTTCCCGGTAACGGCATCGGCTACGGCCTCCTGCGCCACCTGAACCCCGAGACCGGCGCGCAGCTGGCCGCCGCTGCGGTGCCGCAGATCGGCTTCAACTACCTGGGTCGCTTCGGCGGCGGCGAGATCACCGACGAGATCCGCGAACTCGGCTGGATCCCGGTCACCGACGGCGGCGAGCTCGGCGGCGCCGCGGACCCCGGCATGGCGCTCGGCGCGGCACTGGAGATCAACGCGTCCGTCGCCGCGGACGGCGGCCTGTCCGCAACCCTGTCGTACGCGAGGGGAGTGCTCACCGACAGCGAGGCATCCGAGTTCGCGGCGCTGTGGACAGCGGCGCTCACCGCCGTCTCCACGCACACCCGCCGCGGCGACGCGGGCGGTTTCACCCCGTCCGACCTGCCGCTGGTGCCCCTGACCCAGACCCGGATCGAGCAGTTCGAAGCGCAGTACCCGGGCCTCGAGGACCTGTGGTCGCTGTCGCCGCTGCAACACGGCCTGCTGTTCCATGCGCTGCTGACCGAGGGCATCGAGGGCGTCGTCGACGTGTACACGGCGCAGTTCGTGCTCGACCTCACCGGTGCCCTGAACCCGGATCGGGTGCGCCGGGCGGCCGATCGGCTGCTGGAACGGCACCCGAACCTGCGTGCCGCGTTCGTCGTCGACGAGGACCTCGGCGCCGTTCAGGTGATCACGTCCCCCTCCTCGGTTCCGCTGCGGGAGTTCGACCTGTCCGACCTCGGCACCGAGGACCGCGCCACCGAACGCGGCCGCATCCTGGGCGCCGACCGGGTCGCCGGATTCGACACGGCCGCCGCGCCGCTGATCCGGCTCACGCTCCTCGAACTGGGCGCCGACCACTGGCAGTTGGTGTTCACCAACCACCACGTCATCCTCGACGGCTGGTCGACCCCGCTGGTCGTCCGCGAGCTGATGACCCTGTACGCCCTCGACGGCGACGACTCCGCGCTGCCCCGCCCGCGCGGCTACCGCGACTACCTCGGATGGCTGTCCCGGCAGGACCGTCAGCAGTCCCTCGACGTCTGGCGCGGCGCACTGTCCCACGTCGACGAACCGACGCTGCTCGCACCCGCCGCGCAGGGCGTGAACCACGCCGCAGTCCCGGGCAAGGTCGAGCACGCCCTCACCGCGGACGAGACGGCCCGCGCCGACGCGCTCGCCCGCGAACTCGGCGTCACGGTCAACACGCTCGTCCAGACCGCGTGGGCGCTGGTGCTCGGCATGCTCACCGGCCGCGACGACGTCGTCTTCGGTGCGACCGTCTCGGGCCGCCCCGCCGCGCTGTCCGGCGTCGAGTCGATGGCCGGCCTGTTCATCAACACCATCCCGGTCGCCGTCGCGGTCGATCCGCACGAGTCTGTGCGCGCCCTGATCACCCGTGTGCAGTCCGAGCAGGCCGACCTGCTCGACCACCACTTCGTCGGCCTGACCGACATCCACAAGGCGGCCGGGGACGGCGCGGTGTTCGACACCGCCGTCATCTACGAGTCCTACCCGGTGGACACCTCCGGAGCCGGCGGCGACGTCGATATCGCGGGTGTTCGCCTCACCGGCGTGGAATCGGCTGCGGCCAGCCACTTCCCGCTCTCGATCGTGGCGGCCCCCGCGGAGGGGCGGCTGCACTTCGCGGCGGAGTTCCAGCGGGAGGCCTTCGACGAGGCCACCGTCGCCGCCCACCTGACGCGCATGGTCGCCGTGCTCCACGCCTTCGTGGAGCGCCCCGACGCGCGGGTGAGTTCGCTGCAACTCGTGACCGACGCCGAGTGGTCGCTGCTCGCGTCGTACAACCGCACGGAACTGGCCCGCACCGGGCAGACGCTGCTCGAGCGGATCGACGCCCGCACTGCCGAGGCCCCGAACGCCCCGGCCGTCGTCGCCGACGGCGTCACGGTCAGCCGCGGCGACCTCGACCAGCGCGCGAACCGGCTCGCCCACGAACTGCTGGCGCACGGCATCGGTGCCGACGACGTCGTCGCGCTCGTGGTGCCGCGGTCCGTCGACTGGGTGGTCGGCATGCTGGCGGCCTGGAAGGCCGGGGCGGCGTACCTGCCGGTCGACCCGAAGGCGCCTGCCGACCGGATCGCGGCCATCCTCGAGGACTGCGACGTCGCGGCCGTCGTCGCGACGAACTCGTGGACCGACGAGGTCGGCTACACCGGGCCGCTGGTCGTGCTCGGCGATTCCGCCGCCGAGCGCCGGCTGGCGACGCGACCCGAGTCGACGCCGCCGAACCGGTGGCGCGAACCCGGTGCCGGGCTGCGACTGGCCTACGTCATCACCACCTCGGGCTCGACCGGACGGCCGAAGCCGACTCTCGTCCCGATGGCGGGCACCCTGAACACCGCCGAGTGGTACCGCGGGGAGATCCGCCTCGAGCCGGGTGACGGTGCGCTGGTCGCGAACTCGCCCGTGTTCGACCAGACCCAGAAGAACGTGTGGGTGACGCTGTCGGACGGTGCGGTCCTGCACCTCGCCGCCGACCCCTTCGACCCGGTCGACGTCCTCGAGATCGTTCGCCGTGGCGCGGTGGTCAACGCGAACATGGCGCCGAGCGCGTTCGGCACGCTCCTCGACGCGGACACCGAGCAGACGGTCCTGCCCGCGCTGCGGTCACTGCACCTCGGCGGTGAGTCGTTCAACCCGGCTCGGCTCGCGCACCTGGAGGCGGCGGGAACCCGGCTGCACAACAACTACGGTCCGACCGAGGCGACCGACATGGTCACCGACCACTGGCTCCGGGACGTGACGACCGCCTACCCGGACGGTCGCGTCCCCATCGGGCCCGCTCTGCCGAACTACGAACTGTACGTACTGGATTCGCAGCTCCGGCTGGTTCCACCGGGTGTGCCGGGCGAGCTCTACATCGGCGGCGCCTCGGTTCTGGCCCGCGGCTACGGCAACCGGATCGCCCTGACCGCGACCCGCTTCGTGGCCAACCCGTTCCGCGGTGGCGAGCGGATGTACCAGTCCGGCGACGTCGTGTGGTGGAACGCCGACGGCGAACTGGAGTACGTCGGCCGCACCGACTTCCAGGTCAAGATCCGCGGTCTGCGTGTCGAACTCGGTGAGATCGAGGCCGTGCTGTCCGCGGACCCGCGGATCGCGCAGGCGGCGGTCGTGGTGACGACGTCGGCCAGTGGAATCGACCGGCTCGTCGCCTACGTGGTCCCCGCCGGCGACCCCGACGGTCTCGAGGCGGTGGCCGCCGCGGCCGCCGCCGGGTCGTTGCCCGACTACATGGTGCCGTCCGCCATGGTGGTGCTGGACGAGATTCCGCTGACCCCGAGTGGCAAGCTGGACCGGAAAGTGCTGCCGGAACCGGACTTCGGCAGCTCCGACGCGGAGTACACCGCGCCGGCCGGCGCGACCGAGGAGCTCGTCGCCACCGTGTTCGGCGAGCTGCTCGGCGTCGACCGCGTCTCGGCCACCGACAGCTTCTTCGCACTCGGCGGCGACTCGCTCGTCGCCACCCGGACGGTCGCCCGCGTCAACGCGGGCACCGGAGCGTCGCTGCGCCTGCGTGACCTGTTCGAGGCGCCGACGGTGACCGAACTCGCCGCCCGCATCGACGCGGCCGAGGCGTCCGCGGGCCGCCTTGCGCTGGTGGCGCGACCGCGGCCCGAGCGGATCCCGCTGTCGCTGGCGCAGCAGCGGATGTGGTTCCTCAACCAGTACGACACCGGCTCGCCCGTCTACAACATCCCGATGGCGATCCGGCTGACCGGCGCCCTCGACGAGGACGCGATGCGCTCCGCGCTGGGCGACGTGCTGGCCCGGCACGAGTCGCTGCGCACGGTGTTCCCGGCCGATGCGGACGGTGCCCGTCAGGTGGTCCTCGCGCCCTCCGACGTCGACCTCGACGTGAGTACCGCGACCGTCCCCGAGTCCGATGTCGCCGCGGATCTGGTCGAGTTCTTCTCCCGCGGCTTCGACGTCACCACCGGTGTGCCCCTGCGCATCCGGCTGATCCGGGTCGGCGACACGGCGCCGACTGGCGTCTCCGACACGGCCCCGACTGGCGTCTCCGGCACGGCCCCGGCTGGCGTCTCCGGCACGGCCCCGGCTGGCGTCTCCGACACCGTGCGGGTGCTGGCGTTGTCGATCCACCACATCTCGTCGGACGGCGCCTCCACGGCGCCGCTCGCCCGCGACCTGATCACCGCGTACGTCGCGCGGACCGGTGGACAGGCGCCGCAGTGGGCTCCCCTCGAGGTGCAGTACGCGGACTTCAGCATCTGGCAGCGCGAGGTCCTCGGCACCCCCGACGACCCGCAGTCGGTCGCGGCCGCCCAGATCGACTACTGGCGATCCGCGCTGGCCGGGCTGCCCGAGGTGCTCGACCTGCCCGCGGACCGTCCGCGCCCGGCCGAGCAGTCGTTCCGCGCGGGCACCGTCCGGTTCGCCCTGGACGAGGCGTTGCGCCGCCGCCTCGAGTCACTGGCCCGCAAACAGGGCGCCACCCTGTTCATGGCGGTCCACTCGGCCCTGGCCATCCTGCTGTCGCGCCTCGGCGGCACCGAGGACGTCGCGATCGCCACGCCCGTCGCGGGACGCGGCGAGCGGCAGCTCGACGACCTGGTCGGCATGTTCGTCAACACGCTGGTGTTGCGCACCGACATCGACAGCGACGCCTCGTTCACCGAGCTGCTCGCCGCCGTCCGCGAGACCGACCTCGGTGCCTTCGGCCACGCCGACGTGCCGTTCGAGCAGCTGGTGGAGGCACTGAACCCGACCCGGTCGCGGGCGCACGCCCCGTTCGCCCAGGTGATCCTCGGGTTCCAGAACCTCGAGCAGGCGTCCCTCGACCTTCCCGGGCTCACGGTCAGCCCACTGCAGTCCGGATTCGAGGTCGCGAAGTTCGACCTGCAGCTGATGCTCTCCGAGAGCGACTCGGCGGGCGGGGGCGCCCTCGCCGCCGAGCTGACCTATGCGGTCGATCTGTTCGACGAGTCGACCGCGTCGGATCTCGTGGCCCGGTTCGTGCGGGTGCTCGAATCCGTGGTGTCCGCGCCGCAGCGTCCGGTGGGCGCGCTCGGTCTGCTCGACGCCGCCGAGACGGCGCGGCTGACGCCCGTGTCCGGGCCGCCCGCGATCGCTCCGGCCACGATGCCGGAGCTGCTCGCCGCGGCCGTCGCCGCCAACCCGGGCGCGGCCGCGATCGAGTTCGGCGACACCTCGCTGACCTACCGTGAGCTCGACGAGCGGTCGAACCGACTGGCGCGCAGCCTGATCGGGCTCGGTGTCGGACCCGAGGACTTCGTCGCGGTGGCACTGGGCCGCTCCGTCGAGTCGGTGCTCGCCGTGTGGGCGATCACCAAGACCGGTGCGGCGTTCGTGCCGCTCGACCTGTCGTACCCGCCGGAGCGGATCGAGTACCTCGTCGCGGACTCCGGAGTCCGGGTCGGTCTGACCGTCGGTGCGGACGTGGCGGCGCTGCCCGCCGCGGTGACCTGGCTCGAACTCGACAGCGCGGACTTCGCCGAGTCGGTCGGGGCCGAGACCGCCGACCCGATCGGCGACACGGACCGACTGCGGCCCCTGGCCCTCGGGTCCGGTGCCTACATGGTCTACACCTCCGGCTCGACCGGGAAGCCGAAGGGCGTCCTGGTCACCCACGAGGGTCTGGCGAACCTCGCAGCCCATGAACGCGAGCACTTCTCGGTGACGGCGCGGTCGCGCACGCTGCACTTCGCGTCACCGAGCTTCGACGGTGCGGTGCTCGAGCTGCTGCTGGCGATCGGGTCGGCGGCGACGATGGTGATCGTGCCGCCGGGGATCTACGGCGGCGCCGAACTGGGCGACTTCCTGCGGGAGCACCGCGTGACGCACGCGTTCGTCACCACGGCGGCGCTGGCTACCGTCGATCCGGCGGGCCTCGAGTTGCTGACCGATGTCGCGGTCGGTGGCGAGGCGGTGTCGGCGGAACTGGTGGCGAAGTGGGCCCCGGGCCGGCGGCTGTACGACATCTACGGCCCGACCGAAACGACGGCAGTCGTCACCATGAGCGACCCGATGGCGGCCGGGGAGCGGATCACCATCGGTGGCCCGGTTCGCGGTGTCGACGCCCTGGTCCTCGACCACCGGCTGCGGCCGGTGCCCGTCGGGGTGCCCGGTGAGCTGTACTTCGCCGGACCCGCGCTCGGTCGCGGCTATCACGGCCGTTTCGCGCTGACGGCGGACCGGTTCGTCGCGAACCCCTTCGGGGACAACGGGTCCCGCATGTACCGGACCGGCGACGTGGTGCGGTGGGTGGACACACCTGCCGGGCTGTCGATCGAGTACGTGGGCCGCAGTGACTTCCAGCTCAAGGTGCGCGGCTTCCGGATCGAACTCGGCGAGATCGACGCAGTCCTCGGCAGGCACGAGAGTGTCGAGTTCGCGGCCACCGTGGGGCACCGGACCGAGTCCGGGAACACCGTTCTCGTCGCCTATGTCCTCGCCGCCGAGGGGCACACGATCGACCGCGCCGCCCTGGCCGAGTACGCGGGCGTCGAGATGCCGTCGCACATGGTGCCGACGGTGTTCACGGAGATCGAGTCGATCCCGTTGACGCCCAACGGAAAGCTGGACCGCACCGTGCTGCCGGAGCCGGTCTTCGACAGCACGGGCGAGTACCGGGCGCCGCGCACTCCCGTGGAGGAGGTCGTGGCGGGCGTGTTCGCCGACGTGCTCGGCGTGGACCGGGTGTCGGTGGACGAGGACTTCTTCGACATCGGCGGCAACTCCCTCGCCGCGACGCGCGTCGTCGCCCGGGTGGGGGCAACGCTCGGTGCCCGCGTCGGCGTCCGGGAGTTGTTCGACGCGCCGACGGTGGCCGGGTTCGCGGCCCGTGTGACGGCACTGGCGGGTGGTGCGGCGCGTCCGGTGCTCACCGCGCAGGACCGTCCCGCCCGCGTGCCGCTGTCGCTGGCGCAGAAGCGCATCTGGTTCCTCAACCAGTTCGACACCGCCTCGGCGGCCTACAACATTCCGCTCGGTGTGCGGTTGACCGGTGACCTCGACGTCGTCGCGCTCGAGGCGGCGATGCGGGACGTCCTCGTCCGGCACGAGTCGCTGCGCACGATCTACCCGTCCGACGCCGACGGCCCGCACCAGGTGGTGCTGCCCGCCGACCACGTGTCCGTCGAGCTGACCAGGGTCACGGTCGACGAGGCCGGCCTGATGGCGCAGGCGGCGGACTTCGCGCGTCGCGGATTCGACGTCACCGAGTCGATTCCGTTGCGTGCGGCGCTGTTCGAGGTCGACACGGCCGCGGGGAGCGAGTCCGAGCACGTGCTGCTCGTGGTCGTGCACCACATCAGCGCGGACGGCTCCTCGATGACGCCGCTGGCCCGCGACGTGATGCTCGCGTACGTGGCCCGGACGCAGGGCGAGGCGCCCGGGTGGGAACCCCTCGCCGTCCAGTACGCCGACTTCGCGCTGTGGCAGCGGGAGGCGCTCGGCTCCGAGGACGATCCGGACTCCGTGATCGCCACCCAGATCGCGCACTGGAAGGGTGCACTCGCGGGCCTGCCGGATCTGCTGGAGCTGCCCACCGACCGGCCGCGTCCGGCGGTGCAGTCGACGGCGGGCGACCGGGTGACGTTCCCGGTGCCCGCAGATCTCGCGGCCGCGGTGGAGGCGCTGGCGCGGCGATCGGGTGCAACCTCGTTCATGGTCATGCAGGCCGCCTGTGCGGTACTGCTGTCACACTTGTCGGGCACCGGCGACATCGCCGTCGGCACCGCGGTCGCCGGGCGCGGTGAGGAGGCCCTCGACCCGATCGTCGGCATGTTCGTGGGCACCCTGGTCCTGCGTACCCGTGTCGACTCCGGTGCCTCGTTCGAGGCGGTGCTCGAATCCGTCCGTGAAGGCGACCTGCAGGCGTTCTCACACGCGGACCTTCCGTTCGAGCGGCTCGTGGAGATCCTCGACCCGCCGCGGTCCACCGCGCACGCACCGTTGGTGCAGGTCTCGTTCGGATTCGAGAACATCGACTTCCCGACCTTCGAGCTGCCCGGCCTGCGCGTCACCGGCCTCGACGCCGACCTCGGCCAGGCCAAGTACGACCTCGAACTGTCGTTCGCCGAAGGTGATTCGGGTCTCGTCGGCACCTTCGGGTTCGCGACGGCGCTGTTCGACCGCGCCACGATCGAGCGGACCGCCCGCCGGTACGTCCGGATCCTCGAGGCCGTCGTCGCCGATCCCGGCGCCGTGGTCGGCGATCTGGACCTGCTCGACGAGACCGAGCGGGATCGGATGCTGGTGGAGTTCAACCGGACCCAGGTGCCGGTGGAGCCGACCACGCTGGTCGAGTTGCTGGACCGGTCGGTGGCCCGCAACCCCGACGCGCCGGCGATGACGTTCGAGGACGTGACGCTCACGTACGCGCAGTTCGACGCGCGCGTCAATCACCTTGCTCGCCATCTGATCTCGCTGGGCGTGGGACCGGAGGACCGCGTGGTCCTGGCGGCGCGGCGGTCGATGGAGATGCTCGTCGGGATGTACGCGGTGATGAAGGCCGGCGGTGCGTACGTGCCGGTGGATCCAGACCAGCCCGCGGACCGGATCGAGCGGGTCCTGTCCCTGTCGCGGCCAGTGTGCGTGCTGACCACGTCCTGGGACGACGCCGCGCTGCCCGCATCGGTGCCGGTGATCGAGATCGACCGGGTCGAACTCGGCGGGTTCTCGGACGCCCCGATCACCGACGCCGACCGGACCCGCCCCCTGCGGCGCGCCAACCCGGCGTACGTGATCTTCACATCGGGCTCGACCGGTGTTCCCAAGGGTGTCTCGGTCGCGCACCACGCCATCGTCAACCAGCTCAGCTGGTTCGTCGGCGAGTACGAGATGACCGCCGACGACGTGGTCATCCAGAAGACCCCGACGGTGTTCGACCCGTCGGTGTGGGAACTGTTCGTCCCGTTCGTCGTGGGTGGCCACCTGGTGATCGCCACACCCGACGGGCACCGCGACGCGGAGTACCTGATCGACCTGTCCCGCCGTTACGGCGCCACCGTTCTCGGGTTCGTGCCGTCCATGCTCGCGGCGTTCCTCGGCGGCCCGGAACTGTCGTTCCCGCCGTCGGTGCGCGCGCTGCAACTGGCAGGCGAGGCGCTGAGCCCGGACCTGGCCGCACGCACCATGCGCGCGTCGAACGTACGGATCAACAACGCGTACGGTCCCGCGGAGACCACGCTGACGTCCGTGCACTACTGGGCCGACGGCTCGGAGACCACGATGCCGATCGGCATCCCCGTGTGGAACTCGCAGGCGTACGTGCTCGACGAGCGGCTGCATCCCGCCGCCCCGGGTGTGCGGGGAGAGCTCTATCTCGCGGGCGGTCAGGTCGCCCGGGGCTACCACGATCGACCGGGCCTGACCGCGGAGCGGTTCGTCGCGAACCCCTTCGCGGCGGACGGGGCGGTCATGTACCGCACCGGTGACGTCGCGCGCTGGGGTACCAATGGGCAGCTGGAGTACCTGGGCCGCACGGATTTTCAGGTCAAGCTCCGTGGTCAGCGTATCGAGCTCGGCGAGATCGAGGCGGCGCTGCTGGACCAGCCGTCCGTCGAGCAGGCCGTCGTGGTCGCCGCCGACACCGAGCGCGGCAAGCGTCTCGTCGGCTACGTGGTCGGATCCGGTGCCGACACCTCTTCGCTCGTCGCCGCGCTGTCGGCCACGCTTCCCGGCTACATGGTCCCCGACGCGATCGTGGTACTCGAGCGGATGCCGGTCACCGGAAACGGCAAGCTGGACCGAAACGCCCTGCCCGCACCGGACTTCGGCAGCGACGAGGCCGCCCACGTGACACCCCGCACCCCGACGGAGGAGACCCTCGCCGCGGTGTTCGCCGAGGTCCTCGGCGTCGACCGGGTGAGCGTGGAGGAGTCGTTCTTCGCGCTCGGCGGCGACAGCATCATGTCCATCCAGCTGGTCACCCGGGCGAAGGCGGCCGGCCTGGCATTCACCGCGCGACAGGTGTTCGAGCAGCGCACGGTCGCCGGTCTCGCCGCCGTCGCGACCGCGGCGGCGGACGCTCCGCAGGTGCTCGCGGAGCTGCCCGGCGGGGGAGTCGGCGAGCTGTCCGCCACCCCGATCATGGTGGCCACCGCCGAGCGCGGCGGTCTGCTGCGCCGGTTCTCGCAGTCCAGCTTCGTCACCCTGCCGCCCGGCATCGACCGCGCCACCGTCGAATCGACGATCGCGGCGGTCGTCGAACGACACGACGCACTGCGCCTGCGGTGGCACGCGGACGGCAGCGGGCTCACCGTGCCCGCCGCCGGCGACGTGACCGCGGCCGAGCTGATCCGGCGCGTGGAATTCGGCTCCCGGCCCGGGTCCGACGAGTTCGTCGCCCTGGTCCGCGAGGAGTTCGAGGCCGCCGCGGACCGGCTGGACCCGGTCGCGGGTGTCGTCGCCCAGTTCGTGTGGTTCGACCCGGCCGCCGGGCTGGACTGGAACGGCCGACTGCTCGTCGTCGTCCACCACCTGGCCGTCGACGGTGTGTCCTGGCGAATCCTGTTGCCGGACTTCGCGACCGCATGGGGTGCGCTGCACTCCGGCTCCGAACCGGAGCTGGCGCCGGTCGGTACCTCGCTGCGCCGCTGGACGCACGGCCTCGTCGAGTCCGCGAGCTCCGAGCAGAGGCTCGGTGAACTCGACTACTGGCGCGGTGTCATCGGTCGGACCGACCCCGTCCTCGGGTCGCGCGCGATCGACCCGGCGCGGGACACGGTGTCCACCACCGGCCGCGTCCGGGTCGAGGCTTCCGCCGAGACGACCGAGGGTCTGCTCACCGCGGTCCCCGGGGCGTTCGGTGGCGGCGTCAACGACGGCCTGCTCGCGGCCCTCGCCCTCGCGGTGGCGCGGTGGCGTGAGCGGCGCGGTGTCGTCGCACCGACGACCCTGCTGAACCTCGAGGGTCACGGTCGCGAGGAGGCCGCCCTGGCCGGGGACGCCTCGGCGGACCTCTCGCGGACCGTCGGCTGGTTCACCTCGCTGTTCCCGGTCCGGCTCGACCTGACCGGAATCGACCTGGGCGACGCGTTCGCCGGCGGTCCCGCCGCGGGCCGCGCGGTGAAGGCCGTCAAGGAACAGCTGCTGGCCGTCCCCGACAAGGGCATCGGTTTCGGCATGCTCCGGTACCTGAACGCGGATACCGCCGAACAGTTGAGCGGTACGACCACTCCGCAGATCGGGTTCAACTACCTCGGTCGCGCAGGCACCGTCGAGATCACCGACGAGATGCGGGCGGTGGGCTGGGTGCCCGCCACCGACGGCGGCGACCTCGGGTCGGCGCTGGACCCGGACATGCCGGTCACCGCCCTCGACATCAACGCGGTGGTCACCAACGTCGGCGGGGTGGAGACCCTCTCCACCGGCTTCGACTTCGCGACCGGCGTGCTGTCGGAGGCCGAGGTCACCGAGCTGACCGACCTCTGGACCGAGGCGCTCGACGTGATCGCCCGGTACGCGAGCACACCGGGTGCGGGCGGGCGCACGCCGTCCGACCTGCCGCTTGTCACCCTGACCCAGGGGCAGATCGAGAACTTCGAGGCGCGCTGCCCGGACCTGTCGGACATCTGGTCGCTGTCCCCGCTGCAGTACGGCATGTACTTCCACGCCGCGCTGGCGGAGTCGTCCGTCGACGTCTACACGGCGCAGCTGTCGCTGAAGCTGTCCGGCACCGTCGACGCGGACCGGATGCTCCGCGCCGCACAGGCGCTGGTCGACCGGCATCCCGGATTCCGCACCGCCTTCGTCCCGGGCGACTCCGGTGTCGCGGTCCAGATCGTGCAGTCGCATGCCGAGATCCCGTTCGTCACCGTCGATCTCAGCGCACTCGCGCCCGCCCAGCGGGAGGCGGAGCGCCGACGTATCCTCGATGCGGATCGGCTCGCGAAATTCGACCTCACCGCGCCGCCGCTCATACGGATGACGCTGATCGACCTCGGTGACGAGCAGTACGAGCTGGTGGTGATGAACCACCACATCGTCATCGACGGCTGGTCGACACCGCTGGTGCTCAAGGAACTGCTGGTGCTCTACGCCGCCGACGGGGACGCGAGCGTGCTGCCCGTCGCCCGTTCCTACCGGGACTTCCTCGCCTGGCTGGCGGAACGGGACCACGAGCGCTCGCTGCGTGTGTGGACCGACTCACTCGCCGGGGTCGAAGGACCCACCCTGCTCGTCTCCGGCGACCGGGGTCGCCAGCAGGGCACCACCTCCGGGCAGTACCTGACCGGACTCGACGCCGACGCGACCGCAGCACTCGTGGCGCGCGCCCGCGAGCTCGGTGTCACCCCGAACACCGTCGTGCAGGCCGCGTGGGCGATCCTGCTCGGCGCGCTGACCGGACGAGAGGACGCCGTCTTCGGCGCCACCGTGTCCGGCCGTCCACCGGAGATCGCCGGTGTCGAGTCGATGATCGGCCTGTTCATCAACACGGTGCCGACGCGGGTCCGTCTGGTTGCGGACGAGTCGGTGTCCGAGCTGCTCGTGCGCGTGCAGGCCGAGCAGGCCCTCCTGCTCGACCACCACTACGTCGGCCTCGCCGAGATCCAGCGGGCCGCAGGCGAGGCGGCAATGTTCGACACCCTCGCGGTGTTCGAGTCGTTCCCCGTCGACATGGCGGGTGCGACGTCGGAGACCGACATCGCGGGCATGCGCGTCACCGGCATCGACGGCGTCGACGCCGCCCACTACCCGGTGGCGATGACCGCCAGCCTCGACAGCGAACTGCACCTGAAGTTCATCCACGCCACCGAACTCGTCGACGAGGCCGCCGTGCGGACCCTGTCCGAGCGGTTCGTGCGGGTGCTCACCACGCTGGTCGCGGATCCGGCGACGGCGGTCGGAGACGTCGCCGTCACCGACGAGGCCGAGCGCGCCGCGCTGTCACCGGTCCGCGGACCCGTCCTTCCCGAACCGGCCCGGACGCTCCCCGAGCTGATGGCTGCGGCGGCGGCGGATCGTGATGCGACGGCGTTGGTGTTCGGGGACACGGCCGTGTCCTACGGCGAACTCGACGAGCGGTCGAACGCGTTGGCGCGCGTGCTGATCGAGCGGGGTGTGGGTCCGGAGTCGTTCGTCGCGTCGGCGTTGCCGCGGTCGATCCAGGCGCAGGTGGCGTTGTGGGCGATCGCGAAGACCGGTGCCGCGTTCGTGCCGATGGATCCGGCGTATCCGGCGGACCGGATCGAGCACATGGTCACCGACTCCGGTGCGGTGCTCGGGCTGACCGGCTCCGCGCATGCGGCCGAGCTGCCCGGCTCGATCGGCTGGCTCGTTCTCGACGATCCGGAGTTCGTCGCCCACTCGAGCGCGATGTCCGTCGCGCCGCTCAGCGATACCGATCGCACCGCGCCGATCGACGTCGCGAACGCGGCGTACGTGATCTACACGTCCGGTTCGACGGGTCTGCCGAAGGGCGTCGTCGTCTCGCACGAGGGTTTGGCGAACTTCGCCGCCGAGCAGCGGGAGCGGTACTCGGTGACCGCGCGGTCGCGGGCGTTGCACTTCTCGTCGCCGAGCTTCGACGCGTCGATCCTCGAGCTGCTGCTGGCGCTCGGTGCGGGTGCGGCGCTGGTGATCGTGCCGCCGGGGGTGTACGGCGGAGCGGAACTGGCCGAGGTGATCTCGGCGGGTGGGGCGACGCACGCGTTCATCACGCCGGGTGCGTTGGCGACCCTGTCGCCGGAGGGTCTGGACTGCCTGGCGCATTTGGTCGCCGGTGGCGAGGCGGTGCCGGACAACCTCGTCGACATCTGGGCTCCGGGCCGTCACTTCCACAACGGCTACGGCCCGACCGAGACCATCGTCATGGTCGCGATCAGCGAGCCGCTCACCCCGGGTGAACGGCTCACGATCGGTGGACCGATCCGCAACATCGACGCCATGGTCCTCGACACGCGGCTGCGTCCGGTGCCCGTCGGGGTCGCGGGCGAACTGTACGTCTCGGGCGCCCAGCTGGCGCGCGGTTACCACGCCCGTCCCGCGCTGACGGCGGATCGGTTCGTGGCGAACCCGTTCGAGCCGGGTACGCGGATGTACCGGACCGGTGACGTGGTGCGGTGGGTGCAGCAATCCGGTGGGCTCGAGATCGAGTACGTGGGGCGCAGCGACTTCCAGGTGAAGGTCCGCGGTTTCCGGATCGAGCTCGGCGAGATCGACGCCGCGCTGTCGGCGCACGGGTCGGTCGACTTCGCGGTCACCGTCGGCCGCACCGGTCCGTCCGGGGCGACGGTGCTCGCCGCGTACGTGGTCGCGGTGCCGGGACGATCCGTGGACACCGATGCCCTGGCGGAGTTCGTCGGACGGACCCTGCCGTCGCACATGGTGCCGTCGGCGATCGTCGTGATGGACGCGATCCCGCTGACCGTGAACGGCAAGGTCGACCGGAAGGCGTTGCCGGAGCCCGACTTCGGATCGTCGGAGGCGAGCTACGTCGCGCCGTCGAACCGGCTGGAGGAGATCCTGGCGGAGCTGTTCGCCGAGGTTCTCGGCGTCGACCGGGTCGGTGTCGCCGACTCGTTCTTCGCGCTCGGTGGCGACAGCATCGTCTCCATCCAGTTGGTGGCCCGGGCCAAGGCCGCGGGTGTGGTGATCCGTGCCCGGGACGTGTTCGAGCGCAAGACCGTTGCCGGTCTGGCGCAGGTCGCCGCCCTCGGGGACGAGTCGTCCGCCCCGGTGGTGCTCGCCGAACTTCCCGGTGGGGGAGTGGGCGAAGCCCCGCTGACTCCGATCATGCGGTGGATGACCGACCGTCCCGGTGGACACAACCGGATGCTGATGCCCGCGTACCTGGCCCTGCCGGACGGTATCGACCACGCCGGTCTCGTCGCGACGCTCGGCGCGGTCGTCGAGCGGCACGACATGCTCCGGGCGTCGATCCCGGCGGGCGGGGACGTCCTGCGGGTCGCCGGTTCCGTCGAGGTCGGGGCACTGGTCGACCGGGTCGAGTTCGGCGCGGACGAGTTGCCCGGCAGCGCCGGATTCGACGCGCTGGCCGCGGCGACGTACGACGCCGCCGCGGGCCTGCTCGACGTGGCCACCGGCTCGGTCGTGCGGTTCGTGTGGTTCGACCCGGCGCCCGGTCTCGACGCGACCGGACGCCTGCTGATCGTCGCGCACCACCTGGTCGTCGACGGCGTGTCCTGGCGCATCATCGTCGCGGACCTGCTCGCGGCCTGGCAGGCCGTCGCCGCCGGTTCTCGCCCCGAGCTGCAGCCCGTCGGCACGTCGATGCGCCGCTGGGCGCAGGGCCTCGCCGACCAGGCGAGAACCGCAACACGCGAGTCGGAACTGCCCTACTGGCGGGCGGTGCAGGACGGGCCGGATCCGCTCCTGGCCTCGCGGGCGCTCGATCCCGCGGTGGACACGTTCGCCTCCACGTCCGAGGTCCGGGTCGAGCTGTCCGAGGACGTCACCGAGGCCGTGCTGACCGCGGTTCCGGGCGCGGTTCGCGGTGGAGTCAACGACGGCCTGCTGGCCGCGCTGGCACTGGCCGTCTCCGCGTGGCGCCGCGACCGTCACGTGGACGAGGCGTCCACGCTGATCAAGCTCGAGGGCCACGGCCGCGAGGAAGAGGTGCTGCCCGGTGCGGACCTGTCGCGGACGGTGGGCTGGTTCACCAGCATGTTCCCGCTGCGCCTCGACCTGGCCGGCATCGACCTCGACTCTGCGCTGTCGGGTGGTCCGGCCGCCGGGGAGGCGGTCAAGGCGGTCAAGGAGCAGTTGCTCGCGGTGCCCGACAAGGGCGTCGGGTACGGCTTGCTGCGATACCTCAACCCGTCGACGGGCCCGGAGCTGGCCGAACATGCGTTGCCGCAAATCGGGTTCAACTACCTCGGCAGGATCGGTGCCGACGCCGGCGCCGACGCGGCCCCGATCGGGTGGCTGCCCGCACCCGCAGGCGAACTGTCGGTGTCCGCCGCTCCCGACGTGGACATGCCCGCCGCCGCGGTCGTCGACATCAACGCCTCCGTCACCGGCTCGATACTCGGCGCGACGTTCACGTTCCCGCCCGGACTGATCGACGGCGCGGAGGTGCGCGCGCTGGCGACGCTGTGGGAGCGGGCGCTGAGCGCGATCGCGACCTGGGCCACCGGAGTCGTGGCGCCGGTGTTCACGCCGTCGGATCTGCCGTTGGTGTCGGTGTCGCAGAAGGAGATCGAGCGTCTGGAGGCGGCGTATCCGTCGCTCGAGGACGTGTGGTCGTTGACGCCGTTGCAGGAGGGCATGTTCTTCCACGCCTCGCTCGCCGGGTCGTCGGAGTCGTTGGACGTGTACACCTCGCAGGTGGTGGTCTCGCTCGGTGGTGTGGTCGACGTCGACCGGATGCACACGGCGGCGCAGGCGTTGGTGGATCGGCACCCGAACCTGCGGGCCGGTTTCGTGCACGACGAGCACGGGTCGCCGGTGCAGGTGATCGTCGAGCAGGCGCCGGTCGCGTTCCGGTCGGTGGATCTGGCCGGGCACGACGACGTCGAGGGACGGCGTCGGGAGATCCGCGACGAGGACCGGTACGGCCGGTTCGATCTGGCGGCGCCGCCGCTGGTCCGGGTCGCGGTCGTTCGAACGGCGACCGACCGCTACGACCTCGTCGTCACGACGCATCACATCCTGGTGGACGGCTGGTCGATGCCGCTGATCTTCCGGGATCTGATCGCGCTGTACGCCACGCGTGGTGACGTGTCGGCGTTCCCTCCGGTGCGGTCGTTCCGCGGCTACCTGGAGTGGCTGTCGGCTCGGGACGCCGCGTCGTCGCTCGAGGTGTGGGCGAATTCGCTTGCCGGGACCGAGGATCCGACGTTGCTGGCGCCGCAGGAGCGGGGCCGTGAGCAGTCGGCGATGCCCGAGGTGCTCACCCTCGACCTGGATGCGGAGCGGAACGCTCGCCTCGAAGCCCTCGCCAGGGAACTCGGGGTCACCGTCAACACCGTCGTCCAGGCGGCGTGGGGCATCGTGCTCTCCCGCCTCGTCGGCCGCGACGACGTCGTGTTCGGCGCCACCGTGTCCGGCCGGCCCGCCGCGCTGACCGGTGTCGAGTCGATGGTCGGCATGTTCATCAACACGCTGCCCGTCCGCGTCCGTCTCGATCGCGGGGAATCCCTGCGTGCCTTGCTCTCCCGCGTCCAGCTCGAACAGTCCGATCTGCTCGACCACCACTTCGTCGGCCTGCCGGATATCCAGCAGCGCGCCGGAGCGGGTGCCGTCTTCGACACGATCACCGTGTTCGAGTCGTACCCCGTCGACGCGGCGTCCGCCGGTGGTGACGGGGACATCGACGGGATGCGGCTGCTCGGCGTCGACGGTGTCGACGCGAACACCTTCCCGCTCTCGCTCTACATCGAGCAGGGTGAGGGG
The DNA here is from genome assembly GCF_042879035.1 of Rhodococcus sp. NPDC003318. Taxonomy (NCBI): domain Bacteria; kingdom Bacillati; phylum Actinomycetota; class Actinomycetes; order Mycobacteriales; family Nocardiaceae; genus Rhodococcus; species Rhodococcus sp. NPDC003318. The sequence continues at coordinate 289 of NZ_JBIAOU010000034.1, read as the reverse complement.
CTCCAGGTGCAGGCGAAGTTCCTACCGGATGTCTTCTCGCGCAACGAGATCAGCGAGATCGTCGAGCGGCTCGACCGCGCGCTGGGCAGGTTCGTCGACGCACCGGACAGCACGGTCGCCGAGCTCGAGGTGCTCTCTGTGGCCGAGCTGTCCCGGCTGGACGAGCTCAATGCCACCGATCATGTGGTGCCTGTGGCGACTCTGCCGGAGCTGTTCGACGTGCAGGTGGCGCGGACGCCGGATGCGGTGGCGTTGGTGTTCGAGGGTCAGGAGCTGACGTACGCGGAGT
>NZ_JBIAOU010000033.1:0-26284 GCF_042879035.1 Rhodococcus sp. NPDC003318 | reverse complement strand
CCGCGGCGCTCCTCCCGGCGCTTCGCGCCGGGAGACGGGGGCGGGTCGCTGCGCTCCCCGCCTGGGGAGCCGCTACGCGGCTCGGAGCGGTGTCGTTGCGTTGCCGTCGATCGGGTCGCTGCGCTCCCCTCGAAACCGAGATTAATTGCACAACGATCGAATTTGTCGTCACTCTCCCGACGTGATCCGAGCCGAACGGAAGACGGGGACGCGCTGCGCGCGTCGCCATTCAATCCGCCTCGCTGCTCTCACCCGTCCCGATGTCATGCACTCATGATATACCACTGCCTCGACAGGGGCGAAAGCGCTCCGCTGACTGATTTGCTCGAATTACTCACGTATACAACATGATATCTCTCACCGTGCCGATCATTGCGTGCAAAATGATGGAGACAGTCAGTTCTACAGCATGATTCAAACATCTGTTGCTGCACAACATAATTCAAAAAACCAGCCCCGACGGGCGGGCGGCCCTGCCCCCACACCGGGAACAGGGCCGCCCGAGCCACCTCTCACACGCCGTCGGAGTCGTCCTCCGCGTGATACCGCTGCGCCCGGTCCGCCACGCTCTCCCACACCACGCCGGTCGTGTCGGCGAGGTGGTGCAGATCCGCCACCAGATCCGAGATCACCGTCCCGATGTCCTCACCGACACCGCCGACGACCTGCCGATACGTCAACAACGCCGCCGCCGCGAACGTCGACCGCCACCGCGTCAACTCCGAACCGGCCCCCGGCACCAGGACCGGGGCACCGTGCATCCAATCCCGACCGTCACGCCCCTCCACGTACTGCCCACCCGGCGGATCGGTGAACGCCTCCACCAACGCCGCCCGAGCACCCTGGGACGCCGCTACCAGACACCCGTCCCGTTGCTCGCGCCACGACTGCCAGTCATGACCCGCCCCCGCATCGACCACGTACTCGGTCGTCTCGACCTCCGCGCCGTCGACGAACACCGACACATCGGTGCCACCGTCGGGGTCGCGGACGACGATGGTTTCCACGCTCACCGGCCTGCCCCTGTCGCTGTCCTGGTCACCGTGTAGCCGCGTGCAGCGGCCAGCATCCGCATCAGTTCCTCACCGTCAGGCATCCCAACCCGGCTCATGCGCTCGACGACGGCCGCGCACTCGTCGGGGCGCTCGCAGCGGCATTCGTCGTTCACCGGGCCGCTGTCGCCGTAGTCGGAGTACTCCGAGAACAGCGGGTCACCGAAGGTGGTGGGGTCGATCACCCACCGATCCGCCCCGTTCAGATCGCGCATCAGATACACCCGCACCGCTTCCTCGACGTAGTGCGTGCCGCGCTCCGCCGCCACCTCCGACAGGCCGACGTACGCCGCCCAGGCCGGCACGTCGGCCCCGGGTGCCGCCGTCGGCGGCGTGTCCAGCACGAACATCACCGCAGACGGATCGAACAACGCCACCAACTCGACCGCGATGTCACCCCGTTCGACGCCGACGAACCCGGCCCCGTCCAACCCGGCCAACACATCCGCCACACCAGGGGCGTCCGGATCGAAGGTGTCGGGCACGTTCACCGTCACCCGATACCTGGCCGTCTCCGTCCACGACAGGGCCACCGTCCGCAACCGCGTCACGCGCCCGCCCCCGCCGCAGACGTAGCAGTACCGACGTCCTCACGCTCGGTCGCATCGACAATCACCAGCCCGCCGACATCCGCCGTCGCCACCAACGCGGCCACCTGATTCCTCGACAGGCTCACCGCGTCGCCCTCGTCATCACTGGATGTGAACACCACCGTGCCCGCGTACGGCTGCCACCGGAAGCCGTAGGACCGGGCAATCAGCGTCGCAACAACATTCACCACCGGCTCGTTCACGACCAGGCCCTCGTCATCGACCCACATGTCCAACCCCGGCCCGAGAGCCACAACATCGAACCACCGGCACCCGATCGCCTCCCGCAACGCCACACCCACCCCCTCACCCGAGCCGGACCGGGCCAACTCGATCACCTCCGCGGTCCCGTCCGCGTCGATCCGGACCGCCGTCACCGTCTCCACCACCGCACCACTCGTACTCGTGTTCGTCGTCATGGTCTTGTCTCCCCCGCTCACGCCTGCTCGGTTCCGTCGATCTCCCAATCACTGACGTCGAAATCGAGACTCTGCCCATACGACCCGAGCCGATCGCGCAACTCCTCCTCTACATCCGAGGAGTCGATGAGTCCTTCCGCACTGTCCGCGCTCGACGCGGTGCGGGTGATCGTGAGCCGCGTCGTCACCGTCACATCCACCGTCACCTCGTAATCACGGTCCCGGCCCGGCAACCCGTGCTCGTCCATGAACCGATCGAACTCCCCGCACAGACTGTTGCTGTCCGCCCACTCATGCGCATCCGACACCAACGATTCGAGCCACGACTCGCGGCGCTCACGCTGGCGCTGCGCATCCGCCCGCGTCTCCAACAGCTCGACGCGCGCCGACACCACCGACCGCAGCGCGCCCAACTCGCGCGTCGACAACCACGTGCCCGCATCGCCTCCCGGCGCATCCGACGGCTCGACCTGGCGTGCCGTCACCTCCGACACCCACACCGCGCCATCGGCAGGCAGCACCGCCACACTCACCCGCCGATCCGCCGCGTCGTCGGCGCGGCGGGCCGGGTCGACGGCCAGCCACCCCGACACCATCCCGCCACCCGACACCACCGACACGAACCGGCCATCCGACGGGAACTCACCCCGACCCGCCACCGGCATCAACACACCATTGGTCAACGTCACTTCGGTCATGACACACCGCTTTCACCCCGACACACAGGCGGGGAACAGAACGCGGACAGCCCGGGATGGTCACTCCCCGAACCGTCCGCAACCGCTTCGGACGACACAGAACATAACCCACCCCACCGACACCCTGTCAACACCGAAACTCACTGATTTACAACAGAATTCGTCGTCTCGCGCACCATGCGGAACCGGTGAAGTCAAGCCCGAAACACCCCCTCCCCATCCGGTGCCGGGGCACCGGATGGAAATGCAACCGCCGGCCATCGCGGCGCCATAGTGGGCACGATCGATCAACACTCGCAGCGGCTGTACCGAGACCGTGATCCGGAGGGCTGCCGCTATGACGCCGTCCACCGCCGGACGCACCAACGCCGTACTACTGATTCCGCGTACTCGGTGAACGATTCTCGACTCGGTGACCTAACGCAGATACACCGACAAACGGTGTGACGGTGCGGGCCACGAGGGAAACGTTGGATCGCACCGCTCCTCGCCAAGCTTCCGCCGCTGGCTACGTGCTGGCGAGCCCCACGCTCAGGCACGCACGCTTGGAGAGTCGGCGGCATAGACGGCGCCCTACGCCCGCGCGCAAATCTGGCCGTCGGCAGCCCGATTCCGTTCCGACTGCGGAAGCCGTGAGCAGTTGAGAGCAGACTATCGAGGATGCGGCGGTGACGGCCTAACACCGATCGAGTTCGAGGCAATCAACCACGCCGGAAACGCGGCCTGAGTCACCCAACCCCCGTGTCAACTGAACCGGGGGCAGCCCCGAGCACTCGAACAGGACCTCGCGACCACCCCCGGAGGGTGAGGTGATCCCACGCCATCTCCGCGACAGTGACAAGTGTCGACGAGGGAGGCGAATGGCGCGGGCATGGGTACAGCCAGAAGATCTGGCGTATCAACAGTCGAGGGTGCGTCACGGATGTACCCTCGACTACCGGGCTCCAAAGAAGCCGTTCTTCACACCTCACGTAGCAGAGCCACTGCATCGCCCATCCTGTAGCGATCCACCAGCAGGGCCAGGACCTCCTCGACACTCATCGGAGGGTTCCCCAGGCGCTCGGCCATCGTCTCGATCGCCTGCCGCGCCACCATCGGCGACACCGCGACGTGTATCGGCGGCGAACTCAGCAGGAGAAACAACCTGAATATGCTTCGGCACAAGGCCTTCCGGGAAATCCTTGAAGTTGTGGGTGACGATGACACCCGCCCCACCGACAACCGCGGCCGCCACCACATGCTCGTCGTCGGGATCGGGCAGACCGTATGAACCGTCCAGCGGCTCCCATCCGGTCACCACCGCATCATCGAACGCCTCACGCATCCGCCCGACCAGAAGGGCGGCGGCCGCAGCCGCAGTCGCGGCATCGCTTCCGCGGCCCTCGAGCTTCGCCGCCTCGTGGTACTCGAGCTCTTCCAAGATCGCGTCCGACCACAGCGGCCGATACAGACCGGCGATCGCCAAAGACAGCAGGAAGTCGCGCTGTCGGCTGGGCCACAGCACGCAGGTGTCGAGAACAGCAGCGAACATCCGCGCAGTGTAATGAGTGTCGACGACGAGGCTCGTTACCGCGGTTACATGGTCGTACTGCGGGCCCGTCTGCGTGCCGCCACAGCCTTGCGGGCGGCCTTCAACTGTTCGGCGACCATCTCCGGATCGTCCTCGTCGACAAGAGGCACGGACGTGGCAGCCAACGCGTCGTACTGCTGCGCGCGGCGCCGCTGCTGGTAGTCAAGGACATCACGCAGCACCAGCCGGTGCCGGGTACCGACCTTCTCCGCCGGTAGCTCCCCCACCGAGATCAGCCGTTTGACGGTCGGTCGGGTCACCCCCAGCAGGTCGGCCGCCTGCTGGGTGGTCAGTTTCGTGGTGTGCGGAGCGACGGTGACCGCTCGCCCGGCCTGCAGCGCCGAGACCACCTGCTTGAGGATCGCATGCACCTCGGCCGGCAAGGGCACCTGATCACCCTCGTCTGCACCAACGAGCAGGTACCGCGGCTCCACACGGTCGCCGGAGCGACGTTCGTGCGCGTCGAGGAAGCTGATCACCTCGGCGAGCTGGCCGCCTTCCCCGGGCTCCGGGAGATATGTGCGCTGCTCCAACGCCTGCGTCATGTCGTCACTCCTCCTGTACGAAAGAAACGTAACACCCTTTCGAAACTTCCGAAAGGGTGTTACGGGGAGGATCACACCAGCACTCCACGCACCCAGGCGTCACGCTCCGGGGGCCTGGTACCCACCGTCAGCGTGCGGCGAACACCACCCGCCGGCGCATGGCCGGGTGCATGTAGGGCGGGCGCAGCCCGAAGTGGCCGGAGCCACCGGTCGCGATGTCGCGGCGGTCGGCCAAGCAGCCGGGTGGGGTGCTGCGGCCGAGGGTTCCGTCCGGGTGCAGATGCGCGCACTCCCACGGGTCGGCGCCGGGATCGGGTGTGACGGTCCAGTCGAAAACGTGTCCGTGGCCGGAGGAACGTTTGCGACCGATCACCATGACGCCGGCGAGCAGATCCCGGATCACGTCGGGGTCACCTACCGCCCGCCACACCAACGCTCGGGCGATCGTCAGCGGTAGCGGCATGACACGGGATCGATAGCGGCCCTGCCGCTCCGACACGTGCGCCGGCAACCTGTCCGAGAGGTGGTCGAGGGCGTACTGGTCGGGGCGAGCGGTCCAGTAGGTCACGTGCGGACCGGCGACCTCGCCCTCGGCGTGTGCGAATGTCGCGGCCCAGTGCCAGTTGTCGCCACCGGCTGCGGTGCAGCGGGTGAGAGGCAGCTCGAGCTCGTCGGGTGGTTGGGCGGGGTCGTAGGGCGGGTAGTCGGTGCCGGCGTCGCGGGCGGCGGCCTTGACGCCGGCGCGGATCTGGGAGGCGAGCAGGCCGTCGAGGCTGATCCCCCACGGCGCCGAATGCGCGACGCCACCGGCCAACCGTGCCCGCACGGTCAGGGGAACGTGCCCGCTCATGCGGGCAAAGACTGCAACAGCGCGAGCGCGGCGTCGCGGCGGGCGATCAGATGGGCACGCCAGTCCACGCCAGGGCCGGTGGCCGAGTCTGCGGTGATGGTGGTGGCAACGTCACCGTGCCCGATCCCGACACGGCCACCGAGCCAGCCGCGGCGCACGTACTCGGCGAGGACATCGGCAAGGAACGCGTGGTCGAGATCGCTGCCACGGTCGAGATGCACCCAGGACTCGAACCTGGTTCCCGCGGTGATGGTTTCGACCTCGTACCGCATCAACAACGACACCGCCGAGCGCGCCTCATCGGTGCCGTTGGTGTCGGCGGCGGGGTTGGCCGGGTCGTCGAGGTGGCTGTAGGACTCGAGCGCTTCGACATCGAGCCGGGTCGGCAGCGGGTTCGGGTAGTGGCCGCGCAGCAGGGGGCGGGCCTCCTCGATCACTGGGACGACGTGTCCGACGCGCAGGCAGCCGTCGATCGGCGCCGCACCGACCGCGCCGCCGAACACACTCAGCTGCGGAACCAGGGTACGCAGCTCCCGCAGCCGGCGCCCCGTGACCGGCTCCGCCGACGTGCGGGTGATCGCACCCCCATTACGCAACGCGTGCGCCACCGCAAGCGGCAACAGGCCTTCGTAGCCGAGGACATCTCGCAACAGCTCCTCACCGAGCCGGCGCAACACCCCACGCAGCGAGTTACCGGAGACGACCGGCACCAGGTCCACGGTCCCGTCCGCGGCGAGGACCTTCATCCGCCGCAGCGTCGCCGTCGTGCCGATCGTCTCCGCACGATGCGAAATCGGGGACCTGGCGGTGATCGCCAGATCCCAGCGGACACTCACACTCACGCCGACCTCCTCGACCGCGTCGGCGTCGGCGACTTCCTTCCAGCCTTCGGGGGTGCGCTGGCGCGGACGGCGTCGGCGACGATGCGAGTGCGCAGCACCAGCGCCGGCGTCTGATCCCGCAGGACCGCGAGCACCGGCCGCGGCTCACACGTCAGCAGCGCGGCCAACTCCACGCGCTGCCCATCCGATCGAGGCAACGACGTCAGGGCAGTCGAGACGATCGTCCACCAGTGGTGCAGATCCGCGGCAGTGAACGTGGCCACCCGCACCCGCGACGGCAACACCGACTCCCAGTAGTCGCCACGACGCCCGGTCACCCAGTTGCCGTCGGACCAGTCGATTCCGTAGTGCAGCAGCAACAACAGCCGCTCGGCCACCTTCGCGGGTTCGGTCACCAGCGCGGGGAGCATCGGGGCCGCGGCCAGCCACCCGTCACACGGTGTCTCGAGGTCGATCGGGGTCTCTCTGGTGGCCACCGCGCGACTGTAAACACGAGCTCGCCGTTCCGCCTACCAGGTGGTGACCGGTCCGGGAGTGTCTGCACGGAAGGGACAGGCCGGTGTCTATCGGGTGGCGCGGATCCCGAGGTGCCACCACGGCGCCGCCGCCCGCCACGGCGCGAGCGCATCCCAGTCGGCCAGGACCGCCGGCCAACGCTCGGAAGGGATGCGGGTCATGGTGCGGTGATCCGGCGCCGGCCGCACCAAAGCCGCCTCGGTGAACCCGGCGGCCTGCAGGCGAGACATCGCCGCGAGCCGGTCGCGATCGGCGGCGGTGAAATCCAACGCCAACTCGTCGACCGCCACCCTCCCCCACTGCGCATCCGGCAACACATGCTTGCGGCCCGGGACCAACGGCACCACCACCGCCACATCCACGCCGATCGGGGCGCTGAGAACCTCGTAGAGCGCTTGGGAGTCGAGTTCGGACAATACATACGTATTCCGGGCGATCCGATGTGCAACGACGCGCAGAGAGCGCATGGAATACACCCACGCGCACGCCTCACACAACGCCCGACCACCACGATCGAGCCACGAGCCGAAACCCGTGAACCGCCTCGACACCACCCGCCCCACCGGCGTCATCACCCCCGTCAACCACCCACACCGCGCGCATCCCCTCCCAGCCGGCACCGAGACGGGATGCCGCGCGTCCGGATGCGCAGCGCGATACGCCGCCCACACCACGTCCTCTGCGGCCTGGTGGAGGGTGAATCGGTGGGTCACCGGTCCATCCATCCAGCCCGGCACCTGATACCGCAAGCAGCGGTGTCGCTCGTAGGCTCGCGGCGATGAATCCCGATCCCGGGCTCGACCTGCACACACTGCGCGCACTCGCCGCCCCCACCACGCGCGCGCACGCGGTCGACCAGATCGGTGACCGCATCGCAGGCCACCTCGACCGCCACGACGGCTACCTGGCGTTCTCCGGCGGCAAGGACTCCCTCGTCGTACTCGACCTGGCCCGGCGGGTGTGCCCACAGGTGCCGGTGGTGTTCTTCGACTCCGGGCTCGAGTACCCCGAAACCTACGACTACATCGGCGAACTCGCGCACACCTGGAATCTCGATCTGCACGTCGTCGCCGCCGATCCCCCACTGCTCGACGTCCTGATCGCCAGCGGCCAATGGGCCCACGGCCCAACCCACGACGCGCCGGCGCCCGCAGTGGACCTGCACGAGGTCCTGATCGGCGGCCCGTCGCGGCGCGCGCACGAGATGTTCGGCGCCGGCGAACTGTGGGGCGTGCGCGCCGACGAATCCCGCGGTCGCCGCGCCCTCTACACGCGCGGTGGGCGCCGCAACGGAATCATCGAACGCGCCGACGGGACCGTCGCCTACGGGCCCATCTGGAACTGGAGCCACCACGACGTGTGGGCGCACATCACCCGTGACCAGCTTCCGATCAATCCCGTCTACCCGAAACTCGCCGCCCTCGGCGTACCCGAACACCAGCAGCGGATCTCACACCTGATCGACGGCAACCACCTGCACCGAGGACGACTGACCTGGCTACGCAGCGGCTGGCCCACCCTGTTCGACCGTCTCACCGACGCGCTACCGCGACTGCGCCAGCTGATCTGACCGCGCGCAGTCATGGGATACGGTGACCGCACTGCAGAAGCACAGGATGAGCCGGAGGTGTCACCCCGACGTGGTGCCTTCGGCTTTCTGCTGTGCACGCCGCTCCGCCGCCATTGCGCGCTTGAGCTCTGCACGGGCCCGTTGCTTCTCGGTCCGCGGCGCAGGGGGCGCCGGCGGCGCGCAGTCCTCGTCGGCCGGCCGGTACACCGCACGCCCCAGCTTGATAGCGGGGTTGACCACGATCTCCGGTCGTCCCTTCGCATCGATGTAACCCATCGGTGCACACTCCTTCCCCAATCGGTGGCGATGTCCTCACACGGTGGTGATGTCACGCAGCTGAACGATCATCCGCCGACCGACCGTCCCATCCGGCCGACGGTAACGACCCTCCCCCGCGGAGACCACCTCGAACCGCATCCCCCGCGGCAACAGATGCGCGGTGTCGTCGATCTTGTCCGACCGACCCAGATACATGCCCCGATCGGTGTCGATCTCGAACACCACATCCCGATCGGTCATCGTCTCGTCCAGCTCGTGAATCGCGTGCACAGTCATCGTGAAACGGTCGAAATCCAGCCGCGCCCCCGACGTCAGCTCGCTCGGCAGATTCAATGCCGACACCGGCACCGGATGCGGCAGGCGGGCAGCGCAGTAGACGATGTGGCCACGATCCCCAGCCCGCTCCCCCGCCTGAATCGCGCGATCGAGACGCTGCACCCGCACCCGCGTCCTGTCCTCGAGGACCTGTGCATCACCTCGCGCGTCGGACAGCGCGCTACCGATCAGGGACCATTCCTGCTCCTGCTCAACCAACCTGGTCAACTCGTGATAACCGATGGCGGGCAATCGGTCCTGCGTGATGTTCTTCGCCCTCGACCGGGCCTTGCGCTGGCGCGCCGACGGCGGCTGGCGGATCGAATCCGGGATCGGCAGCACTCGCCGTCGACGGGCCGGGATCTCTCCCACCATCGACCGGGGGAACGCCCGCTCGAGATCCTTGCGGGCACGAGTCAGATCCGCCAGCTCCACCATCGCGTCCAGGACCCGCGCGGACGCACGCTCCTCCGCCCGATCGACCGCGTCGTCGCTCACACGGTAGCCGCCTGGCTTGACCGTCGGCGCTGCTGCGGCACCGACCTCCGGATCGAACGACACCGCCGACCCGTCCGGACCCACCCTGTACGCCAACCCTCAACCACTCCACACAAAAAGGAGGGCGGGCAGCGAACTTGTCCAAAGCGATGGCTGCCACGCCCCCACACCGGAACCGCACACGGTCGGCGACCAAACCAACCACGACCCCAGCACAACCACCTTACCCGGCCCGCCGCTCGCCCATCGAACCCACGAATGGCAACAAAACAGGACGAATTTCGTTCACTCACAAACCTTTCGAGTTCTACCTATCGCTGAGAAGCGAACGGGCACCGACCCCGGCGAAACACGCTCGGCACAGCCACCGACCACAACACCACCCGCATCGCGCTTTGCGCAACCACGTCCAACGACACGCCGAACCGTCACAGGGCAGTCCAACCTCATGACGGTGGCAGGTCATCGCACCACGCGGCAGCAACCTGCACCCTCGTCCGACACCCGCCGCCCAGCGGACTGAAGCCACGTTCGGCAAACATCAGCCCCGTGGAGGATCGCGGCGACCGTCACCCTCCGATCACGACCGCTGATCCTCACCCCACCCCGATTCGAGTCCCATCCCTGCTGACAGGACCCGATTTCGTCATCGCCAGATGACCACGCGGACGCCGGGAGTTGTCCGGATAACGGTGGATCCGGTCTTGGTCTGACACACGGGCGTGAGCCTGACGGGGAGGATCGATGATGACCGAAACACTGGGAACCCATGACTACCGAGGTGGATCCACAGCAGCTCGCCGAGCAGCTTCTGGCCCAGGCCACGGAGCAGGGGATCGATTTGGTGGGCCCGAATGGCCTACTGAACCTGTTGACGAAGAACGTGCTCTTTGGCCGCGCTGGACGCCGAGATGACCGAACACCCGGTCTACGACAAACCAAACCCGGCTGGTCGAGGCAGCGGCAACTCGCGCAACGGAACCCGTTCAAAGACCGTTCTGACGGAGATCGGACCCGTCGAGATCGAGGTCCCCAGAGACACCGATACCTCGTTCAACCCACAGCTCGTCAAGAAGCGCCAACGCCGCCTGACCGGGGTGGACAAGATCGTGCTGTCGCTGAGCGCGAAGGGACTGACGACGGGCGAGATTGCCTCACATTTCGCCGATGTCTACGGTGCACGCGTTTCGAAGGACACGATCAGCCGGATCACCGACAAGGTCGTCTCCGAGATGAAGAAGTGGGGCGAACCGCCCGCTCGACCGGATCTATCCGGTGATGTTCATCAACGCTGTTCACGTCAAGGTCCGCGACGGACAGGTCTCCAACCGTCCCATCAACGTCGGCGTCACCACGGCGGGTGAGCGCGACACCCTCGGCCTGTGGGCCGGCGACGGCGGCGAGGGCGCCGAGTTCTGGCTCGCGGTGCTGACGGAGATCAAGAATCGAGGCGTCGCCGACGTGTGCATCGTTGTCTGCGACGGGCTCAAGGGCCTACCCGAGGCGATCACGACCGTCTGGCAACTCGCGGTGGTGCAGACCTGCATTATTCACTTGATCCGCAACACCTTCCGGTATGCGTCGCTGACGTATCGGGACGAGATGAGCCGCGATCTGAGGCCCGTCTACACCGCGCCGTCGGAGTCCGCGGCCAAGAACGGTTCGCCGAGTTTGCAAGCAAGTGGGGCACCCAGTACCCGGCGATCGTCCGCCTCTGGGAGAACTCGTGGAGCGAGTTCGTCCCGTTCCTCGACTATGACGTCGAGATCCGTCGGGTGATCTGCTCGACCACCCGCGACCTAGGCCGTCAATGCCTGCTATCGGCGGGCGATCCGGGCACGGGGCCATTTCCCGACCGAACAGGCCGCGCTCAAATGTCTGTACCTTGCGACCCGGGCCACGAGTCGCGCCGGGGTCCCGCCGGGCCACGCAATCGCTGCGGCCCGGCGGTTCCGCCGTCGCCCCGCGGTGGTGAACCTGCTACTCGGAAATCACGTACTCGGCGCGCATCGGAGGAGCCATCCGTCAGGGCGACGCGTCCAACCGGGTATGACAGAGGACGAGATCCAGCGCATTGCCGAGCTGCACTTCGACAGCGACCCGGCCGCACTCGCCGAGTTGCGACGCGACCCGGGATCGGCGACGGTGCTCGATGCGCTCACCGAGTCGTCGCAGACCTGGTTCGGTTGTGCACCGAGTCAGTCGCCCCCACCGTCGCCGTCACCGGTCGCGAGCGACGTTGTCGCGTGAAGTGGACATGTTCCCCCGCAGTGGATTCGACAGCCCCGGCTCGCCGGCGGTCGCGGAAAAGCTCCTGATGCGCGACGGCCGCCTGGGTGAGGGATCGCCGTTCCACGAGCACCACGGCTCCTACGTCGAGGGGGTCCACAAGGACGTGGTGATCCTGCCGAGGCTGTGGGAGAACCGACTCGTCCCGGTCCGGGTCGAGGACGGCTCCGCGTACGGGCGGACCGGGTACTGCATCGACCCCGTCGACCTGTGCGTGTCCAAGGCCATCGCGGGACGCGAGAAGGACCGCCTGTTCGTCTCCACGCTCGCCGACTCCTCGATCGTCACCGCGGCCCAGATCCTCGAGCGCATCGACCGGTACGGGATCGAGTGGCCGCCCACCTACACCCAGGACCGCGACCTCGCCCTTAGCCGTGCCCGCAGCTGGCTCGAGCACCTGGACTCCGCGGCCGCGGAACACACCTCCCGGAGCCCGTGCGCTGCCTGAGACTCCGGCCCTGCAGTCCGACCCCGGCACCACACCAACCGGTCGGCCGCGGCCGCCGGCGGTCAGTGGCGGTCATCCGTGGACGCTCGAGCAGATGCTGCGCGGTCAGTCTCGGCGTACCGCGGATCCCGATCCCGGACAGCGGCCGGCCGCCGAGCCCGACCCTGGCCGGGAGCCCGACCTCGGCAGGTAGGCGCGCCCGCTGGCGCAGACAGTTGACGCCGCCCACACCCGGTGGTGTCGACGGCTCCGATCCCGCGCTCGGGAACGCTACGGAAGGGCAGGTCTTCCCGACCTCGGGTGACAGTGCCCGTCATCGCGGCCTCTCGGCACGTGGTCGCTCGCAGCGACGTGACGGGGTGGTACCCGGGGCATGTCCAGGCACTGTCACCCGAGGTCAACGCCGCCTTGGCGGGCATTCCCCTGACTCTGGAGGCCGAGGCTCCGCCTTGGGCCTGTGTCGGTGATCTGTGACGATGGTGTGTGCAGAGATCGAATGACGAGAGAGGATCGGGCGGTGTGTGGCCGCTACGCGTCGACGGGCAGCCGCCGGGATCTGGTCGCGGCATTCGATGCGACCGAGACGGTCGGGCAGGAGCTGCCCGCCTCGTACAACGTGGCGCCGACGCAGACGGTGAACGTCGTCCTCGAACGCGCACCCCGCGATACCCCGGACGCGGACCCGGCCCGAATACTGAACAGCCAGGTCAAGTGGGGATTGGTGCCCTCGTGGGCGCGCGATCCGAAGATCGGATCTCGGATGATCAACGCCCGCTCGGAGACGATCACCCAGAAGCCGGCGTTCAAGGCCGCGGCCGCCCGGCGCCGCTGCATCGTCCCGGCCGACGGCTACTACGAATGGACGAAGAACGACGAGGGAGCAAAGATCCCGTTCTTCCTGCACGGCGACACCGAAGGCCCGTTGGCGATGGCCGGGCTGTACGAGCTGTGGCCGAATCCCAAACTGCCCGAAGATGATCCGGGCCGCTGGTTGTGGACATGCACCGTGCTGACCCGCCCGGCGACCGACGCGACCGGCCACATCCACGACCGGTCCCCGGTGATCCTGCCGGAGACGTTCATCGGGCCGTGGCTCGACCCGACCCTGACCGACCGCGATGACGTCGACGCCCTGCTCAACTCGATCCCCGAACCACACCTGATCCCGTACGAGGTCTCAACCGCGGTGAACTCGCCGCGCAACAACCGCCCCGACCTGCTGACGCCGGTGCACCGGTGACCTGGCAGGGCCGACTGCTCACCACCCCGATCGTGGTGGCGGCGGTGACCGCGGTGTGGTTCGTGCGCGGCGCGCCGTCGGTGTTCTGGGTGCCGGCGCTCGCGATCGCCGGGACGGCCGGGCTTCTGCTCGGGGTGTGCGCGCTCGCCGGAGCCAGGATCGCGGTCGTGCTCGCGCGGGCACTGGCACCGCGCCGGTGGCAGTGGCGGCAGATGTTCGCCCTCTGCATCGCGTGCTCCACGCTCGTCTTCAGCGTCCCGGTGGCCGCGTGGCTCGGCGCCGGCCTGGTCCTCGCGCCGTACCTGGTCGCCGGGAGTGCGTACCTGTGCGCGTTGGTGATCTGCCCGCCGCTCGATCGGGCGATGGCCGACCTCGCCCGATCCGCCGCCTCCTGAGGCGAAGCGGGACAGGGCACTACTGGAGCGGTGCTCGGCAACCGGCGGCCCATGTTGCTCCGCATTGGGAGTGGTGTAGGTGGGCAGGCTGGCCCGCCCCGTGTGTCGGGATCTGATGCGACCGTCGATGTTCTAGGCCAGCGCCCACCGCTCGCAGGGCTGCGAGCTCCGGTTGCGGAGTGCACGAGCCTCCGTGTGGTAGGTGCCCTCAGATAATTCGCTCAGGCACGTGTGAATGGTTCAGGCACGTGAAATCGGTTGTCTCCTGCTGCTTGTCCGTAGGTGGTCGAGGCCGGTGTGGGCGGCCAGTTCGGCGCGGCGGGCCTCGACCGCGTCGCGGACGGTGTCGAAGCAGCGGAAGTGGTGCTCCATACCGGTGACCTTCAGGGCTCGTGTGCAGGTGGGGCCGTCGGGGACGAGGAGCATCGCCAGGCCGCGGCCTTCGGCGCGGTGTTGTGTGTCGGCGAGTGCTTCGACGCCGGAGATGGAGACGAAGTCGATTCGGGTCAGGTCGACGATCAGTGTGCGGTGTGCGTCGCTGATGGCCTGCTCGATTCCGGCGGTGAACTCGCCGATCGCGGGGGTGTCCAGGTCGCCGGTGATCGTGGCGATGGTGGGTCCCGGACCGTTGATGCGGCATCGTCCCGGTCCCTGGTGGGCCTCGGGGAGCGACAGCTCGATGCAGTGGACATGGATACGCATGATCGACCTCCGACGGGTTTGTCGACCGCGACTGAACTCTCAAACCGCACCCAGCGGGGTGCGTGGAGATTCGGGAATCGCGACCAACAGCAGGCTTCAGGGCCGTCAGTGTCGAAGTCGAACCCGGCTACCCCTGTGACACTACTCCCCTCGGCCGTCGCGGCGGTGTACACGCCGTCGACGACGTGTGGGGGTCCGGTCACGGGCCGATTTCGTTTCCCGGTCACCGGGTAGCGGGTTTCGCAGTTCTCCGTGATGCAGGCCGTCTGTATGCGGGCCCTCTGTGCGGGATCGCTGCCGGACGCCCCCACCCTGGGAGGTGCAGTCTTCTTTCCGGTCCGGGAGATCGAGAGGGGGCGACTAGGCTGGAACGCGAAGGACCGAGCCTCTCGAGTGTCGACAGGTTAGGAGGAACCGGTGCCTTCGAGCGCCGAGCGGGAAGAACAACTGTTGCAGGCATTGGTCGAGATGACCGACACGCTCGTCGACGACTACGACGTTGCCGATCTACTGCACCTGCTGGTCAACTACTGCGTCGAGCTGGTCGGTGCCTCGGCCGCGGGCCTGATGCTCTCCGATCAGCGGGGCAGCCTGCAGGTGCTCGCGTCCTCCACCGAGCAGACCCTGCTGCTCGAGCTATTCCAGCTGCAGGTCGACGAAGGCCCGTGCCTCGACGCCTACGCCAGCGGTGCGATGGTCACCGCAGTCGATCTGGCTGCCGAGGCGCCACGGTGGCCGACCTTCTCCCGTGTCGCGCTCGAACAGGGATTCCGGTCGGTGCACGCGTTGCCGTTGCGGCTGCGCAAACAGACGATCGGAGCGTTGAACCTGTTCGGCACCGAGACCGGTGCACTCGGGGCGCGGGAGTTGAAGGTCGCGCGCGCCCTCGCCGACGCCGCCACCATCGGTATCCTGCACGAACGCGCACTGCGCCGGGCCGAGGTGCTCACCGAACAACTGCAGACCGCGCTCAACAACCGGGTCACGATCGAGCAGGCCAAGGGCATCCTCGCCCAAGCCGGCGACCTCGACATGGGCGCAGCGTTCGAGGTTCTTCGCGCCCACAGCCGCCGCACCAGCATCCGGCTGTCGTCGATCGCCCACGACCTCGTCACCGGTGTGGTCGAACCCGCCGATCTGCTCGCCGCGGCCACCGACCCCCCACGCCCGCACTAGAGGACCGCGGCACCCGGTACAGAACAGGCCCGGCCACCCGCCGGTCGCGCGAGCCTCGACTGACGCACCAGAGATACGAGCCGTCAGGCATGCAAGGAGAACAGTCGTGACCGATTTGGCGAACCGCCCCGCGCCGACCTGCCCGACAGGCAACTCACCGGGTCCACGGCAGCAGTGATCAGATTCGGACTGGACGTTTCCGTAGCTCGAGTCTCGGGCGCACGCCCGCATGCACAACGAACGCTAGACCGAGCAATGTTCATCATGAGCGTCCACCGGGCTGTCACCAGGGACGATGACCGAGGTCCCCGATCCAGGCAATGGCGAGGGCATTCCGCTCGGGGTGTCCACCAGCACGACAGGGCCGCCAACAGCTCAAGATGGCCGGGGTGAGGCGCATCGCTGTCAAATCATGAGGTCGGCGAGAACGATGCACGCTCCAGTTCCCACTGCGACAAGTGCGGCCAACGGTACGGAACCGAGAACAACTGCCGCGATGATCCCGACCGGGATGGGGAAAACGAGTGCCACCGTGCTGGCGAATCGTCGTCGGGAGACCGCCGAATCAGTGAGTCTCGACTGGATCGGAGGCGGGGAGTACGCGGTCACCATGTCGGTGTTCCTCCTCGCTGTTCCGGGCCGTCTTGTGACGTAACGTGTCGAGGCTAATTACCCAGACTGCGGAATTTCACACTCCGCACTGCGCATCACGCTGAGCGTTCGGCTCGGTACCGAGCGCCCCCGCAGACGCAGCTGCACCGACCCCGCGCAGGGGTCACGGTGAAAGGGGTCCGCGCCGCCGACGACGCCGGCTTCGACTTCGCTGCGCTCCCGCGGCCTGAGGTTCGGCGGGCATGCGCCACCCACACCGCCAGATCGTCACGCACCCGAGCGGCAGTGCCTGCGGTCAGGTCGATTTCGTAGTCTGTGCCGCAGTCGAGCGAGAACACGACTATTTCGTCCGCCTCGGACACGGAATCCACATTGTCGACGATCGTGAGCGTGACTTCCTTGCCATCCAGATCCCGGAATCTCGCCCGATGGCATAGATCCTGACTCGATACTGTCCGGGCTTCGATATCAAGCTGTCAGGAATCGGGGTCGTGTCCCGTCCCGTGCACCATCGCAGCCGAGAATCGGCGACCGGGCAGTGTCGGGCGGCTGACCGCCTCGCCGGGCCTGTCGACGCTGGGGAGTCGATGGTCCCGGCCCGGGTGTGCGTCGGGGGGACACGTCCCGGGCCGGGTACGAGTGCTCGTGCGTTGGAGTGCCGAGCACCGCATTCGGGTTATCGAGGGGCGAGAGTGGGGCGTTAGCACGCACCCGGTCGATGGCCGCGCGCAGTGCGTGCCGCGGTGGTCAGGCGCCCGGTGTTGTCCGCCGCGCCTGCGGCGGTGTTGCCGTGCAATCAGTAGATGGTCATCCCGCGAAGCCGAGCAGCCTCGTGGCCTGGAGAACCTGGTCGAACTCGGTGTTGCGCACATGCAGGAGAAGTTCGTCGACACGATGGTGCACGAGGTGCACGCCGACGACATCAATGCGCGATTCGGTGATCTGGGGGGTGAGGAATGCACGGCCAAGGACCTGCGGACCTGGCACGCCACCGTCATCGCGGCGGTGGCACTGACGGACTCCGAAGCTCCCCGGTCAGCTCGGGCCATCCGCCGCGCGGAGGCCGCCACCATGCGTGAGGTCAGTGGAGCGCTCGGCAATACGCCTCAGGTGGCACGCGCCTCGTACGTGGACCCACGGGTGCTACGGGCTTACGAAGCGGGTCACACCATCAGGTCTGCGGTGCGCAGAGCACGCCTGGCGGAGACAGAGGACGCTGGTCGCGAGACGATTGAACGCGCCGTGATCAGGCTGCTCTCCCGCGGATGAGACGCCGCCGTCATGGCTTCAACAGGATCTTGACGGCGCCGTCCGTCTTCTTCTGGAAGATCTCGTATGCGTGTGGCGCACGTTCCAGAGGCATCTCGTGGGTCGCGAACGAGTCGACCCCCAGGGGGTCGTCGTCGGTGAGCAGCGGCAGGATGTCGTCCACCCACCGCTTGACATTCGCCTGCCCCATCCGCAGTTGGATCTGCTTGTCGAACAGCGTGAGCATCGGCAGCGGATCGATCATGCCGCCGTACACGCCGATCAGTGAGATGGTGCCGCCTCGGCGGACGATGTCGATCGCGGAATACAGGGCATGAAGACGGTCAACGCCGGCATGCATGATCAGCGGGCGAGCGAGCCGATCCGGCAGCATCGCCGCGGCCTGCTGCATCAGGCGGGTGCCAGGAGAACCGTGTGCCTCCATTCCGACGGCGTCGATCACCGCGTCCGGACCGCGACCGTCCGTCATGTCACGGATCGCTTCGCCGAGGCTATCGACCTCGGTCAGATCGACGACCTCGATGCCGCGCGCGCGGACCCGGTCGAGGCGTTCGGGAACCAGATCGATCCCGATCACCCGCGCCCCGCGATGCGCGGCGATACGCGCGGACATGTCACCGATGGGACCGAGTCCCAGAATCGCGACCGATCCGCCGTCGGGAATCGCGGCGTATTCGACGGCTTGCCAGGCGGTGGGAAGAACGTCCGAAAGGTAGACGAAGCGGGAGTCCGGGAGACCATCGGGCACCTTGATGTGCGTGTACTGAGCGTGCGGCACCCGAAGATATTCTGCTTGCCCACCCGGCACCTGCCCGTACAGCGCAGAGTATCCGAACAGTGCTGCACCGGAACCTTTTTCACGCACCTGTGTGATCTCGCACTGGGTTGGAAGTCCGGTGCGGCACATGTGGCACCGACCGCACGCGATCTGGAACGGCACGACCACTCGATCACCCTCGTGCAGGTCGGTGACCGCACTGCCGACTTCACGGACCACCCCCATCGGCTCGTGCCCGAGGATGTCGCCAGCCGTCATGAACGCGCCAAGCACTTCGTACAGATGTAGGTCGGAGCCACAGATGCCCGTCGTGGTCACCTCCACGATGGCATCGGTCGGTTCGACCAACCCGGGGTCCGCTACGGACTCGACACTCACACTCCGTTTTCCCTGCCAGGTCACTGCCTTCATCGCGGCCTCCTCGTGGATCCTTCGTCGATAGATACCCACATCCGCGGGACTTCTACCCGCCGCGTATCGGGATCGGTGAACTGGACGCATGGTCCATGCGGCGGACCTTTGTCTGATAGACCGATGACGGACGAACACGCTGGCGGCTTGGACCCTGCTGTCGCCTGGCCCGTACTTCATGCACTCATTGCGTCGCGGGTGTCCTAGACAAACCGTTTGGAGGGTCCTGTGCGTAGTGACGTTCATTGCCTCGACGAAACCCCTGATATCGAGCGGGGACGGCTCCGGCCCGCGGCGCGCACGAGGCATCGGGCCAACCGTTGCGTCCGATGCATCGCCCGGGGCCTGCTGTCACGGTCGCCGGCGAGATGGACGCCGCGACCGCACCGGCGTTCGACGAACGCGCCGACTCCGCGATCAGATCGTCTCGCGGGACGATGATTCTCGACCTGACCCGGGTGGATTCCTTGGAATAGCAGGCGCACAAACGCTCGAGAAAATTCAGTACAACGCAGACCGGGAGGGGTTGACGATGCTTCTGGTCCCCGGTGGCCGCGCCGTGACACGAAACGTTGGACGTCACCGGCCTGCTCGGACACTTCCAGCTCTTCCCCACGGTCCGCGCGGCACTGGACAGGCGCAGGGCGGAGCCGACGGCCCACACTGGCCTCGGGGTCGTCGTCGACGCATCGACTCGATACACCTGCGGGACCGTGGGGAGCGACCCGCTCAACCAGCGGACACCTCCGAGCCGCGGTGAATCGCGGTCTAGAGCATTCGGTACGTGACAAGACGCCCAGTGGTCCGGACGGCGTCCTCCAATGAGGAGGCACGCCAGCTCGGCCGGCGGCTCACGCCCAGGAGGACCGTCGGATCTTGAAGCGGTCGCGC
Organism: Rhodococcus sp. NPDC003318; assembly: GCF_042879035.1. NCBI lineage: Bacteria > Bacillati > Actinomycetota > Actinomycetes > Mycobacteriales > Nocardiaceae > Rhodococcus > Rhodococcus sp. NPDC003318. The sequence continues at coordinate 6,329 of NZ_JBIAOU010000033.1, read as the reverse complement.
CCAGTCTCAGGCGCCTGACAGGGGCCGAGTGGGGCGAAATGCCGCCGCTCCTCACAAGGTCGTGTCAACTATCCGCATCCCGTGCATAGCTGGGTTCGCACTGACCTGGTGCCTCCACGACCGGCCCCCGGCCGCCCCGGGCCGGCTTCGCAGGAAATCTCTGGCGTTGCGAAGGCTCACCAACTGCAACCCAGCACTCTCAGCGAGGCTCAGCAGGACAGCGTCGCCGGGCGAGCACATCCCATCGAGCACATCATCCGTGACGATTACGTACTCGACCTCGGTGGAGAAGGAGTCGACTACTGTGAAGCCGCACTCGGTCGCCCACTCGCGGACATCCGCCAGATCCGATGGTTTCCCGACGAACAGCAGGACCCGGTTACGGCCGCCAGCGACTGCCATCTCAATCATCGTCCTTGTCTGCATTCATGGTGGGCTACGGTCACGTATCGGTGCCGCGATGGGTGACCGCATCCCGCATTCGGTCCAGCAGCCCCGTTACCGGACCGAGGATCTTGTCAGCGGGCGGCTCGTCCGGCGCGGAAGGATGCGGCCGGGTGGGCGCGAGCTTCTTGGTCGACTCGACTTTCTCGCCGAGATCTACGAGTTCCTCCGCACTGAAGATGCGCCGCATGTCGGGGAACATCTCGCCTTCCTCCTCCGCGACGTGATCCCGGACCTCCTGCATCAGCGTCTCCAACTCGACCTCGAACTTCGGGTCGTCCGGATCCAGACGTTCGAGACGCTTCATCGTGCGCTCGGCCTCCGCGTGCTCTTCCTTCGCGTGCTCGGCCTCGGTCTCACTGACCTTCTTCTTCACCGCCGGGTACACATCGGCCTCCTCCGCAACGGAATGGCGTACCAGCTCGATCGTCACCTGGTCGGTAAGGTCTTTGCGCCGGGCCCGGGCTTCTTCGCTCGTCTGGCCGTGTAGCGATTCCAGCTCGGCAAACATGCGTTCGACTTCCCTGTGATCGTGCGTGAGCACCTCGATGACGTCTCGTTGCTCAGTGGCCATGATTGGTCTCCTTCGAAGTCCAGGATTGGCTGTGCCCTCTGTCCGGTCTTCCAGGGGTACGTGTCCACCGTGCCCGAAGACCGGGACCGCGAAACCTCCCGTTTAACGCGGGTCCGTTTCGGCACCGGCGCCGACGTGGCGATCGACCAGCTCGAGGGGGCTGACGACGGGCCGGTCATGTGAAGGGTTTCCCACCAGTGACGCCGAGCACTTCGCCTGTGACGTAGCTGGATTCGTCGGAGGCGAAGAAAACGTAGGCGGGCGCGAGTTCGGCGGGCTGACCGGGACGCCCCAGCGGGACGTCCTTGCCGAAGTGCCGGTACCGCTCGCGAGGCATCGTGGCCGGAATCAACGGCGTCCAGATCGGTCCGGGCGCAACCGCATTCACACGGATCCCGCGGTCGGCCACATCCGCGGCGAGGCCTTTCGTGAAGTCCACGATGCCGGCCTTGGTGGTCGCGTAGTCCAGGAGGGAGGGAGAGGGGCTGGTGCCCTGGATCGACGAGGTGTTGACAATCGTCGATCCAGGCGGCATCACTGCGACGGCGAACTTGCACAGCCAGAACAGCGCATACAGATTGGTCTTCACCACCCGATCGAACTGTTCGGTCGTGATGTCGGAAATGCCTCCAGGAAGCGCCATCTGGTAGGCGGCGTTGTTGACGAGGATGTCGAGGCCGCCGAACTCCCGGACCGTCGTGTCGACCACCTCGCGACAGTGTTCCTCCGAGCGGATATCGCCGGGAAGTGGAAGCGCGCGTCGCCCGGATTCCTCGACCAGCCGGGCTGTTTCCTCGGCGTCGGACTCTTCCTCCGGGAGGTAGCTCACCGCCACGTCGGCGCCCTCCCGCGCGAAGGCGATGGCGACCGCCCGGCCGATGCCGGAATCACCGCCCGTGATCAGCGCCCGGCGGTCGGTGAGCCGGCCGCTGCCGCGGTAGTCGCGCTCCCCGTGGTCGGGTCGGGTGTGCATCTCGGAGGTGAGTCCCGGATGCGCTATCGGCGGCTGCCCCTCCAAATCGGGGGTCGTATAGCGAGTAGTGGGGTCGCGCATGCGCCCGCCGATCCTAGGACGTGGGACTGTCGACGTCGCCGCGCCAGCCGCCGGTCTCGAAGCCGCGCTCCTCGACGAACTCCTTGAAATGCTCCATGTCGGCCTTCACGCGGTGGTTCAGGACACCGAGTTTGTCTGCGACGTTCTCGACGAATCCCTCGGGGTCGATGTCCATCTGCGCGGTCACCCGGGTATGGGTGCCATCGAGGCGGTGGAATGTGATCACCCCGGCGTGGTCGGGGCCGGCATCGGAGTGCCAGGCCACCCGTTCGTCCGGATGCTGTTCGGTGATGGTGGCGTCGAACTCGCGGGTCCGCCCCGCGACGTCGAGCACCCAGTGCGTGTGGACGTCGTCCACCTGCAGGACCTCACGTACGCCCTCCATGAACTGCGGGAAGGTCTCGAACTGCGTCCACTGGTTGTATGCGGTCCGGACCGGAACATCAACGTCGACTGCTTCGGTAATGGTGCTCATGCCGGTCGCGTACCCCGGTATCCGCGGGGTAAACCGGACGGGGTGGGACCGAGGAATGCAAACCCACCGATGAGTGGCGACGGCTCGACGCCAGGGCACCTGCCGCCGAGCAACGCCGACTCCTTCGCGAACGATGCCCGCGGTGGTGGAGGTGAACCCGCAGGCGGAATCCAGAATACGGACCGGGAGATGCGTTTCCGGCTGATCGGGTGGGGCACCTCGGGAGGTGTGCAGGAAGAGGGTGCCGCCAAGTGGTCTGCCGAACCACGACGCTCAATGGGACCGGATTCGGCCCCGGAGATGATGATCAGCAAGGCGCCGCGGCGGCCGCCTGGCCAGTCCGCGAGGGCACCGACAACGTTGAGGAGGCAATCTCGTCATGACCACACCACCACCGGATCCCGATCCGGCCCGCACCCCTGATCTTGAGGCAGGCGGTGGTGTCAGCCCTGGTGCCACCCCTCCCGAATCGGCCCAGACCTCCGGGCTATCCGCCTCGGAGCCGCGCACCCGCAAGGGCTTCCCCGCTGCCGGAATCGGGACACTGGTTGCCGTCGCGGTGATCGTCATTATTCTCGTCATCGTGATTGTCGCGCTGATTGTCTGATCCCTCCAATTCCCGACCAGATCAGTCTCTCTCGCGGGCCACCCGCACGCTGTCGAGGGCGGGATCGGTAGCGTCCGGGATCGTCATCCCCGCACGCAGGCCGCTGCGCAGGTAGTCGAGCACCGCGCGGTCCAGTCGCTCCCCGGGAACGACGGCGGGAATGCCCGGCGGGTAGGGCGTGAGCTGTTCGGCGGCGACCCGTCCGACCGCCCGGTCGGCAGCGACCATCTCGACCGGCCCGAAGAACGCCTCGCCCGGCGCCATCTCGGAGTCCAGCTGCAGTTCCTCGGGAGAGGGCAGATCCACGGCTGGCGGTGGATCGAAAGACCCTGCGGCCAAACCCAGTTCGGAGAGCGCGTACACAAGCCGGTCGGTGGTCGCCTCGTCGTCGGCCATCGACATCGTGGCCAGGATGCGCCGGTGATCGGACAGCCCCACGTCCACATCGCAGTGGTCGCGGAGCCAGTCGGCGCACTGGTAGCCGGAAGCGCCGGTCGCGGTGACGTCGATCAGGATCTGCAGCAAGTCCAGGTCGTGGGAAGCCTCCTTACCGCACAGCCTGTCCTCGAGCACCGTCATGCCGTCGACCTGATCGATCCGATCGCGGGTGCGCCGGGCCAACGTCAGTGCATCCCCGAGGAGTTGGGCACCGTGTTCGACCATCTGACGTCGCCAGCCGTCGAGCGCGCAGTAGATCATCACGTTCGGGCTCGTGGTCATGAGCAGGTCCGCGCAGGCCGAGAGATGGTCGCCGTCGACGAGACCGCCCTGTCGGTGCAGCACTGATCCCTGTTCAAATCCGGCGCCCATCTTGTGGACGCTCACCACGCAGACGTCGGCGCCGGCGTCCATCGCCCAGGTCGGTAATTCGTCGTGGAACGGGAAGTGCGCCCCCCACGCCTCGTCGATGATCAGCGGCTTTCCCCGCTCGTGGCACGCCTCCGCGATCCCGGCGATGTCCGCGCACGTGCCGTACGGGCTGGGGCTGACCACCAGGGCACCGGCGCCGTCAGGGTGCCGCTCCCAGCCCGCACGCACCTGATCCGGTGACGGCGGGTGGGAGAAGTGCATGTCGGCGTCCCAGCGTGGGGTGATCCAGCGGGGCATCACGCCGCTGAAGATCAGTCCTGCGACCACCGACTTGTGCGAGTCCCGCCCGAGCAGGAGTCCGCCCGGGTTATTGCCGGCAACTGCCATCATCGCGGCCTTCACGGACAGGGAACTACCGCAGGTTGAGAAGAACGACTGCTCAGCGCCGACTGCGTCGGCCATGAGCTCCTCCGCGTCGGCCAGGTACCGATGGCTGGATCGGCGGTCGTCGAGACCGGACGCGGCGAGCACATCGGATCGGAACGGATCCATGCCGAGTATCTCGGTGACTTGGGGGTCGACGCCGCGACCCTGTCGGTGTCCGGGTGGGGTGAACCCGTATCGGCCACGGCGGTGATATTCGGCCAGTGCCTCCAGCATCGGTGCGCGCGAGTGATCCACGTCGGGGGGCTACCCGCTTTCGTGCCGCGTCAACCTCGCGGCGGCCACTCAGTGCCCGCGAGATCCGGGCCGGGCTCGTCGTTGATCGGCACGGCCGGTGACGGCCGCGGTCGCGAACCTCACCGTTCCCGAGGGCTCCGAGTTCAAAACCGCTCACCCCGGCGATGTCTCAGGTTCGCACTTCGGGCACGGTTTGTTCCGACCACGTTTCGGATAGTTCCGCGGCAATACCGCCACGTCGCGCACCTTTGGGGTGCGCGAGCGCCCTACTCCCGTGGTGAAACCTGGCCGCGAGAGTTGACATACACCTCCCGGGCCGGCATGCATCAGCAAGGCCGACGTGGCCTCATGGGTGGAGTCGCCGCCTGGTCGCCGACGTCGACCTCGGCGCCCCGATTCGCGTCCGGGATACGACCCTCGCGCTGAGGAAGCACATCCGACGCACGGTGAGATGCAGCGCCATCTACCCCAGTCGTCAGGCGCGCCCGGTCGGCCGCGGCCCCGCAGTCGACCGGGGCCACTACCGGCGAATCCCGCACGCATCGATCACGTTGGCCGCAACCCATTGCATGGCGACCGCACCTTCACCGGGTAGCGAGGCCGCCGGAGCGCACACCCAGCTCCGGCGGCCCCTCGGATCGGGCGCGCCTACGAGAGGTCCCCTTCGCGCCCGACGGCTTCATCTGGCCCCGTAGTCCTTCGACCGGGCGAGCACATAGTCGAGATCAACGTGGGCGGACAGCTCCGATCGCCGAGCCTCCACGGCCGCACGAACATTTGGGAAGCAGCGGAAGTGGTGATCCGCGTCGATGATCTCCAGGACCCGCCGTGCACCCGGCCCGCCGGGGACGAGGAGCATCGCCAGTCCGTGGAGATCCGCGTGACGCTGGGTTTCCGCGAGGACCTGCATCCCTGAAATGGATATGAATTCCGCCAGTGAGAGGTCGACAATGACCGTGCGGTTGGACTCGCCGAGTGCCTTGTCCAACCCTTTCGCGAAGTCGGCGATCACCCGTGCGTCGACATCACCGACCACCGAGGCAATGGTCGGGCCTGGGCCACGGACGCGACATCGTCCGGGGCTGTCGACGGGTTCAACGACCGGCCGGGCCAAACAATGAATGAACAGCGGATTCGATGAGCTCATGGGTGTTGCCTCTCGATTCGTGCCCACACTGAAACCTCTCGGGACATGTCACATGGTGCGACCCCAGATGCACCTCCGGCCCAGCGAACCCTGATGGTCGGGCTACCCGACTCACACCGGCCCCGCGATGCAGTTGCTCGCCGCGATCGGTGGTATCGCGACGCCACCCGGGCGTCATTTGCGGGATCGGCCTGAGGTTGGGCTACCTGGATGTACCCATATGCTCCACACGGGGTCCGTCCGCGTAGAGCCATTGTAGGACAGCCGTTCTCACCTAGACACGCTCGTCGCGGTCGCATCCGGACTTGTCATTCGCTGCTGCCGCTTCACATTCGCCCGAATGCAAAGCTGCCTGGAGTTGGCGGATGCGTCAACTCGCGTGACGACGACAGCACGTCGATCTCCGCATCTGTGTTAGGTATCTGAACGACATGTGGCAACCACTAGTAGGACTTTGTTAGGTTTGTCACGTTCGCATGTGGGGACTCGAGATTCGGCGTGATTCTCGAGACGATCATCGGGTGGATGCTGCAGCCC
>NZ_JBIAOU010000032.1:220-31699 GCF_042879035.1 Rhodococcus sp. NPDC003318 | reverse complement strand
CAAGCTCGACGGCTTGAGCCCGGTCACATACCGGGCCCAAGCCCTCGCCGCCTAGGCTTCCGATTACCCAGTCCAACTTCCGGGGACCAGTTCAAAGGGGGGCATCTTCCGCACCAGGTGGCACGCGCTCGCCGAAAGCACGAACACCAGGTCGGACGTCCGTCTAGCATGGGGCGCTCCCATCGCACCGACGAGAGGCATTGCCCTGACGTCACATTTCCGGCAACTGCCGATGGCAGCGCTCGCAGCGTGTTCCGCGCTCGCGTACACCGGCGGCGTCGCTGCCGCCCAGGAACCCGACCTCGGCCAGACCACGGGCCCGGTCCGGTTCGTCGCGGTCGACAAGGGCGGCTGCAACGTCGAGTTCACCATCGACAACAACACCAACATCACCAGTTGCACGATCGACTTCCGGATCGAGGACGAGGCGCTGACCGGACCCGACTACGGGCAGACCCCGACCGGTCCGACGGGCCGCGCCTCGGGCCTGCACGCCGAGGCCATGTCCCCGTCCTACCCGGAGTACGAGAACACTCCCGAGACCCCGATGGTCAAGGACCTGGAGACCGTCTCGGTGAGTTACGTCCGGAATCTGTAGACCGACCGGAAGCCGACCGATTCCCCGCTGCCGAATCCGGACGCCGACACCCACACGCTCGACTACCGCATGGTCCTCGGGCCGCCCGGGAACCTCGGCGACGGCGGCCCGGAGTGGATCGGCGACCGGCAGTGGCACACCGTCACCGTCACCGGCTGCAACCCGGCACCCGAACCGGGCGGCTCGGTCGACCTCGGGCCCTGGACCTGGGCGCACCCGGGGAGTTCTTCGGCTCCTGACTCCCGCCCCCGCGCGAAGGACCGACGTCCTCCCGCCGGCCCATCCGGCTGAAGGGCACCTTCATGCGGTCCGACCGCATGAAGGTGCCCTTCAGCCGCGGGTGGGGTGACTGTTGTGGCGACACCTTCAACCCGGGGGTGGCGGGGATCACAGAACGACGACGGTCCGCGGGAATTGATTGCGATCCGGACACGTTAGTTGAGTCAGAAGCACTCAACTTTCAGGAGGCTCGTCAATGCCTGCATACTTCGGCCCCCAGGGCCCCGGCCGCATCGACATCAGCCGACTCATGAGCCGGTCCACCCAGGAGCTCGTGAACGCGGCCGCCCGATTCGCCGCCGGACGCGGCGACTCGGAACTCGATGCGCTGCACGTCGTGCGCGTGATGGCGGAGCAGGACCCGGTCAAGGGCCTGATGCTGCGCGCCGGCGCGGACCCGTCGGCCGTCGCGGAGGCCGCCGAGGCGCGTCTGCCCCAGGGCAGTGCGTCCACCAACGCCTTCGCGGTGCCCGCGCTGAGCGCCGCGCTGAAGACCGCGCTGCTCGAGGCGCACCAGCTCGCGCATGCGTTCGGATCCACCTACATCGACCCCGAGCACCTCTTCGTGGCCCTGGCCGCAGACCGTGACCACGCCGTCGGGCGGCTGCTCGCCGAGAAGGGCGTCACCCCGGAGTCGCTGCAGCGTGCACTCCAGGCCGGCCCCGACACCGCCGACGTGGCGCAGACCGGCGACACCCCCACGCTGGACCAGTACGGCGTCGACCTCACCGAGCGCGCCCGCAATGGCGAGATCGACCCGGTGATCGGCCGTGCACTCGAGATCGAGCAGACCGTCGAGATCCTCTCGCGCCGCACCAAGAACAACCCGGTCCTCATCGGTGAGGCCGGTGTCGGCAAGACCGCGATCGTGGAGGGGCTGGCCCAGCGCATCGTCGACGGCGACGTTCCCGATCGGCTGGCCGGCAAGCGTCTCGTCCAGCTCGAGATGTCGGCGCTGGTGTCCGGGACCCGGTACCGCGGCGACTTCGAGGAGCGCCTGACCAAGCTGGTCGACGAAATCGCCTCGCACAAGGGCGAACTGATCGTGTTCATCGACGAGATCCACACCATCGCCGGAGCCGGCGCGGGTGCGGACGGCGCCATGGACGCGGGCAACATCCTCAAGCCGAAGCTGGCCCGCGGCGACCTGCACGTCGTCGGCGCGACCACCCTCGACGAGTACCGCAAGCACATCGAGAAGGATCCCGCCCTCGAACGCCGGTTCCAGCCGGTGATCGTGGACGAGCCGAGCACCGTCGACGCGATCACGATCCTGACCGGACTGAAGGACCGGTACGAGGAGCACCACGGCGTCCGCTACGCCGACGACGCGATCGTCGCCGCCGTGGAACTGTCGCACCGCTACATCGGCGACCGGTTCCTGCCGGACAAGGCGATCGACCTGATCGACCAGGCCGGCGCGCGGCTGTCGCTGCGGTCTCCGAAGGTCGACAGGGAGGCACTGCGCGCGCAGCTGACCGAACTGGAGAAGGAGAAGGAACGGGCCGTCGCGGACGAGGACTACGAGAAGGCGTCCACGCTACGCGACCGGATCACCGCCACCCAGGTGCGCATCGACGGCAAGCCCGACGTCGCCTCCCCCGACACCCCGACTGTGACGGCGGAGCTGATCGCCGAGGTCGTCTCGCGCGCGACGGGCATCCCGGCGAGCCAGATGACGCAGGAGGAGAAGGACCGCCTGCGGCTGCTCGAGGACGAACTGCACCGCCGGGTCGTCGGCCAGGACGACGCCGTGCGCGCGGTCGCGCGGGCGGTGCGGCGCAGCCGGACCGGCATGGGCGATCCGAACCGGCCCGCGGGCAGTTTCCTGTTCCTCGGCCCGACCGGGGTCGGCAAGACGGAGCTCGCGAAGGCTCTGGCGGCGGCGCTGTTCGGCGACGAGAACAAGATGATCCGGTTCGACATGAGCGAATTCGGTGAGCGGCACACGGTCTCGCGTCTGCTCGGCGCCCCTCCCGGGTACGTCGGCTACGACGAAGCGGGGCAGCTGACGGAGCAGGTTCGACGCAACCCGTACTCGGTGATCCTGCTCGACGAGGTCGAGAAGGCGCATCCGGATCTGTTCAACACGCTGCTGCAGGTGCTCGACGACGGTCGGCTGACCGACGGTCACGGTCGCACGGTGGACTTCACGAACACCGTCGTGATCATGACCAGCAACCTCGGTTCCGATCTGATCTCGAGCAAGGGCGGCGCCCTCGGGTTCGTCACCGGCGACGCGGCCTCGGCCGAGAAGCCGCTGCGGGACCGGGTGATGGCCCGGCTGCGCGAGTCGATGCGGCCGGAGTTCCTGAACCGGATCGACGAGATCGTGGTGTTCCGCAGGCTGGACACCGACCAGCTGCACCGGATCACCGATCTGATGCTCGACGACAGCCGGAAGCGGCTGGAGGCCAAGGGAATCGGGATCACGTTCAGTGACGCCGCCGTCGACTGGATCGCCGAGCACGGGCACCAGCCCGAGTTCGGGGCGCGGCCGCTGCGCCGCTCGATCCAGCGGGTGGTCGACGACCGGATCGCGGACATGCTGATCGACGACCTGATCGTGGAGGGAGCGGTCGTCACCGTCGACGTCGAAGACGGTGAGCTGGAACTGCAAGTGGCGTAACGACAATCGCAGCGGTGGTGGCCGACAAGCCGGTCACCACCGCTGTCGCTGTAGGCGGGCCTCGGCGACCGCCTCCTCCATGTCGAGTTCGCTCAGCACCCGGCGCAGCACCTCGTCGTCGAGTTCGCCCGCGTCCCGCGCCGCGATCAGTGCCTGCCGCTGCGCCTTGAGCACCTCGTCACGCAGCCGGTTGAACTGCGCGCCGACGCGTCGCAGGGTCGCCTCCCGCTCGCCGGCCTCTTCGATGTGTTCGGCGACCAACCGGGCCTCGGTGGCCCGCCGGACCCGCGCGACGATCTCGGTGACCTCCGCGGCAGGCAGCCCGTCCGGCGGATCGTGCAGGGCCTGTGCGAGCCGCTCCTCCGCGGCCTGCCGGGACACCCGGTGCGCCAGCGCCCGCTGTTCCCGCGCCCGGGTCTCCTCGTCGGGGTCGGCGACGTCGAGCAGCCGGATCAGCATCGGCAGGGTCGACCCCTGGATCAGCAGGGTGCCGACCGCGACGGTGAACGCGACCGCCTGGATCACGCCGCGTCCCGGGAAGGGGTCGCCGGCCAGTGTCGTCAACGGGATACCGGCGGCCGCGGCGAGGGTGACGACACCCCGCATACCCGCCCAGGACAGCACGAGGTTCTGCCGCCAGGTCAGCCGACCCGTCCCGCGTCCGGTCAGGGGGCTCGTCGCCCGGCGCCACCCGACACTGACGAAGATCCACACCGGCCGGACGGCGATCACCAGCAGCAGGATCGCGAACGCGTACGCGAACACGTGGTGAACGGGCAGCCCGTCCGCGACGACGGCGTCGATGACGGACTTGAACTGCAGACCGATGTAGGCGAACACGAACGTCTCGAGCACGAGGTCGATGGTCGGCCACACGGACCGTTCCTGGATGCGGGTCTGCACCGACTCGTCGCCGACGGTGCGGCCCAACACGAATCCCGCGGTGACGACGGCCAGCACACCCGACGCGTGGATCTCCTCGGCGAGCAGGTACGCCGCGAACGGCAACACCAGGCCCAGCACGGTCTCGAGCGCCGAGTCGGTGATCCGGGCCCGCACCGCCCGCACCACCCACCCCAGCGCGAGACCGACCGCGACGCCACCGACGATCTCGTACCCGAAGAACAGGATCGGCGAGTCGAGGGACAGGTGCCGCCCGGTGACCGCGCCGGTCGCGAGCGCGAACAGGGTCAGTGCGGCGGCGTCGTTGACGAGGCTCTCCCCCTCCAGGATCGCCATCATCCGGTTCGGCAGGCCGAGCTTGCGGCCGACGGAGACGGCCGCGACCGCGTCGGGCGGCGCCACCACCGCCCCGAGGACGAACGCGGCGCCGAGGGTCAGTTGGGGCACCAGCCAGTTCGCGAAGAACCCGACCGAGACGGCGGTGACGACCACCATGACGATGCCGAGCCGCAGGATCGGCCAGATGTTGCGGCGAAAGGTGGTGAACGAGTAGTCGAGTGCCGCGGAGTACAGCAGCGGCGGCAGCACCACCCCGAGGATCAGATCCGGTGAGATCTGCAGCGGCGGGATGCCGGGAATGTACGACGCCGCCGCACCGACGGTGACGAGGACCAGCGGCACCTGGAAGCCGAGACGTTTCGCGAACCCGGCGACGGTGATCGACGCGACGACGACCAGTAGCAGCCCGGCGACGCTCATCCGCGGGACACCTGCGTGCGCTGGGCCGCAGCGGGCACGGGACTACTGCTTCGGGGGGATGATCTTCTTCGCGGCGTCCTGTGCCTTGTCGACGTGCTCGGCGTACTTGCCGCCGGTCTTCTTGTCGACGAAGTCGCCCGCCTTGTCGATGGCGTCCTCCACCTTGTCGGAATTCTCCGCGGCGTACTGCTGTCCCTTGCCGAGCAGACCCTTCAGTGTGTCGACCAGACTCATCTCGTCACTCCTTCCCCGCGGCCCGACGTGCGCCGGGCACCGCGTCAACCAGTCTCACAGCTTTGCCGGACCCTCGCCACAGACGCCGGTCACACCCCGTCACCGGACGGCGGCTCCGGGAGCGAGAACAGCCGCCGCTTCTCGCCGTGCAGCCGTCCCGAGACCCACCAGCCGATCTCGACGGCCGCGATGCCGATGCCGCCGCAGACGAACGCCGTCGTGGTCGCCGCGACATTCGACGGGTCGAGCTTGAAGAACTCCCGGCAGAAGGGCACCGAGAACAGCACCAGGTATCCGACGACGGAACCCGCGAGCAGCACGATCTTCCACCACACGTACGGACGCGCGACGATCGCCAGCACCCAGATCGCGATCGTGATCAACGTGATCAGGGCGGTTGTCCCGGCCTGGATCTGCTGCGTCTCGGTCTGTTCCGGACCGGCGTACACGAGGGCGTAGGACGTGAACGTGGCGATGCCGATGACCAGTCCGGACGGGATCGCGAACCGCATCACCCGCGGGACGAACCCCGGGCGGGCGCGCTCGTTGTTGGGCGCCAGCGACAGGATGAACGCCGGGATGCCGATGGTGAACCACGCCGCGATCGTCACGTGCCGGGGCAGGAACGGGTACGGCATCGGCTCGAAGTCGAACAACTCGGACGCCACCCCGGACAGACCGACCAGCAGCGCGAGCAGCACCGAGTAGACGGTCTTGGTGAGGAACAGATTCGACACCCGCTCGATGTTGCCGATCACCCGCCGGCCCTCGCCGACCACGTGGGGCAGCGTCGCGAAACTGTTGTCCAGCAGCACGATCTGCGCGACGGCCCGGGTCGCCGGGCTGCCCGATCCCATCGACACCCCGATGTCGGCGTCCTTGAGCGCGAGGACGTCGTTGACGCCGTCCCCGGTCATCGCGACCGTGTGCCCGCGGGACTGCAGCGCACCGACCATCGCACGCTTCTGATCGGGCCGGACCCGCCCGAACGTGGTCGCGGTGTCGAGCACGTCGGCGAGGGCACCCGAATCGTCGGGGAGGTCGCGGGCGTCGACGGCCCGGTCACCGCCCGGCAGGCCCAGCGACTGGGCGACCGCCCCGACGGACACCGCGTTGTCGCCGGAGATGACCTTGACCTCGACCTGCTGCGCCGCGAAGTAGGCCAGGGTGTCCGCGGCGTCGGGCCGCACCCGCTGTTCCAGCACCACCAGCGACCGCGGGACCACGCGGCCGGGAGCGGCGACGTCGTCCACCGGCAGGTCGCTCTCGCCGAGCAGCAGCACCCGCAGCCCGGTCGCGCCGATCCCCTCGGCGGCGCGGGCCGCGTCCGAGTCTGGGTCGAGCAGGACGTCGGGCGCCCCGAGGACCCAGTTCCCGTTGCCGCCGTAGGAGATTCCGCTCCACTTCTTCGCCGACGTGAACGGCGCGACGGCACTCGCGGACCAGCCGGGGTCGTGGTCGTAGGCCTCGGCGATGGCCGCGACACTCGCGTTCGGCCGCGGATCGTCGCTCGCCAGCGCGGCCAGCGCGTCCCGGATCCGTTCCTGACCGCCGCCGGCGTCGCCGTCGGAGAGCAGGCGCAGTTCGGACAGACGCATGCCGTTCTCGGTGAGCGTGCCGGTCTTGTCGGCGCACACGACGTCGACCCGGGCGAGCCCCTCGATCGCGGGAAGTTCCTGGACCAGGCACTGCCGCTGCCCGAGCCGGATCACGCCGACCGCGAACGCCAGCGACGTCATCAGGACGAGACCCTCGGGCACCATCGGGACCAGCGCCGCGACCATGCCGTTGAGTGCGCCACCGACGTTCTGCTCGCTGACGAACAGCTGGTTGTAGATGATCAGCGCGCCCGCCGGGATCATCATGTACGTGATGACCTTGAGGATCTTGTCGACGCCGCTGCGCAACTCGGAGTGCACGAGGGTGAACTTGCTGGCCTCCTCGGCCAGGCGGGCGGCGTAGGCGTCGCGGCCCACCTTCGTGGCCTGGTACGCGCCGCTGCCGGAGACCACGAAGCTGCCGGACAGGACCTGGTCCCCGGGCCGCTTGTGCACCGGATCGGCCTCGCCCGTGAGCAGGGACTCGTCGATCTCGAGCAGCTCGCCCTCGACGACGGCGCCGTCGACGACGATCTGGTCGCCCGCGCCGAGTTCGATGATCTCGTCGAGCACGACCTCGCTCGGCGCCACCGCCGACGCCACCCCGTCCCGGCGCACCATCGGTGTGGACTGGCTGACGATGGCCAGCTCGTCGAGGGTCCGTTTGGCCCGGATCTCCTGGATGATGCCGATCGCGCTGTTCGCGATGATCAGCAGCCCGAACATGCCGTCGACGATCGACCCGGTGGACAACACGATCACCAGCAGCACACCGAGAATGGCGTTGATGCGGGTGAACACGTTGGCGCGGACGATGTCCTTGACCGAGCGGCTCGCCCGGCCGGGGACGTCGTTGGTCCTGCCGTCCGCGCGGCGCCGCTGCACCTGTTCGGCGGTCAGTCCGGTGCGGACGTCCACCTCCTCGGCGAGGGTGCCGACGGTGTCGATCTCGTCGTTGGCCATGCCAGTCAGGCTAGGCCAGCCGCAGCCACCACTGGCGTTGGACACCGGGACGGAGGACGTCGATCCGTTGGCCCGGCATCGGGACCCGGACCGTCGTGCCCTCCGGTTCGGCGGCGGAGAGCAGCCGGGTGATCGGCTCCGCCCACGGGTGGAACGCGAGATTGAACGTCGCCCAGTGCACCGGCACCAGCACGCCCGCCGTCGCGTCCCCCGCACCGAGGTCGGCGTGCATCCGCACCGCCTCCTCCGGGTTCATGTGGACGTCCGGCCAGTGCTCGTCGTAGGCCCCGACCGGGAGCAACGTCAGGTCGAACGGGCCGTGCCGGTCGCCGATCTCGGTGAACCGCGACGTGTATCCGGTGTCCCCGCCGAAGAACACGGCATGCTGCGGACCCCGCACCGCCCACGACGACCACAGGGTCGTGTTGCGCGAGAATCCGCGACCGGAGAAGTGGCGGGCCTCGGTACAGGTGAGGACCAGTTCACCGACGGTGGTCTGCTCCTCCCAGTCGAGTTCGACGATCCGCGATTCCGGCACCCGCCAGTGCCGCAGGTGCGCGCCGATCCCCTTGGGCACGACGAACAGCGTGTCCTGGCTGCCCAGCAGCGCGATGACGGTGGCCTTGTCGAGGTGGTCGTAGTGGTCGTGGGAGATCAGGACCGCGTCGATCGGGGGCAGCGCCTCGATGTCCACCGGGGTCGGATGCAACCGGGCGGGCCCGATCAGCAGGGACGGCGAAACCCGTTGGCTCCATACCGGATCCGTGAGAATCCGATGCCCGTCTATCTCGATCAGCGCACTGGAGTGCCCGTACCAGGTGACCGCCAGTTCGGCCGGCTCGGCCGGCGCCAGCGGAGTGGCCAGCGGGATCGGGCGACGCGGGCGGCCCGCGCGCCGGCGCGTCAGCATCGACGACAGCAGGCTCGACTCGTCACCGCGGACGATCTGGCTGCTCGGGTCGGTGTTGTGGAAACGGTTGTCCCGGTAGCCGATCGATCCCGTCACCCGGGGCGTGATCGCGGCGGCACCGGCCCCGATCTGCCCGGGTATCCCCCACGCGGCGCGGCCCAGCGCCGCGACCGCCGCGCCTGCGACCGCCGCCGCGACCACCGCCCGGACGCCCATCTCAACGCCCCCGGAACGTCGGGCTGCGCTTCTCCTGCCGGGCGCGCCACGCCTCGTGCATGTCCTCGCTCGACCACGCGGCGCGTAGTGCCGCCAGCTGTTCGGGAGTCGGATCATCCTGCGTGCCATCGTCGTTCAGGACCAGCTTGAGATGCCGCAACGACAGGGGCGCCAGGCCTGCGATCCGCTTCGCCCACTCCTGCGCGGCCGCCAGGTCCCCGACCTTGTTGGCCAGGCCGAACCCGTATGCCTCCTCGGCGTCGATCCGCTCCGCACCGAGGAGGACGGTGCGTGCCGGACCACCGCCGACGAGGGCGACCAGACGCTTGACCGTCCACGAGTCCACCGAGATGCCCAGTTTCACCGCGGGCACCGCGAAGAACGCGTCCGGTGCGACCACCCGCAGGTCCGAGGCCAACGCCAGCTGGGTGCCCGCGCCGATGGCCGGTCCGTTGATCGCGGCGATCACCGGGACCGGCGCCGAATCGATGGTGTGGAGCATCTCGAGCAGGGTGTCGGTGAACCCGTCGGCGTACACGTCGCCGGACAGGTCCGCGCCAGCGCAGAACGCCGACCCCTGACCGGTCAGAACGACGACCCTGGCCCCGTCGTCGACGGCCTCGTCGACCGCGTCCCGCAACAGCACGCACAGCTCGGTGTTGAGCGCGTTCCGCCTCTCCTCGCGCTGCAGCTCGATGGTCACCACGTCGCCGTCCCGGCTGGTCCCGATCATGATGGTGACCGTACCGTTTCGACCTGAGAGGTTGCCACCATGCGGGAGTCCGTCGACGTCGCGGTGATCGGAGCGGGCCAGTCCGGCCTGTCGGCGGGGTACTACCTGCAGAAGCTGGGGCGCGAGGCCGGCATCGGGTTCGTGCTTCTCGACCACGCCCCGAGCGCGGGTGGGGCCTGGCAGTTCCGCTGGCCGTCGCTGACGCTGAGCACCGTCAACCGGGTGCACGACCTGCCCGGCATGCCGTTCACCGACGTCCTCGACGACTCCGCACCCGACGAGGTGCCCGCGGCCGACGCCGTGCCGCGGTACTACGCCGAGTACGAACGCCGATTCGACCTGCCGGTACGCCGCCCCGTCAATGTCCGGGTGGTGTGCGACCACGGCTCACCGGACGGGCACCTCACCGTCGAGACCGACGCGGGGACGCTGACCGTCCGCGGCATCGTCAACGCCACCGGGACCTGGGAACGGCCGTTCGTACCCCGCTATCCGGGCGCCCACCTGTTCCGGGGACGGATGCTGCACACCCGCGACTATCGCACCGCCGAGGAGTTCGCGGGCCGGCACGTCGTCGTGGTCGGCGGAGGGATCTCCGCGGTCCAGCTGCTCGACGAGATCTCCCGCGTCACCACAACGACATGGGTGACGCGGCGACCGCCCCAGTTCCGGGACACTCCGTTCACCCCCGAGGAGGGCCGCGCCGCGGTCGCCGTCGTCGAGGACCGGGTGCGGCGCGGTCTGCCTCCGGGGTCGGTGGTGTCGGTGACCGGCCTGCCCCTGACTCCTGCGTTGCGGGCCGCCCGCGAACGCGGCGTGCTGGACCGTCTGCCGATGTTCGACGCGATCACCGAGGACGGGGTGCACTGGCCGGACGGGTCGGAGCAGAAGGCCGATGTGATCTTGTGGTGCACCGGCTTTCGCAGCTCCCTGGACCATCTCGCGCCGCTGCGGCTGCGCGGCCCGGGCGGCGGGATCACGATGACCGGACGCCTCGCGACCGCCGTCGCCGCCGATCCGCGCGTCCACCTGCTCGGGTACGGCCCGTCCGCGAGCACGATCGGCGCCAACCGAGGTGGACGCGCCGCCGCGTCGGAGCTGATCACGCACCTGACGTCCCGCTGACCCCCACCGGCGTGCCGCGAAAACCCCTGTGCACACCCGTTTCGCGGCCCGCACACCCCTTCTGCGCGCCGAAAACCCCTGTGCACTCGGCAACACCGTTGTGCACCGGGGTTTTCGCAGACGGCGGACGGCGGACGGCGGACGGCGGTCAGCTCGGGTCGACACCGAAGATCTCGCGGTACTCCTTCGCGAACGCGCGCTTGCCGACCAGCCGCCACGCGATCCGCGCGGGCAGCGGCGCCTCCGAGAGCACTCGGGTGCGCTGGTCCGGGGTCGCGCCGAGCAGCAGGAAGCCCAGGAGGATCAGCTGCCGATTGCGCGGAACCGACGCACGCCCCCGCTCGCCGAGCTGCTCCCACTCGGCCACCGTCATGTTCGCCTCCGCCAGTGGAAGGATGTGCGCCTCCTCCTCGCGCAGGTGCTCGTCGAGGGCCGTGAACAGGACGGACACCGTCGACGCCCAGGCCTCGCCGTCGCTGCTCGACGCCGACGACTCGAACGCGGCGGCGCGGGCGGCGGCCCGGTCGAGCAGTTCACCGATCCGCTCGTGCTGCTCCTCCATCCGCAGCACCAGCGCGTGATCGGTCGGCGCCCGGTCCAGAAGCAGCGGCCACATCAGCTCGTCCTCACCGGTGTGGTGGTGGTGCAGTCCGGTGGCGATCTCGGTCTGGAACTCGACGAGCCGGCGGGCTCGCGCGGTGTCGCCCTCGGGGACGGCCCGGATCAGGTCGGGCAGAGAGCCGAACGAGTGCCGGAAGATGTTGTGGGCGAGGATCATGTCCCCGGTGTCCGGTCGTTCGGTCGCGGTGAGCGTGCTCATGGTGTGCCTCCTGGGCTGGGTGCTGCTGGGCTGCGTCGACTCGATCTCGCCGAGCTCGACCTGGGTCGTGCTGACGGGATTCACGATCACCCGAACCACTTGTGGCGTTCTTGCCGCCGACTTGGACCGCGCGCCGGCCCGTCCCCACCTACCCTTGTGCAGTGCACATACGGGTGTTGGGCTCGATGGACGCGGAAACCGAGGGCACGACGGTCGACCTCGGTGGTCCCCGGCAGCGTGGTGTCCTCGCGCTACTGCTGATCGCGCGTGGCGCGGTGGTGTCGGTGGACCGGCTGATCGACGATCTCTGGCACGGCGAGCCGCCGCCGAGGGCGCTCGGCGCGTTGCAGGCGTACGTGTCCAACCTGCGTCGTGCCCTCGAACCGGAACGCGCACCCCGCGCGCCTGCCACCGTCCTGATCAGCCGCGCGCCCGGCTACTGCCTGACGCTGGGTCCGGACGACGTGGACGCGTGGCGGTTCGAGTCGCTGCTGCGGGCCGCGGACCGGGTGCCGTCCGCGGCGGAGCGTCGCCGGGTCCTCGAGGAGGCGGTGGGCCTGTGGCGGGGCACCGCGCACGCCGAGTTCGCGGCCCACGACTGGGCAGCGCCCGAGGTCGCCCGGCTGGAGGAGCTGCGTCTGGTAGCGCACGAGCGCCTGGCGGCGGCGATGCTCGACACCGGTGACGCGGCGGCGGCGACCGCGGAGGCGGGAACCCTGACGCGTGCGCACCCGCTGCGGGAGGAAAGCTGGCGGCTGCTGGCGTTGGGCCTGCACGCCGGCGGCAGGCAGGCCGACGCGCTGGCCGCGCTGCGTCGCGCCCGCGGCATCCTCGCCGACGAGCTCGGCCTCGACCCCGGGCCCGCGCTGCAGCAGCTCGAGGCGGACCTGCTCGCCCAGCGGATGCCGGTGGTGGTGCCGCCGGTGCGCGTCGCGGAGCCGGCTCGGGCCGCGGTACCCCGGGCCGTCGTGCCGGCTCCGGTCGTCCCTCCTCCGCCGGCGACCGGGTTCCTCGGCCGCGAGGGCGAGCTCGAATCGCTGCTCGCGGCCGCCCTGTCGGTGTCGGACCGGGCCCGGGTCGCCCTGGTCACGGCGGAGGCGGGCGGCGGCAAGACCGAGCTGCTGCTCCGGCTTCGGGTCGCGCTCGGGGACAGCCGGGTCCTGCTGGGGCGCTGCCCCGAAGCCGAGGGCGCACCACCGGCGTGGGCGTGGGTCGAGATCCTGCGCACACTCGCCGCCGAGGTCGATCCCGGACCCCTCGCCGCCGCGCTGGCGCCGCTGCTCGACGACGTGCGGTTGACCGGCGACGACACCGCTCCCGCGGCGCAGGGCCGGTTCCTACTGCACCGCGCGGTGACCGACTACCTCGACCTCGCGCGGCTGGATCGGCCGCTGGCCGTGTTCCTCGACGACCTGCACCGCGCCGACGCCGAGACGCTGACGCTGCTGACCCGGGTCGCCGAGACCGTGCCGGTGCTGCTGGTCGCCGCCTACCGCCCCGACGAGGTGACACCGTCGCTCGCCGAGACGCTCGCGAGGCTGGCACCCCACACCCCGGAGCGGATCAGGCTCGCCGGTCTCGGCGCCGAGGACGCCGCGGCCCTGGTCCGGGAGGTGGCCGGAGTCGACGCCGACCGCGAGGTGATCGAGGCCCTCACCGAGCGCACCGGCGGAAATCCGTTCTATCTGCGCGAGAGCGCCCGGCTGCTGGGCAGCGAGGGCGAGCTGGTCGCGACCTCCGAAGTCCCCGACGGCGTGCGCGACGTCCTGCGCAGACGGTTCGCGCGACTGCCCGAGGTGGCGGTGTCGGTGCTGCGGCTGATCGCGGTGATCGGTCGTCAGGCCGACGTGGACGTGCTGCTGCGGGCGGTCGAACTCGACGAGAACGAGGCGCTCGACGCGGTCGAAGCCGGTGTCGTCGCGGGCCTGCTCGACGAGCCGGACCCGTCGACGGTCCGGTTCACCCACGCACTCGTCCGGGACACCCTGCTCGGGGACCTGTCGCAGATCCGCCGGGCCCGCTGGCACCTGCGGGTCGCGGAGGCCGTCGAGACGGTGCACCCCGACGACGCGTCGGCGCTGGCCCACCACTTCGGGGCCGCGCTGTCCGCCGGGACCGCGCGACGCGCCGCGGACCATGCGCTCGACGCGGCCCGGCAGGCGGAGACACGTTTCGCGCACGACGCGGCGGCCGTGCACTACGAGCAGGCCCTGACCGCGATGGACCGCCTGCCCGGCGGCGGGGACGTCGACGAGCGGGTGGACACACTGGCCCGGCTCGGACGCAGTCATCTGGTGAACGGGGCGGCCGCGCCCGCCCGGGAGACCCGTGACCGCGCCCTGTCGGTGGCCGAGGCGGCGGGGCGCGACGACCTGATCGTCCGGTCCCTGACCGCATGGGACACACCGACGCCGTGGATCAACCGGCCGTACGGGATGGTCGACGTCCGGGTCGTCGCAGCGATCGAACGCGCGTTGACGCTGCCGGACCTGACCGACGAGCAGCGGTGCCGGCTGCTGGTGATCCTCGTCGACGAGGTGTACGGGGAGGACGACGCGCGCACCGAGGCGGCGGGCGTGGAAGCCGAGGCGCTGGCGCGTCGCCTCGGCGACCCGACACTGCTCGGCCTGGCGTTGAACGCGCGTCTGGCGCTGCGGCACGGGGCTCTTCCCGCCGACGTCCGGGCCGCGATCGGGGCCGAGATGATCGCTCTCGGTGCGGACGAGGACCGCGCGGCGTTCGCGCTGATCGGGAACTACTCGGCGCTCCAGATTGCGTGCGCGCGAGGCGACTTCGACACCGGCCGGCTGCATCTCGCGCACAACGAGGCCCTCGCGAGGCGGTACCGCTGGAAGCAGGCGCAGGCCTCGAACTCGATGGTGCACGGGATGCTGGCGCACGCCGCCGGCGACCTCGACGCCGCCGAGGAGATGTACGTCAGGGCCCACCGGGAGTTCCTCGGACACGGCGAGATCGACGCCGACGGCATCCTGCTGCTCGCACTGTTCTCACTGCGGGTCACGCAGGGCCGGACAGGTGAGCTCGAGGCGGTGATCCGCGCCCTCGACACCGCGGCGGCGGACGTCGTCGTCGATCCGCTCACCATCGCGCTCGTCGCCAACGGCAGGGCCTCCGAGGCACCGGCACTGCGGGTGGGTCTGCGGCCGGTCCGGTCCGACTTCTTCCACGGGTTCCTGCTCACGCAGCGAGGCATCGCGGTGGCGGCGCTGGGATCACGCGACGAGGCCGAGCACCTGTACCCACAGCTGTTGCCGTACTCCGGGCAGCTCGGCGGCGCCGACACCGGGTCGTTCACCATGGGGCCCGTCGACACCGTGCTCGGGGATCTGGCACTGCTGCTGGGGCGCCGGGACGACGCGGTCACCCACCTGACGGCTGCGGCGGAACTGGCGCGGCGGTGCGGCTGCCCGCAGTGGATCGACGCGGCACGAAGTCGCCTCCAAGTCGTCCACTAGCAGCGGGCGCGACCGTGGGTGCCATGAGCACCCTCCTGTACCGCGTCGGTTCGGCCGGCGCCGCGCACCCCTGGCGCATCCTGTCCCTCTGGGCGGCGATCCTCGCGACCGCCGTCACCCTTGCCGTCGTCGCGGGAGGCGACACCCGCGACGACTACGACATCGCCGGCCTCGAATCGACGCCGGGCACCCACCTGCTCGTCGACCGGTTCCCCGAGATGTCCGGGACGGACGCCCGCGTGGTCGTGCACTCCCCCGACGGCGCGGTGCCCGCGGCGGAACTGTCGTCGCTGAGCGGCCGCCTCGCCGACCTGCCCGGCGTCGGGTTCGTCGCGCCACCGCGACTGTCCGACGACGGGGACACCGCGATCCTCGACGTGCGGTACTCCGTTCCCGTCACCGACTTCACCGGCTCCGAGGGCACCGCTCCGCTGGAGGCCGCCGCTGCGGACACCCGCGCCGCGGGACTGCAGGTCGAGTTCGGCGGCGAGGTGCACGAGAACGACTCGGCGCCGTCCGGTTCCGCGGAGGCGATCGGGATCGGCGTCGCGCTGCTGATCCTGGTGTTCGCGTTCGGATCGGTGGTCGCGGCGGGCCTGCCGCTGCTGGTCGCGTTGACCGGGGTCGGGGTAGGCGGGGCGCTGATCACGGTGCTGGCGGCGCTGACCGACGTGAGCACGATCGCCCCGACCGTCGCGACCATGGTCGGGATCGGTGTCGGCATCGACTACGCGCTGCTGCTGGTGACGCGGTTCGCGGACGGCCTTCGCGACGCGATGGCGCCGCGGGAGGCCGCCGGGTACGCCAACGGTACCGCGGGCGTGTCCGTGGTGTTCGCGGGATCGACGGTGCTGGTGTCGCTGTTCGGGTTGCGGCTCGCGGGCCTGCCCGTGTACTCGTCGTTCGGGTACGCGACGTTCCTGACCGTGGGCGCGGTGATGCTCGCGGCGGTGACCCTCGTGCCCGCGCTGTGCGGGCTGGCCGGGCATCGCGTGCTGGGACGCCGTGGGCGCACGAGCCGTCCCCGTTCCGCGCGTGAACCGCTGACCGCCCGCTGGGCGCGGCGGGTGGGGCGGCGTCCGTGGCCGTGGGCCGTCGGCGCGCTCGGGATCCTGCTCCTGCTCGCCGCGCCGGTGCTGCAGATGCGGACGTGGCCGCAGGACGCCGGCAGCGCTCCCACCTCGAACACCATCCGCGTCGCGCACGACCTGGTCGCCGACGAGTTCGGTCCCGGCGCGAACGGACCCCTGCTCGTCGCGGTGGACACGAGCGCAGGTGTCGACCCGGCGACCGTCGCCGCGACGCTCGCCGCGGACCCCGGTGTCGCGCGGGTGGCGCCGCCGCTGGTCAACGCGGACGGCACCGCCGCCGTCGTCACCGCGGAGCCCACGACCGCGCCCCCGGACCGGGCGACCACCGACACGCTGCACCGACTGCGCGGCGCGTTGCCCGACGGTGTCCACGTCACCGGTGTGACCGCGACGTTCGTCGACATCTCCGCCCGGCTCGCGCAGCGGTTGTGGCTGGTGGTCGCGGTCGTCGTCGCCCTGTCGGTGGCGTTGCTGACGGTGGTGTTCCGGGCGCCCGTGGTCGCGGTCAAGGCGGCGGCGATGAACCTGCTGTCCGTCGCCGCGACCTACGGGGTGATGGTGGCGGTGTTCCAGTGGGGTTGGGGTGCAGGCGTTCTCGGGCTCCCCGGTCCGACCCCGGTGTCGAGTTGGGTGCCGATCCTGATGTTCACCATCCTGTTCGGCCTGTCCATGGACTACGAGGTGTTCCTGCTCTCGCGGGTCCGTGAGATCTGGCTGCGCACCGGTGACCCGCACGGCTCGGTGGTGCAGGGGCTCGCCGCGACCGGACGCGTCATCACCAGCGCCGCCGCCATCATGATCGCCGTGTTCACCGGATTCGCCCTCGACGCCAACGTCACCGTGAAGATGCTCGGCGTCGGTCTCGCCGTCGCGGTCCTCATCGACGTGACGGTCGTGCGGATGGTGCTGGTGCCCGCCACCATGGCGCTGCTCGGCCACCGGAACTGGTGGCTGCCCACCTGGCTCGCGAAGCTGCTCCCGGGCGACGGCGTCACGGCCGACCGAAGCTCCGTCGCCGGATCTCCCGTGGTGCCTGCCCGGTGAGGTCGCGGACCGCGCGGCCGAACTGGCTGAGCCCGGCGAAGCCGCTGCGGCGCGCGATCTGCCCGATCGACAGCTCGGAGCACGCCGGATCGCCCAGCAGGTCGATACCGCAACGGACGCGGCGGCGGCGGATCAGTCCGTACACCGACTCGAGTTCCGGCTCCATCAGTTTGTGCAGGTAGCGGGTGCTGACGTTGACGCCCGCCGCGACCCGCTCCACGCTCAGGGTCGGATCGGTGAAGTGCCGCTCGATGTACTCGTACACCCGCGACCGCAACCCGCCGGTCGCGTCCGGGGTGGCGTCGACCGGGCAGACTTCCCGCAGCACCGCCAGGGCGAGGTCGACGACGGCGTGTTCGACCAGCGCCACGTCGTCGACCGCCGCCCCCGCGGTGGTCAGCGGATCGAGGACCCCGGCGAGCGCCGCCCCGACGACGGAGTTCGACAGCACCGCGCCGGCCAGGCGGCCCGGATCGAAGAACCGCGCGAGCACCGCGGCGCGGGGAAGGTAGACGAAGACCAGTTCGGTGTCCTCCGCGATGTCGAGGACCAGACCTCGGCCGAAGTCCACGCACACGACATCGCCGGCCCGCACCGTATGCAAGCCCCGGTTCTGTTCCAGCACAACGGAACCCGATCGAACACACGCCACAGCGAGGTAGCCCGACATCACGTCGCCGATCTGGTCCTGCTCCCTGATCCCGATCACGGCCGTGGACCGCAGGCGGTTCACCCGCACCGACCCGAGATCGACCGAGATCATGGTCGCCGCGAAGTTGTCCGGATCATCCGACCGAAAGCGGCACATTCCCGACAATGTCCCGATCCCCGCCGACCCGGTCATCGTGATGCCACCGTCGAAACGCCGTGACACCGCGCCGAGATTCCTGTCGCCCACCCGCCCGATTCCCCTACCCCACATGCCGAAGTCAGCCAGACCCTAGCCCGAGCCGCACGACGGGCCGTGCACCGGCGCGCCCACGACCCGACCGGCTCAGACCAGAGCCACCCCGACGAACCACCCGATCGTCGCCAGAGCGACCAGCAGCGCCCCACCGGCCACGAACGGCGCCCACATCCGCCAGTGCACGCCGCCCGACGGCGACTGCGCGTGCGCCGGCTCCGCTCCGGGCCCGTCGGCGACGGCGGCGGCTTCCGCGGCGACCGCGCCGAGCACGGTGACGAATCGGTCGGCGGTGACGGCGCCGGGCACCGGGTCCGCGGTTCCCTCGCCGGTACCGACCGCGCCCACCACCAGCTCCGACAACACCTCGGGCACATCGGGTCGCAGCGCTCCGGGCGACAGTGGACGACCGTCACCGACATGGTGGAGCCCGGTGAGCAACTCGCTCAACGCGTTTCCGAGGCCTCGCACGTCACTGCGGGCGGTCGCGGAGACCGGCACACCGGGGAACGCGAGGAACGCGACACCGTCGGAACCGACCCGCACCCGGCTCGGATGATCGATGGCGGCGACCGCACCCTCTCGGTGCCCGTCGGCCAGCACGCCGGCCAGTGACGCGACGGATGCGGCCGCGGCCTCGGGCCGGCCGACGCGCAGCAACCCCAGCGCGTGACTCTGCTTCCACTGCGCGACGACGACCGCGCGACCGTCGCGTTCGAACATGTCCAGAACCACGGCGACCGCACCGGACCGGGTCCGGCACAGCCACATCGTGCGGTCGAACAGGGCCGCGGCGCTGTCACCGTCCCCGAGGTCGATCACCGTCAGCGCGACATCGCGGGCCAGCACGGTGTCGTGGGCGCGCCAGAAGGCGGCGTCTGCCGTGCCCCCGCCCCGCTCGAGCAGGCGGTACCGACCGTCCGCGAACAGCGACCCCGGCACCAGTGCCCACACCGACGGCCGCGACGCGGCCCGCACCGGCACTCGAACCGGGAGTGGACGCAGCGACGGGGACACCGCCACCACCGGTTGCGTTGCCGACGTAGTCGTCGTCGAAGTTTCCATCCCACCCATCCTCAGCCAACCGAAGCCCCCCGACGCGCGCAACGCGAAGCGCGCGGGGCTCGAGATGTCGTGAGCGGATCTTCGCACTACGAAGGCCCGAGGAGCCTGTCCAGTTCGTCCGGTTCGGCACTCCGTGCAGTTTTCGTGGAATATCCGTGCACGGAGCGCCGAATTGTGATCGGACTCCGCCGTTCCCGGCCGACGCGAACCGGCCCGACCGGAACGGGACTCAGCCGGCGTCGAACACGTCGGGGTCGGGCCCGAGGCGGTTGCCCGCGTCCAGACCGGCGATCGCGGCGAGGTCGTCGGCGTCGAGTTCGAAGTCGAAGACCTCGAAGTTCTGCCGAATCCGATACGGCGTCACCGACTTCGGAATCACCACGTTGCCCAGCTGCACGTGCCACCGCAGCACCACCTGTGCCGTCGAACGCTCGTGCTTGGCAGCGATCCTGCCGAGGATGGGATCGTCGAGCAACCCCTTGCCCTGGCCGAGCGGCGACCAGGCCTCCGTGACGATGCCCAGCTCGGCGTGCACCGCCCGCAGTTCCTGCTGCGCGAAGTCGGGGTGCACCTCCACCTGGTTGATCACCGGCGCGACGCCGGTGTCGTCGATGATCGTGCGCAGCTGGGCGGGCTGGAAGTTCGAGACACCGATCGAGCGGACCCGCCCGTCGGCCCTCAGTTCGGTGAAGGCACGCCAGATGGCGCGGTAGTCCTCACGCACCGCCCGCGGCCAGTGGATCAGGTACAGGTCGAGGTAGTCGAGGCCGAGGCGGTCCAGTGAGGCCTCGAACTCGAAGAACACCCCGTCGCGCGTCCACGGCTGGGCGGAGTTGTTCCACAGCTTGGTGGTGACGAACAGCTCGTCACGCGGCACCCCGGACGCGGCGATCGCCCGCCCCGCGCCCACCTCGTTGCCGTAGACGGCGGCCGTGTCGATGCTGCGGTAGCCGATGCTCAGGGCGCTGGTCACCGCGGTGAAGGTCTCGTCGTCAGGGACCTGCCACACCCCGAACCCGACCGCAGGGATCGTGTTGCCGTCGGCGAGTGCCACATTCGGGACCGAGCTCACAGGAGTCATGGAACGCACCAACGACACGGGGCGCGGCGTTTGTTCCCGCCGGCGGCCGGCGGACACCGATCGAGACGCTCGTCACAATCGGCCCACCGTCCGACGCCGGTAGGGGCCGTCTCCAGGGGACTGCGACAATCGCCTCATGAGCGCCACCCTGCACGCCGACGACGTCTCCGCCGCGCGCGGCGACCGCACCCTCTTCTCCGGTCTCGACCTCGTCGTCGCCCCCGGCGACGTGATCGGCCTGGTCGGTGCGAACGGTGCGGGCAAGTCCACGCTGCTGTCGATCCTGTCCGGCGTCACCACCGCGGAGGTCGAGGGCACGGTCACCGTCAGCCCGCCGGACGCGACGATCGGTCACCTCGTGCAGGAGCCCGAACGCCTCCCCGGCGAGACGGTCCTGACCTACCTCGGTCGCCGCACCGGGGTCACCGACGCCGAGACCGAGATGAACGCGGCCGCCGAAACCCTCGAACAGCCGGGCGGCGACGACCGCTACGCCCACGCCCTGGAGCGCTGGCTCGCGCTCGGCGGTGCCGACCTGCACGAGCGGGCCGAGCAGGTCCTCGAGGACCTCGGCCTGACCGTCGTGCTGGACGCCGAGATGACGGCACTGTCGGGCGGGCAGGCCGCACGCATCGGGCTGGCGGCGCTGCTGCTGTCGCGGTACGACGTGCTGTTGCTCGACGAACCCACCAACGACCTCGACCTCGACGGACTCGAACGACTGGAACGGTTCGTCGCGCAGACCCGCACCGGCATCGTCGTGGTCAGCCACGACCGGGAGTTCCTCGCGCGCACCGTGACCGGGATCGTCGAACTCGACCTCGCGCAACAGCAGATCGCCGTGTACGACGGCGGCTACGAGTCGTACCTGACGGAGCGGGCCGTCGCCCGCAGGCACGCCCGGGAACGCTACGAGGAGTACGCGGACACGAAGGCCGGGCTCGAGGCCCGCGCCCAGATGCAGCGCAACTGGCTCGAGCACGGCGTCCGCAACACCCGCCGCAAGGCCAAGGGCGCCGACTCGGACAAGATGGGCCGCAAGGCCCGCGCCGAATCCACCGAGAAGCAGGCCGCGAAAGCCCGTCAGACGCAACGCCGCATCGAGCGGCTCGAGGTGGTCGAGGAGCCCCGCAAGGAATGGGAGCTGCGGATGGAGATCGCCGACGCGCCCCGCAGCGGCGCCGTCGTCGCCACCCTGACCGGTGTCGTGGTTGCACGTGAAACCTTCCGGCTCGGCCCGATCCACGCCCAGATCGACTGGGGTGACCGCATTCTCGTCACCGGACCGAACGGATCCGGAAAGTCGACGCTGCTGAGCGTGCTCCTCGGCCGCCTCGCCCCCGACGAGGGCACCGCGTCGCTGGGGTCCGGGGTCGCGGTCGGCGAGGTCGACCAGGCCCGCGGACTGTTCGAGGGCGACCGGACGCTGGCGGAGGCGTTCGGCGCGCAGGTCCCCGACTGGCCCGACGCGGACGTGCGCACCCTGCTCGCGAAGTTCGGCCTCAAGGGTCACCACGTGCTGCGGCCGGCGGACTCGCTCTCCCCCGGCGAACGCACCCGCGCCGCCCTCGCCCTCCTGCAGGCACGCGGCGTGAACCTGCTGGTTCTCGACGAGCCGACCAACCACCTCGACCTCCCCGCGATCGAACAACTCGAGCAGGCGATGGACTCCTACACCGGAACCCTGCTGCTCGTCACGCACGACCGGCGGATGCTGGACACGATGCGCAGCACCCGCCGGTGGCGGATGGAAGGTGGGCTGCTCGTCGAGTAGCCAGTGGTGGGGGGGGGGGCGGGGGGGCCCCCCCCCCCGCCCACCAACCCCCCCCCCCCCCGACACCCAGGTGAGGCCACAAGCAACCACAGATTGGGGCACACGCCGCCCGCCCCCCCCCCCGGGCGGTGGCGCCCCCCCGCGCCCCCCCCGGGGGGGGGGGGGGGCGGGGGGGCGGGGGGGGGGGGCGCGGGGGGGGGGGGGGGGGGGGCCGCCCCCCCCCACCCCCCACCACTGGCCGCAGGCCACCGCTCCAGGCCGGGCGTGACATAGGCTCGGCGCCATGCCTGCGCGCCTGTCCGCTCACGACGTCCTCGATCTGGTTCTCGACGCCGAAAGCTACCGGTCCTGGGACACCGCACCGGTCGAGGTGGACGCCGACGCGCACTACCGCGCCGACCTCGACGCAGCGCGCGCGAAGACCGGGCTCGACGAATCGGTGATCACCGGGGAGGGCACCATCCGCGGCCGCCGGGTCGCGGTGATCGCCTGCGAGTTCGGGTTCCTCGCCGGCTCGATCGGCGTCGCGGCCGCCGAACGCATCGTGACGGCGGTCGAACGCGCGACGGCCGAACGGTTGCCGTTGCTGGCGTCGCCGACGTCGGGCGGGACCCGGATGCAGGAGGGCACCCTGGCGTTCGTGCAGATGGTCAAGATCGCCGCCGCCATCACGGTCCACAAGGCCACCGGACTGCCCTACCTGGTGTACCTGCGCAATCCGACGACGGGCGGGGTGTTCGCGTCCTGGGGGTCGCTCGGCCACGTCACCGTCGCCGAGCCCGGCGCCCTCGTCGGGTTCCTCGGTCCGCGTGTCTATCAGGCGCTGTACGGGGAGAGGTTTCCGGAGGGCGTCCAGACGTCGGAGAACCTGTACGCGAAGGGGGTGATCGACGGGGTCGTCGAGCCGAAGTCGTTGCGGCACCTGGTGGCGCGTTCGCTGCGGGTGTTGTCCGGCGACACCGACGAGTGGGTCGACACACATCCCGAGCCGGCCGACATCCCGGACGTCCCGGCGTGGCAGTCGGTGATGCTGTCCCGGCGTGCCGACCGGCCCGGCATCCGGCAGCTGCTGCGGTACGCCGCGACCGAGCAGGTGCGGTTGTCGGGAACCGGGCAGGGCGAGGCAGACAAGACGGTGCTGGTGTCGCTGGCCCGGTTCCGCGGACAGCCCTGTGTGCTGTTCGGGCAGGACCGCAGCGGTCAGTCACCCGAGACGACAATGGGTCCCGGCGCACTGCGTGAGGCCCGCCGCGCCATGAAACTCGCCGAGGAACTGGCAATTCCGCTGGTGTCTGTGATCGACACCCTCGGTGCGTCCCTGTCGAAGGAGGCGGAGGAGCGGGGCCTGGCACCCGAGATCGCCCGCTGCCTCGCCGATCTCGTCACCCTCGGCACCCCGACGGTGTCGGTGCTGCTGGGCCAGGGCACCGGCGGCGGCGCGCTGGCGCTGCTGCCCGCGGATCGGGTGCTCGCGGCACAGAACGGCTGGCTCGCGCCCCTCCCGCCCGAAGGGGCCAGCGCGATCGTGCACCGCGACACCGCCCACGCCCCGAGAATGGCCCACGCCCAGGGCATCCGGTCTCGGGACCTGCTCCGGGACGGGGTGATCGACGCGATCATCCCGGAACTGCCCGACGCCGCCGAGGAGCCGATCGGGTTCTCCAAACGCGTCGGCGAGGCGATCGCCCGGGAACTGGCCGCCCTCGACACGGTCCCGGCCGAGCAGCGGTACACCACACGCATCGCTCGCTACCGCACCCTCGGGCTGCCGCGATGACCGCCGACACCCGGGCTCACGACTCGGCGGCTCTGACGCGGTTCGAACTGTTCCTGGTCGCCGCGGTGGCCACGGTGCTGATCACCCGCGCCTACCTCGCGGCAACCGGTTATCCCCAGATCGGCAGCGGCACACTGCACATCGCGCACGTGTTGTGGGGCGGGCTGCTGATGGCCGCCGCCCTCGTGGCCGTCGCGATCACGGAGGGCACCCGGGTGCGGGTGCTCTCGGCGCTCGCCGGCGGTATCGGCTTCGGCCTGTTCGTCGACGAGATCGGCAAGTTCGTGACCAAGGACGTCGACTACTTCTTCCAGCCGGCGATCGCGATGATCTACGTGGTGTTCGTGCTCTTCTATCTGGTTGCCCGCGAAGCGATCACCCGTGCAGGACCACCCGACGAGCGACGACTGGCCATCGGCGCCGACGCGGTCACCGACCTCGCCCTCGGGCAACTCGACGACGTCCGGCGCCGGTCCGTGCTCGCGGTGCTCGACGGGGTCCGGGACCCCCGATTCGGGGCGATGTCGGCGGCCCTTCGCGAGGCACTACTCACGCAGGACGTTCCGAAGACCAGTCTCGGCTCACGGGTCGTCCGCGCCCGCAACACCGCCGCCCGGCATGCCGAGTCCGTGCTGGGGCATCGGATGGTGCGCCGTATCGTGCTGGTGCTCTTCGTCGTCCAGGCGGCCACGACCGTCGCGTCGGTGGCGCTCGCGCTGGTCACCGTCAACGACGACGCGGCCGACAACCTGTCCGACACCCTGGTCCAGGTGTCGAGCGCGGTGTCCGGAGCGCTGGCCGTGCTCGGCGTGTGGTTCCTCTGGCGTGGACCGTACCTGCGGGCACTCCGCCTGCTCCGAGCATCGGTGATCGTCAATCTCCTGGTGACCCAGGTCTTTCTGTTCGACCAGGAGCAGCTGGGCGCGCTCACGGGCTTCGCGGTCGCGGCACTGATGCTGGCCTGCCTGCAGATCGCGATCCGCATCGAGGAGGACTTCTCCCCGACGACCGCACCGGACACTGCCTGACCCACGCAAACAGGACGGGCCGCCCGGCGTCGCGACACTCACACCACGCCGAACGGCCGTGTCGCCAGCACACATCCCGTTCGATACGTACTATCTCGATCAAATACACACGAGGGTGGTCCCGGCCGTAGGAGTGCGAGCATGATCAAGCAGATCGTTACCGGCGTCGACGACAGTGCGACAGCCTACGCCGCCGCACTACGCGCGGCCGAACTCGCCGTGGCCCTCGACGCCGACCTGCGGCTGGTGTCGGCGTACGGCAAGTTCGAATCCGAGCGCCTCGAAGCCGGCACCGAGGCGATCCTGGTCACCACCGAGCAGAGTGCATACGGCCTCGCCGGCTCCGTGCAGGCCAGAATCCGTCGCGAACTTCCCACGGCACGGATCACCATCTCCGCCGAGAGCGGAAAGCCCGCCGACGCGATGGTGCGGGTCGCGAACGACCTCTCCGCCGACCTGATCGTCGTGGGCAATCGGCGAGTTCAGGGCCCTACCCGCGTGCTGGGAAGCATCGCGCGGGACGTCGCCGCCCATGCCCCGTGTGACGTCTACGTCGTCCACACGAACTAGACGAAGGACGTCTGAATTGATCCGGGCGAAGGGCGGTGCTGCGGAGGGCGACACCGCCTCCCAGCTGATCGACGAACGCATCCGGGAACTCGGCGACTGGCGGGGTGAGAAACTCGCCCGGATCCGGGCTCTGGTCAAGCAGGCCGATCCCGACGTGGTCGAGGAGTGGAAGTGGCGCGGCGTCCCCGTCTGGTCGCACTCCGGAATCGTCTGCACCGGCGAGTCGTACAAGAAGATCGTGAAGGTGACGTTCATGAAGGGCGCCTCGCTGGCGGACCCGTCGGGGATGTTCAACTCCAGTCTCGACGGAAACACCCGGCGCGCCATCGACTTCCACGAAACCGACGAGATCGACGAGGACGCGTTCACGGCCCTCGTCCGCGCGGCCGTCGAGCTGAACGCCGGCTAGCTGCGGGAGCGACGTGCTCAACTGCCGCCCGCGGCGACGGACGGCACGATCACCGCGGCGATGACCGCCGCATTGACCGACTCGACCGCCCGGCGGACGGCGACCGCGGTCCAGTCCCCGTTCGCGATCTCCTTGGCACGCCTCCGGACCGCCTTCTTCCCCTCGTCGGGGAACACCTTCGACGCGGCGTCGACCGCGGACAGCAGCGCGATGAGGGCGGCGGTGCGCGGCTCGGGTGTCGCGCCGTCGACGAGGGCGGCCCGCAGCCGGTCGCGCACCACCCGCTCGTGCGTGGGATCGACCGACGGCCACGTCTTGGTCGGGAAGATCCCCAGCAGTTTGCCCTTCGCCTCGTGCACCCAGCCGCGCTCGACGACACGACCGAGCACCGCCTCACGCAGGTTCTTGCCGAGCTTCTCGATCGCCGCCTCCGGCTTCAACGGCTTCGACCCGCGCAGCTGCGCGACCGCGTGCGCGAGGATCGGGTCCAGCGGCGGCGTGCGATCCCGCAGGACGAGGCGACCCTTCTTCACCGCGCCCGACCCGTCGGCAGGCTCGACCACACCGTCGAGCGCCAGATCCAGCAGTACCGCACCGGCGAGCACACGCGGCACCGAAGAGCCGTCCACGACGGGTTTCCCGGTCTCGTCGTCGAGCAGGAGCAGCAGCAGGTCCTCCGCGAGCAGCGTCATGCACCCCACCGTAGTTGCCCCGGTCGCCTCCCGACGCCCGTTGCTCCCGGACGCCACCGTCACCGCTCATCGACGATTCGGCACCGCCTGCCGCACCGGCGCCGCGCCGTCCCGTCCGAGCGGTGTTGGAGGCGCCGGAATCCCCTAATGTGTAGTGCGCATCACAGCGAGGGAGAGGACACGAGTCGATGAGCGCAGTCGAGCACGCGAGCGGCGCCTACGCCGAGGCATTCCGGGAGAGCGTCGAGCAGCCGGAACGCTTCTGGCTCAACGCCGCCGAGGCCATCGACTGGGTCGACGCGCCGACGAAGGCCCTCGACGACTCCGCGGCCCCGATGTACCGCTGGTTCCCCGATGCCCGGCTCAACACGTGCTTCAACGCGCTCGACCGGCACGTCGCCGCCGGCCGCGGCGACCAGGCCGCCCTGATCCACGACTCGGCCATGACCGGCACGGTCCGCACCTACACGTACACCGAACTGCTCGACCAGGTCTCGCGCTTCGCGGGCGTCCTCACCGCCCAGGGCATCACCGCCGGCGACCGTGTCGTCGTCTACATGCCGATGATCCCGGAAGCCGCGGTCGCGATGCTCGCGTGCGCCCGTATCGGCGCCGTCCACTCGGTGGTGTTCGGCGGGTTCGCCGCCGCCGAACTCGCCGCCCGCATCGACGACGCCCAGCCGAAGGCACTCGTCACCGCGTCCGGCGGCCTCGAGCCGGGCCGGACCATCGAGTACCTGCCGATCGTCGCCCGGGCACTCGGCCTGACCGACCACGCCCCGACCACGATCATCGTCAAGGACCGCGAACAGATCCCCGGCAACGCCGCCGATCACGACGGCTGGCTGGACTGGGACGCCGCCGTCGACGACGCGACCCCCGCCGACTGCGTGCCCGTCGCCGCGACCGACCCCCTCTACATCCTGTACACGTCCGGTACCACCGGGAAGCCGAAGGGCGTGGTCCGCGACAACGGCGGCCACGCCGTCGCGCTGGCCTGGTCGATGCGCAACATCTACGACATCGGCCCCGGCCAGGTGATGTGGACGGCGTCCGACGTCGGCTGGGTGGTCGGGCACTCGTACATCGTGTACGCGCCGCTGCTGGTCGGCGCCACCACGATCGTCTACGAGGGCAAACCGGTCGGCACCCCCGACGCCGGCGCGTTCTGGCGGATCATCGAGCAGCACGGCGTCCGCGCCCTGTTCACCGCACCGACCGCGATCCGCGCCATCCGCAAGGAGGACCCGGAGGCCGCGGAGCTGGCCAGGTACGACATCTCGTCCCTGACCACGCTGTTCGCGGCCGGTGAGCGTCTCGACCCCGACACCTACGAGTGGGCCACCGAGAAGCTGGGCGCCCCGGTGATCGACCACTGGTGGCAGACCGAGACCGGGTGGGCGATCTGCGCGAACCTGCGCGGCCTCGAGCCGATGCCGATCAAGGCCGGTTCGCCGACCGTCTCGGTGCCCGGCTACCGGGTGCAGGTCGTCGACGCCGCGGGCACCGAGGTCGAGGCGGGCGCCGAGGGCAACATCGTCATCAAGCTGCCGCTGCCGCCCGGCACACTGGCCGGGCTGTGGCGCGACGAGGAGCGGTACGTGAAGTCGTACCTGTCGACGTTCCCCGGCTACTACCTGACCGGCGACTCCGGATTCGTCGACGCCGACGGCTACGTCTTCGTCCTCGGCCGCAGCGACGACGTCATCAACGTCGCCGGACACCGGCTCTCGACCGGCGCGATGGAGGCCGTCGTCGCCCGGCACGCGGCCGTCGCCGAGTGCGCGGTCGTCGGCATCAAGGACGACCTCAAGGGTCAGCGCCCCAGCGGCTACGTGGTGCTCAAGGCCGGTGCCGACATCGACCCCGAGGTGCTGCGCACCGAACTCGTGGCGATGGTCCGCGACCAGATCGGCGCCGTAGCCACGTTCCGCGACGTGACGGTCGTGCAGGCGCTGCCGAAGACCCGGTCCGGCAAGATCCTGCGCAAGACGATGCGGCAGATCGCCGACCACGAGGACTACACGGTGCCGTCCACGATCGAGGACCCCGCCGTCCTCGATGCCCTCGCGAAGCTGCTCGGCCCGACCCCGTGAGCACCGGTGGGCGCCGGCCGGGCACTACCGGCGTCCACCGTTCCGGCGTTTCCCGCGCCTCGCCCGGAAGCGACCTCGGTTCTGTGGAGGTTCCACGGCCTGCCTCGACCACTCGGGCGAGGAGCGGGCCTACATTCGGTACATGACTCTTCCCGCTCGTGCCGCCCTGCTGACCGCCGGCCTCGCTGCCGCCTCGACCCTGCTCGGCCCCGCCGTCGCCGCCGGGTCTCCGGTGTCCTCCCTACCGCTGTTGCAGAGCACGTGCAGCTTCACCCAGATCGACGCCGCGCTCCACGCCACCGCGCCGGGCCTCGGGTCTCTCCTCGACTCGTACCCCCAGGTGGAACGCCAGCTGACCGTACTGTTCGACCAGCCCGCCGACCGACGCCAGCGAGAGGTCGACCTGTACCTCGCCGCCAACCCACAGCTCGCGACGACGGCCGATCAGCTTCTCACCGGCCCCCGAGCCGAGATGATCCACGGCACCCTCGCGGTCGTCGCCGCCACCTGCCACAACTACTGAAACCGGACAGGCACAATGGCGGGGTGACCGAGACCGGATCCGCCACCGTCCTGGTGGTCGACGACGACAACGACGTGCTCGCCTCCCTGCGGCGGGGCCTGCGTCTGTCCGGGTTCACCATCCTCACCGCCTCGAACGGGGCGGAGGCGCTGTCCGTGGTCGCGGACCGCTCCCCCGACGCGGTCGTGCTCGACATGAACATGCCGGTCCTCGACGGCGCCAGCGTCGTCACCGCCCTGCGGGCGATGGGCAACGACGTCCCGATCTGCGTGCTCAGTGCCCGCTCCTCGGTGGACGACCGGGTCGCCGGGCTCGAGGCCGGCGCCGACGACTACCTGGTCAAACCGTTCGTGCTGGCCGAACTGGTCGCCCGCATCAAGGCGATGCTCCGCCGGCGTGCGACCGCCGCGACACCCACCGGGACCGCCGGACCGATCGAGGGCAGCGTCACCGTCGGCCTGCTCACCGTCGACGTACTCGGGCGACGCGCAATCGTCGACGGCCACGAAATCGATCTGACCAAACGGGAATTCGAGCTTCTCGCGGTACTCGCCCGCAACCACGGCGTCGTCCTCACGCGGGAACGGTTGCTGGAACTGGTGTGGGGCTACGACTTCGTCGCCGACACCAACGTCGTCGACGTGTTCGTCGGCTACCTGCGCCGAAAGCTGGAGGCGCACGGGCATCCTCGGATTCTGCAGACGGTGCGCGGGGTCGGATTCGTGCTCCGTGACGCCTCGTGAGCACGTGGTGAGCCGGCGCCGGTCCTATTCGCTCCGCGCCCGCGTCGCCGCCGCGGCCGCACTCGGCGCCACCGTCATCGTCGCCCTGCTCGGCATCTTCGTCTCGGTGGCCATCTCACGAAACAACATGGCGCAGTTGGATCGTCGCCTCGACACGGCGTCCCGGGTGCTGGTCGCGAACGTCGCCACGGCCGCATCGTTCCTGCCGACGTTCGGTGACGGCGGCGCCTTCGCGGTCACCATCCGGTCCACCGGCACCGGCGACGTGATCGCGAGCACCCCGACCCGGTTGCCCGAACTCGACCCGGGCGCCGCGACGGTCCGGGTCGACGGCACCGACTATCGCGTCGCGACGACGGAGATCCCGAACACCCCGCTCGTGATGTCACTGGCCGTCCCGGCCTCCGAGGCGAGGGACGTGACCACCGACCAACGCCAGTGGGTGCTGATCGCGGGAGCCTTCGCCATCGCCGCCGCGACCGCCCTCGGCTGGGTGTTCGGCGGTCGGGCGGTCCGCCCGATCGTGCAGTTGACGCACCAGATCGCCAGCGACGCCCCGCAACCCGCGAAGGTGTCCGGGGTAAGCGAGGCGGAGGAACTGGCGTTGGCGATCGAGAAGATGCTCGCCCGGATCGCCGACGCCCAACGCCAGACCGGCGCCGCCCTGGAAACGGCCCGCGACTTCGCCGCCGTGTCGGCCCACGAGCTGCGCACCCCGCTGACCGCGATGCGCACCGACATCGAAGTGCTCACCACCCTCGAACTCGACGAGTCGCAACGCGCCGAGATCCTCGCCGACCTGGCCCGCACCCAGGGCCGGGTGGAATCCACCCTGGCGGCTCTCGAACGGCTCGCCTCCGGCGAACTGTCCAGCGAGAAGGACCACGTCCCCACCGACCTCGCGGAACTGTGCGACGCGGCCGCCCAGGACGCGCAGCGGCAGCACCCGAACCTGACCGTGCGGGTCGACGCCGACCCGTCGCTGGTGATCCGCGGACTGCCCGCAGGCATGCGGCTCGCGGTCGACAACGCGACCGCGAACGCGGTCCGGCACGGCGGTGCCACCGAGGTCGTGTTGGCGGTGCACCGGCGAACCGACGGCACCATCCGGCTCACCGTCGACGACAACGGCCGCGGCATCCCCGAATCCGAGCGCGAGGTGGTGTTCGAGCGTTTCCGCCGTGGCGTCGGCGCGGCGGCAGGCGGATCCGGGCTCGGCCTGGCCCTGGTCGAGCAGCAGGCCCAGCTGCACGGTGGCCGCGCCTGGTTCGAGGACAGTGCGCTCGGCGGAGCCCGTCTGGTGTTCGAGTTCCCGAACCGCCTCTGACCCCGCTGCCCCTGCGGCTGCCCCTGCGGCTGCCCCTGCGGCTGCCCCTGCGGCTGCCCCTGCGGCTGCCCCTGCGGCTGCCCCTGCGGCTGCCCCTGCGGCTGCCCCTGCG
>NZ_JBIAOU010000032.1:0-122 GCF_042879035.1 Rhodococcus sp. NPDC003318 | reverse complement strand
GGGCTGAAGGTGCCCTTCGTGCGGCCGGGCCGCACGTGAACTGGTCCCCGGAAGTTGGACTGCGAAATTCGGTTCCGACTTCCGGGGAGTGGTGTCATGGATGCACGAAGTTCGTTGTCCGA
>NZ_JBIAOU010000031.1:0-35377 GCF_042879035.1 Rhodococcus sp. NPDC003318 | reverse complement strand
CAAGCTCGACGGCTTGAGCCCGGTCACATACCGGGCCCAAGCCCTCGCCGCCTAGGCTTCCGATTACCCAGTCCAACTTCCGGGGACCAGTTCACATGCCGGTGATGCGTGCGAAGGCCGCCTTCAGCCGCGGCCGTGGCGGGACTCGTAGTCGTCACGGGTGCGCGCCGCGCGCCGCTGGGCTCGTTCGTTGAGCAACTCGGGGTCGAGCCCGTGCGCGAGCAGGCGGTGCCGACGGTAGATGTTCATCAGCGCGATCGCGAAGTACAGGACCGGCAGCAGCAGCAACGCCATCATCGCCAGCGGTATCCAGCGCTCACCGGGGATGAGCAGGTAGAACGCCACGAATATCGGGATGAGGGGCAGCGTGAACCGCAGGACGTAGCGGATCGAGGCGCCGGGGCCGACGAGGTCGCTCTGCACCCAGTCCTGCATCGAGTCGGGCAGGGTTCGGCCGAAGACGTAGCCAACGTACTGCGTGAAGGTGGGTTTGCGCGGGTCGGACATACGTCAAGGGTAGGTCGGGCGGGCCGGGGGAGCGCCCGGCGGGTCGCCGGCCACCGACATGAGAGGCACGTCACATCGTGCGGGGAAAGGTCCAGGTGGGGGCCGTTCGCGTCCGCCCGCTCGATGTCGTCGGCACGGACCGGACGGTTCGTCCGACGCGCCGCGGGGGTTGTCCGGGGCCGCGCCGCCACCCTATGATCCCCGTGCGCTCCCGAACCGGGAGGTGTCCGCGTGCCCGCCCGAGGCCGGCCCGGACACAGCAACCGTGTGGGGGCACGAGATTGTCGGGGGAATCGACGTGAGCGGTATCGAACTGTGGCGTGGGCACGTGGCCCGCACGCCCGAGAACGCCGGCTCGACCATTCCGCAGCGGATCGCCTCCGCGCGAAGAGAATTCGAATCAGGGTCCGATCGAGGGGGAATCGAGATGAGCAGGGCTGTCACGAGGGGCGCGCACCGGCGCCGCGTCGAGCGGGTGTCGACGGCGGGTGCGTTGCCGGTCGCACTCGCGATCGTCTGCTCCGGTGTCGCGACCGCCGCGCCCGCCGAGCAGCCGGGCGTCACCGATGAGGTCGAAACCTCCAGCCAGCCAGGGGTTTCCGATCCGGAGTTCGACCCGGCTCCGGCCGAGGCCGTCGCGCCGGCCGCTTCCGACGCACCGAAGCAGTACTGGGTCGCGCCGCCGGCCGAGTACGACAACGTTCCCACCCGCCCGGCTCCGACGTCGTACTACGAGGAGTACGACGCGCCGATCGCACCCGCCTCCGTGCAGGACCTGCACCTGCCCGTCGTCGTCGAACCGGTCGCCCCGATCGAGGCGCCTGCCGAGCGGCTCCGGCTCGGGGATTACGTTGCGGACAAGCCGAATTGGCTGTCCGAGGAGAATCTCGACAAGACCAACAACACCGCCGCAGCCTACGAGGCCCAGGTCAACACCGCCTGGCGGTCGGTGGGAATCGAGGCGTCCCGCGCCGACCGGATCGGCGCCGCGACCGTCGGCGGTGCCGCAACGTACGGGCTCGGGGTCGCCGCGGCCACGGGTATCCCGGCCGCCGTCGTGGGCGGGCTGATCGGTGGCACGCTCGGCGGGATGTTCGGCGTCGGCGTGGTGGCGCCGGCGGCCGGCGTCGTGTTGCCCGTCGTGGGCTTCGTCAGTGGTCCCGTCCTCAGCACGGCCAACGGCGCCGCGATCGGCGCGGCCGTCGTCGGCATACCCGTCGCCGTGGTCGCGGGCACCATCGCCGGAGTGGTGGGAGGCGCGCAAGGCATGGCGTTCGGTGCGGGCGACACCCTCGCCGAGCCGATCGAGTTGGAGATCCCCGACGCGCCGACGGTGGATCCGGGGGCGATCACCGAGCAGACGCGCGCCACCGTCGCGCACGTCGAGACGCTGCCCGGTGGAGTCCAAGCCGTCACCGCGGTCCGCGACGCCGTCGAGTGGGTGCCGCCGCAGATCGCCGCCGCGACCGAGCAGGCGCGAACCACGGCACTCGGCCAGCCGGGCGGACCCGACCTGGTGCGCCGGATCGAGGCGTCCGCGACCGCCACGGCCGACGCGTTCGCGCCCGTCACCTCGCCGGTGAACGAGGTGCTCGGCGCGATCGCGGCGGCGTTGGGCTGACCGGAGGTCGATCCCGATGGAGCCGTCGGAGATGAAACAGGGTTTCGACGACTGGGTCGCCG
The DNA here is from genome assembly GCF_042879035.1 of Rhodococcus sp. NPDC003318. Classification (NCBI taxonomy): domain Bacteria; kingdom Bacillati; phylum Actinomycetota; class Actinomycetes; order Mycobacteriales; family Nocardiaceae; genus Rhodococcus; species Rhodococcus sp. NPDC003318. The sequence continues at coordinate 33,187 of NZ_JBIAOU010000031.1, read as the reverse complement.
GCGAACCGGCCGACCCGGTCGACGACTGTGCGCGGGACGTCGTGGAACCGGCGTGGCTGTCGGCGCCGCCCGTGACACCCGAGCCGCCGGTGAGGGTGAAAATCGCACCGACTGACAAGGTTTCGCCCCAGACCGGCGGTGCCCGGAGCCGTCGCGGCGCCGCGGTGGTCGCCAGCGCCGCCGTCCTGGTTGCCGGGATCGTCACGGTCGTCGGGCTGCTGGTGAACTCGGCGAACTCACCTGCGGCCGATCTGGTGACACCCACCGCGGAGGAGCCGGCCGTGGACACGACGTGGTGTGCCGGACTGGGTTCCGGTGCGCCCGCCGCCGTCGACTCGCAGGATGCGGGTACGGCCGCGATCGCCGCCTTCGAGTGGGCCTACTACGTGTTGCGCGACGGCGCCCGTGCCCGCGAGCTCGCGTCGGCCAACGCCCGGATGGGGCGTGCGGAGCAGATCTCCAAGGGAATACAGCAGATTCCGATCGGCACCGTGCACTGCGTGCTGGTGCTCGAGACGATCGAGGGAACGTACACGGTGGACGTCTTCGAACGCCGGCCCGACGGCACCACCGAGCACTACCCGCAGACCGTGGCGACCGCCACCACTGCGGACGGAACTCGGATCACCGCGATCACATCACGGGAGGAATGAGGCATGGTGCGTAGGGGATCAGAGGTACGCGAGCACGTGATGGCCGAGCGGGCGGAGTTGGTGGCGCTGCTGCGGACCCTGTCGCCGGAGGACTGGCAGACACCGTCGTTGTGCGCGGGGTGGCGGGTGCGGGACGTGGTCGCGCACATCGCGCTCGACACGGTGCCACCTGTCACCTACCTGCGGACGGTGGCCCGGCATCCCTCACCGGACCGAGCCAACGCGCAGTTCGTGGACTCCTTCCGCGACGTGGCGCCGGACGAGCTGGTCGACCGGATCGAAGAGTCCGCCGCAACCAGCTGGTTCACCCGGTTCGCGCCCCGAATCGCCCTGGCGGATCATCTGGTGCACCACCAGGACATCCGCCGCCCACTGGGCCGACCACGCCCTATCGCCCCGGACCGGCTGCGCCACGTCCTCAGCCATCCCGACCCGTTCGCCTTCCCACGTCGCTACACGAAGGGATTGCGCTTCGTCGCAACGGACGTCGACTGGGCGTCCGGCTCGGGACCGGATGTGCGTGGCCCCGGCGAGGCCCTGGCACTGGCCGTCGTGGGACGGCCCGTCGTGCTGGACGAACTCACCGGTGACGGTGTCGCGACGCTCCGCGCGCGCATGATTCGCTGACGGCCCGAGATCACCCGGCACTGCGCCGCTGCCGCGCGTTGCCGAGTCGGACGGCGGTCCGCAGGAGTTGCGGCGTCCGCCGGGCGACGGTGAGGATGCCGCGGTCGACGGCGGACAACCTCGGCCGCCGGCGGGGGAGCGGGCTGCGCGGGGCGCCGTCGACCAACGCGAACAGTGGCCACCGGCCGGGAACACCCTTGAGGGTGTGGGTGCCGTGGTCGGCGAAGGTGAGGCCGGACCCGGCCGTCAGGTCGCGGACGGCCCGCGACACCAGCACCTCGCCGGCACCGGCCGCCGCACCGATGCGGGCGCCGGCGTGGACCGTCATCCCGGTCAGGTCGGGTCCGCTGCGCTGCACCTCGCCGGTGTGCACGCCGGCGCGGACCTCGACGCCGAGAGTGTGTGCCTGCCCGCAGATCTCGTGGGCGCACCGCACCGCGGCGACCGCGCTGTCGAAGACGCTGAAGGTGCCGTCACCGGCGACGGTCAGGACGCGACCGCCCGCGGCCTCCACGGCCGCGCGGACCTGACGTTCGTGGGTGGCACGCAGTTCCCGGTAGGCGAGGTCGCCGATTCGTGCCAGCGTCTCCGTCGAGCCGACGACGTCGGTGAACAGGACGGTCGCCAGGAACCGGTCCGCGGCGGCGGGGCGGTGGGCGCCGGTCGTCACCTCCTCGACGTGTTCGAGGATCGGCACCCACGCCTCGCCGAGGGACGCGCCGGGTGGCGCGGTCGGCAGCAGGTGGAAGGTGCCGTGCGGGATCAGGTCGGCGACCCGTTGCGCAGCTCCCCGCGACACCGGGCTCCGCGGGACGAGCAGCACCCGCGCCGGGCACTGGATCGCCGGCAGCGCCTCGGAGTAGTCGATCCGCATCACGTTCTCGAGCTGCTCCTGCGCGGTTGCCGGTGTGGCGGAACAGCGTTCGAGCATGGCCATCACCCGACGGTTGAACGGGGAGTCGACGGCCGGATCCCACAGGGGCACGCTCTCCCCGGAACCCCAGTGCCGGTACGCGGATCGCCATCCGGACACGAACCGCTCCAGGTGCTCGCGGTCCCATCCGGGCGGCACAGTGCCGTCATCGGTGATCAGCCGTTCCGCGAACGGCTGGATGAGGACGAGCCCCGCCACCCGTTCCGGACACTTCGCGGCGACGAGCGCGACCGGCCCGGCTGCGCTCGCCACCCCGACGATCGTGGCCCGGGACATCCCGGTGGTGTCCATGACGGCGACGACGTCGTCGGCCTGTTCCTCGAGGGTGGGCAGGTGGTCGACCGGGTCGGACAGCCCGACCCCGCGACGCTGGAAGAACGCGGTGCGCGCGAAGGTGTTGCCCCGTTCCATCAGGTAGTGGATCTGCGGGTCGGTCCACATCAGGTCGAGGTGCATGTTGATCTCGAAGAACCACACCACGTCGGCGTCGCCGTCGCCCACCACCTGGTAGGCCAGCGCGTGCCCGTCGCGTTCGACGTACCGGGTGACCGGCGGGTCCATGGGACAACAATAGGCCGCCGCCTCGCACGTCCCGCCACGTTTCCCGGTGGCGGGGGCGCGGGGCGGGCCGCTCCTACCGAGCCGGTTCGACCGCCGGGCCGCTCAACCAGGCGCGCACCGGTGACAGCACGTCGGTCGGGGAGTTCACGTCCGCGACGAGGTCGGCGATCGTGATCTCGCGGAGCGAGGCGCGCCAGGCGTCGTCGGCGGCGTACATCGCCCTGGCGATCGGGCAGGTCCGCGTGCACTTCTCGGGCGGGACGGCGAACGGGCCGCGCTGCCGGATCTCGGTGCACACGAACGACGGCTCGGTGCCCTCGATCGCCTCGACGACGTCGAGCATCGTGATCTGCTCGGGCGGGCGGGTGAGGACGTAGCCGCCCGCCTTCCCCTGTACCGACCGGACGAGGCCCGCGCGGGACAGGTTCTGCATCTGTTTGGCCAGGTAGGTGCCCGACACCTCGTGCAGTTCCGCGAGTCGGGCGGCGGGGACGGGCGCGTCGACACCGGACAGCACCACGCAGCAGTGGACCGCCCACTCGATTCCGCCGGACAACTTCACACCCCCAGACTACTTGACTCGGATACGACCTATCCGAGTAAGGTCATACCCGGACAATGAATATCCGAGTAAGACTGTCGGGAGGTAGAACTCATGAAGATCGTCGTCGTCGGAGGAACCGGTCACATCGGCCGCCAGGTCGTCGACCACCTGACCGAGTGGGGACACGACGCGGTTGCCGCCTCGCCCTCCACGGGCGTCGACACCGCGACGGGTGCGGGGCTCGCCGAGGCGCTGACCGGAGCCGACGTGGTCGTCGACGTGACCAACGCGCCGTCGTTCGACGGGCCGGTCGTGGTCGACTTCTTCGAACGGTCCACCACCAACCAGCTCGCAGCCGAAGCTGCGGCGGGGGTCCGGCATCACGTCGCGCTGTCCATCGTCGGTGTCGATCGGCTGCAGCCCTCGGGCACAGTCGGATACCTGGACGGCAAAGTCCGGCAGGAGCAGCTCATCGCGGACAGCGCGGTCCCGTCCACGGTCGTCCGCGCGACGCAGTTCCACGAGTTCATCGCGACGATCGCCGACGCGTCGACCCGATCCGACGGAGTTCACCTGCCGCACACCCTCTTCCAGCCCGTAGCGGCGGCAGACGTCGCGCGGCTGGTCGCGGAGGTCGCGGCCGGTGAGCCCCGCGGCGTCGTCGAGATCGCCGGCTCGAAGAAGGCCCCGATGGACGAATTCGTCGGCGCCGTCCTGCGCGACCGCGGCGACGACCGCTCCGTCGTGCGGGACGACGCCGGCGGCTACTTCGGTGCGCAGCTCGCCGACGACGGGCTGGTGCCCGTCACCGACGGTGCGGTCATCGGTGCCACGAACCTGGCCGTCGACGTGTAGCCCGTCCCTCGTGACCACTTGCACAAACGGGTGAGGGGAACCCGATGCCAGTCGGACGGACCGGCGTTGGGTTCCCCTCACCCGAAGGGTGGAGTGGAACTATCCGACGCTCACCGCGACCGGCTCCTCGGCCGGGGTGCTGGTGCGGATGAGGTGGTCGAAGGCGCCGAGCGCGGCGGTCGCGCCGGAGCCGGCGGCCACGATGATCTGCTTGTACGGGGCGGTCGTGCAGTCGCCGGCCGCGAACACGCCGGGCACCGAGGTGCGGCCGTGGTCGTCGACCACGATCTCGCCACGCGGAGTGAGATCAACGGTGCCGGAAAGCCATTCGGTGTTCGGCAGCAGACCGATCTGCACGAACACACCGTCCAGGTCGACGGTGTGCGACGCGTCGGTGGTGCGATCCGTGTACGCCAGCCCGGTCACCTTGGAGCCGTCACCGAGGACCTCGGTGCTCAGCGTGCTGAGCAGGATGTCGACGTTGGGCAGGCTGCGGAGCTTGCGCTGCAGCACGTCGTCGGCGCGCAGCTGCGAGTCGAACTCGACCAGCGTCACGTGCTCGACGATGCCGGCGAGATCGATCGCGGCCTCGACGCCGGAGTTGCCGCCGCCGATCACCGCGACCCGCTTGCCCTTGAAGAGCGGTCCGTCGCAGTGCGGGCAGTAGGTGACGCCCTTGTTCCGGTACTCGTTCTCGCCGGGGACGTTCATCGCGCGCCAGCGGGCGCCGGTGGACAGGATCACGCTGCGGGAGAGCAGTCGGGCGCCGCTCGCGAGCTCGACCTCGACCAGGCCGCCGTCGACCTCGGCGGGGGTCAGCTTCGCCGCGTTCTGGGTGTTCATGATGTCGACGTCGTACTGGCGCACGTGGTTCTCGAGCTCGGCCGCGAACTTCGGGCCCTCGGTGTACGGAACCGACGCGAAGTTCTCGATGCCCATGGTGTCGAGCACCTGGCCGCCGAACCGCTCGGAGACGACGCCGGTGCGAATTCCCTTGCGGGCGGCGTAGATCGCGGCGGTCGCGCCGGCGGGGCCGCCGCCGACGACGAGCACGTCGAAGGGGTCCTTCTCGGAGATCGCGGCGGCGGTGCGCTCGGCCGATCCGGTGTCGAGCTTGCCGATGATCTGCTCGAGGTTCATCCGGCCGGAGCCGAAGGGCTCACCGTTGAGGAAGACCGTCGGCACGGCCATCACCTGACGGCTGTCGACCTCATCCTGGAAGAGGGAGCCCTCGATGGCGATGTGCTTGATCCGCGGGTTGACGACGGCCATCAGGTTCAGTGCCTGGACGACGTCGGGGCAGTTCTGGCAGGAGAGGGAGAAGTAGGTCTCGAAGTAGAGGTCACCCTCGAGGTCGCGTGCCTGCGAGAGCAGCTCCGCGGCCTCCCGGGAGGGGTGGCCACCGACCTGCAGTAGCGCGAGCACGAGCGACGTGAACTCGTGTCCGAGGGGGATGCCCGCGAACTGCACCGCGATGTCGGTGCCGACGCGGCGGATCAGGAACGAGGGGCGCCTCGGATCGTCGCCGGAGCGCGAGTGGGTCACCAGGTCGGACATACCCGCGATCTGGTCGAGGAGTTCGGCGAGTTCCGTGGACTTCGGGCGCTCGTCGAGCGAGGAGATCAGCTCGATCGGCTGGGTGACCTTCTCGAGGAGGGTCTTCAGTTGGTTGGCGAGGGGGGCGTCGAGCATGAGAGTTTCTCCGAACGTTGGAAGAACAGTGACTTGACAGTGCGGGAGTCGGCGAACTTCTCAGCTCGAGCCGAGGTGATCCGTGCGGGACGGTGCCGGTGGCACGGGGCGAGAGCGCCCCGCGCCACCGGTGTGGACAACCGTCGACGAATCAGATCTTGCCGACGAGCTCCAGCGACGGGGCGAGGGTCTCGTCGCCCTCTTCCCACTTCGCCGGGCAGACCTCGCCCGGGTGCGACCGGACGTACTGGGCGGCCTTGACCTTGCGGACGAGCTCGGCGGCGTTGCGGCCGATGCCCTCGGCGGTGACCTCGGTGAACTGGACGACGCCGTCCGGGTCGACCAGGAAGGTGCCGCGGTCGGCCAGGCCCTGGTTCTCGCGGAGCACCTCGAAGTCGGTGCTGATCTGCAGGGTCGGGTCACCGATCATCGCGTACTTGATCTTGCCGATGGTGTCGGAGGAGCCGTGCCACGCCTTGTGCGTGAAGTGGGTGTCGGTGGAGACGGAGAAGACCTCGACGCCCAGGCCCTGCAGCTCCTCGTAGTGGTCGGCGAGGTCGCCGAGCTCGGTGGGGCAGACGAAGGTGAAGTCGGCCGGGTAGAAGTAGAAGACGGCCCACTTGCCCTTGATGTCCTCGTCGGAAACGGTGACGAAGGCGCCGTCCTTGAAGGCCTCGGCGGAGAAGGGCTTGATCGTCTTGTTGATCAGCGACATGTACTGCCTCATTCGGTCTCGGTTGTTGTTGTGTCCGGTTTCCGACCCTAACGACCGCTGATTAATCGCACCAATCGATTGTTTTAGAAGTTTTGATAGCGGAGGGCTATAAGACCTGGATTCTCTTCTGGAACCATGCCAAAAGGCCCGCGAATGTGAGAGACGCCACAGGGTGGGCCTCGGGTCACCCGCGGAGATCCTGGGACGGCGACCGCCCGTAGCGACGTCGATACGCCGCGGCGAATCTGCTCGGGCTGCTGAATCCCCACATGGCGGCGACGTCGGTCACCGAGGTGCCGCCGGCGATCAGGTCGTCGTGCGCGCGCCCCAGCCGAATGTCCCGCAGGGTCGCGGTGGGTGTGCACCGGACATATTCGGCGAAGCCCTCCTGCAGGCGGCGAACGCTGGTGCCCGCCAGCGCGACCATGTCGGCGAGCGTCCACGGGTGCGCCGGGTCGTCGCGGAGTGCGTCGAGAACCCGCTTGACCGTCCGGGGTTGCAGCGTGCGGCCGGGCGACTTCGTCCTCGACGAGGACCCCGACGCCGGCATCGTCATGCCGGCCGGCGGTACCGGTATCGCTCCGATGAAGCCGATCGCGCTGCCGCCCTGTCGATCGACCCGGACCGGGAGCTGCACCTCTACCGCGGGGTGCGGCACGCCGGCGGCCTGTACGACGTCGAGTTCTGGGAGACGTTGCAGGCCAGTCATTCCGGCGTACGGTACGTGCCGGGCCTACTCCGGGTACCTGTGCGGGCCGCCCGCGATGGTCGACGCCGGGGTGAAGGCCCTCAAGCGAAAGCGGATGTCGGCCCGGAGGATTCGCCGCGAGAAGTGCAGTGCCGCACGCGCCGTGCCGGTCACCGCCTTGAGCGCGGCTTCACACAGTTGTCGGACCACCCGCAGCGAGCGGTTCCGGACCCTGTGGAAGGAACACGAGGTCGGCATCGTGCCGCACGAGGTCAAACGGTTCCGACATCCCGAGGTGGGCCTGGTGGGGTTGAACTGTCAGATCCTCCTCGACCCGACGGAGGCGAACTCGCTGGTCGTCTACACCGCGGTACCCGGCAGCGAGAGCTACGTGAAACTGCAGCTGCTGTCCGTTCTCGGAGCACTGTGAACCGGGCCACGATCGGGGTAGGTTGTCTGTAACCGCAAAAACTACTAACCGGTAGGGGTCCGACATGCCTGCTCCGTCCGCTGCGACCTTCGAACGGCTCGGAAAGCTCGTCGCGATTCCCGACGCCGCGGACCGGCCCACCCGGTCGGTGGTCGAGGCCTTCACCGGCCGCGAGCTGGCGAGCATTCCGGTCGGCACGGCCCAGGACGCGATCGACGCCGTCGAGCGGGCGCGCGTCGCCCAGCGGGAGTGGGCGCGGCGCACCCCGACCGAGCGGGCCGAGATCTTCCACCGCTACCGCGACCTGGTGCTCGCCAACCGGGACGCGCTGCTCGACATGGCGCAGGCCGAGACCGGCAAGGCGCGGGTGTCCGCGCTCGAGGAGGTCCTCGACATCGCCATGACGTCCCGCTACTACGCCAAGCTCGCACCGAAGGCGCTGCGGCCGAAGCGGGTCCAGGGGATGCTGCCCGGGCTGACGAAGACCGTGGTCAACCACCACGCGAAGGGCGTCGTGGGCGTCATCTCGCCGTGGAACTACCCGATGACCCTCGCCGTGTCCGACGCGATCGCGGCGCTGCTCGCGGGCAACGCCGTCGTCATCAAGCCCGACAGCCAGACCCCGTACTGCGCGCTGGCCTGCGTCGAACTGCTGTATCGCGCGGGGCTGCCCAAGGATCTGTTCGCGGTCGTGCCGGGGCAGGGGTCCGTGGTCGGCACCGCGATCGTCGACCACGCGGACTACCTGATGTTCACCGGCTCCACCGCAACCGGTCAGCTGCTCGCCGAGCAGGCCGGACGCCGGCTGATCGGCTTCTCCGCCGAACTCGGCGGCAAGAACCCGATGATCGTGACGAAGGGCGCGAACCTGCGGGAGGTCGCCGACGCGGCCGTACGGGCCTGCTTCTCGAACTCCGGCCAGCTGTGCATCTCCATCGAGCGGATCTACGTCGAGCAGCCGGTGGCCGACGAGTTCACCCGCCTGTTCGGGGACCGGGTGAAGAAGATGGCCCTCGGACCGAGTTACGAGTTCGGCGTCGAGATGGGGTCGCTGATCTCCGAATCCCAGGTCAAGACGGTGTCCGGGCACGTCGACGACGCCGTCGCGAAGGGTGCGACGGTGGTCGCGGGCGGCCAGGCCCGACCCGACCTCGGGCCGCTGTTCTTCGAACCGACGGTCTTGACCGGGGTCACCGACGAGATGGAGTGCGCCCGCAACGAGACGTTCGGCCCGCTGGTGTCGATCTACCCCGTCACCGACGTCGAGGAGGCCGTCGCGAAGGCCAACGACACCGTGTACGGCCTCAACGCCAGCGTGTGGGCGGGCAGCAAGGCCGAGGGCGAGGCGATCGCCGCCCGGGTCCGCGCCGGCACCGTCAACGTCGACGAGGGCTACGGACCGGCCTGGGGCAGCACCGCCGCGCCGATGGGCGGCATGGGTGTGTCCGGTGTCGGCCGCAGACACGGTGTCGACGGCCTGCTCAAGTACACCGAATCGCAGACGGTCGCCACCACCCGGGTACTCGATCTCGGTGGGCCACGCGGGCTTCCGCCCAAGGTCTGGGCGAAGGTCCTGGCGCCGTTCATCAAGGCGCTGCAGTACCTGCCGGGACGGTGACGGCCGTGGACACCGCCAGCATCGAGGTCGGCGCAGCGCCGACCCGGGTGTGGGACCTGGTCACCGACATCGCCGGGTATCACCGGTTCAGCCCGGAGAACACCGGCGGGCACTGGACCGGCGGCGAGCCGGTCACCGTCGGCGCCACCTTCACCGGCCGCAACCGGCACGGCCTGGTCCGCTGGACGACACACTGCACCGTTGTCGACGTCGTTGCCGGGCAGCGGTTCTCGTTCCAGTCCGACGAACCGAAGGCCCGCTGGACCTACCTCGTCGAACCGACCGAGACGGGCAGCCGGATCACCGAGACCCGGGAGATCTACGCCACGCCCGCGTGGTACGTGCGGATGGTGCAGCGCTCCACGCTGATCGGCAGCGACCGGGACGCCCTGATGCAGGCCGGGATGCGTGAGACCCTCGCGAAGATGAAGGCCCACCTCGAGCGGTGACGGCGGTCAGGCGACGTCGGCCACGTCGCACGCGAGCAGCGGTGCCACCGCGTCCCGCACCAACGGCGCCAGGTCGGCGCTCTTCCCGATCGCGATCGCCACGACTCCGTCGGCGACGCCGGCCGCACGGATGTCGGTGACGAAACCCGCAAGGCCGGACGGAGTTCCGACGTAACGCACCCGTCCCGTCGGCTGCTCGGACAGTGCCGCCGCCTCCTTCAGCGCCGTCCGGAAGTCGGGTGCCAGATGCACGTCGACGTCGAGAAGGACGACCGTCCCGTCGGGATTCTCCTGCCGGACCCGGCTGACGGCCACACCGGCCTCGCGCAGGTCCGACGCGGTCACCCGCACGAGGGCGCCGGACTCGGTGGTCGCCGACCCGTCGTCCGTGGGGAGCGCGATCACGGGTCGGCCGACCGCGCCGGTCGTGCCCGGTGTGGGCGTCGCCGTGTTCGTCATGAGTGACCTCCAGCCGAGGGAAGAGCCGTCCGGTCGTTGACACCGAGTGTGGCCTGGCGAGGCGCCACCGTCGAACGACTCCCCGACGGCTCGATATGGCCGAATCGACAATGCGAACCACGGTCGAAACACGTGGATGGTCCCGATCCTGGGACGACCCGATTCCGATCCCGGACGGCCCCGGCTCAGGCACGATCCCGACCCCCGCGCGTCATGCACATTTCACAGAACCGTGACGGGGTGCGACGCCGTCCACGGAAGTCGCAGTGCGCGAGACGGACCGACGCGAGCGGCCGGTCTCCACGAGTCGTCGGAGGAAGGGCGGCCGCGGCCACGGATCACGCCGTGACGAAGGACGTCACCGGTGGGCCGGCGACGTCGGTGCCGTCGGAGGCGACAGCGTGAGACACCGGATCCGCGGTGGGCACGACGCTGACCTACACCGCGGCCGCGGCGCGCAGGTCGGCGATCGCGGCGGCGTCGTAGCCGAGCCCGGCAAGGATGGTGTCGGTGTGCTCGCCGACCGCCGGGACGGGATCGAACCGCGGTTCGACACCGGCGAGCGTGGCGGGCGGGAGCAACGCGCGCACCGGGCCTCCCGCGGTGTCGACCTCGCGCCACCGGTTGCGCCCCTCCAGCGACGGGTGCGTCAGGAAGTCGGACACCGAGGCCAGTCGGCCGTTGGCGATGGCGATCCTGTCGAGCACGGCGAGCGCGTCCTCGGTGGGCATGGTGCGTGTCCGGTCGGCAACGAGGGCGTTGCACTCGGCGCGGTTGGCGACCCGGTCCGAGTTGCGCTCGAACCGTGGATCCGTTGCGAGCGCGTCGTTTCCGAGAAGATCGGTGCAGAGCGCCACCCACTCCCGCTCGTTCTGCACGGACAGCAGGATCGTGCCGTCGGAGGTCGGGAAGGCGCCGTACGGTGCGATTGTCGCGTGCTCGGCACCGACCCGGCGGGGTTGGGTCCCACCGTATTCGGTGTAGTACGCGGGGTTGCCCATCCATTCGCCGAGGGACTCGAACAGCGACACCTCCACGGCACGGGCGACGCCGGTGGTCGCGCGGGTGAACAGGGCGGTGAGGATGCCGCTGTAGGCGTACATTCCGGCGGAGATGTCGGCGATCGAGATGCCGGCCCGGGACGGGGTGGATTCGGGGCCGGTCAGGGACATCAGTCCGGATTCGCCCTGCACGAGCATGTCGTAGGCCTTGCGGTCGGACCAGGGACCGGTGTTGCCGTACCCGGAGATGTCACACGGGATCAGGGACGGGTGGCGCTGCTGCAGCGACTGCGCGTCGAGGTCCATCCGGGCCGCCGCGCCGGGGGCCAGGTTCTGGACGAACACGTCGGCGGTGCCGAGCAGCCGTTCGAGGACGGCGCGGCCCTGTTCGGACTTGAGGTCGAGGGTCAGCGATTCCTTGGAGCGGTTGAGCCAGACGAAGTAGCTCGACTCGCCGCGCACCGTTTCGTCGTAGCGTCGGGCGAAGTCGCCGCCGTCGGGTCGTTCGATCTTGATCACCCGGGCGCCGAGATCGGCGAGCTGACGCGTCGCGAACGGAGCCGCCACGGCCTGCTCGATGCTCACCACGGTGATGCCGGACAGGGGGAGGGCGGTCGGCTGGGTCACGGGGAGAACCTCTCTCGATATGTACGGCCATTATTGCCAATATGGCGCTACATAGTCAAAAGCGAGGGTGACGCCGTCCGTGGGGCCGGCGGCACACCTTGTACGCCAACGATCTTGGCGTGAAACCGATTCCGTTGACGGTGCCGAGAATTGAACTCGGGCCGATTCGAATACTCGCGCCGACCGGATCCGTCCGGCGTGTGAGATCGTGTCCGGGACAGTCACCGAGAGCGAGAAGGAGTTTCCGTGAGCCGGGTCGAGACCGAGACCGTCACCGTGGGTGAGCTGACCGCGCACCTGGCCAGACCCGCCGACGCGGAGAGCGTCGGCGCGATGCTGGTGCTGCCGATGATCACCGGCATCGACGCGCAGGTCCGTGAGTACGCGTCCGACATCGCCGCCGCCGGGATGACGGCGCTGGTGTGGGATCCGTGGCACGGTCCCACCTCCGACGACACGCCTCGCGAGCGGCTGTTCGAACTGATGGGGCAACTCGACGACGAGACGTGCCTCGGGGAGATGGGGGCGCTGCTGGGACATCTGCGTGACGCGTTGGGCTTCGAGCGGGTCGGGGTGATCGGCTACTGCCTCGGTGGGCGGTTCGCGCTGCTGCTCGGCGCGCGGGATCCGCTGCTGTCCAACGTGATCGCCTACCACCCGTCGATCTGGGACCCGGCGCCGGCGAACCACAGCCTGGATGCGATCGCCGAGGCGTCCGCGATCACGGCGCCGGTGCTGATCCTGCACGCGGGTGCCGACACGATCCTGACGACCGGGTCGCTGGGCCGGCTGCGCGCCGCACTGGAGAACCGGGACGCGCCGACCGCCGTCCAGGTCTATCCCGGCGCCGAGCACGGCTTCAGTTCGCGTGCCCGTCACGACAATCCGGTGAACGCGACCGCGTACGCGTTGTCGTGGCCGCAGGCGTTGGCCTTCGCGTCGGCCTCGCTGTAGATGGGCTTCGCCCAGTGGTGCACTTTCGGATGCCGTGCGGTCGGTGAGTGCACCACTGGAGCGTCAGCCCGTGGTCGCGAGGGCGGCCGCGAGGCCGAACACGAACGCGAGCGCGGTCACCTCGACGGCGGCGTTGCGCAGCGAGTCGGACTCGGGGCTGCGGTGGGTGGTGGCGGCGGGCACCCAGTGTCGTCGCCACCACCAGCCGAGCGCGATCAGCCCGGCCAGGCACAGCGCCTTGGCCAGTAGGACGCGTCCGTAGCCGGTGTCGACGAGGGCACCGATCCCGCCGAGCGCGACCGCGGCGTCCGCGACCCCGGTGACGGTCAGCACCGCGACGCACTTCCACGCCAGGTCGGAGTAGCGGGGCAACACGGTCGCCCACGCGCCGCGGCCGCGCAGGAGCAGGGCCATCGCGAGCAGCGGACCCAGCCACACCGCCGCGGTCAGGGTGTGGGCCGCGACGAGCAGGGAGCCGAGGGCCTGCGCGGACATGTGGCCGGTGACGGGCCGGGCGAGCAGCGCCAGCGCCGCCACCGCCGCGATCGGTGCCGGCGACCACTCGGCGTCCCGGCGGTACGCCATCGCCGCGGTCACCGCGATCGCGGCGGTGCACACGATGGCGGCGGCGCCGAGCCGTCCGACGCTGATCTCCCCGACGAACCGGCCGAACTCGCCGGGTGTCAGCGTCCCGGCCGCCGTCTCGGCGGTTTCCGCGGCGGCCGCGACCAGCAGCACGACCTCGGTCAGCGCCCACAGGGCCGCCGCGACGGCCAGCGGCCGCCACAGCCGTGACCGTGGCACGGCGCGCCGTCTTTCACCCCGCTGGAGCAGGTCGAGCGTGCACAGGCCGAGGACGGTCGCGCCCAGGATGTCGGCGAACACCCGGACGACCGCGCTCGGGTCCGGCCCGTCCGGCCGGGCCAGCAGCCACGCGAACGCGACCCCGGCCGGCCCCGCCACCACGACGAGACGCTTCGCGCTCGTGCGCGGTTCCCGGGTCCACAGACCCGTGAACCGCGCACGAGCGGCGAAGCCGCCTGTCACTGCTTCGGCTTGCGCAGCGCGAAGGCCAGACCGCCGCCGAACACCACGACCGCGGCGACGACGAACGGCCACAGCGGGACGCCGGACCCCTCGTCCTCGCCCTCCGATGCCGACCCGCCGTCGGCCGGGGCGCCGGGCGTACCGGTGCCCTCGGTGGTCAGGGTGAAGGTGCTGGTGCCGCTGACCGGGTGCCCGTCCGCGGACGTGACGCGGTACGCGATCGTGTACTCGCCGACCGGTCCGAGCTCGCCGACCGGGACGCTGACCGTCGGCCCCTGGACCGTCGGGTCGCCCTTCGACCACAGGTTCCCGTCCGGCCCGACCACGGTCAGCGACGCGAAGCTGGTCTGCAGCGGCTCGTTGAACGTGACGGTGACCCGCTCGGGTCCCGTCGCGACCGACTCCCCGTTCTCGGGACTGAACCCGGTCACCGCCGAATGCGCACCCGCGACCCCGACCCCACAGAGGGCGGCCAGCGCCGTCAGCAGCGTCACCGCGAGGATCCGCATCCGGGAGGTCACGAGCGTCGGCTCCGGACGAGGGCGCCGAGGCCGAGCGCGGCGCCGAGCGCGCCGAGGACCAGGCCGATGCCGCCGAGCCAGCGTGCGGTGGTGTCGGTCGCCTCGACCTCGGTGTCCGCGGACTCGGTCGCCGCCGCGCCGTGCGCGTCACCCGAGGCAGCGCCGTGCGCGTCACCGGACGCCGAGGTCGCGGTCAGTGTCAGGCTCGGGGCGGGCTTGTCCGGCTCGGTACCGTCGGCGCCGGCCTCCTGATCCCACGCCACGACCTCGCCGTCGCTGTAGGTCTGCACCGCGGGGAAGGACACCTCGTCCTCCGCCGGCAGCGGCCCGGCGGACAGCACGAACTGCTGGAACTGTCCGGGGCCGACGGAGACACCCGGATCCGCGGTCCAGGTGACGGCGGTCGCCTCGCCGTTGGGGTTCTTGGTCACCTGCGCCGTCCAGCCAGGCAGCGGCTCGGTCCGCGCGGACTTCAGGGCGGGCAGGGTCACCTCGAGCTTGGTGGTCCCGGCGGTGTCCGACTCGGTGGGGACGCGGAACGTCAGGACGCCGTAGCCGCCCTGCGTGGCGCCGGGGGCGACGACGGTGACGTGCGCGGAGGCGACCCCGCCGCCGAGCACGAGCAGCGCTGCGGTCGCGCCGGCGACGAGGGCGGCGCGGGAGGTACGAATATTCATCTGTGATGTCTTCTCTCGAAAGATAATGGGGGACAAGCGGCTACGTGAGCGCGGCCGGTGGCCCCCGCCTCGAGAGGACGTGGTCGAGAAGAAGGTGTCGGAGCGTGACCGGAGCGTCGGGAACCCCGTGGGGCGCGCGTCGCCCGGGCGGCGGGGACGGGGCGCGCAGCACGACGCGCAGCACCCGCGTGATCGGACCGTGGAGCCTCTCCGCCGCCAGGATCAGCGCCGCGCAGACGGCGGTCGCGGCGCCGTGCGCGACGAGCATCGACAGGCCGCGGACCCCGCTGTCGGTGTGCGGGTGGATCGCCGCGGCGGACAGCACGAGGTGGCCGGCGAGCTGTCCGCCGGCCAACGCCGCGACCAGTGCGACCCGTCCGTCCCCGGACCGTGCAGCGGGGCTGCCCGCGAGGGCGCCGACACCGCCGCAGCACAGCACCAGCAGGGTCAACGCCGCCGACGTCGGATATCCGCCGCCGCCGAGCCCGTGGCCCGCGACCGCGAGCGCGGCCGTCAGCGCACCGACCGCGCCGCCGCGCAGGGCGGCGGCGTCGGAGGTACGGCGACGGGTCACGGGACGAGCCGGGTCAGTGCACGCCGAGCTTGGCGAGCAGGTCGGCTTCGACGCCGTCGAGTTCGCTGGCGATCGCGTAGTGGGCGGACTTGCGGCGCTGCGCCGGCATCTGCTCGGCCGCGTGCACCGCGGTCTCGAGCTCTCCGAGCCGGCCGCGGACGGCGGCGGTGAACTTCGCGGTCTCGGCGTCGGGGAACGCCTTCGCGATCTCGTCGGCGGAGCGTTCCGCGCCGGTGATCCGCGCGCTGAGCCGGGCGCCGTGCCCGGTGTACGAGCCGAGTTCCTCGAGGGGGACGCCGAGGCGGTCGGCGCGTCGCTGGTCGAGCTCTGCGCGGACCAGCACGATCCCGCGGTACACGAGGGGTGCGACGACCGGGGTCAGCATTCGCACGATGTTGAGGTACCGCCAGACGCGCGTGATGGTCAGGCGCGGCCGCGGCGTGGCGGCCTTCTCCTGCGCCTTCAGGGTCGCGAGTTGCGCCCGCTCGACCTTCCTGGCCGATTTGGTCTCGGTGCGCAGCTTCCGGCGGTCGTTGCGGGCACCGTGCTTGGCCTCGAGCTTCGCCTTGTGCTTGAGGGCCTTGGCCTCGGCACGGCGGGTCGCGCGCGTCTTGCGTTTCCTGAACAAACCCATGCGGGTGGCCCCTCCATCTGGTGCTCGAGCGCCGGAACACTGCCGGGTACAGGGTATCGGTGCCGGTACCGGCGTCCTCGGCGGACCGGCCGGGCGCGGTGCGGATGTATTGGTGTCGGACCGGCGGACCATAATCTCTGTCATCGTGACTTCCTCTCCACACCCCCGGGACCCGATCCCGCCCGACGAGAACGCCACGGCCCCCACCGGGCCGCAGCGGCGTCCGGTGCTGATCGATCCGCGGGCCCTGACCGGGTGCAGGCACCGCGTCCACCTGGACACCGCCTACCCGCAGGCCGTCGCCGACGTCCCGACCGACATCGGCGTCCAGCAGCGGCAGGAGGCGGCGAGGGCCTTCCGGGAGTCGGTACGCGAACGGTTGATGTCCGGCGGCGGCGCCGGGTACAGCCGGGTCATCATCGACCCCACGCAGCCCGCCGCGGAGCGCGCCACCGCGACGCTGCGGGCGTGCGCGGACGGGATCGACCGGATCTGGGGCGCCGTGCTGCCCCTCGAGTACGACACCGGTCGCCGCGGCCGCGCCGAAATGCTGATCCGCGACCGCGAGGGCGGCGGCTACATCCCGGTGATCGTCGTCAACCACAAGGTCACGGACCCCGGGTCCGGAGCGGTCACGTCGGGGCTCGACGACTGGGCGCCCGCGACCGACGCGACCCGCAAGGTACGGGCCCAGCTTCGGGACCAGTTCCGGCTCGCGCAGGTGTACCGGATGCTCGAGCGGCACGGTCACGCCAGCCCCGGCCGGCTCGGCGGCGCCATCGGCTACGGCGGCGAGTGCGTCCTCGTCCACGATCTCGCCGCGGTGATGGACCAGTACGACGAGCGGTTCGCGGATCGGCTCGCCGTCGCCCGCGGCGAGGTGGCGACGGTGCCGTCGCAGGTGGGGGAGTGCCGGTCCTGCCCGTGGTGGTCGGACTGCAAGGCCAGCCTGACCGAGATCCGGGACGTCAGCCTGGTCGCGACGGGGTCGCGGGCGGACGTGCTGCGCGGCGTCGGGGTGCGCACCATCGACGCTCTCGCCGCCTGGGACGGTCCGGCGCCGGAGGAGTGGCAGGGCAACGGTTTCGAGGACACCGTCGTCATCGCGCGCGCCTGGCTGGCGGGGGTCCCGCTGGTGCGCCGCGTCGCGGAGGTGACGGTGACCCGCGCCGACGTCGAGGTGGACGTCGACATGGAGAGTTACCAGGAGCACGGCGCCTACCTGTGGGGGACGCTGCTCACCGAGAACGGGGTGACCGAGCCGTATCGGCCGTTCGTCACCTGGGATCCACTGCCGACCGTCGACGAGGCCCGCTCGTTCGCGGAGTTCTGGACCTGGCTGACCGGCACCCTCGCCCGCACCCTCGAGCAGGGTAAAACCTTTGCCGCCTATTGCTATTCGCGTTCGGCGGAGGACAAGTGGCTGCTCGGCTCCGCGACCCGGTTCGCGGGGCTGCCGGGCATTCCGACGGTCGCCGAGATCCGGACGTTCATCGACGGCCCCCACTGGGTGGACGTCTACCAGGCCGTCAGCGATCAGTTCATCTGTCCGAACGGCAAGGGCCTCAAGAAGATCGCTCCCGTCGCCGGATTCCACTGGCGGGACGCCGAAGCCGGTGGCGAGGCGTCGATGAGCTGGTACCGGGAGGCGGTCGGCTACGAGGGCGCACCCGACGAGAGTCAGCGGCAGCGGCTGTTCGTCTACAACGAGGACGACGTGCGCGCGACGAAGGTGCTGCGGGAGTGGATGAGCGGTCGGGCGGCCGCCGAGGTGCCGCTGGCGTCGGAGCTGTAGGTCACCGCACCTGCGCCGGCCGGTCGTCGGTGACACTGCGTCCGTCCGGGTCGAACTCGAACCGCACGGTACGGTCGTCGTCGGCGTGCAGGACGGTCGCGACGAGCGGGCGGTGTGGAGGCAGGATCCGGACGGTGACCCGGCCGGTGTCGATGCCGCCCACGATGGTGGCGATCCCGGCGAGAACGCGATCTCGGACCCGCTCGTCGGCGTCGTCGAGGCCGTGGTCGTCGAGGAGGATCACCTCGACACCGAGGGTGCGGGCCCGCCGGGCCGCTTCGGTGATCGCGGGACCCGCGAGTGCCGGCGCCCGGAGGGTGTCGCGCAGGTGCGCCTCGAGCAGGACGCACGTGGTGAGCTCGGGTCCGGCGAGGGGTAGTCGGGCGGCGATGCGGTCGAGCATCGGCCGGGCGAGTTCGTCGAGGCGGGCGAGTTGGCGGTCACGTTCCTCGCCGACCGCGGCGTCGGCCGCCTCGGCGGCGACCCGCAGGGTGGCGTTCGTGCGCAGCGCGAAGATCTGGTGCACCGCCGGGCGGATCGTCGCCGCGAAGAACGTGGCCATCAGCAGGGGCGCGAGACCGGGGAGGCAGATCGTCACCGCGTGCGCGACGCCCTGCCCGGTGCCGACCGCCCACGCCGCGCAGCTGGTGACGACGGCCGCCATGGCCGTCCACGCCCACGCGGTGCGTCCCCGCGCGCAGAGGAACGACAGGAGCGCGGCCGTCGCGGGCAGCGGCCACAGCCGCAGGTATCCGTGGAACGGGGCAGGAGTGACGGCCAGCATCAGGTTGACCGCGACGGCGCACGCCGCCGCGGTGAACATCGTGTGGCGCAACGGAAGTGGATCTCCCGGAGCCAGCAGCATCAGGGCTGTGCAGGCACTCACCAGCGCATACGCGACGGACATCGCGGCGCCCGCACCCGCGGGGCACGCGTACCACGCGACGTACGCGAGGGTGCCGAGGTAGGCCGTCACCAGCGCGCGCGCAGCGGTGGTGCGCATGCCGAACAGTTCGCGGATGTCCCCGAGGTCCTTCGATGTGCCGGTGTCGGGCGTCACTGCCGCATCCACACCATCTGCACGGTCGTGCCGTCGCCGGGCGTGCTGTCGACGCGCGCGGACCCGCCGGGCAGGTTGTCCATACGTCCGAGGATGCTGACGGCGATACCGAGGCGGTGCGGCGCCACCTCCGATCGGGTGAATCCGCATCCGGTGTCGCGGACCTCCACCCGGATCTCGGGGTCGGTGACGGTCAGGGTGACGGTGCGACGCGCGTGCGGTCCCGCGTGGCGCACGCTGTTGCGCAGGGCCTCCGTCGTCGCTGCGCCGAGCGACCGGACGACCTCGGCGGGGACGGTCCCGCAGGCGCCTCCGACGACGGTGATGCCGATCCCGGGGTCGAGGTCGCGGGCGGTGACCCGCAGCGTGTCGACGACCTCGCCGGCGGGGAGGGCTTGGCCGGCGCGGGGTGTGCCGCGCAGGTCGTCGAGTGCGGTCAGCGCGGCCTCGGCGGCGTCGGCGGCGACGTCCGGATTCCGGCCGGAGGTGGCCACCAGGAAGGTGGAGATGACGCTGTCGTGGATCAGTGCACCGAAGCGTTCCCGTTCTTCCGAGCGTGCCCGTCTGGCCGCAGCCGCGGCTGCCGCGGCCTCCGTCTGTTCCCGGGTCTCGTCCAGCACCCGCCCTGTTCGCAGTGCCATGCCCGCGCCGCCGACGAACAGCGCGGTGAAGGTGAGGGAGAACGCGAACGCCGGCAGCAGCGACCCGCTCGGCGACTCCTGGCCGCCGACGACGGTGATCGCCTCCGCGCCGAACACGGCGACCGCGAGGTAGGTGAACGCGGCGGGCACCGGCCACGCGAGCGCGGCGGTGACGCCGGCGAGCCCGGGGAACTCCGCGAGGTACACGCCGGCGTCCCCGGACACCTGCTGTCCGTCCCACAGCAACCACCACGAGGCGACGGCGGCGAGATACGTCGATGCGGCGACTGCCGCGGCCCGGCGTACCGCGGTGGCGCTGCCGCGCAGCGACAGGATGCCCGGAAGCATCCCGGTGCCGAACACGAGCACGACGGTCATCGGCGTCCACCAGGCGGCGATGTCGGATGCGTACGACCGGATCGTCGGGATCAGGATTGCCAGGTAGGCGAGGTACCCGACGCCGAGGAAGCGGGCGAGCACCCGCAGGATGCGGTCGGTGTTGTCACCGGATCCGGTCATTGCCCCTTCCCCCGCTCGCGCACGCCGTTACGAAGCTTGTCTAAGCAACAGAAGTTCAATTCCATCACATCCGTACCGCCCCGGGTGGACGTCCGCGCGGGGAGCGACGCCGGGTCCGGCGAGACGAATTCATTTGCTGTGGCACAACAATGTTCGCGGGGCTGTGGCCTTCGTCTCGATCAGCTTGACACCAGAGTAAGGCTGGGGCTACTTTCGGTGTGCTCTAGATCACATCTAGACCTGGTCGACCACCCGCCACCTGGGCGGATGGTGCGGACAACCAAGCGTTCGAAAAGGGTCCTCACCGGGTCGTGCGTCCCATGCCCGGAAACTCGTCGGAAAGGCGCCATTCATGCGTTGGAGAGCTGGTCGAATCGCCGCGGTCGCCGTCACGGCGGCCTGCGTCCTGTCCATCGTGTCGTGCAGCAGCGACGACACGAGTTCCTCCGGTGGTTCCGCCGCCGAGGAGAGCGGTACGAAGGCAACCGGGGAACCGATCAAGGTCGGACTGTTCAACCCCTCCAAGGGGCCGGCCACCCAGGGCGGTGTGACGACGGGCACGAACGCCGCGCTCGACTACATCAACAACCAGATCGGCGGCATCGGCGGCCGGCCGATCGAGGTCGTCGACTGTGGCATCGACCAGACCGCCCCGGAGTCCACGATCTCGTGCGCCAACCAGTTCGTCCAGGCCGGCGTCGTCGCCGCGATCGACGGGTACGACACCGAATCCGCTGCCGCGATGCCGATCCTGAGTTCGGCGAACATCCCCATGGTCGGTCAGATTCCGTTCAACACGGCAACCGGGGCCCAGGCCGACGGCCGGGTCTACTTCGGGCCGCCGCCCGCCGCCTTCCTCGTCGGGTTCATGCAATCGCTCAAGGCGGCGAACAAGAACTCGCTCACCCTCGCCAATGCCGACCTCCCGCAGGCGCACCAGGTGTTCGACGGGCTTCTCGTGCCGCTCGGACAGCAGTTGGGCATCGCGGTCGACGCCGTCTACTACCCCCCGACCGGACCCAACTTCACCGCCCTCGCCAGTACCCTCGCCGAAGGCAACCCGGCCGCTGCGGGCCTGATGACCTCGCCCAACGACAACACCTGCACCAACCTCGCGCAGTCGTTGAAGTCGGTCAAGTACCAGGGCACCGTGTTCCTGGCCGCCTGCACCGAGTTCATCGACACCATGGGGTCGCAAGCGGTTGGCGCCCAGTCGTATTCGCCGGTCTGGCAGCCTCCGGCCGTCGACTCGGCGCCGGAACCGGCGAAGACCAACCTGCAGACGGCGCAGAAGTACATCGACAACCAGGGCGGCACCGCCGGGTTCTACGCCTACGGCACGTTCGCGACCCTGGTCGACTTCGCCGTCACCCTCACCGACGCGGGGGTCTCCGACTTCACCGGGCCCAACGTGCTCACGGCACTGAAGGCGGTCACCGACTACCAGAGCTTCCTCGGACCGAAGCTCAACTGCGGCAAGGCCACCACACCGAACTGCACCACCGAGATGCTGCTGTTCGAGGTCACCGGTGACAAGAAGACCGAGCCCGTCTCGGGTGGATTCATCACCCCGAATCCCCAGGTGCTCAGCCTGATTCCCGGCGCCGCATAGGCGCGTCCCGGTCGGGCTCCGCGGTCGGGTGGGGGTGCGCTCCCACCCGACCACGGGGCATCGTGCAAGTCCCGCGCCGGTGCGCGCCGAGTGAATGAGTGTGGACACATGGGTCAGCTGCTCCAGTTCGTCCTTCTGGGCCTCTCCACCGGCGCCGTCTACTCGGTGCTCGGATCGTCACTGGTGGGCGTCTACGCGGCCACCGGCATCATCAACTTCGCGCAGGGCGCCATCGGCCTGTGGTCCGTGTACGCCGTCGCCGCGCTGCGCACCGACGGAACCCTGGTGTTGCCGATCGGATCCGTCGTCCTGGGGGACGAACCCACCCCGATGGGGCTCGCCGTGGTCATCGGGGTGGTCAGCGCGGTGGTCTGGGCGCTGGCCGCCCACTTCCTCGTCTTCCGGCCGCTGCGTCACGCTCCGGTCCTGGCGCAGGTGGTCGCGTCCGTCGGCCTGATGCTCTTCCTGCAGGCTCTCGTGCAGTTGCGCTTCGACACCGAGAACCTGTTCGCCCTGCCGGTGCTTCCCGACACCACCGTCGAGTTCGCCGGCGCCGTGATCAACGTGTCCGACCTGATCCTGGCCGGTGTCGCGATCGCGATCGCCGCGCTGCTGTGGGCGTACTTCCGGCTCACCACCCTGGGCGTGGCGACGCGGGCAGGCTCGGAGGACGAGCTGGCCGCCCGATTGACCGGGTACTCGCCGGATCGTCTCGCCGCGATCGTGTGGGCGATGACCGGTGCGGCCACCGGCCTGATCGTCATCCTCGCGGCCTTCATCATCGGGCTCAACGTCACCAGCTACACCTTCTACGTCATCCCGGCGCTGGCCGTCGCCCTGGTCGGACGGTTGACCTCGTTCGGGGTGGCCTGCGCGGCCGGTCTCGTCCTCGGCGCCTTCCAGTCCGTCATCATCTGGCTGACCACCAAGGACTGGTGGCCCGAATGGGCGCAGGCCGGACTCGGTGACGCCGTGCCCTTCGTCATCGTGGTCGTCGCGCTGTTCCTGATGGGCGGCAAGATCCCGTCCCGCGGATCGCTGGGCGAGGTGAAGATGCCGGAGGTCCGGATCCCGCGGATCAGGATCGTGCCCACCGCCGCCGCCCTCGCGGTCGTCGTCGCGGCCGTCGTGCTCACCTCCGGAACCTGGCGATTCGGTGTCGTGACGTCCGTGATCCTCTCGCTGATCGCGCTGTCGCTGGTCCTGCTCACCGGCTACCTCGGCCAGATATCGCTGGCCAGTATGGCGTTCGCCGGGACGGCGGGCTTCGCGTTGTCCAAGCTGACGACCAACTGGAACGTCCCGTTCCCGTTCAGCATGATCGTCGCCGCCCTCATCGCGACCGCGTTCGGCATCCTGGTCGGTGTGCCGGCGTTGCGGATCCGCGGCGCCCAACTCGCCGTCGTGACACTGGCCGCCGCGCTCGCGATCCAGAGCTTCGTCTTCAACAACCCGGCGATCACCGCCTACGAGGGCAACCTCATCGCCGACCCCACCCTGTTCGGGATCGACCTCGCAGTACGCGACGGCACCAACCTGGTCACCCTGCGGTTCTCGTTCATGGTGCTCGTGGTGGTCGCGCTCGCCACCCTCGTCGTCCTGCGGTTCATGGGAGGTTCGACGGGCCGCGCCTTCCTGGCCGTCCGTTCCAACGAACGCGCGGCGGCGTCGGTGGGGATCAACGTGGCCGCGACGAAGCTGCTCGGCTTCGCCCTGTCCGCATTCCTCGCCGGGATCGGCGGGTGCCTGATCGGCTACAGCCGCGGTCAGCTGTCGGCAGGCTCGTTCACCGTCATGGTCGGCCTGACCCTGCTGGCGATGACCTATGTCGGCGGAATCACCTCTCTGGCAGGAGCATTCGTGGCCGGTGTCATCGGACCGCTCGGCGTGGGCTACGTGTTCCTGAACCAGACGCTGAGCCTGGGCGAATACTACGAACTGATCGCCGCCGGCAGCCTCCTGCTGATGGCCGTGCTCAACCCGGTCGGAGTCGCCGGGGCAGTCGCCGGCGCCGTGGACCGACTCCGCGCCCGTCGTCACCACCCCGAACCCGACCCGCCACCGCCACTCACCGAGCCGACCGCACAGGCAGGTGCACATGTCTGACGCCACGACCACCGCCCCGACCGAACGTCTGCTCGAGACCGCCGGGCTGTCCGTCCACTACGGGGGCGTGACCGCCAACTCCGATGTCGACATCACCGTGGACAGCGGTGAGATCGTCGGACTGATCGGACCGAACGGGGCGGGCAAGACGACATTCGTCGACGCCGTCACCGGCTTCACGAAGGCGACCGGAACGGTGACGCTCGGCGGTACCCGGCTCGACGGTGCGAGTCCGCATCGCCGTCGCCGGACGGGCATGGCGCGCACCTGGCAGGCCGGGGAGCTGTTCACCGACCTCACCGTCGCGCAGAACCTCGCCGTCGCCGTGCAACCGGTGGGCCTGCGCGCGATGCTCTCCGACGTCGTGAACGGGTCGCGTCCGCCGGCCGAGACCATCGACCACGCGCTCGTCCTGGTGGGGCTGACCGACGTCGCCGACCGGCGCCCCGGCGAACTGACCCTCGGCCAGCAGAAGCTCGCCGGTGTCGCACGGGCACTCGTCGGTGGCACCCGGGTGCTCCTCCTCGACGAACCGGCGGCCGGCCTCGACACGCACGAGAGCCGGGAGTTCGGCGCCGAACTCCGCCGGATCGCGGCCTCCGGAATCGGCGTCCTGCTGATCGACCACGACATGTCGCTGGTCCTCGAGGTGTGCGACCGGGTGTACGTCCTCGACTTCGGCAAGGTCATCGCCCACGGCACGCCCGCGCAGATCCTGGGTGATCCGGCGGTGGTCGCCGCGTACCTCGGCAGCCCCGAGGTCGACCCCGCCGACGTCCCGCCCGTCCCGCAACAGTCCGCCCCGCAACAGCCCGCACCGCGGCAGCCCCACCCGAAGGAGGCACGATGAGCGGCACCCCCGTACTGGAGATCGACGCCATCACCGTCGGGTACGGCGGCGTCCCCGCCATTCGCGATCTCAGCCTGTCCGTGGGCGCCGGCGAGATCCTCGCCGTGCTGGGGCCGAACGGCGCCGGGAAGACGACCACCCTGCTGGCGGCGGTCGGCGCGCTGCCGCTGATGTCCGGCACCGTCACCGCCCTCGGCGCGCCGGTCGACGGCGCTGTCGAACGCAACGCGAGGCGGGGCGTCACCCTCGTGCCCGACACCCGCGGGGTCTTCCACACGTTGTCGGTGGCGGACAACCTGCGACTCGCCAAACGCAAGGGTGGCGGTGACCTCGACCTGGTGTACGAGTACTTCCCGAAGCTGAGGTCGATGCGCACGCGGCGCTGCGGCAACCTGTCGGGCGGCGAGCAGCAGATGCTGGCCCTGGCCAAGGCACTGCTGGCGAAACCGCGGGTCCTGCTGATCGACGAGCTGAGCCTGGGACTGGCTCCGATCGCGGTGCAGGAGCTCCTGCCGCGACTGCGGTCGATCGCCGACGACCAGAACATGGCCGTCGTCCTCGTCGAGCAGCACATCGATCTGGCCCTGGGGATAGCCGACGCGGCGATTGTCCTGCACCATGGGCGGGTGGCGTTGGCCGCCTCGGCGAGCGACCTGCGAAACCGGCGCGATAGTGTCGAGGCCGCCTACTTCGGCCGCAGCGACCAGTCGGATGTGGCCTCCTGATCACGCGGTGAACAGGCGGAGTCGTCGGGGGACTCACGGGCACTCGGACGATCACGCGCAAATCAGGAGGACGTGTGGCAAGGACGGCCGGCAGCAGCCCCAACCGGACACCGGTCCGCAGCACCAGGAATCGGCCGACCGACGACGAATTGCTCGACGCCGCACGTACGGTCATCGCCGAGGTCGGTGCGGAACGCGCCACCATGGACATGCTCGCCGAGAGCGGCGGCACCACGCGGGTGACGCTCTACGCCCACTTCGGGTCACGAGACAAATTGGTGGCCAGGGTGATTCAGCGCGAACTCGACGTGTTCACCTCGTGGATGTTCGCCGTGTACGACGACAGCGAGGACATGCAGTTCGGTCCGCGTGCCCGGTTCACGGTGGAGTCGCTGTTCGAGTACGCCCGTCGTCATCCCGAGGGGTTCCGGGTCCTCATCGGGCACCGCGAGGGCACCGACGACCCGGGTCGACGCCTCTACGCGGTGCTGGTGCCGAAGATCGCCGACCGGTTGCGCGCGAACTACGCCGCGCGCGGCGAACCGATCGGGGCGAGCGCGGACACGTTGGCGTCGCTGCTGCTCGGCATCAGCCTCGACGTCGCCTACCGGGCGCTCATCGTCGACGGCGCCGACATCGACAAGGCCTGCGATCTGGCCGTCACCGCGACGTTCGCGGTGCTGCGCGACGTCCGACCCGAGCAGCTCCGCGCGATCGACGCGTCGCTCGACGGGCGCTGACGCGCCAGTGGTGCACTTTCGGATGCCCGGGCGTCCGAAAGTGCACCACTGCGCGAAGCGCACTTACCGAGGTGCCATGCGGAGGGCACCGTCCATGCGGATGGTCTCGCCGTTGAGGTAGTCGTGTTCGACGATCATCTGGGCCAGCTGCGCGTACTCGGCGGGCTGGGCCAGGCGCGACGGGAACGGTACGCCCGCCTCGAGCCCGGCGCGGTACTCCTCGGTGACGCCGGCGAGCATCGGGGTGTCGACGATGCCGGGCGCGATCGTGTTGACGCGGATACCGAACTGCGCGAGGTCGCGGGCGGCGGGGACCGTCATGCCGTGTACCCCGCCCTTCGACGCGGAGTACGCGATCTGACCGATCTGCCCTTCGAACGCGGCGACCGACGCGGTGTTGACGATGACGCCACGCTGGCCGGAGTCGTCGACGGGTGCGGTCTTGGCGATGGCGTCGGCGGCCAGGCGCATCACGTTGAAGGTGCCGAGCAGGTTGACGGTGATGACGGTGCGGAACAGTTCGAGATCGTGCGGGCCGTTCTTCGAGAGGATGCGGCCGGCCCATCCGACGCCCGCGCAGTTGACGACGACGCGCAGCGGCACACCCGACGCGACGACCTGCTCGACCGCGGCCGCCACCTCCTCACCGCTGGTGACATCGGTGGGGATGAGGGTGACCCCGGCGGGCACCTTGTCGCCGGCGCGTTCGATCGACTGGGCCAGGTCGAGGCCGAACACCGTCGCGCCGGCGTCGACGAAGCGCTTCGCGGTCGCGGCACCGAGCCCGGAGGCCGCTCCGGTGACGAGACACGCGGTTCCCTGGATGTCCACTGTTCGCTCCCTTGCGTCGAATACTTGGTCGTCCTACTAAATGGAGACGATAGCCGAGCGGAAGGGCGACGGTTCAGGGACGACTCGGGCGCCGACCGCGGGGTACCGAACACGCAGGCAACTCACGCGCAGTCGATGCAGCGGCGTGCCGCGGGCAGCACGTCCAGGCGTTCCTCGCTGATCGGGTGGCCGCACTTCTCGCAGGCCCCGTAGGTGCCGCTGTCGAGACGGTGCTCGGCGGCGTCGAGCTCGTCGACTTCACGTCGCGCCTCGGCGAGCAGCGTCGCCGTCTGAGCGCGCTCGAACGCCACGGTCGCGCCCTCCGGGTCGTGTTCGTCGTCGTCGGTGGTCAGATGCGAGCCTTCGACGATGTCGGCGAGGCGGGCGGTGAGAAAGTCGATGCGGTGCACGGCGTCGGCTCGTTCGGCGGCAATGCGCTGACGCGGCGAAGCGGTGCCCGATTCCGGGAGCGTCATGATTTGTTCAACGTGAAACGACGCGAATCCGATACCCGACGGTTCGGATTCGGGTCAGTCCGGAGAGTGGAAGTCCGTCAGTTCGTAGTGCAGCGTGGGGGTGCGCATCACCTTGTGCGTCGCCCGGACGATCATTCGCTGCAGGATCGGGAACCGGTGATCGATTGCCCGGGCGGCGGCGTCGGCATCCGCTCCCGACAGCAGGTGAGCGGTCGCCACCGACTCCGGACCGGTGGCCTTCCCCGACCAGGTGCACGGCGCGACCCGGACGTCGGGGAAGTTGCGCAGCCGCTTGTTCTTCGACGCCCGGCCCGGGGTGCGGAAGTAGGCGTGGGCGCCGTCGGTGGCGATGTTGACCGGGGTGTTCACCCAGGTGCCGTCGCGTTTGCGGGTCTCGAGCAGCACGACCTTCGCGGCGGTCAGGGCGTCCGGCGGAGTCTGTTCGGTCATGGTGACCTCCCTTGTCAGACTCTTCCAGTCTGGTCGCTGCGACACCGGAACGCCACAGCCTCCCCGCGGTCAGCGATGAGGTTCCGGACCCCGGTGCGTCGGTACTCCATGGAGAACACCCGACGAGTGGTGTACGCGCTCCGCGAAGTGGTGCACATTCGTAGGTCCGGGGGTCCGAAAGTGCACCACTGCGCGAAGCGCATCACTTCAGCGGATGCCGTCGCGGCGCAGCGCGATGGAGACGGCGGCGGCGCGGGAGTCGACCCCGAGTTTGGCGTAGATGTGCGCCAGGTGCGTCTTCACGGTGGCCTCGCTGATGTGGAGGCGCCTGCCGAGTTCCCTGTTCGTGAGCCCCTCGGCGAGCAGGGTCAGCAGTTCCGCCTCCCTCGCAGTCAGCGCCTGGTCCGGGCGGCGCATCTTGTCGAGCACCCGCGCAGCGACCGGCGGCGACAGCACGCTCTGGCCCGCCACCGCGCCGCGGATCGCGGCGAACAGGTCGCGCGGCGCGGAGTCCTTCAGCAGGTACCCGATCGCGCCGGCGTCGAGCGCGCGGACCACGTCGGCGTCGGTGTCGTACGTGGTGAACACCAGTACCGGCTGCTGGCGGGCGGCGCGGATGCGGCGGATCGCCTCGACGCCGTCGATCCCGGCCCCGAGCGCCAGGTCCATCATCACCAGGTCGGGGCGGTGCTCGGACGCCAGAGCGACCGCGGCCTCGCCGGTCTCGGCCTCCCCGACCACCTCGATGTCGGGCTGCGAATCCAGGAGCGCGCGCAGTCCCGCCCGGACCACGAGGTGGTCGTCGACCAGCAGCACCGAGATCACTCCGCCACCCCGAACGGTTCCGGCCGAGAGCTGCCCGGGATCTGCGCCGCGACCACCGTGCCCTCGCCGGGCGCGCTCTCGACCCCGAAGGTGCCGCCGAGTGCCTCGACCCGTTGGCGCATCGCGGGCAGGCCGAAGCCGCTGCGTCGTCCTGGCTCGTGTCCGCTCTGTTCGTGGACGTCGAACCCGGCGCCGTCGTCGAACACGTCCAGCGCCACCGCGTCGGGCAGGTAGGTGAGCGTCACCCCGACAGTGTGCGCCTGCGCGTGCCTGCGGACGTTCGACGCGGCGCTCTGGGTGATCCGCAGCAGCGCATGCTCGACCTCCGCAGGCAACGGCACCGGATCGCCCACCACCTGCAGCTGCGCCGACGGCACGTACCCGTGCACCGCGGCGAGCAGCGCCGCCCCCAACGACTGCGTCCCGAGGTCGGGGGAGCCGAGGTAGTGCACCAGATCGCGGGTCTCGGTGAGGTTGTCGCGCAGGGCCGCCGTCGCGACCCGCATCTCGCTGCGGGCTTTCGAATCCGGGCCGTCCCACAGTTCGTCGGCGGCCTCCAGGTGCAGCAGTGCACTGGTCAGACCCTGGGTGACGGTGTCGTGGATCTCGCGGGCGATCCGTTCCCGCTCGGACAGCACCCCCGCCTCGCGTTCGGTCTCGGCGAGCCTCGACTTGGCGTCGACCAGTTCGCCGAGCAGTCGTTCACGCTCGGCGTTCTCACGCTGCACCTGCCCGAACGCGAGGACGATCAGCGCGCCGGTGCACAGCGGTGCCAGCAGCACCGGCCACTCGGTGCGGCCGCTGAACGACGCGAACTCGACACCCGCGAACACGGCGAGCGCCCCGACGACCGGGTACGCGAGACGCCGCGAGAAGGCACTGGTGCACAGGAAGAAGATCGGGAAGGCCGTCCACGCGAAGCTCGGCGCCAGCCACACCAGCACCACCCAGCTCGTGAGCACCGGCCACACCCACGGCTGCCAGGGCGTACCGCGACGCGACAACACCACGACCACCGCGTACAGCGCGGCCAGCACGAGCACGAGTGCCGCGACGATCATCCAACGATCGCTGACGCCGTGATAGGTCAGGTAGCGGGCCGTGGACGCCGCGAGCAGCAGGTAGAACGAGACGTGGATCGCGAGACCGATCGGTCCTCGGAACGCCCCGTTGCCCTGCACCCGGCCGATCCTACGGACGGCGGTGCCGGTCCGGATCGGCCATTCGGATGAGACCGGACGGGCCGTTGGAAGGAGCGGAAGACCGCCGGATCGGCCGATGCCGGGCGGCGGGTGCCCGGACCAGGCTGGTCGGCGACCGATCCACCGTCTTCGAAAGGTTCGACGATGACCCTCACCCGCCACCTGCCCCGCGCCCTCGCCGTCACCGTTCCCGCGGTCGCCCTGCTCGCCGTCACGGCGTGCGGGTCGACGGACGCCGCGCCGGCCGCCACGCCGGTGACGCCGGCCGCGGTGTCGGAGCAGCAGCCGGGCAACGGTGACGCGGGCACCGTGACCGCGACCCGGCTGTCGGTGGACGCAGCCGGCCGCGCCGCGCAGGCCGCGCTCGCACAGTGCCGGGCCGACGGCCTCGGGTTCGTCACCGTGTCGGTCGTCGACCGCGCCGGCAACGTGCAGGCCGTGCTGCGCGGCGACAACGCCGCCCAGCACACCGTCGAGGCGTCCCGCGCGAAGGGCTACACCGCGGCGGCGTTCGGCGCCAACACCTCCGACCTCGCCGACCGCGCGAAGGGCGACGGTGCGACGGTCGCCGACCTGCCCGGCACGCTGTTCCTGCCCGGCGGCGTCACGGTGAAGGTGGGCAACGCGTCCATCGCCGGTATCGGGGTCGGCGGCGCGCCGGACGGCAACGCCGACCAGGCCTGCGCCGCGGCCGGTCTGGCGGCGATCGAGGACACCCTGCGGTGAGGGTCGGTGCCGGCGCCGCCGCCCTGATCGTCGTGCTCGCGGCGTCCGGCTGCGGGAGCGCCGCGAATCCGACGCCCGGCCCGGCCGCGTCCACGGTGAATGCCGAGAACAGCACCCTGCCAACGGAACCCGTGTCCACGCCGGAGCTGGAGGCGGCGCTGTTCGGGGCGGTCCGCGACAACGACGCCGCCGCGGTGCGCGCCGCCGTCGCCGGGGGAGCGAACATCGAGTCCCGCGACGACCGGCAGCGCACGCCCCTGGTCGCGGCGACGAAGTCGAACGCCGGCGCGGTGGCCATCGCCCTGATCGAATCGGGCGCGGACGTCAACGCGCAGGACGATATTCGTGATTCGGCGTTCCTCTACGCCGGCGCCGAGGGCCTCGACGAGATCCTGAGCGCGACCCTCACGCACGGCGCGGACGTGCGGAGCACCAACAGGTTCGGCGGCACCGCGCTGATCCCGGCCGCCGAACACGCGCACGTCGAGACGGTGCGGACGCTGATCGACGCCGGGGTGCCGGTGAACCACGTCAACGACCCCGGGTGGACGGCGCTACTGGAGGCGGTGGTCTACGGTGACGGCTCGGCCCGCTACGTCGACGTCGTCACGCAACTCCTCGACGCCGGCGCGGACCCGTCGATCCGGGACGCCCACGGCCGCACCGCACTCGAACACGCGCAGCGGCTCGGGCAGCGGGACGTCGCGACGTTGCTCGCGGAGCACGACGGGATCTGATCGGGGCTCGTGGCCGGGACAACTCGCGACTCGGTGCCGATGATCGGGATTCCGCCGTGGCACTCCGGGCGCAGTAGCGTCACCGTGTGGGGCGATCGGTCATGGGGGCCGTGACGAGAGGACGTGTGGTCGGTGACCTTCACCCGTGACATCGGCGCGGCGCGCATCACGCAGCTCACGGAGCTGGCGCGCTGGCCCTTCCCGGTCGGCGGGCTGTTCCCGTCCGCAGCCGAGGGCGCCGAGCGCACCGCGACGACCCTGCCGTCCCGGTTCGTCGACCCCGCGACGGGGGAGCTGATCCTCGCGATCCACATGTACGTGATCGAGATCGGTGACACCACGATCGTCGTCGACACCGGCAACGGCAACCACAAACAACGGCCGAACCTGTTGCCGCACCACATGTTCGACACCGACTGGGAGTCGCGGTTCGCCGCGACCGGGGTCTCGCCCGCCGATGTCGACCTGGTGGTGAGCACGCACCTGCATCCCGATCACTGCGGGTGGAACACGCGACTCGTCGACGGGGAGTGGGTGCCCACGTTCGGACGGGCCACCTACCTCTTCGGCGCCGACGAACTCGCCGCCCTGCGGTCGCTGGTGTCGTCGCCGTCGGACGACCCCGTCGCGTCGGATCTCGTGCGGATGTACCACGACAGCGTCCGGCCGGTACTCGACCACGCCACCTGGAGTTCGGTGGAGGACGGACACCTCCTCGCCGGGAGCGGCACGACGAGCGTCGTGCTCCGGTCGGCGCGCGGCCACACCGCCGGCCATCAGATCGTCGAGGTCCGCACCCCGGACGGCGGCGCGATCCTCTCCGGGGACGTGATCCATCACCCCCTGCAGTTCTGCTGCACGCACCTGATCCAGGGTGGGGATGCCGATCCGCTCGAGGCCCGCCGCACCCGCGACGCTCTGCTCGAACGCTGCGCGCGCGAAGGACTGCTGCTCATGCCCGCTCACTTCCCCGTCGACGAGCCGGTGATCGTGACCGTCGACGATGCCGGTCGCGCCCAGGCCCCGACGCTGTTCGACCGGACGTAGCGGCGGCTCGCGTCCCCCCATCGACCACCCCGACGGTGGGCGTTTAGCGGCGTGGGCTTCGGGTACTGGGCACGTGTGTCCGCAACAGGGTTCCCACGCCGCCGGGGCTGTCGTGCGGCGTCGAGTGCACGGAGGTCGTGACGGTGAGCGCAGTGTCCAAGGCGATGTACAAGCCCCTCTCGCTCGTCACCAGCGTCATCGGAGGCATCGTCGCCGGCCTGATCTTCCAGCAGTTGTGGAAGCAGGTGGGCGACAATGACCTCGAAGCGCCCGACCCCAAGGACCTCAGTCGCTCCGTTCGGGAGGTCCTGGTCGCGGCCGCGCTGCAGGGTGCCGTGTTCGGCATCGTCAAGGCTGCCGTCGACCGAGCCGGCGCGAGCGGCTACCGGTCGCTGACGCACGAGAACCCGATCTGACGGTTCGCCGACGCGCAATCGTGAGGACGTCGAGGCCAGCGTCATGGCTGAAGGCGCCCTTCGCTCGGATCAGCGGCACGTGAACTGGTCCCCGGAAGTTGGACTGCGAAATTCGGTTCCGACTTCCGGGGAGTGGTGTCATGGATGCACGAAGTTCGTTGTCCGAGGG
>NZ_JBIAOU010000030.1:0-39299 GCF_042879035.1 Rhodococcus sp. NPDC003318 | reverse complement strand
ACAACCAGAAAGGCAGTCGAGGCACAACGGTATCACCCGTCGATCACCTCTGAATCCGCCAGGCGCCTTCGTCCAACCTCGTTCTCTCACACCCCGAAGGGGCGGAGTCGGTGTCCGTGTCGCTCTGACTCGACAAAAGTTACGCGACGAACCACACCATCGCAAATCGCCTGGTCAGCGGCATATCTTGTCGTTTTCACGCCACAATTGCACTTATTCGACGGCTAGCCTGGGCGCATGCTGCTTGCTCCCAACTATGGACGGGAGTCCCTGTCGGATCTCGTTCCCTCTGTTCTCGCGCAGCTCGGTGTCGCCGGCGAGTCCGACCGAATCGGGCTCGGACTGTCAGGTGTCAATCGTGTCTGCATCCTTCTCGTCGACGGGCTCGGTGCGCAGCTGCTGGCCGCGCACCCGGACGAGGCCCCCTTTCTCTCTTCTGCGGGACCGGCGCCGCTCCTGACTGCAGGCTTCCCGACCACGACGGCGGCGAGCCTCGCCTCGCTGGGTACCGGGCTGCCGTCCGGTGAACACGGCGTCGTGGGGTACCTGATGTCCGTGCCGGGCGAGGACCGCCTGATGAATCCGTTGAAGTGGCGCCTGCACGGGGAGGGCCCCCGCGTCGATCTGCTGCGCGAGCTCGTGCCCGAGGAGTTCCAGCCGACCCCGACCGCCTTCGAGCGGGCCGCCGCCCACGGCATCACCGTCTCCCGCGTGGCACCCGCCTACCAGGGCAACTCCGGATTGACACGCGCCGCACTGCGGGGTGGAGAGTTTCGACCGAGCTTCTCGATGGGCGACCTCGTGGACGCCACGGTGACGGCGCTGCACGAGGGGGAACGCTCACTCGTCTACGCCTACCACGGGGAACTGGACCTGACCGGCCACGCACGCGGACCCGAATCGACAGCGTGGGCCCTCGAGCTCGAGCAGGTCGACCTGTTGGTCAGACAGATCGCGGACCGGCTGCCCTCTGACGGCGCGCTGATCGTCACCGCCGACCACGGCATGGTGCAGGTGCATTCGCCGATCGACATCGATCAGGACTCCGGACTGCGCAGGGATGTGCATCAGATCGGCGGAGAACCGCGAGCCCGACACGTCTACACCGAGCCCGGTCGAGCCGATGCGGTACTGGCGCGATGGCAGGACCGTCTCGGCGATGCGTTCGCCGTCCATTCCCGGGCCGACGTCATCGAACGTGGTTGGTTCGGTCCGACCGTCAGCGCGGCGGCCGAGCAACGGATCGGCGACGTGGTCGCGGTGGCGACCGGTGACGGTGCACTGATCCGTCGGGGCGCCGAACCCCTCCAGTCGATTCTCATCGGTCATCACGGTTCGCTCACTCCGGCCGAACTCCATG
Organism: Rhodococcus sp. NPDC003318; assembly: GCF_042879035.1. Lineage (NCBI taxonomy): Bacteria > Bacillati > Actinomycetota > Actinomycetes > Mycobacteriales > Nocardiaceae > Rhodococcus > Rhodococcus sp. NPDC003318. The sequence continues at coordinate 37,939 of NZ_JBIAOU010000030.1, read as the reverse complement.
TCCCCCTGGTCGTGTTCCGCCCCTGAACAGGGCCGAGCGACGAGGACGTCCCCGGTGGCTCTCCTCCACCGGGGACGTCCTCCTCCATGAACGCGTCCGAATCAGGCCCAGTTTGCCGCCGCGCGGTTGTTGGTCGCATTCATGTCGTCGTTGCCGGCCCCGACCGCCCGGCCGATTGCCTCGAGGACCTGGTTCAGGTCGTTGGCGGCCGCGTCCCACTTCGCCTGCTGCGCCTGGTACGCCTCCGATGCGGAGCCTTCCCACTCGGCGACGAGCGGCCCCAGGTAGCCCTTGAGGTCCGCGAGCTTGCCGTTGATGTTGGCACTGGTGGCCGCAATGTCGGCGCGGGCTCCGTCGATCGCGGCGAAGTCGTAGCGCATTGTTCCACTCATGTTGTCCCCCTGATGAAATCGTTGATTGTGGACGGTCGTGACCGTCAGAGGTTGAGGCCGCCGCCCGCGTTGGTGATGGCGCTGGTGTGATCGTCCTGAGCGGTGGCGAAGGCCACGCCGTTCGCGCGGATGTTCTCGCTGATGGCGAGCAAGGATTCGTTCAGCCGCTTCGCGCCCGACTCCCAGCGCGCCATCAGCCCGTCGAACGCGACCTTCGCCGAACCCTCCCAGGCGCCGTTCACGGCTGCCAATCGACCCTGCAACGAGGACAACTGCCCCTGGATGTCGCCGTTCACGTCACCCACGTGCCGCGCGGCGGTCTCCATGGTTTCGGTGGTCGTCCTCAACTGACCGCTCATGACCCACTCCCTCGTCTCTCGCGTCCGGGCGATTCCAGCCCAGGTGGGCTGTGTCGGACCGCGCCTACACGTACTTGGACGTCGCGGCGTCGCGGTTCGGTTCCCTCGGATCCAGCGAATTCTCGAGCGAGTTCAGCGCGATCCTGGCGCCTACTTCGGGTCCACTTCGAGAGATCGGACGACGCGGTCGCAGTCGGCTTCCAGACCGCCGAGTCGGTCGCGCAAACCCTGGCAACCGATACTGATCTGCAGGTCCTCGCCGACGAAGACCAGCCATCGGACCTCCGAGTCCGGATCCGGAGCCTCCCGATAGGTCAGCGCGTGCCGGGCGTCGACGTCGATCTCGCTGAGCGGACCGAACGTCTCGGATCGCTCCGCGATTCGATCGGCGAGGATTTCGGCTACGGAGTCGAAGTCGGATCCGGCGGTGAGCTCCTTGTGCACCACCAGGATTCGCGCGGGAACGCCGTCGTCCCTGACCATCTCGATTCGGTCCGGCCTACTCGCGGGCACCCGTTCGTGCCATCCGCTCGGCACCACCACCGCAACCCTGCCCACCACGGCCGACACGGCCGGTGTCGGGGTGGACGTCGGCACCAACTCGACAGATGAGCCTGGTGCCACCGTGGCGGCCGGGGGCGCGGCCTCGTTCGGCAGACGGAGAGCCCACGTGCCCAGCCCGGAGGCGACCGCCACGGCCGAGACAGCCGCCGCCACCGCCACCGCCCGGCGACCGCGGTGAGCAGCCGTCCGCCGTGGAGCCGTACCGGAATGCATGATGCCGAGACCCCACTCGTGGGCCGACGTGACGACGGCGGCTCCGTCGACCACGACCACTCGGGGTGACGAGCGCCCGGCCGTTCGCAGCGCCGCCGCCAGCGGACCGCTCTCCGACCTCTCGGCTCGGCCCGTGACCGCCACCCACGCCGGCGCGTCGTGGCATCGGTCGTGCACACCCACCGCGAGTTCGGTCGCCGCGTCGGCACGCTCGGCCAGATCCATGGCGCCGAGTTCGTCGAACGAGATCGTGCCCACCGCCACCGTCGATGTCGCGGCCGACTCGAGAATCCCGATCTCGAGGACCACACCCGGGCCCTCGGCGTCGACGGTGGCCTCGACCGCATCCGCCACGGACAGCACCCGCACATCGCGGGCGACGGAACGTCCGGCTGCCGTCATGGTGCGTCTGCGCGAGGACCCCCACTCCGTGGGGCAGGTGAGGACCAGCAGGTCGACGGGACCCGCAGCCCCGACGAGCCCGAGCGTCCGGCCGAACAACGCGGCGAGGACTTCCGACATGGGAATCGTGTTGTCGCCCAGAGCGAGGAACGAGTCGTCCACGAAACGGAGGGGGCTCGGCTCGTAGACGTCGGGGTCGACGGCGCCGATCGGGGTCACACCGACCTCGAGGACGCCGGCATCCAGCAGGACACCCGCGGGACGGTCGATCGTCCGGTCGCCGTGGCGGGCCCACACCCGGGTCTCCGTCAGGTGCACTGCGGCGACGGTCCGTTCGATCACAACGGACGCACCGACGCGACCTGGATCAACGCCATCGCGGCACGGTTCACCAGGATTGCCCGCCCGGGCGGCATGTCGGTGGGACGGGCCGCACCGATGAGGTTGCCCTCGTCACGGCTTCCGCTCATCACGAGCCCCCACGGGACGAGGTCACGCAGGCAGGCGATGATCGGCTCGTAGAGGGCACGGGACGCGCCCCCGGACCGTCGCGCGACGATCAGGTGCAGTCCGATGTCCCTGCCGTGCGGCAGGTAGTCGAGCAGTGGCAACAACGGGTTGCCGCCGGACGTGGCGACGAGGTCGTAGTCGTCGACGACGACGTAGATCTCGGGCCCGGACCACCAGGACCGGTCCCGCATCTGTTGCGGAGTGAGGTCGGCGCCCGGCATCCGGCCGGCGAGCACACCGGCCAGTTCGGTCACCATCGCGGTCAGTGCCGGCGCGTTGGCGGCGTAGCCCGCGAGGTGGTCGCCCTCGACGGCCCCGAGCATCGTGCGGCGGTAGTCGGCCAGCACGATCTTCGCCTGTGCCGGGGTGTTGGACTCGATCAGTCCGGCACAGATACCGCGCAGCAACGTCGTCTTGCCGGAACCGCTGTCCGCGAAGGCGAGCAGGTGCTGCTGCTGCGTGAAGTCGAGGTACACCGGCGCCAGTTCGGCCTCGTCGATCCCGATCGGAACCTGCAGGCACGGGCGACCGCCGGTGGGCGGCCAGTTCTCCACGCCCGCTACGACATCCGTTCGATCGACGCGTTCCGGGAGCATCCGGACCGGGGGCGCCGCGCGTCCCGTTGCGCTCGCCGCGATCCGGGCCACCGCGTCCGCGACACCGGCGGTCAGGTCGGTGCTGGTGGTGCACCCGTCGATTCGGGGCAGTGCGGTCAGCAGATGGTGTCCGTCCACGGTCATTCCGCGTCCCGGCCTGCCTTCCGGGACCCGGGTGGCCTTGATCCGACCGACATCCGAGTCGGCGGGATCACCGAGCCGCAGCTCGACACGAGTACCCAGCTGATCCTTCAGCGCCGGGCGGATCTCCGCCCACCGCGAGGCGGTGACCACGACGTGGACTCCGAACGACAAGCCCTGGCCGGCCAGAGCACCGATCTGGGATTCCAGCGGTTCGAAGTCCTGGCGGATGCCGGGCCAGCCGTCGACGACGAGGAAGACGTCACCGAATGCGTCGTCCGCGGCCCCACCCGAGGCACGGAGTCTGCGGAACTCGGCCATCGAATCGATGCCGAGGGCCCGGAAGCGCCGCTCCCGCTCGCGGATCAGGGTGCTCATCTCGGCGACGGTCCGCCGGACCCGGTCGACGTCGAGGCGATTCGCGACGGACCCCACGTGTGGCAGCGCAGCCAACGCGGCGAGTGTGCCACCCCCGAAGTCGAGACAGTAGAACTGGACCTGTTCCGGGGTGTGTGTCATCGCCATCGCGAGGATCAACGCACGAAGCGCGGTCGACTTGCCGGACTGCGGCCCACCGACGATCGCCACGTTGCCCCGCGATCCGGCGAGGTCGGTGACGAGCAGGTCGCGTCGCTGGTCGTAGGGACGGTCCACCACCCCGATCGGGGCGCGCAGGTTTCCCGGGCTGCAGGCGGTCGGATCGGGGATCAGGTGGTCCAACGCCGGTGGTTCGTCGAGCGGAGGCAGCCACACCTCGTGTGCGGCCGGTCCGTGACCGCAGACCCGGTCGACGACCACCTCGAGGACGGTCCGGGTGTGCTCCTCCGCGTCGGGTTCCGGATCCGATGTCGGTGGCGGTGGCACCGCCGGACGCATCGACGCGACGGGTGCGGCGGTGAACGGTATCGGGCGCAGATCCGGCCCGGACCGGGGTCCGGTCGCGGAGCGAACGGGTCGCCGCGGCCGGTACGGGCCGGACACGTACGCCGCGGCGAAACGGACGATCTCGGCCGAATCGCACTTGAGGTAGCCGACACCGGGCGACGCCGGCAGATGGTAGGCGTCCGGAACCCCCAGCACGGTCCGAGACTCGTTCGCGGAGAAGGTCTTCAATCCGATCCGATACGAGAGGTGGCTGTCGAGGCCACGCAGGCGACCCTCGTCCAGCCGTTGACTCGCCAGTAGCAGGTGGATGTGCAGCGACCTTCCGAGCCGTCCGATCGCGACGAACAGGTCCGCGAACTCCGGTTGCCGGCTGAGCAACTCGGAGAACTCGTCGACCACGACGAACAATGCAGGCAGCGGCGCCAGATCAGCGCCCGCGGCGCGCGCCTTCTCGTAGTCGGTGACGTTCGCGAAGTTGCCCGCCGACCTCAGCAGTTCCTGTCGCCGGTTCATCTCGCCGGCAAGCGCGTCGCGCATGCGATCGACCATCGCGAGTTCCTCGGCGAGGTTGGTGATGACGGCGGCGACGTGCGGCGCCGCGTCGAGACCGAGAAACGTCGCGCCACCCTTGAAGTCGACGAGCACGAGGTTGAGCGCCTGCGGGGAGTGAGTGGCAATCAGTCCGAGCACCAGCGTGCGCAGGAACTCCGACTTTCCCGATCCGGTTGCACCGATGCACAACCCGTGCGGGCCCATGCCGTTCTCGGCGGCCTCCTTCAGGTCCAGTTCGACGGGACTGCCGTCGAGCGCGACGCCGATCGGGATCCGCAACCGGTCGCGTGCGCTCCGCGAACCCCAGGCCACGTCGGGGTCGAGCCGCGTGATGTCCGGCAGTCCGAGCAACTGTTGCCAGTCCGCCTGCATGCCTTCGTCGTCAACGCCGGATTCCGACGCATGCTGCGGCGCAACCCGATACGGCGCCAGTCGACGCGCCGCGGTCTGTGCCTGGTGGACGCTGATCCGATCCGCGACCGCGAATGTCTCGATCCCGGACGCACTCCGCGCTCCGAGCGACCCGTCGGTGACAACCAGCTGGATTCCCCGGCCGGCCGACAGCGACGGACGGCAGTCGCACAGGTCGAGAAGGGTCACCGAGTCCAGGCCGTCGTCGATCACCCCGGCACCGGCGGTGATACCGCCGTCGAGGACGATCACCGTCTGTGGGACACCGGCGGTGGCCGCCGCGGTCCGCGAAAAGCGGGCCCGCGTCGCCAGTTCCCGACCCAGGACGTCCTCCAGTTGGGCCAGCGAGCCGTAGACCATGCGACCGGTGCCGACTCCGTCGACGAGGTCTGGATGCTGAGCGTGGGGCAGCCACTTGACCCAGTCCCATTCGCCCGCCGTGTCGGGGCCGCACACGATGACCACCCGAACCTGGTCCGGACCGTGAAAGGTGCACAGCTGCACCAGCATCGCACGCACCAGCGCCCGTGCAGCGGATCGGTCCCCCTCGAACCCGATCGCGGCGAAACCGCGCAGGGACACCGCGGTCGGCAGTTCGGGAACCACCGAGTGGGTCCGAACGAAGCGACGCAACGACACCGCGGCGACCGGCTCGAGGTCTTCGACGGGACCCGACTCGGGCGCGACCAGGCGGGTGGCGAGACGTTGGCTTCCGCGCCCGACTCGGACATGGCAGTGATCCGTGTCGGTGATCCGGCGTTCCCACATGCGGCCCGACCCGGCGAGTGACCACAGGTGAGCGGGCTCGGGGTGACTCCATTCGAGCGCCTCACGCTGGCGGTCGACGGTCTCGTACACCTCCCTGCGGAGCTGGTCGAGGTACCGCAGGTAGTCCTTGCGACCCTCGTTGACCTCGGCCGACCGAGCCGTGCCGCCGCGTCCCCCCGCGAGCATGCCGAGCGTCGACACGACCATCATGACCGGAAAGAGCAGTGTCATCGGGTTCGATGCCATCCCCGATGTGAACGTCAGGGCGAGCATCCCCAGCATGGCGACGACCATGACCAGTGGGAGCATCTTCGTCAGCAGGCTTCCGGGCACGATCTTGGGAATCTCCGGGGGCGCCTGCAAGCTCACCTCGCCGCCCGGGATGCGCGGCAGCTCGCTGCGCGCCCTCCGAACGAAACGCACTGTGGCCATGCGCGAATCACCCCCTGGTGCCGACTGGAACGACGTCGGGCGCCGGCCCTCTCCCCTGGTACGGGCGCCCCGAGCGATGAAGGGTAGCGCATGAAGTGGGCCCACGGCACCACGGCCGGCGATCGATTGCCGTAGAGTGCCGGGAGTTTCGTTGGGGAACGGCGCGGGTGGGGACCCGTGCGCAGGGGGGTGGGGCTGTGGTGACGAGAAGTGCCGGTGCGGACGACCGGACGGAGCTGTGTCGGTTGACCGTGCTCGCGGACCACACCCAGATCGACCTCGCACTGCCCCCAGAGGCCCCGCTGGCCCTGCTGATCCCCGAAATCGTGGGCATGATCGAGCGCCACGACCCACCGCCGGTGGGTACGGTTCCGCCGCCGGCGGCGACCGAGTGGACCCTCGGTCGGCTCGGCCACGCACCCCTCGACCCGGCCGCTTCCCTTGCCGAACACGGTGTTCGGGACGGAGACCTGCTGGTACTCCAGTCGACTCGGCGACCACCGCCCGCGCCGCTGTTCGACGACCTGATGCACAACGTCGCGGCGATCGGGGCCGACTCGTTCCGGAGGTGGACTCCCCGATCGGCGCGACTGACCGGTTCCGCGGCCACCGTGGCACTCACGTCGGTGGGTGCGCTCGGACTGCTGCTCGCACGCCGTATCGACGGCGGTCTGACGAGCGTGTTCGCGGCACTCGTCGTCGCGGTTCTCCTGGTCTGCGCCGGCGCCGTCACCGCCCGGGTGTACGGGGACGGGTCCGCCGGCGTCGTCCTCTGGGCCGCCGCGATTGCCCCGGCGTTCGTGGGCGGTGCACTGATCGTGCCGGGGGCGCTGTCTGCGGCCGGACTGCTGCTCGGTGCGGTAACCACCGGTGCGGTCGCGGTGCTCGCCGCGCGCACCAGCGGTGTCGGCGTCGCGCTCGGCACCGCCGTGACGACGGTGTCCGCGTTGGTCGCCTGTTCGGCCACCGCCGTCCTGGTCACCGACCTGTCGGTGTCCGCCGTGTCCGCCGTCGCCATGGCTCTCGCCCTCACGACTCTGGCATTCGCACCTCGTCTGGCGATGCTGCTCGCGAAGTTGCCGCTGCCGCCGGTGCCGTCGCCGGGATCGCCCCTGGACTCCGAGGAGGACCGGTCGGACACCGGCCCGCTCGCGTCCTTCGTCGGATTGGAGAAGCGCGCCGGGCGCGCACGCCGCCACCTCACCGGGCTGGTCTGCGCGGTCGCACTGGCAACGCTCGTCGGCGCGCTGATGACCGCGGGCGCATTCGGAGACGACATCAACTGGCCGGGAGCGGCTCTGGCCGTGGTCGTGGCCGTGGTGGTGATGTTGCGCGGGCGCACCTATGCGAGCGCGGCGCAGGCCGCACCGCTCATCGGGTCGGGCACGCTGATCCTGGTTCTCCTCCTGGCCGGCACCGCTGCCTCCGAATCCGGCCTGGCGCCCGCCGTGTTCGCGATCGCCGCACTCGGCGCAGGTGTCGCGATGGTTCTCGGAGTGGTCGCGCCGGCCCGGGAGTTCTCGCCGGTGCAGCGTCGCGCGGTCGAGCTGCTCGACTACACCGCCATCGCGGCCGTGATCCCTCTGGTGTGCTGGGTGTCCGGCCTGTTCTCCGCGCTCCGCGGCCTGTGAGGATCACCAGTGCCGTGGCGGCTGCCGCGGTGGTCTTGACCACGACGATCGGCTCCGGCACTGCCGCGGCGGTCGACCCGCCGGTGATCGACCCCTCCCGTCTTCCACCCGCGAATCTGCCTGCGCCGGCCACCGAGCTGCGCGACCCGTGCACGGGCACCGTCCCGGTCACCGACCGCGAACTGATCCCGGCGCCGCAACGCATGCTCGACCTCGAGTCGGTGTGGCCGCTGACCACCGGCCGCGGGCAGTCCGTCGCGGTCATCGACACCGGCGTCGAGCCGCACCCACGTCTGCCCGGCCTCGTCGCCGGCGGCGATTTCGTGTCCACCGGCGACGGGACCTCCGACTGCGACGCCCACGGCACCCTGGTCGCGGGCATCATCGCCGCGTCGCGTTCCGAGACGACCGGTTTCGCAGGCGTGGCACCGGACGCGCGGATCATGACGATCCGGCAGTCCAGCAACGTCTTCCGCCAGGTCGGCGGCCCCCGCGACGGCGACGGACGGAACGCTGGCGGAGTCGGGACACTCGCCACTCTCGCGTCCGCCGTGCGCCGGGCAGCCGACCTCGGCGCAACCGTCATCAACATTTCCGAGGTGGCGTGCGTTCCACCCGGTTCCGGGGACAACCTCGCACTCGGAGCCGCGATCGACTACGCCACCCGTGTCGAGGACGTCGTCATCGTCGCCGCGGCGGGAAACATCGACATCTGCCGCCGATCCAATCCTCCGCCCGATCCCGCTCACCCGCATGCCGATCCGTGGGATTCGGTGACGACGGTGGCGACACCCGCCTGGTACGACGACCAGGTACTCACGGTCGGGTCCGTCGATCCCGACGGCAGCCCGTCCGATTTCACCGTTCCCGGGCCGTGGGTCGACGTCGCGGCTCCCGGGACCGCGATCACCTCACTCGACCCGCGCCGCGCGGAGCTGTCGGCGATCACCGATTCGACGGGCGGCGGCGCGATCGAGGGCACGAGTTTCGCCGCGCCCTACGTGGCGGGTGTCGCGGCGCTCGTCCGTTCCCGGCACCCCGAGCTGAAGGCGCGGGAGGTCGTGGCGCGGATCGAGGCCACCGCCCACGCGCCCGCTGCGGGGTGGGATCCGTTCGTCGGGCACGGCGTCGTGGATCCGCTGGCGGCGGTCAGCGCGCCCGACCGGGGCACCGTGACCGGCCCGCAGTCCGTCGCGGTGCCTGTGCCCGCTCCGACAGCGACTCCGGACACGCGCCCACGCAGAGTTGCGTTGGTCGGCGCCGGAGCCGTCGTGGCACTGCTGACGATCGGCATCCTCGCGTCATTTCCGTTGCGACGCAGGCTTCACCGGGGTGACACGTCCACTGGGTGATCGTCGGGCGCCACGCCGTCGTGCGCGAGGAACGCCGCTTCCCGTGCCAGTTCGGGGCCCGGGGCCAGCATTCCGAGAATCGACCAGGGAGCGGGACGGGACCCTTGCGCGAGTCCGAGCATCGTTGCGGTCTCCCGGTTCTCGACACCGAAGCGGACACCGGTGTCCCCGACGAAGAACAGTACACCGTGCCGCACGCTCGACTCCGTCGTACCGGTCGAGTGCACGAGTGCACCGGAACCCGGACGCGCGAAGAAGCGGTCCGCGTTGTCACCGCTGCCGTCGGCCTGGGCGAGGCCGACCGGGCGTGCGTCGTCCGGTAACGGCAGCGCGGCGCCGGCCATCACCGCCACCGAGGCCTGCTGCCCACCGGCGTCCGCGCCTGCGGTCGGCCGCCAGGACAGGCAGCTCACCGGACTGGTGCGGTCGTCGACGATGCGGGGTGGATCCTCGGGAAACGTGTCCACGGCGAGGGAGGACGACTGCGGCACCCTCGCGACGGCGTCGGGTGTCAGGACCTCGACCGCGGCCGTGCCCTGCGAGTCGGCGTAGCGGATGAGATCCGCGGTGGCCCGTCCGATCCGTTGCAGACCGTCCGCGAGGACCACGTAGTACGTGGCGGCTTGGGCGTCCCGAACCTGGACGACCGATCCGATCGTTCTGCCCTGCAAGGCATACGGCGCAGGCAACCCGCGGTCCACGATCGCAGGCGGAGTGATCGCGGGCGCCTCGGGGATCGCTCCGAGCAACCCCGCGCTGGCCGGTCGCGGCGCCAGTCCGTCCAACCCGAGGGCCAGCACGACCGCGTGGTCACCGAGATCGACTCGACTGCGCTTCCCGTCGTGGACCAGGTAGGTCCCTGACGTCCCCTGGATCAACAGTGCCTCGTCGGAGGTGAGATCGGCTGCGCCGCCACCTGAGACGCTTTCGCCGACGACGACCGTGGTGGTCAGCGCGCGGTTGCCTCCCGAGGCAATCGAGTCGCACACCGTCCAGGCGCCAGGGTCGCCCTCCGGCAGTGCGGACGGCGCGCCGGGAATGCCGAGCAGCGGGCCTCGCGGCCGGGTGCCGAGTTCGGATTCCTTCACGACCACCGGGTTGGCCGCCTCACCCGCGACCAGACGGGCCGAGGCGAGGTTGAGAACCGGGTGCAGTGCGTCTGCGTATGCGACGAACAGTGCGCCCGAATCCTTTCCGACGACGATCCGTGCGTCGCCGATCTTGTCCTGAGGTCGCACGAGCGCGAGCGCCGCACACCCCGCGACCCCGATCACGGCGACGATCGCACCGACCGCGAGCGCTCGCGACTGATTACGCATCGGGTCGTGCAACATCCGCACGTCGCGTCGAACCAGTGCGTGTTCCATCCGGCGAACCAGGAAGCGGTATCCGCTCACCTGCCATCGCGTCGTCGGCTGTGCTGCCACGTTCCCTCCCCCACTTGGCGCGCACTTCGGCTGCACAGAGTACAGTTCGCGAGATCCGCGGCGTGGGGGACGCCCGGGATCAGGGGGAAGAGTTGGTGATTCGTCGACGCAGCCGTCACCTGTGGCCCGCCACAGCAGTGCACACCCTCGTCACCGCACAGGGGGTCGCGGTCGCCGTGGCAGCACTCGCGTGCACGGCAGGGCTCGCGTGGTGGCAGGTGGCGATTCCCGCTGTGGCCGTGGCCGCGTTGTGTCTCCTCCCGGTCCGGGGCCGCTGCCTCCTCGACTGGACGGCGACGCTGATCGGCTACCTGTCGAATGGAACAGGAGACGCCGGACAGAGCACCGACGCGCCGACCCCGGACGGCTCGGTCATCGGACTGCGTTGGGAGGCAGGAACGGTGTCCACGGTGATCGAACTGCTCCCCGACTCCGGCACGACGCGTCTCGGCCGGGATCGCGTCGACGGCGACCACCGTGTGCCCCTGCGGGAGCTGGCCGAATCGCTGCGTCGGCACGACATCGCCCTTGCCGGTATCGACGTCGTCGCCCACGGGTCACGCGTCGATCCGGGCACCGCCGCGGGCGAGGTGTACCGCGATCTGATCGGACCGCTCCCTGCCGTCGCCCGCCGGACGGTGTGGCTGGCGATTCGCTTCGACGCCGCATCGGAAACCGAGGCGGTGGCCCGCCGGGGCGGAGGACGCGCCGGTGCCGCACGTGCGGTGTCGGTGGCGACTCAGCGCATCGTCAACAGCCTCACCGTGTCCGGGGTGAGGGGACGGATTCTGTCGGCGACCGACATCGACTCGGTCGCCGCGGTGATCGCGGGAGATCCCGAGCACGACACGGGCGCCCGTTCGTGGACCCACGCGCCGGTGCACGGCGGCTGCAACACCGGATACTCCGTCGACCCTCGCCTACTCGACGCGGGCATGCTCGCCGCGGTGTGGTCGGCTCGAAGCGATGCGACGACGGTGACCGTGCGTCTGCGACCCGGCCCCACGTCCCGCGAGGTGCGCGTCGCCGCATCGTGCCGGTTCAATTCCGCGGCACTGCCGTCGCGACCGGACGTTCCCGGGTTGGTCCCGACCATCGGCCGGGACCGTGCGGCACTGCGCTCGCACCTGCCGGGCGCACCCCCGAAACTCGACGCACTGACCGACTTCACGACCGTCGAACCGGGATGGCTCGACGCCACGGTCGTCCCGGCGGGCGGTTGCGGTCAGCTGATCGGTGCCGACGCCGAGGGCCGCGCCGTCGCGGTCCGACTGGCAGGCGACGTGGAGGTGGTCGGGGAACTGTATCTCGCACAGCAGCTGGTGTTCCGGGCCGTCGCGACAGGTGCACGGGTCGTGGTGCACAGTTCGCGGCCGCACGTGTGGCGCTCACTCGTGGACGCGGTGGCGGCGCCCGAGCGCCTGCGGGTGGCGGACCGCGAGGGGTGGAGCGGCTACGGCGTGACGACGATCGTCGTCGACGGCACCGACACGCTCCGGCCGGACCCGTCGGTCACGGTGATCCGCCTGCTCGCGTCCCCGGCCGACCTGTCCCCCACCGCCTCGGCGACCGTCGTCCAGCCCGGGGCTCGGGGGAATCGAATCATCCTGTGGGCGAATCGAATCCGTTCAGAATTGACGCTGGTGACGACACCAGGGGAAACCGCCTACCTCGGCCGCCCGCACGCCTCGGTTCGCGTCCCGTCGGGTCAGCCCGGGTAGGGCCGATGACCACGTGCGACGCGAAGCGCGTCCGCCCACCATTCGAGCTGCTCCAACAGACGCCCGGCGCCGTCGATCGCGGCACCGTCATCGGTCTCCCCGTCCGGCCCGAATCGCTTGCGGGCCTGGTGAAAGCTGACCGTCTGCCGGATCGACACCATGTGCACCTCGGCGACGACCTGCCGCAACTGCTCGGTTGCCCGCAGCCCGCCGGACAGTCCGCCGTAGGACACGAAGCCGACCGGCTTGGCCCGCCATTCCTGTTTCGCGCAGTCGATCGCGTTCTTCAGCGCCGCCGGGTATCCGTGGTTGTACTCGGGGGTGACCAGAGCGAACGCGTCCGCCTCGTCGATCCGGCGCCGGTACCGCCGCACCTCGGAAGTGTCGGAGTGGTCCCACGGCAGCGGTGTGTGGGCGAGGTCGAGCACGCCGACGTCGAATGTCGGGTTCGATCGGGCACGACGCAGAAACCAGTCCGCGACGACGGGCCCGAATCGTCCCTCCCGCACGCTGCCGATGATCACTTCGAGTCGGATCCGATCTGTTGCCACGCCTCATCGAACCACGTCACCGAGCCACCCCGGCTCGCGGCGGGCGACCGGGCGGGCGACGGCGGCGAGCCGGCTGCCCGAGACGCGCGACCCGGTCCGGCGTGTGTCCGGCATCACGTTGCACAACTCGTTATAAAACTGTCACATAGACGACAGGTTCACGGATCAAGCGCAGGCCAGTCGGGAGGTCGCGATGACAACGGGTTACCTCGGTTCCATCAGTGGATCGCACTACCGGTCACTGATCCAGAACCTCGAGCTGCCGGTGATGCTGCACACCGACGACGACCACGTCGTCGACGTCAACCGCGCCTTCGCCGACTTCCTCGGGTTCACGCTCCCGGAAGCCCGACGCCTCGACCCACGAGAGCTCGTGCATCCGGCACAGCAGCCCGAATACGACCACGACCAGTCCCTGCTCGTCAGCGGTTCCACGCTGAGCCTCACAGCCGACTACGACCTGATCCGCAAGAACGGGGCGGCGGTCCGCGTCCGGGTCAAGAAGTCGGTCGCACGCCACAATGCCGAGACGGTGGTGATGACGATCGTCGAGACCGGCGCACGCGTGAACACCGAACTCGCCCACCCGATTTCCATCGCCCGGATCCCCGCCGGCTGATCACGCGGATCAGTCGCCGCAGCAACCACCCGGCAGCGCCCGCACCTCTCGGGTGGCCGCGTTGCGGGCGGCGAGCTCGTCGTCCGCCGGATAGTCGACCCGCACAAGACTCAGCCCGTGCGCGGGAGCCACGAGCACCGAACTCGACCGCTCCCGCTCCTGCAGCAGCGCGGCCGTCCACTCGGGAGTGCGACGCCCCTCCCCGACGGCGAGGACCGCGCCGACGAGACTGCGCACCATCGACCAGCAGAACGCGTCGGCGCTGACGTGGGCGGTCAGGATGTCGGGCTCGGACCGCGCCCAGTCGAAGCGCTGCAGTTCCCGGACCGTCGTCGCACCCTCCCGACGACGACAGAACGCGGCGAAGTCGTGCAGTCCCAACAGCGCCCGCGACGCAGCCTGCATCGCGTCGAGGTCGAGCTGCTTCGGCACGGACACGGTGTCACGGGCCCGCAGCGGCTCGGCGCCGTACTGCGCGGTCGAGATGCGGTATTCGTAGTGGCGGCGGATCGCCGAGAACCTGGCGTCGAAATCGGCCGGCACGGCGGTGATCCTCTTGACTCGCACGTCCGGCGGGAGGAATCGGGCAAGCCTGCGCACCAGGCGATCCGGATCGTCGAGGCCGGCACCGTGACCCGTACGTCCGTCCCCGACCTCGGGCACTTCGAGGTCGCAGTGTGCGACCTGACCGCTCGCGTGCACACCGGCGTCGGTGCGTCCGGCGACCGTCAACTGCACCGGCTGCCGCAGGACCGTCGACATCGCGTCCTCGAGAACTCCGCACACCGTCCGCAGTCCGGGCTGGCGAGCCCAGCCGGAGAAGTCGGTCCCGTCGTAGGTGATGTCCAGTCGAAAGCGAACGAACCCGCCGTCCCTGGCGGGTACGGCGGGTTCGTTCGCAGGTTCTGACGCGTTCAGCGTTAGTCCTTCTCGACCTCGTCGGCGGACTCGGCCTCGGCGGCCGGAGCCTCGTCGGCGGCAGCCGGAGCGGCCTCGGTCTCCTCGACCTTGGTCTCCTCGGCCTTGGCCTCCTGCGAAGCCTGGACGCGACGGGCGCGGTTGGCCTCGGAGGTGACCGTCTGCTCCTTGACGAGCTCGATGATCGCCATCGGAGCGTTGTCACCCTTACGGGGGACGGTCTTGATGATGCGGGTGTAGCCGCCGTCACGCTCCGCGTAGAACGGACCGATCTCCGCGAACAGGGTGTGCACGACATCCTTGTTGCGGATGACCTTGAGAACCTCACGACGGTCGGCGAGGGTGCCACCCTTGGCCTTGGTCACGATCTTCTCGGCGTACGGACGCAGGGCCTTGGCCTTGGCCTCCGTGGTGGTGATGCGACCGTGCTCGAAGAGCGCGGTGGCCAGGTTGGCGAAGATCGCCTTCTGGTGCGAAGCCGACCCGCCGAAGCGGGCACCCTTCTTGGGCTTGGGCATGATGAATCTCCTAGTAAGGACCCAGTGAGCTGTTTACAGCTGCTCGGTCTCGGCGTAGTCCTGGTCGTTGCCGTCACCGTCGTTGAAGGCACCGGCGTCGGTGTCGCTCCAGGTCCCGGTGGCGGCGTCGTAACCCGCAACGGTCGACGGATCGAACGAGGCCGGGCTGTCCTTCAGGGCGAGGCCGAGCGAGTGCAGCTTGACCTTCACCTCATCGATGGACTTCTGACCGAAGTTACGGATGTCCAGCAGGTCGGACTCGGTGCGACCAACCAGCTCGCCGACGGTGTGAACACCCTCGCGCTTGAGGCAGTTGTAGGACCGAACCGTCAGATCGAGGTCCTCGATCGGCAGTCCGAAGGAAGCGATGTGATCGGCCTCGGCGGGCGAGGGTCCGATCTCGATGCCTTCTGCTTCGACGTTCAGCTCACGGGCCAGGCCGAAGAGCTCAACCAGGGTCTTGCCCGCCGAGGCGAGCGCGTCCCGCGCGGTGATGGAGTTCTTGGTCTCCACGTCCAGCACGAGCCGATCGAAGTCGGTGCGCTGCTCGACGCGGGTGGCCTCCACCTTGTAGGTGACCTTGAGCACCGGCGAGTAGATCGAATCGACCGGGATACGGCCGATCTCGGCGCCGGACGCCTTGTTCTGGACGGCGGGGACGTAGCCGCGGCCGCGCTCGACGACGAGCTCGATCTCCAGCTTGCCCTTGTCGTTCAGGGTGGCGATGTGCAGGTCCGGGTTGTTCACCGTGACGCCGGCCGGGGGCACGATGTCGCCTGCAGTCACGGCACCGGGGCCCTGCTTGCGGACGTACATGGTGACCGGCTCGTCCTCTTCGGAGCTCACGACCAAGCCCTTGAGGTTCAGGATGATGTCGGTGACATCCTCCTTCACGCCGGGAACGGTGGTGAACTCGTGCAGGACACCGTCGATGCGGATGCTGGTGACAGCAGCGCCGGGGATCGACGACAGCAGGGTGCGGCGAAGCGAGTTGCCGAGGGTGTACCCGAAGCCAGGCTCGAGGGGCTCGATGACGAACTTCGAGCGGTTGTCAGCGATGACCTCTTCGGTCAGTGCGGGTCGCTGAGAAATGAGCATTGGTTTTCCTCCTGTACGGGCGTCCGCTATTTGACGCCCAGTTGGATGGCGCCTTCGGCGCTCGTGCGCGGTTCCCGGGTCGGACGACCCCGGAACCGCGCACGAGCCGAGAGGCTTTTACTTCGAGTACAGCTCGACGATCAGCTGCTCCTGCAGCGGGACGTCGATCTGCGCACGCTCGGGCTCCTGGTGGACCAGGATGCGAAGGCGGCCCGGGACGACCTGCAGCCATCCGGGAACCGGACGCTCGCCGACGGTCTCACGCGCAACCTGGAACGGCAGCGTGGCCAGCGACTTCTCCTTGACATCGATGATGTCGTACTGGGAGACGCGGTAGCTCGGGATGTCGACCTTCTTGTTGTTCACCAGCAGGTGACCGTGGGTCACGAGCTGACGAGCCTGACGACGGGTCCGGGCCAGACCGGCGCGGTACACGACGTTGTCGAGACGGGTCTCGAGGATGCGGAGCAGGTTCTCGCCGGTCTTGCCCGGGCGACGCACCGCTTCCTTGTAGTAGCGGACGAACTGCTTCTCCATGACGCCGTAGGTGAAGCGAGCCTTCTGCTTCTCCTGCAGCTGGAGCAGGTACTCGCTCTCCTTGATCCGCGCGCGACCGTGCTGGCCCGGCGGGTAGGGGCGACGCTCGAACGCCTGGTCGCCTCCGACGAGGTCGACGCGCAGACGACGCGACTTGCGGGTGATGGGTCCGGTATAACGTGCCATTTTCTAAACCTTTCCTTCCCGCTAGACCCGACGCCGCTTGGGCGGACGGCAGCCGTTGTGCGGCTGAGGAGTGACATCGGAGATGGTGCCGACCTCGAGACCGGCTGCCTGCAGCGAGCGGATCGCCGTCTCACGTCCGGAGCCGGGGCCCTTGACGAAGACGTCGACCTTCTTCACGCCGTGCTCCTGCGCCTTGCGCGCAGCGTTCTCGGCAGCGAGCTGCGCCGCGAACGGGGTGGACTTACGCGAGCCCTTGAAGCCCACGTGTCCCGACGACGCCCAGGAGATGACGTTGCCGGCCGGGTCCGTGATGGACACGATCGTGTTGTTGAAGGTGCTCTTGATGTGAGCGGCACCGTGCGGGACGTTCTTCTTGTCCCTGCGACGCGCCTTCTGGGTCTTCTTCGGACCGGTGCTACGTGACTTGGGGGGCATTACTTCTTCTTCTTCCCTGCGATCGTGCGCTTCGGGCCCTTACGGGTACGAGCGTTGGTCTTGGTGCGCTGTCCACGCACGGGCAGACCACGACGGTGGCGCAGGCCCTGGTAGCAGCCGATCTCGATCTTGCGGCGGATGTCGGCCTGCACCTCGCGGCGCAGGTCACCCTCGACCTTGAGCTCGGAACCCTCGATGTAGTCGCGGAGCTTGGTCAGGTCGTCGTCGCTCAGGTCCTTGCTGCGCAGGTCCGGGCTGACGCCCGTGGCCTCGAGAATTTCCTTCGAGCGGGTACGGCCAACGCCGTAGATGTAGGTCAGTGCGATCTCCATCCGCTTCTCGCGGGGAAGATCGACACCCATGAGTCGTGCCATGAGGCATTCCTTTTCGGTGTGCGGAGGTCTGCTCCCAGTCCGTCCCCTGTGTCATCGCGGCACTGCTTCCGTGCTGCTCGGGAAAGCAGGCCCGCGATACGTCTCTCAACTAACTCAGTGGGGCCCCGGCCTCCGTGCCGGGGGTGCACCGGCGTCTGCCCGTGGATCCCTCACCGGTGAGGTGAGTGCTCCGGTGGCCGTCAACGCCGGCTGGTGCTGGAAGGTCATCTGTGCTTGTTGCCAAGCAGATCTTCGAGGAGAAGTGATCTAGCCCTGACGCTGCTTGTGGCGCAGGTTCTCGCAGATCACCATGACCCGGCCGTTACGGCGGATCACCTTGCACTTCTCGCAGATCTTCTTGACGCTCGGCTGAACCTTCACGTCTGTCTAATCTCCTGATGTGTCGCCCACCGGTCGGTGGACATACCTGTCCCAGACCAGGTGTGGCCCGGGAAGTCTGCTACTTGTACCGGTAGACGATGCGACCGCGAGAAAGGTCGTAGGGCGAGAGCTCTACGACGACCCGGTCTTCAGGCAGGATGCGGATGTAGTGCTGCCGCATCTTGCCGCTGATGTGTGCGAGGACCTTGTGGCCGTTCTCCAGCTCGATGCGAAACATCGCATTGGGCAGTGGTTCGACTACACGTCCCTCGACCTCGATGGCCCCGTCTTTCTTAGCCATATCCTCCGCGATCCGTTGGTGGGCATCGTTCTCCGTTACGGTGGTGCGGTCGCGATCGAGAACCGGCTGCTCACCACGTTCGAATCCATCCCGAGAACGACGCGGGAAGCGGGACCGAAACAGCGAACGACCGGCACGCAGGACGCACCATTGATCCACTTTACCGGAGTTCGCCCACCAGGCCAAATGGTGGCGACTCCTCCCCCCGAACGAAAGGACGTGGACCGTGCGCGCGGTCGTGCAGCGAGTGACGGAGGCCGCAGTCGAGGTGGACGGCGTGACCGTCGCCCGGATCACTCCGGACGCGCAGGGCCTGCTGATCCTGCTCGGTGTCGGTCACGACGACGACACGTCGGTCGCGGCGACCCTGGCCGGGAAGGTGTGGCGTCTGCGCATCCTCGACGGCGAACGTTCCGCCTCCGACGTCGCGGCACCGATCCTCGTGGTCAGCCAGTTCACGCTGCTCGGCGACGCCCGCAGGAGCCGTCGCCCGTCGTGGTCCGCGGCCGCACCCCGGCCCGTCGCCGAGCCTCTGGTCGACGCGTTCGCCGACGCTCTGCGCGACCTCGGCGCCGAGGTCGCGACCGGGCAT
The DNA here is from genome assembly GCF_042879035.1 of Rhodococcus sp. NPDC003318. Lineage (NCBI taxonomy): Bacteria > Bacillati > Actinomycetota > Actinomycetes > Mycobacteriales > Nocardiaceae > Rhodococcus > Rhodococcus sp. NPDC003318. The sequence goes on along the minus strand of NZ_JBIAOU010000030.1, from coordinate 19,073 downwards.
TTCGGGGCGCACATGCGGGTGTCGTCGGTGAACGACGGACCGGTGACCGTCCTGATGGAGATGTGAGCCACGCGCCGGACGCGAAACGGCCCCCGCATTGAGCGGGGGCCGTTCGGCGTCGAGATCGGTGAATCACTCCGGACGGAGCGTGAGGATCCTCGGTCCGTCCTCGGTGACCGCGACGGTGTGCTCCCAGTGCGCCGCGCGGGAACCGTCGATCGTCACGACCGTCCAGTCGTCCTCGAGGACCTCGGTCTCGGTGGTACCGAGGGTGAGCATCGGCTCGATCGCGAGCACCGACCCGACGACGAGTTGCGGACCCTTGCCGGGAGCGCCCTCGTTCGCCAGGAACGGATCCATGTGCATCTCGCGGCCGATACCGTGCCCACCGTAGCCGTCGACGATCCCGTAGCTGCGACCGTGGGCACGCTCGGCAGCGTGCGTGCCCTGCTCGATTGCGTGGGAGATGTCCGTCAACCGGTTCCCCGGCAGCATCGCCGCGATACCCGCCTCCATCGACAGTCGGGTCGCGTCGCTCAGGTCACGGTCGGCGTCGGAGATCTCCCCGACCCCGAAGGTCCATGCCGAGTCGCCGTGCCAGCCGTCGAGGATCGCGCCGCAGTCGATGGAGACGAGATCCCCCTCGGCGAGAACGTCCTGCGCCGACGGGATGCCGTGCACGACGCGGTCGTTCACCGACGAGCAGATCGAGCCGGTGAAGCCGTGGTAACCGAGGAACGACGGCACCGCGCCGGCATCGCGGATCGTCTGTTCCGCGATCCGGTCGAGATCGAGGGTGCTGACACCCGGCTTGGCCGCCGTCCGCACCGCCACCAGGGCCGCGCCGACGATCGCCCCTGCCGCCGCCATCGCATCGAGCTCACCGGCGGTGCGGAAAGGGACGACCTTCTTGCGACGAAACCCCACGACGAACCCTCTTTACTTACCGAGCGCGGCGAGCGCGCGGGCGTTGACCTCGTCGACGGAGCCGACCGCGTCGACGCTGACGATGCTGCCCTTGTAATGGTCGAGCAGCGGAGCGGTCTCCTCGCGGTAGACACGCATCCGGTTCCGGATCACCTCTTCGGTGTCGTCGGCGCGTCCCCGGGCCAGCATCCGCTCTACGACGACCTCGTCGTCGACCTCGAACGCGAGCACGCCGTCGAGCTTGGCGTCCAGTTCGGCGAGGATGCCCTCGAGTGCCGCCGCCTGGTCGACGGTGCGCGGGAAGCCGTCGAGCAGGAACCCGTTGACGGCATCCGGCTCCGACACGCGCGCCTTGACCATGTTGTTGGTGATCTCGCTGGGGACCAGGTCACCGGCGTCGAGGTACTTCTTCGCTTCCAGCCCGAGCGCGGTCTGCTGGCCGATGTTCGCGCGGAACAGGTCGCCCGTCGAGATGTGCGGGATGCCGAGCTTCTCGGACAGGATCGCGGCCTGGGTGCCCTTGCCGGCACCGGGAGGACCAAGGAGGACGAGTCTCACTTGAGGAACCCTTCGTAGTTGCGCTGCATGAGTTGGCTCTCGATCTGTTTGACGGTGTCGAGACCGACGCTGACGAGAATCAGCACAGCCGCGCCACCGAAGATGTTGCTACCCCCCTGAGTGAGGAACAGGTTGGGCAGCACCGCGATCAGACCGAGATAGATGGCGCCCGCCAGCGTGATGCGGCCGAGCACGTAGTTGAGGTAGTCCGCCGTCGGTCGGCCGGGACGGATACCGGGGATGAAGCCCCCGAACTTCTTCATCTCGTCGGCCCGCTCCTCCGGATTGAACGTGATCGCCACGTAGAAGTAGGTGAAGAAGACGATGAGCAGGAAGTAGATCAGGATGTAGACCGGGTTCGACGGATTCACCAGATAGGTGTTGATGAACCGCTGCCACCAGCTCGGATCAGCGGCGTTGGTGGCGCCGGTCAGCTGCGCGATCAGGTTCGGCAGATAGAGCAGCGAGGACGCGAAGATCACCGGGATCACGCCGGCCTGGTTGACCTTCAGCGGGAGGTACGTCGACGAGCCGCCGTACATCTTGCGACCCACCATGCGCTTCGCGTACTGCACCGGGATACGGCGCTGACCCTGCTCGACGAACACGACTCCGGCGAGGAGGGCGAGGGCGGCGACACACACGGCCGCGAAGACCAGACCACCGCGGGCATCGAGGATCGCCTTGCCCTGGGAGGGCATCCGGGACGCGATACCCGAGAAGATCAGCAGCGACATGCCGTTGCCGACGCCACGTTCGGTGATGAGTTCACCCATCCACATGACCAGCGCCGAGCCGGCGGTCATCACCAGAACGATGGTCACCAGCCCGAAGATGGAGTCGTCGGCGATGATCTCTTCCTGACAGCCCTGCAGCAGCTGACCACGCGCCGCGAGTGCGACGATGCCGGTCGCCTGGAGTACTGCCAGCGCGATCGACAGGTACCGCGTGTACTGCGTCATCTTCGCCTGGCCGGACTGGCCCTCCTTGCGGAGTTCCTCGAACCGCGGGATGACGACGGTCAGCAACTGCACGATGATGCTCGCCGTGATGTACGGCATGATGCCGATGGCGAACACCGACAGCTGCAGCAGTGCGCCACCGGAGAACAGGTTGATCAGCGAGTAGATGCCCGCCGAGTCGCCGCCCGAGATCTGGTCGATACAGGCCTTGACGTTTCCGTAGTCGACGCCGGGTGACGGCAACGTCGCCCCGAACCGGTAGATCGCGATCAAGCCGAGAGTGAAGAGGATCTTCCGCCTCAGGTCTGGAGTCCTGAGGGCCGAGACGAAGGCGGAAAGCAAAGATCCTCCTGGGCACGACGATAGGTGGAAGCGGGCGGAGCGCCCGACGCACGAGTGAACTCTAGAACTCTATCAGTGGCGCCCGAACCGCCCGCCCGGCAATCCCACGATTGCCGGTCCGGACGCTCGTCCAGGCGAGACGCCAACGGCCGCAACACTGCCCGTACGGGCGGTGGTGCGGCCGTCGCGTCGAAACTAGAGCCGGATCACAGCTCGGTGGTGCTCCCACCGGCAGCGGCGATCTTCTCCTTGGCGGAGCCGGTGAACTTGTTCGCGGTCACCTGGACGGCAACCGTGAGCTCGCCGTCGCCGAGGACCTTCACGAGCTGGTTCTTGCGAACCAGACCCTTCTCGACGAGCTCGGCGACACCGATCTGCCCGCCCTCGGGGAACACGCGAGCGAGATCGCCGACGTTGACGACCTGGTACTCGACCCGGTTCGGGTTCGTGAAGCCCTTGAGCTTGGGCAGCCGCATGTGCAGCGGCATCTGCCCGCCCTCGAAGGCCGCGGACACGTTCTTGCGGGCCTTGGTGCCCTTGGTGCCGCGACCGGCGGTCTTGCCCTTCGAACCCTCACCGCGACCGACGCGCGTCTTGTCGGTCTTGGAACCCGGCGCAGGCCGGAGGTGGTGCAGCTTGATGGTCATGGTTAGACCTCCTCAACTGTGACGAGGTGGCGAACCACGTTGATCAGGCCGCGGTTCTGCGCGTTGTCCTCACGGACGACGCTCTTGCGGATGCCCCTGAGGCCGAGCGTCCGCAGGCTGTCGCGCTGGTTCTGCTTGGCACCGATCGAGCTCTTGACCTGGGTGACCTTGAGTTCGGCCATGATCAGACTCCCTGTCCCGCACGTGCACGCAGCATGCCGGCCGGGGCCACGTCCTCGAGCGGCAGACCGCGGCGAGCGGCCACCTCCTCGGGACGCTGGAGGCCCTTGAGGGCGGCAACCGTCGCGTGGACGACGTTGATCGCGTTGTCGCTACCGAGCGACTTGGCAAGGATGTCGTGAACACCGGCGCACTCGAGCACGGCACGCACCGCGCCACCGGCGATGACACCGGTACCGGGGCTGGCCGGACGCAGCATGACGACGCCGGCCGCCGCCTCACCCTGAACCGGGTGAGTGATGGTGCTACCGATCAGCGGAACGCGGAAGAAGCCCTTGCGAGCCTCCTCGACACCCTTCTGGATGGCCGCGGGAACTTCCTTGGCCTTGCCGTAGCCGACGCCAACGAGTCCGTTGCCGTCGCCCACGATCACGAGGGCGGTGAAGCTGAAGCGCCGACCACCCTTGACGACCTTCGACACACGGTTGATCGCGACCACACGCTCGATGTGGTTCGACTTCTCCGCGGCGTTGTCCCGACGGTTGTCGCGACGGTCGCGACCGCCCCGACCCTCGTTGGCAGGTCCGTTCTGTCCGGCGGGTCCGCTGCCGCCGTCACGCCTCTGACGTCCCGGCATCAGACTGTCCTTCCGTTCGAAATCTTGGTCATCAGAACTTCAACCCGCCTTCGCGAGCGGCGTCCGCGAGGGCCGCGATACGGCCGTGGTAGCCGTGGCCACCGTGGTCGAACACGACGGTCTCGACGCCGGCTGCCTTCGCGCGCTCGGCGATCAGCTGACCGACCTTCGCGCTCAGCGCCTTCTTGTCGCCCTCGGCAGCACGCAGGTCCGCCTCGGTGGTCGACGCCGCGGCCAGGGTGTGGCCGGCGAGGTCGTCCACGAGCTGGACGTGGATGTGCCGGGAGGACCGGTTCACGACGAGACGGGGACGCTCGGGCGTGCCGGAGACCTTCTTGCGCAGACGGAAGTGACGACGCGTCTTCGACAGACGACGCGTGGTGGACACGTCCTTGCCCAGCGGAATCCGCTTGGCCTTCTGGTTTGCAGTCTGGCTCATATCACTTACCCGTCTTTCCGACCTTGCGGCGGACCTGCTCACCCTCGTAACGGATGCCCTTGCCCTTGTACGGGTCGGACTTCCGCAGACGACGGATGTTGGCCGCGACCTGGCCGACCTTCTGCTTGTCGATGCCAGAGATCGAGAACTTGGTGGGCGTCTCGACTGCGAACGAGATGCCCTCGGGCGCCTCGATCGGAACCGGGTGGCTGTAGCCGAGCGCGAACTCGAGGTCCTGCCCCTTGAGCGCGACGCGGTAACCGACGCCGTGGATCTCCATCTTGGTGGTGTAACCCTCGGTGACACCGGTGATGAGGTTCGCGACGAGGGTGCGCGACAGACCGTGCAGCGCGCGGCTGCGACGCTCGTCGTCGGGACGGGTGACCAGGAGGGCACCGTCCTCGCCCTTGGAGATGGCGATCGGCTCGGCGATCGTCAGCGACAGCTGGCCCTTCGGCCCCTTGACCGCGACGTCCTGGCCGTCGATGGTGACGTCGACGCCCGCGGGGACGGCGACCGGAATCTTTCCAATACGCGACATGGTGGCTCCTCCCCTACCAGACGTAGGCGAGGACTTCGCCGCCCACGCCCTGCTTGGCCGCCTGACGATCCGTGAGCAGACCGGAGGACGTGGAGATGATCGCCACGCCGAGGCCGCCGAGAACCTTGGGCAGGTTGGTGGACTTCGCGTACACCCGAAGACCGGGCTTGGAGACGCGGCGCACGCCGGCGAGGCTGCGCTCACGGCTCGGGCCGTACTTGAGGTCGACGACGAGGGTCTTGCCGACCTCGGCGTCCTCGGTGCGGAAATCGGAGATGTAGCCCTCACGCTTGAGGATCTCGGCGATGTTCGCCTTGATCTTCGAGTGCGGCAGCTTCACCTCATCGTGGTACGCCGAGTTGGCGTTGCGCAGACGCGTCAAGAAGTCTGCGATGGGATCTGTCATGGTCATGGTTCGACCTCGACACCTTTCTCGCTGCGGTTCCCATGCAGCACCGGACGAACCGGTCGTGGGCCTACAACAATTCGGCTGGTCCGACCGACAGTCGTCGACCGGAATGAGTTCGTGTCACCCGGGCGTCGGCGGCACAGCACGAGCCGACGTTGCACAGGCAACCGCTCTAGTGTAGGCAAAACCGCAGCACAGTCCAAATCGGTCGTGCTCGCTGCATCCCCCGAAACCACGGATGCCCGTGTGACGCCGAAGGGCGCGGACCCTGTAGGAGTCCGCGCCCTTCGGTCAGGAACGGTGTGTCACCAAGAGCTCTTGTGAACACCCGGCAGCTCGCCGGCGTGCGCCATGTCGCGCAGGCAGACGCGGCACAGACCGAACTTGCGGTAGACCGCGTGCGGCCGGCCGCACTTCTGGCAGCGGGTGTACGCGCGAACCGCGAACTTGGGCTTCTTGTTGGCCTTGTTGACCAGTGCCTTCTTCGCCATGCTCAGTTCTCCTTGAACGGGAAGCCGAGGTGCTTGAGCAGGGCACGGCCTTCTTCGTTGTTGGTGGCGGTCGTCACGACGGTGATGTCCATACCGCGCGGGCGATCGATCTTGTCGACGTCGATCTCGTGGAACATCGACTGCTCGTTGAGACCGAAGGTGTAGTTGCCGTTGCCGTCGAACTGCTTGCCGGACAGGCCACGGAAGTCCCTGATTCGCGGAAGGGCGATCGACACGAGACGGTCGAGGAACTCCCACATGCGGTCGCCACGCAGGGTGACGCGGGCGCCGATCGGCATGCCCTCACGGAGCTTGAACTGCGCGATCGACTTGCGAGCCTTGCGGATCTCGGGCTTCTGGCCGGTGATCAGGGCGAGGTCGGCGACCGCACCGTTGATCAGCTTCGCGTCACGGGCAGCGTCGCCGACACCCATGTTGACGACGACCTTGACCACGCCGGGGATCTGCATGACGTTGTCGTACTTGAACTCCGCGTTCAGCGCGTCCTTGATCTCGGCGCGGTAGCGCAGCTTCAGGCGCGGCTGGATCTTGTTCTCAGTGGTCGTCATCTCAGATGTCCTTCCCGTTCTTACGGGAGATCCGAACCCGCTTGCCGTTCTCGTCGGTGCGGTAGCCCACGCGGGTGGGGTTGCCGTCCGAGTCGATGACCGCGACGTTCGACACGTGGATCGGGGCTTCCTGCGTCACGATGCCGCCCGAGGAGGCGCCACGCTGGTTCGCGGAGACCGCGGTGTGCTTCTTGATCCGGTTCACACCCTCGACGAGGACCTTGTTGGTCGCCGGGTAGGCCTGGATGACCTTGCCCTTGGCGCCCTTGTCCTTGCCCGAGATGACCAGAACGGTGTCGCCCTTGTGCACCTTCATCACAGCACCTCCGGGGCGAGCGAAACGATCTTCATGAACTTCTTGTCGCGCAGCTCGCGGCCGACGGGGCCGAAGATGCGGGTGCCACGGGGATCGTGGTCCGCCTTGATGAGCACGGCGGCGTTCTCGTCGAACTTGATGTACGAGCCGTCCGGACGGCGGCGCTCCTTGGTGGTGCGGACGATGACGGCCTTGACGACCTCGCCCTTCTTGATGTTTCCACCCGGGATGGCGTCCTTGACGGTGGCGACGATGATGTCACCGATCCCGGCGTAGCGACGAGACGAACCGCCGAGAACGCGGATGCAGAGAATCTCCTTGGCACCCGTGTTGTCGGCGACACGCAGTCGCGACTCCTGCTGAATCACTGATCTCTCCTAGACCTGGATTTTCGTACGTAGCGGATTACCGACCCGATACGCGCGGTCTGCTGCCGCGGCAACCGAACATGCGGGCATGAAAGGGCACAGGCAACCGCTCTAGTGTAGGGAATCGACCCGGGGAAGCAAAATCGTGGTGACCGATCACCCGGGTGGACACCCGTCGCAGCCGAACGGCCCGCCCCGAAACCGGGACGGGCCGTTCGACATTCGACGTTCGATGCGCTCGAGGCGACGGCCTACTTGGCCTTCTCGAGCACCTCGACGAGACGCCAGCGCTTGGTCGCCGACAGCGGTCGGGTCTCCATCAGCTGGACGCGGTCGCCGATGCCGGCGAGACCGTTCTCGTCGTGCGCCTTGACCTTGCTGGTGCGGCGGATGATCTTGCCGTACAGCGGGTGCTTCACACGATCCTCGAGCTCGACGACGATCGTCTTCTCCATCTTGTCGGAGACGACGTAGCCGATGCGGACCTTCCGGGTCCCACGCTCTTCAGTCACTGCGGTGTCCTTCTCGTTCTCACTCATGCCGCGTCACCCGCATCCGGGCCGGCGGCGAGGCCGAGCTCACGCTCGCGCATGACGGTGTAGATGCGCGCGATCTCGTGACGAACGGTGCGCAGACGACGGTTGTTGTCCAGCTGACCGGTCGCCATCTGGAAGCGAAGGTTGAACAGCTCTTCCTTCGACTCACGGAGCTTGGTGACCAGCTCCTCCTCGGTGAGCTCGCGGAGCTCAGCGGCGGGGGTTCCAGTAGCCATCAGAACTGCTCCTCCCTGGTGACGATCCGGCACTTGCACGGGAGCTTGTGCATCGCGCGACGCAGGGCCTCGCGAGCGATCTCCTCGTTCGGGTAGCTCATCTCGAACAGAACCCGACCGGGCTTGACGTTCGCGACCCACCACTCCGGCGAACCCTTACCGGAACCCATGCGGGTCTCGGCGGGCTTCTTGGTCAGCGGGCGATCCGGGAAGATGTTGATCCAGATCTTGCCGCCACGCTTGATGTGGCGCGTCATGGCGATACGAGCGGACTCGATCTGCCGGTTGGTGATGTACGCCGGCTCGAGAGCCTGGATGCCGTACTCACCGAAGGTGACCTGGGTGCCACCCTTGGCTGCACCCGAACGGCTCGGGTGGTGCTGCTTGCGGTGCTTCACCCGACGTGGGATCAACATGCGTCAGCCCTCCTGATTCGATTCGGTCGAGGCCGGAGCCTCGGCGGTGGCGGCGCGACCAGCCTCGGTGCTGGTCGCGGTGGTGCCCGAGGCACCGGAACGACGCGGGCGGCTCGGACGCTCGCGGCGCGGACGCTCGGCCGGAGCGGCGGCGGACAGCTCACGCTTGCCACCGACGATGTCGCCCTTGTAGATCCAGACCTTCACGCCGATGCGGCCGAAGGTGGTCTTGGCCTCGTAGAGGCCGTAGTCGATGTCCGCGCGCAGCGTGTGCAGCGGGACGCGGCCCTCGCGGTAGAACTCCGAACGCGACATCTCCGCACCGCCGAGGCGACCGGAGCACTGCACCCGGATGCCCTTGACGTTCGGCTGACGCATGGCCGACTGGATGGCCTTGCGCATGGCGCGACGGAACGCGACACGGTTCGAGAGCTGCTCGGCGACGCCCTGCGCCACCAGCTGGGCCTCGGCCTCGGCGTTCTTGACCTCGAGGATGTTGAGCTGGACCTGCTTGCCGGTCAGCTTCTCGAGCTCGGCGCGGATGCGGTCGGCCTCGGCGCCGCGGCGGCCGATGACGATGCCCGGACGCGCGGTGTGGATGTCGACGCGAACCCGGTCACGGGTGCGCTCGATCTCGACCTTCGCAATGCCGGCCCGCTCCATGCCCGTGGCGAGGAGCTTGCGGATCGCGACGTCTTCCTTGACGTACTCCGCGTACTGCTTGTCGGCGTACCAGCGGGACTTCCAGTCGGTGGTGATACCCAGGCGGAAGCCGTGCGGGTTGATCTTCTGGCCCACTACTGAGCACTTCCCTTCCGGCGATTGCGGTTCGAGGTGCCGGCCTTGGGCAGGCTCTCCACGATGACCGTGATGTGGCTGGTGCGCTTGCGGATGCGGAACGCACGGCCCTGGGCACGCGGCTGGAAACGCTTGAGGGTGGCACCCTCGTCCACGTACGCGGTGGCGACGACCAGCGTGCTGGGGTCGAGGCCGAGGTTGTTCTCGGCGTTGGCGGCTGCGCTGGCAACCACCTTCGCGACCGGCTCGCTGGCGGCCTGCGGCGCGAACTTCAGGATGTTCAGGGCGTCCTCGACGGAACGACCACGAACGAGGTCCACGACACGACGGGCCTTCATCGGCGTCACGCGCACGTGGCGCGCGACCGCCTTGGCGGTGGGGTTCTGAGTTTCAGTGCTCATCGACGCTTGCTCTTCCGGTCGTCCTTGATGTGACCCTTGAACGTGCGGGTCGGTGCGAACTCGCCGAGCTTGTGTCCGACCATCGAATCGGAGACGAACACCGGCACGTGCTTGCGACCGTCGTGGACGGCGAACGTGTGACCGATGAAGTCCGGAATGATCGTCGAACGACGGGACCAGGTCTTGATGACCTGCTTGGTGCCCTTCTCGTTCTGCACGTCCACCTTCGCGAGGAGGTGGTCGTCGACGAACGGACCCTTCTTAAGACTGCGGGGCATTCTTCACTCCCTCCTAGCGCTTCTTGCCGGTACGACGGCGGCGGACGATGAGCTTGTCGCTCGGCTTGTTGGGCTTGCGGGTACGGCCTTCCGGCTTACCCCACGGGCTGACCGGGTGGCGACCACCGGAGGTCTTGCCCTCACCACCACCGTGCGGGTGGTCGACCGGGTTCATCACGACACCACGAACCGTGGGGCGCTTGCCCTTCCAGCGCATACGGCCGGCCTTGCCCCAGTTGATGTTCGACTGCTCGGCGTTGCCGACCTCGCCGATGCTGGCGCGGCAGCGCACGTCGACGCGACGGATCTCACCCGACGGCATACGCAGGGTCGCGTACGGACCCTCCTTGCCGAGGAGCTGGATGCTGGCGCCGGCGGAGCGGGCCATCTTGGCGCCGCCACCCGGACGCAGCTCGACCGCGTGGATGGTGGTACCGGTCGGGATGTTGCGCAGCGGCAGGTTGTTGCCGGGCTTGATGTCGGCGCCTGCACCGGACTCGATCCGAGCACCCTGCTTGAGGTCCTTCGGCGCGATGATGTAGCGCTTCTCACCGTCGGCGTAGTGCAGCAGCGCGATGTTCGCGGTGCGGTTGGGGTCGTACTCGATGTGCGCGACCTTGGCCGGCACGCCGTCCTTGTCGTTGCGACGGAAATCGATCAGTCGGTAGGCGCGCTTGTGTCCGCCACCCTTGTGCCGGGTGGTGATGCGACCGTGTGCGTTACGACCACCGCGTCCGTGCAGCGGGCGGATGAGCGACTTCTCGGGCGTCGACCGAGTGATCTCGGCGAAGTCCGAGACGCTCGAGCCGCGACGGCCCGGGGTAGTCGGCTTGTACTTGCGGATTGCCATGAGTCTTCTCGTCCTCTGTGTCTCGTCAAGTCCCGCCCGCTTACGCGACCGGGCCTCCGAAGATCTCGATGGGCTTGCTGTCGGCCGAGATGGTCACGAGCGCGCGCTTGGTGTCCTTGCGCTTGCCGTAGCCGAACCGGGTCCGCTTGCGCTTGCCCTGACGGTTGGCGGTGTTGACGCTGGTCACGGTCACGCCGAAGATCTTCTCCACGGCAATCTTGATCTGCGTCTTGTTCGAGTCCGGGTGCACCAGGAAGGTGTAGGTGCCTTCCTCGATCAGTCCGTAGGACTTCTCGGAGATGACCGGGGCGAGCAGGATGTCGCGGGGATCGGCGATGGTGCTCACTTGCTCTCCTCCTTCTGCGCAGCCTCGGCCGGGCCGTGGATGAACGCGTTGAGCGCCTCGACGCTGAACACGACATCGTCGCTGTTGAGCACGTCGTAGGTGTTCAGCTGGTCGGGTGCGATGGGGTGCACGCCTTCCAGGTTCTGCACGCTCTTCCACGCCGCGATGTCCTCGCGGCCGACGACGAGCAGAAGCTTCTTGCGGTCCGAGATCTCGCCGAGGAACTTCTTGGCGGACTTGGTGGACGGGGTCTGCCCGGCAACCAGTTCGGTGATCACGTGGATGCGCTCGTTGCGCGCCCGGTCGGAGAGGGCACCGCGGAGGGCGGCAGCCTTCATCTTCTTCGGGGTGCGCTGGCTGTAGTCACGCGGCTTCGGGCCGTGGACGATGCCACCACCGGCGAACTGCGGCGCGCGGGTCGAACCCTGACGGGCGCGGCCGGTGCCCTTCTGCCGGTACGGCTTCTTGCCACCGCCGCGGACCTCGCCGCGGGTCTTGGTGGAGTGCGTGCCCTGACGTGCCGCGGCCAGCTGAGCGACGACGACCTGGTGCATCAGCGCGATGTTGGCCGTCACGTCGAAGATCTCGGCGGGAAGGTCGACGGTGCCGTTGGTGCCGCCGTCGGCGTTGCGGACGTCGAGGGTGAGCTTGGTTGCGGTCTCGGTCATGCGGACGCACCACCCTTCACTGCGGTCTTGACGATCACGAGGCCACCCTTGCGGCCGGGGATCGCACCCTTGATCAGAAGCAGGCCGGCCTCGGCGTCCACCTTGTGGACGGTGAGGTTCTGCGTGGTGACGCGGTCGCTACCCATGCGACCCGACATGCGCATGCCCTTGAAGACGCGGCCGGGGGTGGCGCAGCCACCGATGGAACCCGGGCGACGGTGCACGGCCTGCGCACCGTGGGAGGCACCCTGACCGGCGAAGCCGTGACGCTTCATGGTGCCGGCGAAGCCCTTGCCCTTGGAGGTGCCGGTGACGTCGACATAGGCGCCGTCCTCGAAGACCTCGGCGGTGAGCTCCTGGCCGACCTCGTACTCGGCGGCGTCCGCAACACGGAGCTCGACGATGTGGCGGCGGGGGGTGACACCGGCCTTGGCGAACTGGCCGGAAACCGGCTTGTTCACCTTGCGGGGGTCGATCGCGCCGTAGGCGAGCTGCACGGCGCTGTAGCCGTCGCGCTCCTCGGTGCGGATCTGGGTGACGACGTTCGGTCCGGCCTTGACGACGGTGACCGGCACGACCCGGTTGTTCTCGTCGAAGACCTGGGTCATGCCGAGCTTGGTGCCCAGGATGCCCTTGATCTTGTTCTCAGTCATTGTTGTTGTCTCCGCCGCGCTCACTGGATGTTGACATCGACGCTCGCCGGCAGGTCGATGCGCATGAGCGCGTCAACCGTCTTGGGCGTCGGGTCGAGGATGTCAATGAGCCGCTTGTGGGTACGCATCTCGAAGTGCTCGCGCGAGTCCTTGTACTTGTGCGGCGAGCGGATGACGCAGTACACGTTCTTTTCGGTCGGCAACGGCACCGGTCCCACGACACGGGCCCCGGTACGGGTCACCGTCTCGACGATCTTCCGCGCCGACGCGTCGATCGCCTCATGGTCGTAGGCCTTGAGCCTGATGCGGATCTTCTGTCCCGCCACGCTTGTGTCCTCTTCCTTGCCCGATGTGATTAGGCCCTCGCGACCCCCGAGGGGGTCGCTCGTTTGCACGTAGACCCGTCAGGGGCTACCTCGTCTGCACAGATCCCATCCGGTTCCGGACGGAAAAGAACGTTGGCGATCGGGACCTGCCCGATGCCGACCGGGGAGACCCGATCCGCTGCCGCTGTTCATCTGTCATGGAACTGTTCCGGTCCACGCGGTCGGGCGTGTCGCCCTCCCGCTCATCCCCCGATCCGTGTTTGCACACGGATCGGCCAGCGGAATGTGTTCCGGCCGCACTCCATCGGAGTGCGGATGGTCACTGCTTCCGTCTTGTCGACGTTTGTCCTTCTTCGGCCCGACCCGACTTCCCGCGTGAATCACTCCACCCGGGCGCCCGATCCTCGACCCTCATTCTCGCCCGACGGCGGCCGCGCAGGTGCACGTCCCCGGTCAAGGCAACCTGAACAGTATGCCGTAGAGCTGCGCGGACTTCAAATCGACAGCGGAACCACCCGTGCCGATAACTTACTTCTCAGTAAGGTGGTGGTAATACCGACCTGACCGAAGGGACCGAAGTGGTGGTGCCGGTGTCCGTCCACGACCGCAGCGGAACCGAGGTGGTGCATGCCGACATCACCATCCGGGTCAGTCGCGTCGAGCCGGCGTGACGGGTTTCACGCGTGCGAAAGGACGCAAGTACCGGGGCCCGGCGAAGGGCGGGAACTGCCATATCGGACGCTCACGACCGAGCGTTACCGAGCGGCGGACCAGCGCCGACAGCCCGTCGACCGTGCTCACCGGGTCGACCTCCGCGGACCGCGATGCATGACATACTCGCTTGCATGCCTACACCCCACTCTGCCGTCCTGGTCGAGGGAATCCGCAAGTCCTTCGGTGATGTGCAGGCGCTCAGGGGGGTCAGCTTCGAGGTACCGCGAGGAACCGTGCTCGGAATCCTCGGACCCAACGGCGCCGGCAAGACGACGACGGTCAACGTGCTGTCGACCCTGTTGCGCCCCGACTCGGGCCGCGCGCTGGTCGCCGGACACGACGTGGTGACGCAGGCGCCTGCAGTGCGTCGCTCGATCATGATGACCGGGCAGTACGCGGCTCTGGACGAGCAGCTGACCGCACGCGAGAACCTCGTCCTGTTCGGGCGGCTGATGGGGCTCAACCGGCCGTCCGCGAAGGCCCGCGCCGACGAGCTGCTCCGCCAGTTCGACCTCGAGTACGCCGCCGACCGGAAGGTGTCCGGATACTCCGGCGGCATGCGTCGCCGGGTCGACATCGCGTGCGGACTCGTCACCCGCCCCGAGGTCGTGTTCCTGGACGAGCCGACGACCGGTCTCGACCCGCGCAGCAGGCAGAGCCTCTGGTCGCTGGTGTCCACCCTCAAGGACCAGGGCATCACGATCCTGCTGACCACGCAGTACCTCGAGGAAGCGGACGTGCTCAGCGACAACATCGTGGTGATCGACAAGGGCACCGTCATCGCGGAGGGCACCGCGGACCAGCTGAAGGAACGCACCGGCGGCAGTTACTGTGAGGTGGTGCCCCTGCGGCTGACCGACCTCCCTCGGGTACACGCGGTGCTCACGAGCCTGGTGCCGCCGGAGTACGTCACCGAGACCGGGCACGACCGGTTGTCGATTCCGGCGCAGTACGGTGCGCAGACCCTCGCGGAGGTGTTGCGGCGCCTCGACATCTCACGCATCCCGCTCGCGGACATCGCATTGCGGCGGCCGTCGCTCGACGACGTGTTCCTCGCACTGACCGGTCAGCCCGCCGGCGAAGAGAGCGAAGCATCATGACCGCCATCGCTGCGCGCGCAGCACAATCCGACGATCCGCCACCCGAGCCGCAGTCGAAGGCTGCGGCTGGGGTGGGCCGGCACCGGCGTCCGGAGCTGTCGATCACGGGCCAGTGGCTGGCACTGACGGGGCGCAACGTCCGCCGGATGTGGACCACCGGGCAACTGTTCATCGCGGTGCTCGCGCCCGCGATCTTCACCATCGGCTTCTATCTGCCGCTGCGCTTCGTGATGAAGTTCCAGGGCATCGACTACGCGCAGTTCGTGATGCCGATCATCGTGTTGCAGGCGATGGCGTTCACTGCGATCTCCGCCGCGGGGAAGGCTGCCCTCGAGGCATCCAACGGCATGAACTCACGGTTCCAGACGATGCCGGTCTTCGCGGGTGTTCCGCTGGCGTCCCGGATGAGTGCGTCGTTCGTGCACTGCACTATCTCGCTCGCCGCCGCCCTGGCGTACGGCCACATCATCGGGTTCCGCTTCACCGGCACCGCCGCGAACACCGCCCTGTTCATCGGTATGTCGCTGGCCATCGCGATGACGCTGTCGCTGATGGGTGATCTGATCGGCACGCTGAGCAAGAGCCCCGAGGTGACCAGCCAGGCGCTGACGCTGCCGCAGCTGATCCTCGGCATGTTCTCGGCCGGATTCGTTCCGGTCTCGCAGTTCCCGGAATGGTCGCAGTGGTTCGTCCGGAACCAACCGATCTCCCAGTTCTCCATCTCGATGCGCGCGATCGCGGACGGCACCGTGACCCTGCACCTGATGACGCCGTCGATCCTCTGGTGCGTCGGACTGTTCGCGGTGTTCACGCCGCTCACCGTCTGGGCGAACGTGAGGCGAGGATGAGCGCCCCCGCGCAGGAACGGCGCGAGTCGAACGTCATCACCGAGATCACGTTCCACGAGACCACCGAGGTCTACCCCGAGAATTCGCGGGCCGCGCTCGCCGGCCACAGTCTGCTACAGACGCAACGGCTGCTGCGGAGGTGGACCCGGGACCCGTTCACCATGCTCCAGGCGATCGTGTACCCGGCGATCATGCTGATCATGTTCAACGCCGTCCTCGGCATCTCGGTGACCAGGGCGACGGGCGTCAACAGCGTCTACGGATACGCGCCGATGATCATGCTCGTCGGCGCGATGTTCGGTTCGATCGCCAGTGGTATCGGCCTCAAGACCGAGTGGCGGGAGGGCCTGCTGAGTCGCTTCTGGATCCTGCCGGTGCATCGCGCGTCGGGCCTGGTGAGCCGACTGATGGCGGAATCGGTGCGGATCATGCTGACGTCCGTGCTGATTCTCCTGGTGGGCGTCGCGCTCGGATTCCGGTTCAACCAGGGCGTGCTCGCGGGCATCGGGATGCTGTTCGTGCCGCTGCTGTTGGGCGTCGGTTTCGCGACGATGGTGACCGCGCTCGCCGTCACCTCGGCGAAGATTCCGCTCGTGGAGCTGCTGTCCCTGGTGTGCACACTGCTGATGTTCTTCAATTCCGGTTTCGTCCCCACCGCGGCCTACCCGACGTGGTTGCAGGGCTTCGTCGAGAACCAGCCGATGTCCACGGCGATCGACGCGATGAAGGGACTGACCCTGGGCGGTCCGGTGGCCGAGCCGCTGATCAAGACCGCACTGTGGTCGATCGGCGCGATCGCGGTGTTCGCCTTGCCCGCAGTCCGCGGCTACCGCAAGGCGGCCGGTACCCCGATCTGACGGACCGGGTGGAGCCGTCGCCGAGACGGATCCACCCCGTCAGATACACCCGGTCAGTAGTAGGCGTCGCGGCGCACGAGCAGGGAGAAGCGACGCATCTCCCGCTCGAGTCCGGCCTGCCACACCCGGTAGCCCCACCCGACGGGCACGTCGAGAGCACCGACGTACTCGACGATCTCCTTGTCGAAGCTGAGCTTGAACTTGCCGAGCCCGTGGTAGTGGTGTGTCGGATCGTCGATCTGCGCCGCCGGCGGAACGTCTCCGAGGTCGTATCGGTCGCACCCGACCTCGCGTGCCCATTCCATGACGGCCCACTGGACTGCGTGTCCGACGCCGTGGGCGCCGAGGCCGTTCTCCGTCGAGCCCTCTCGTTTACGGACCGAACCGCCGTCCTTGTAGAACGCGGCCGTGCCGAGCTTCTTCGCGAACACACCGGCCACGACCTCGCCCTGGAAGCGCGCGAGGAACAGTTGTCCGTTCCCGGACTTCTCGTAGTCCTGCCAGTAGGTGCGGCAGTATTCCGCGCTGCGGATGCCGAACCTCGCGTCCGCGGTCTGGGCCAGCAGGTCGTACATGATGCGGCAGTTCTCGTCAGTCGCCGGGACGCGCTCGACGATCACGCCGTCGCGTTCGGCGCGCCTGATCCACCGCCGGGCGCGCGTGCTGAAGCGGGCCATGACCTCGTCGGCGGTTCCGGTCAGGTCGACGACGACGGCCGTCGAGTTCGGAACAATCGGGTTCGCGACGTGGTATCCGCGGGCGGTGAGGGCGTCCACGACCTGCTGGGTCCGCCTCAGGCGAGGTTCGATCTTGACGACGAAGACTCCGCGCGTGCGTGCGAAGGCGACGAGTCCGTCGATCAGATCGGTGAGGTCGTCGAGTCCTTCGGTTGCCGGGCCTCCCGGGACGTACCAGAGGCGCCCGAGAACGGGTACCCGTCGTTCGAGGACCGAGACCGGCCGATCGCCGACCATCAGGTACACCGGCCGGTACCGGGTCTGCCGCTTCACCTCGGCGTACTCGTGCGCCTGCCACACCGACCCGCCGCCGGCCGCGACGAGTGCGTTCCACCCCTCGACCTCGTCGGCCGTCGCCTCTCGTACGGGGCTTTCGGTGGTACGAGTCTGCGACCGGAGCGGCCTGGCGGTCACCGGGCGACCCTGTCCGCCCAACGGCGCAGAGGTGGTGGATTCATCGGCACCGCAGCAGTGTAGCCACCATTCAGCTACCGCGAGCCGAAAATGATCGAACGCGAAGCGTTTCCCGGTGAATCCCTGGTCAGTCGCGCAAACCGCGCATCCTTGCGGTCAGATCCGGGCCGATCACCGCGAGCGCCTCGGGCGTCAGCATCGACCAGTGGGTGACCGGCACCCGAACGTGCTCGACGCGTCCGGTCGCCGCCGCCCGCCACGACCGGGGTGCGATCGTGTCGTCTGCGCGCCCGGCCGTGGCCGTGAACAAGGTCAGGTCGCCGTCGAAGGTGCCCGGGACGTGGCGGCGCATCAGCTGCGCCGAGTCCGTCGCGGCGACGACCATCGTTCGCAGCCAGTCCTCGTTCACCGTCGACAGCAGTCCACCGGTCGATGCGCGTACCAGCTCCAGCAGATCCTCGACCCCGGCCTCGGCCGGGTCCAGGTCCAGTGCCTGGTCGATGCCGAACCCGCCGAGGATCTCGCCGACGGTCACGCCGCCACCGTCGTCGAGGGCGTCGGCGGCGTCGCCGGCGACGCTGTCGAGCATCACCAGCTGCTCGACCTGCTCCCCCGCCGCCTGCAGCTGCACGGCCATCGCATGAGCGATCACGCCGCCGAGCGACCAGCCGACGAGCCGGTACGGCCCGTGCGGCTGCACTGTCCGGATCTCCGCCACGTACCGGGCCGCGAGCGCGTCGATCGAGCCGGGCAGTGCCTCCCCGGACGCGGCCGGGGACTGCAGCCCGTAGATCGGTGCGTCGACGACACCGGTCAGTGCGGTGTACGCCCACGACAGTCCGATCACGGGGTGGACCGCGAAGAGCGGTGTCCCCGTCCCGGTGGGCCGGATCGGCAGCAGGACACCGAACATGTCCGCCTCGTCGGCCTCGGTTCCCGCGTCGACGGCGGCGGCGATACCCGCCGGCGTCGGATCCAGGAACACCGCCCGCAACGGCACCCGCACCCCCAACTCCTCCGACAGCCGCGCCATCACCCGCGTCGCCGTCAACGAATTGCCACCCAGATCGAAGAACGACGCATCCACCGACACCCGCCCGAGCCCCAACACCTCCGCCAGCACACCCGCCACCACAGCCTCCGTCGCCGTCGACGGAGCCCGGTACTCCCCCGCCCCCGCGAACACCGGCACCGGCAACGCCTTGCGATCGAGCTTGCCCGACGCGTTCAACGGGAACTCGTCCAACACCACCACCGCATTCGGCACCATGTACCCCGGCAGGCTCTCGCCCACGAATCCGCGGAGTTCGTCCGAATCGACAACGGCACCGTCCTCGGTGACCACGTAGGCCACCAGCTGATCGCCGGTCCGGCCATCCTGCACCACCAACACCGCGACCTGCCGCACCGCCGGATGCGCGAGGACCACCGACTCGATCTCCTCGAGCTCGATCCGCTGACCACGCAACTTCACCTGGAAATCGGTACGCCCGATGTACTCCAGAACAC
>NZ_JBIAOU010000029.1:0-43536 GCF_042879035.1 Rhodococcus sp. NPDC003318 | reverse complement strand
AACGCCCGGTCCCATTCCGAACCCGGAAGCTAAGCCCTCCAGCGCCGATGGTACTGCACTCGACAGGGTGTGGGAGAGTAGGACACCGCCGTACACAATTTCACGAGAGCCCCCCGACCATCGGTCGGGGGGCTCTCGTCGTTTCCCGCCCCTCCACCCTTCCCCGGGGTGAGGGTGGCCTTCGTACGCGTGACCCGCACGAAGGCCACCGTCAGCCGGAAGGGTGGGGGCGGAAACTGCGCGTATCTGTTGGCACTGTCCGGCTGTAGCGCGGATACTGGCGAAACCGGCACGAGGGGGCACTCAGATGACGTTGACATCGAGATCCGTTCCGGAATCGCTGACGCCCCGGCCGTGCCGCGAGTATCTGATGTGTCCACCGACCTATTTCGACGTGACGTACAGCATCAACGACTGGATGGATCCCGGAACACCGGTGGATGTCGAACTCGCGCAGCGTCAGTGGCAGACGCTCGTCGACACCTATCGCGACCTCGGGCACCATGTGCATCTGATCGACCCCGTCCCCGGTCTGCCCGACATGGTGTTCGTGACCGACAGCGGGGTGGTTGTCGACGGCGTCGCGTTGGGGGCCAGGTACCGCACCGAGCAGCGCGGTCCCGAGGCGGCACACGTGCTGCGCTGGTTCGAGGAGAACGGCCTGCGGCGGATCGTCGCACCGAACTACGTCAACGAAGGAGAAGGAGACCTTCTCGTCGTCGGCGACATGATCTTCGCGGGAACCGGATTTCGAACGGACGAGCGGGCGCACGCGGAAGCCGAGTGGCATCTTCGCCGGCGTGTGGCGACGGTGAGGCTGACGGACCCGCGCTACTACCACCTCAACACCGCGATGGGTGTCCTCGACGACCACACGATCGCCTACCTGCCGTCGGCCTTCGACGACCGTAGCGTCACGCTGCTACGCGCGATGTTTCCGGACGCGATCATCGCGACCGAGGACGACACCCGTTTCCTCGGGCTCAACCTGGTCAGTGATGGCCACAACGTCGTATTGGCCTCGCAGGCAACCGGTCTCGCTGAGCAGGTGCGCTCCCGCGGGTACAACCCGGTGCCCGTGGACATGTCGGAGTTCCTCAAGTCGGGTGGCGGGATCAAGTGCTGCACCCTGGAACTTCGGGGGTGGACGCCGCCGGCCCCAGCGGAGCGGATCCAGCCGTGAGCGGCGCGGCGGCGCCCTCGCGGACCGCGGCGGAGCTCGCCCGCGCGGACGGGCACAGCGCCCACAACTACCACCCGCTGCCCGTGGTGCTCGCGTCGGCGCGCGGCGCCTGGGCCCGGGACATCGACGGCGTCGAGTACCTGGATCTCCTGGCGGGCTACTCCGCGCTGAACTTCGGGCACGCCCACCCGAGGCTCGTTACGGTGGCACAGGCTCAAGTCGGTCGGTTGACGCTCACCAGCCGTGCGTTCCAGCACGCCCTGTTCGCGGACTTCTGTGCGGCGGTCACCGGATTGTGTGGGAAAGACGCTGTGCTGCCGATGAACACCGGTGCCGAGGCCGTGGAGACGGCGATCAAACTGTCCCGCAAGTGGGGATACGACGTCAAGGGCGTCGAACCCGACCGCGCGGAGATCATCACGTTCGACGGCAACTTCCACGGCCGGACCATCGCCATCGTCGGTTTCTCCACCGACCCGGACGCCCGCGGGGGCTTCGGCCCGTACCCTCCGGGGTTCCGGACCGTTCCGTACGGCGACATCGACGCAGTCGCCGCTGCCGTCACCGCGAACACGGTGGCGGTTCTCCTCGAACCGATCCAGGGCGAGGCGGGGGTGCTCGTGCCCCCGGACGGCTTTCTCGCGGCGGTCCGTGCGCTGTGCGACGAGCACGGCATTCTGATGGTGGCGGACGAGATCCAGAGCGGGCTCGGGCGCACCGGCGAGACCTTCGCTTGCGAACACGAGGGGGTCGTCCCGGACGTCTACATCCTCGGGAAAGCCTTGGGCGGTGGCATCGTTCCGGTCTCGGCCGTCGTCGCGGACTGGCCGGTGATGGGTGTGATCGGTCCGGGCCAGCACGGCAGCACTTTCGGTGGTAACCCCCTCGCCTGCGCGGTGGCCACCGAGGTGGTGCGGATGCTCGAGACCGGCGAGTTCCAGAGCCGCAGCCGGGAGCTGGGGGAACACATGCATTCGTTGCTCGCCACACTGCCCGCGGACGTGGTGACGCAGGTGCGTGGGCGTGGGCTGTGGGCCGGTGTCGAACTGGCGCCGGGTGGGCCGTCGGCCCGGACGGTGTGCGAACGCCTCCTGGCGCGGCGGGTCCTCGCCAAGGACGCACACGAGGGCACGATCAGGCTGGCGCCGCCGCTCGTGGTCGAGCGCGACGAGATCGATTGGGCAGTTGAGCAATTGGCGGACAGTCTGCGACCGACCGGGTGAAAACCACCGTCCCCTCGGCCCGTCGGGGGACGAGGGGACGGTGGTCTCGACCGCGCGCCGCTACTTGCCGCGGATGGCGTCGAAGACCTTGGGGTCGACGAGGGTGGAGGTGTCGCCGAGGTCGCGTCCTTCGGCGATGTCGCGGAGCAGGCGTCGCATGATCTTGCCGGAGCGGGTCTTCGGCAGTTCGGGGACGACGGTGATCTGGCGGGGTTTGGCGATGGGGGAGATCTCGGTGGAGACCTGGGCGCGCAGTTCCGCGATGAGGGTGTCGCCGGTGTTCTCGGCGCCTTCGCGGAGGATGACGAACGCGACGATGCCCTGCCCGGTGGTCTCGTCGGCGGCGCCGACGACGGCGGCTTCGGCGATCGAATGGTGCCCGACGAGTGCGGATTCGACCTCGGAGGTGGAGATGCGGTGGCCGGAGACGTTCATGACGTCGTCGACGCGGCCGAGGACCCACAGGGCGCCGTCGTCGTCGTACTTGGCGCCGTCTCCGGCGAAGTACCAGCCCTCTTCGGCGTAGCGGGACCAGTAGGTGTCGCGGTAGCGGTCCATGTCGCCCCAGATGCCGCGCAGCATCGACGGCCACGGCTGGTCGAGGACGAGGTATCCGTTACCGCCGGCGCCGAGCGGCTTCGCTTCGTCGTCGACGATCTTGGCGGAGATGCCGGGCAGTGGTGCCATCGCCGAGCCGGGCTTGGTGGCGGTGACACCCGGCAGCGGGGAGATCATGATGGCGCCGGTCTCGGTCTGCCACCAGGTGTCGACGATGGGGGCGGTGCCGGCGCCGATGACGTCGCGGAACCAGCGCCACGCCTCGGGGTTGATCGGCTCGCCGACGGAGCCGAGGAGGCGGATCGAGGACAGGTCGTGGGCGTCGGGGATCTCGCGGCCCCACTTCATGAAGGTGCGCACCAGCGTGGGGGCGGTGTAGTAGATGGTGACGCCGTACTTTTCGATGATCTCGAAGTGCCGGTGCTCGGTGGGGGAGTTGGGGGTGCCCTCGTAGACGACCTGGGTGACGCCGTTCGCCAGCGGCCCGTAGACGATGTAGGAGTGGCCGGTGACCCAGCCGATGTCGGCGGTGCACCAGTACACGTCGCGCCCGGCCTTGTGGTCGAAGACGTTGTGGTGGGTGTAGGAGGCCTGGGTCAGGTACCCGCCGGAGGTGTGGATGATGCCCTTCGGCTTTCCGGTGGTGCCGGAGGTGTAGAGGATGAACAGCGGGTGTTCGGCGTCGAACGCCTGCGCCTCGTGCTCGGGCGACGCCTTCTCGACGGTCTCGTGCCACCACAGATCCCGGCCGTCGGTGATGTCGGTGTCGATGCCCGTGCGCTTGACGACCAGGACGTGCTGCACGGAGTCGGCGCCGTCGACCGCTTCGTCGACGGCGGGCTTGAGGGGCGCGGCCTGTCCGCGTCGCCACTGTCCGTCGACGGTGACGACGAGCTTGGCCTGCGCGTCGTCGATGCGTGAACGCAGGGCGGTGGCGGAGAACCCGGCGAAGACCACCGAGTGGGTCAGGCCGAGGCGGGCGCAGGCGAGCATGGTCACGATCGCCTCGGGGATCATCGGCATGTAGATGGCGACGCGGTCGCCGGCGACCAGGCCGAGGTCGGTGAAGGCGTTCGCGGCCTTCGAGACCTCGGCGAGCAGATCGTTGTAGGTCAGGGACCGGGAATCACCGGGTTCGCCTTCGAAGTGGATGGCGACGCGGTCGCCGTTGCCGGCCAGCACGTGGCGGTCGACGCAGTTGTACGCCACGTTCAACGAGCCGCCGACGAACCACTTCGCGACCGGGGCATCCGACCAGTCCAGCACCTGCGACCACGGCGTCGCCCAGTCCAGACGCTTGGCCTGGGTGTCCCAGAAGCCGAGCCGGTCCGCATCCGCCGCCGCCTGCAACTCCGGTCCGGCATTCGCCTGCGCGGCGAACTCGGGGCTCGGCGGGTAACTCTCGGACCCGTGCTCGGTGGAGTTGGTGTCGGCGGTGCTCGTCATGTCGCCCGTACCCTCATTTCGGTGTCGTAGTGCGTCCGTCGGCGCAGTTGTGAGGGTAGTCACATGGGATGACGAGCGCATCGTTGCATCCCGCTGCAACCCTCGCTCCTGCGGCGACCGGTCGGTTTCGCGCGACCGGCGGTGGCCGTTCGCGACGAGTGACCGAAACTTACAAGAACGTCCGGGGTGGTTGGGTGGGAGTATGCGACAACATGTGAACGTCATCACGCTCGGCGTCGCCGACGTGGAACGCGCGTACACCTTCTACGTCGACGGCCTGGGATGGGTGCCGACGCTGCACGTGCCGGGAGAGGTGCTGTTCCTTCAGGTGGGAGGCGGCGTCGTGCTGGGGCTGTGGTCGGCTTCGGCGATGGTGGCCGAGGCCGGTCCCACCGCACCGGCATCCGGTGAACAGGGCCGGGCTCCGATCACCCTCGGCCACAACGTCGCCGACGAGGCCGAGGTCGACGCGGTGCTCGCCGCGGCGGCCCAGGCGGGAGGTTCGGTCCTCGTACCCGGTGCCCGGCGCGACTGGGGTGGCTACAGCGGGTACTTCGCGGACCCGGACGGGTACCGCTGGGAGATCGCCCACAATCCGGGCCTCGTCGTGCATCCGGACGGTCGGGTCACGATCGGCGCGGTGGGGGAGACCGACGGCACCGGGTAGCGTTGACCGGCGTGACCGACCCTCTCCAGCCCCTGGTGGACCTGCCCGGTGTACGCGACGCCGCGGATCGTGCCCGCGATGCGCTCGGGGAGGTTCATCGGCACAAGACTAATCGTCGTGGATGGCCGACGACGGCGGCCGAGGCCTCCGTGCGTGCCGCCCGGGCGTCGGCGTCCATCGACGGCGGCAGCACCGAACTGCCCGCGGCGGGTGAGGTCGGGGACCCGATCCTGACCGGTGCGCTGCGGGTCGGGCAGGCGCTCGACGGCGACGCGCTGACGAACACGGTCGCGACGTGGCAGCGGGCACCGCTGCAGACGCTGGCCAGACTGCACCTGCTGGCCGCGGCGGGCCTGGTCGACGACGAGTCCGAACTGGGTCGGCCGAGGTCCGCGCCGGACATCGGAGAGCGGCTCGACCTCCTCGGGCAACTGGTCACCGGCGGGACGCAGGCACCCGCGCCGGTGCTCGCCGCGGTGGTTCACGGAGAATTGCTGGCGCTGCGACCGTTCGGTACGGGTGACGGTGTCGTCGCCCGCGCCGCGTCCCGGCTCGTCGCGGTCTCCACCGGGCTCGATCCGCACAATCTGGGTGTCCCCGAGGTCAGTTGGCTCCGTCGCCAGGCTGCCTACCGGGACGCCGCGGCCGGGTTCGCGTCGGGCACGGTCGAGGGCGTCGGCGGCTGGGTGATCCTGTGTTGCGGTGCACTCGAAGCTGGTGCCCGAGAAGCGCTTTCGATCGCGGAGGCCGCTGCGGGCTGACAGGTCCGTCGTCGGCGGTGGTGTGGCTCGGCGAGCGACCGTTGGTCAAAAGCGTTGCGGCACACGACGTTGCGGCCACATACGAAGCGGGCGGCGATACCGACTGTCGCCGGTCTCGTCGCCCGCTAGCACGGACTACCTGGTTACCAAGCGTGCAATATGGCCTGTGATCCGGCCTCGGCGTGGGCTCGTGTACCGTCGGTTCGCCTCTGCAACTTGTGCAAGGTTCTCGCCAACGTGTGCCCGAGTCACGCAGGCCCACAACGACTCTGCCCTTATAGTGGCTTGTGCTCCGCGTGGGTGCCTGGTGTCCGTGCTGGGATTTCCCGTTCGGGGGATCGACTCTTCTCTTCCGATTCGATCCTGGCCTCTCGTTCGTCCGTAACTCCTTTGTACCCTGTGACCGGTCGTACATCAAGAGGAAACTGCGCTTGATCCGGACTGGATTTTCGGGGTGTGTCAGCGCTTGCGGCGTAGTACTCCGTACGTAAGCGCGCCGGCGAGAACGGCGGCGACTCCGACTGCGAGGGTGGTCGTCGTGGTCGGGGACGAGGTGGCCGGGATCCGTGCGCGCAGCGGGACCGGGTTCGAGAAAGTCAGCATAGGCCAACCTTTTTCGGCTGCGATCTTGCGTAACGAGCGGTCCGGGTTGACAGCGGTGGGATGTCCTACCGCGTCGAGCATCGGCAGATCCGTCGACGAGTCGGAGTAGGCGAAGCAGCGCGTGAGATCGTATCCGTGGACGGCGGCGAGTTCCCGGATCACATCGGCCTTGCCGTCGCCGTAGCAGTAGAAGTCGAGGCCTCCGGTGAACTTCCCGTTCTCGACCGTCATCCGGGTGGCCGCCGAGTGATCGGCACCGACCATCCTGGCGATCGGCGTCACCACCTCCTCGCCGGACGCCGACACCACGACCACGTCATGGCCGCGCGCCTTGTGGTCGGCGATGAGATCCGCGGCTTCCGCGAACACGAGGGGGTCGACGATGTCGTGGAGGGTCTCGGCCACGATCGCCCGAACCTGGTCGACGTCCCATCCGGCGCACATGTTGGTCAGGTGGGTTCGCATCCGTTCCGTCTGGTCGTGGTCGGCGCCGGAGAACAGGAAGAGGAACTGGGCGTAGCTGCTCTTGAGCACCGAACGTCGGTTGATCAGGCCCTGGTCGAAGAAGGGCCGGCTGAACGCCAGGGTGCTGGACTTCGCGATGATGGTCTTGTCGAGGTCGAAGAAGGCGGCCACCGGCCGATTTGCGGAAGATACGTGCGTATTCGCCGTCACACGTACAGGATAGGCGGTTGCGGTGTCGACGCCGTCCGGGCGGCGCCGACCCGGGCCGGTCGTCGACGTTGCGTCGATCAAACACCTGGACGTACGACCAGTTGAAGTTGCGACTTTTTTCGAGATGGGGTGTAGTATCGAAAACACCTGGACGTGATCTAGGTGTGTTCAGTCCGACCCCCCGGGACTGAACTCCGAAGACCCCCGCCTCCTCCCCCCCCTGGCGGGGGTCTTCTCTGTCTCCAGCCGTGACGTGCTCTGTCGGAGAGTGCATCTCGCCGCCCGTCGACGGAGCGTCGGTAGCAGGACTCGGGCGGCCCGGCAACAGACCTCGCTGTGCTGTGGACAAACCCGAGAGTTGTCCACATTCAGGCATCCGCCCCTGTCGGGCGGCGGCGTGGACGAGCACGCTCGGTCCATGAAGACGATCACGGACGGACCACCCCCACAGGTTCTCGCTCTGATCCGGGACGCCGACCTGGCGGCCGGTGTCCGCCGGGCTGCCGCCGCAGCGGACCGCGACGTCCTCGAACTCGTCGCACCCGTACCGCGCCGGACCTGGGTCGACGCCCCGCGCATCGTGCTGGACCCGGCCTCCGCGCACGACAGCGCGGAGGCCGGCCTGCCGCGACGCGGCGCGGTCCACCTGGTCTGCCCGGCGACCCCGGGACTGATCGAGTGGCGGGCCGCCGCCGCGGTCGGTGCGGAATCCGTCCTTGCCCTGCCCTCGGGTGAGGCGGATCTGGTGGCCGCCCTCACCCGCCGAGCGGAGGGACGCGTGGACGGCCGGGGCGCGGTCGTCGCGGTGATCGGTGGACGCGGCGGCGCGGGCGCGTCCACCCTGTCCGCGGCGCTCGCCCTGACCTGCCGGTCACGCCACCCGGGGAGGCGGGCGCTGCTCGTCGACTGCGACCCGCAGGGCGGCGGGCTCGATCTGCTGGTCGGGGCCGAACACCGGCCGGGGCTTCGGTGGCGGTCCCTGGTCATCGAAGGCGGTGCGGTGTCGGCCGATGCGCTGCACGGTGCGCTGCCGAACGCGGGTGACGGGATATCGGTCCTGTCCTTCGGCCGCGGCCGCACCGCAGCCGAACCGGGCGCGGCGGCGCTGACCGCCGTCGTCGATGCCGGTCGCGCCGCCGGTGACGTCGTGGTGTGTGACGTCCCGCGCCAGGTCGACGGAATCACGCAGGTCGCGCTCGGGCTGGCCGACCTCGTCGTCGTACTGGTGCGAGCGCAGGTCCGCGCCGTCGCTGCCGCGGAGGCGTTGATCGCGACGGTCCGGGAGATCCACCCGAACGTCGTCGCGGTGGTCAGGGGGCCGTCCCCGGGTGGGCTCCGCGGACCCGAGATCGCCGGGTTGCTGGGGGTCCCGCTGCTCGCGACACTCCGTCCGGAGTCCGGTCTCGACGCCGCGCTCGAGCGGGGTGGACTGCGACTGGGCCGACGTTCGCCGCTGCGCCGGGCTGCCGGCGCGATCCTCGACGTGCTCGACGCCGGAGGGACCGCGGCATGAGCGCACTGGTCTCCGCCGAACTCCTCGACCGGGTCCGCGGACGTCTCGCCCAGAACTCCGACACCCCCACGCCGGCCGCGGTGGCCGCCGCGATCCGCGCGGAATCGTCCGGCGTACTCGGAGACACCGACCTCCTCGCCGCGTTGCGCACGCTGCAGACCGAACTGACCGGGGCGGGTGTGCTCGAACCGCTGCTCGGCCAACCCGACGTCTCGGACGTGTTGGTCACCGCGCCCGACGCGGTCTGGGTCGACCGCGGACACGGACTCGAACGCGCGGACGTGGAATTCGCGGACGAGGCCGCCGTCCGCAGGCTCGCCCAGCGGCTCGCCCTCGCCGCCGGCCGGCGCCTCGACGACGCGCAGCCGTGGGTGGACGGGCGGCTACCCGGCACTCCCGGTACCGATTTCGGGGTGCGGTTGCACGCGGTGCTGCCCCCGGTGTCGCAGGCGGGCACCTGCCTGTCGCTACGGGTGCTGCGTCCGGCCACCCAGGGTCTCGATGCGTTGCTCCGGACGGGTACGCTGACGCCGGAGTCGTACCGGATCCTGCGGTCCGTCGTGGCGGGCAGGCTCGCGTTCCTGGTCGTCGGCGGCACGGGCGCCGGGAAGACGACGTTGCTGGCCGCGCTGCTCGCGACGGTGTCGGCGCGCGAGCGGATCGTGTGCGTCGAGGATGCGGCGGAGCTCGCGCCGGCACACCCGCACGTGGTGCGCCTGGTCGCGCGTGCGGCCAACGTCGAAGGTGCCGGCGAGGTTTCGGTTCGCCACCTGGTTCGCCAGGCGCTGCGGATGCGACCGGACCGCATCGTGGTCGGTGAGGTTCGGGGCGCCGAAGTCGTCGACCTGCTGACGGCGCTGAACACGGGGCACGACGGCGGCGCCGGCACCGTGCACGCCAATTCGCCGGAAGAGGTTCCGGCCCGACTGGAGGCGCTCGCGGCGCTCGGCGGGATGGATCGCGCCGCCCTGCACAGTCAGCTCGCGGCCGCGGTCCAGGTGGTGTTGCACTGCCGTCGTGACCCGGACGGAAGCCGTGCTCTGGTCGAGATCGCCGTGCTGGAAAGACCTTCCGTGAACGAGGTGATCGTGGTACCGGCGTGGAGCAGGCAGTCCGGTCGGGGGCCGGGCGCGGATCGTCTCGACGCCCTGCTGGACCGGACGCGGTCGTGAGTGCGGCGCTCGTGGCCGTGGGGCTGGCCCTCCTGGTGGCGCCTGCATCGGCGACCCGAAAACGGCTGCAGCCGAGTGATTCCGGGCTGCGTCTCGGGACGGGGTGGCGGGCGCCGGCTCGGGTGGGAGTGCGCGCCGTCTCGGTCGCGGTGGCTGTCCTCGCCGTGCTGGCCGGGCCGGGCGTGGGCATCGCGGGCGCGGTCACCGTGGGCACCGTCGCGTATCGACTTCGGCGACGTGGCCGCGCCCGTCGACGAGATCGGGAACAGCGGGCGCTGCTCGCCGGCCTGGAAGTCGTGGTCGCGGAGCTGCGAGTCGGTGCCCATCCCGCCGTTGCCTGCACAGCTGCGGCCGAGGAAGTGAAAGATGCTGTGGCAGAGTCGTTCCGGGGTGCGGCAGCGACGGCCGGCCTCGGCGGCAGCGCGGCGGAGGGGCTGGTCGCGGGCGCCGGACGTCGTGGCCGCGACGGCGATGCGATCGCGCGCGACGTCCATCGCGTCGCGGCGGCGTGGCGGATCGCGGAGCGGCACGGTATCGCGCTGGCGGACCTGCTCGACGCGGCGAGATCGGATCTGTTGGCACGGTTGCGGTTCCGGTCCCGCGTCGAATCCGGGATGGCGGGTGCGCGGGCCACCGCGGCCGTGCTCGCGGGGCTGCCACTGCTCGGCGTGGCACTCGGGCAGATGATGGGAGCGGCGCCGCTACGGGTACTGCTCGGCGGCGGGATCGGCGGCGTTCTCCTCGTCGTCGGGACCGGTCTCGCCTGTGCCGGTCTGCTGTGGACCGACCACATCACCCAGCGGGTGACGGCATGACCGCGGCGGCGGCTCTCACGCTCGCGGCGGCCCTGCTCGCCGCACCGGGAACCGCTCCCGTCGCCGGCCGGTTGCGGGCGCGAGCAGGTGCGGTGTCCGGGCCGAGACCGGCGTCCCCGGCCCGACGGGATCCGGATCCGTTGGCGGGCGCGGGCAGCTACGACCTGCTCGCGGCGTGCATGCGGTCGGGTCTGCCGGTTCCGGCCGCGGCCACCGCGGTCGCCGAACACGCCCCGGAACCACTCGCCGGTGTGCTCCGGCAGGCCGCGAACCTCCTGGCGTTGGGCGCCGAGGCGGAGGTCGCCTGGCACCGGGCCGGTGCGCATCCCGAGACCGAAGCGCTGGCGCGGATGGCCAGGCGATCGGCCCGGTCCGGGGTCGCCCTCGCCGACGCGATGACCGAACTCGCCGCCGAGCAGCGCATCGCCGTCGAGGAACGAGGTTCCGCTGCAGCGGAGCGGGCGGGAGTCCTGATCAGCGGGCCGCTCGGACTGTGCTTTCTGCCGGCATTCCTGTGCCTGGGCATCGTGCCGGTCGTGATCGGTCTCGCGACCCGGGTGCTCGGGGACGGCCTGCTGTGAGGGCAACCGAACGTCGTCGCGGAACGGCCGCGACGAAGATGAAGGGGGAAAGCCATGTCGGACAGGGGAGTGCGGGGGACGTTCAGCGCGGGGCTGAGGGAGTTGCGCCGTCGGGTGATGGTGGCGGCGGTCACCGACGACGGCATGTCGACGGCGGAGTATGCAATCGGGACCATCGCCGCGGCGGCCTTCGGTGCCGTCCTGTACTCGGTGGTCACCGGGGATTCCATCGTCACCGCACTGACGAACATCATCGACAAGGCACTGAACACGGCGGTGTAGCCGCGGGTCGGGCCCCGGTTTCCATCGATGGTGGCGCGGTTTCCATCGATGGTGGCGCGGTTGCCGCCGATGGTGGCGCAGTCACGGACGATCGGGGCGCGGTCACCGTCGAGGCGGCGATCGCCTTGGCGTCGATCGTCGTGGTGGTGACGCTCTGTGTCGGTGCCGTACTCGCGGCCACCGCGCAGATTCGCTGCATCGACGCGGCGCGCGAAGCGGCGCGTCTGGTGGCCCGAGGCGACGGGGACGAGGCGGTGGCCGCCGCGCGGAGGGTCGCCCCCGCGGGTGCGCGGATCGAGGTCCGCGAGGACGGGGGACACGTGGTCGCTCGCGTCACCGTGGACGCGGCCCTTCTGCCCGCGCTCGACCTGTCCGCGGAGGCGGTGGCGGTGGTGGAGGGCGCGGGCGACACCGAATCGGGGGTGCGGTGAGAAGGGACGAGCGGGGGTCGGCGAGTGTCCTGGCCTGCTTCGCCGTGTTGGCGCTGATCGCGCTGGCGTTGACGGTGTGCCATCTCGGGGCGGCCGTCGTCGCCCGGCACCGCGCCCAGGCCGCCGCCGACCTCGGGGCACTGGCGGCCGCGTCGATGGCGACGCACGGGCTGGACCGGGCCTGCGTCACCGCCCGGGACGTGACCGCCCGCATGGGTGCCGCGGTGGTGCAGTGCCGACTCGAGGGCTGGGACGTGGTGCTGACGGTGACGGTGCCGGTACCGGTGGCGATCGTCGCCGACTCGGCGTCGGCGTCGGCCCGCGCCGGACCCGACGAGGGTGCCTGATCGCGGCCGATGTGCAACACGCACAGAGCGTTGTCGGGGCCCGGAACCGTCAATGGCAGGATTCGTCCTGTGAGCATTCCGGACCGACCCACGCCGCGACCACCGTGTACGTGCGGCGGACGAGGCGTGGCGTGAAGGTCGACGGCAGAGAGATCCCGGTTCACGGCAGCCTGCTGCAACCGCTGCGGCGCCGCACCAGCGACCAGCTCCGGGTGGCGTTGTCCGGGCTGTGCGTGGTCGCGGTGATCGTCGTCTCGTACGTCACCCGCGGCCGTTGGGAGTCGGTGGAGAACTCGATCTCCGACCTGATCGGGGTCGCGTCCCCGGAGTGGTCGAACCGCATCTACTCGCTCTACGGGGTCGCGATCCTGGCCCTGCCGTTCGCGGTCCTGCTCGGCATGGTCTTCGGACGACGCTGGAAGCTGCTCGCCGGATACGCGGCCGCGGCGCTGATCGCGGGGGTGGCGCTGTCGATCACCGGCAACGGGATCGCGGCACCGCAGTGGCACCTGGACCTGAACTCCCAGCTCGACACCTTCCTGTCCCAGTTCCTCGACGACTCGCGGTGGATCGCGATGCTCGCCGCCGTGTTGACGGTGTGCGGGCCGTGGCTGCCGCCGCGGTGGCGCCGGCTGTGGTGGGTGCTGCTGTTGGCGTTCGTGCCGATCCACCTGTTCGTCAGTGCCGTTGTCCCGGCCCGCGCGATGCTCGGGCTGACCGTCGGCTGGTTCGTCGGAGCCCTCGTTGTGCTGTTCGTCGGCACACCCGCGCTCGAGGTCCCCGTCGATCTCGCCCTGCGGGTCCTGGGCCGGCGTGGACGCGGCGTTCAGGAGCTGACCGTGCTCAGCCCGGCCGGGCCCGGGCCCCTGGTCCTGGCCGCGCGCTGCCGGGTCGACCGCGGGCTCGCCGTCGGCCACGGGCCGTTCCCGCCCACTGTGCAGGCCGCGGCGCCCCAGGCCACCGTGCAGGCCACGGCGCCCCAGGCCACCGTGCCGGCCGCGGCGTCCCGGCCCGACACCACCGAACCGGGCCCGCCCGATGCGGAGACGGTGCTCGTCCTCGACCTGTTCGGTCAGCACCAGCGCACCGACGGCGTGGTCCGGCAGGCGGGCCGGTGGCTGACGCTGCGAAGCTCGGAGAACCCACCGCCCTTCGCGTCCCTGCGCCGGGCCGTCGAACACCGCGCGCTGATGGCCACCGCGTTCGACGCGATCGACCTGTCGGCGGCGGTTCCCGTCACGGTGTCCGTCCTCGACCGTGGGTGGATGCTGTACGCGCACTCGACGTCACGCGGTGCCACCCTGAACCGGTACGACCCCTCGCAGCTCGATGCCGTCTGGGAGGGCTTGCGGCGCTTGCACTCACGGCAGATCTGTCACGGTGACCTCCGTCCCGAGCACATCCGGATCGACGACGGCGTGGCCCTGTTCGACGGTTTCGCTCGATCGGAGGTGGGAGCGTCCGACTCGCTGCTGCTGTCCGATGTCGCGCAACTGCTGCTGGTCACCGCCGACCTGTTCGGCGCCGAGCGGGCGGTCGCTGCGGCCGTCGACGCGTTCGGTGCGGACCGGGTGATCGCGGCGTCCGGCCGCCTGACCCGCACCGCGATGCCCAGCCGCATCCGGAAGGCGGTGCGTGAACCGTCCACCCTGATGAGCGCCACGCGCGCCGAGGTCAGGACCCAGACGGACACCGAGGTGATCCGCGACGAGCGCGTCACCCGCTTCTCGCGGAACCAGTTGATCCAGTTGGTCCTGCTCATCGGCCTGGTCTACGTCGCCTACCCGTTCGTCAGCCAGGTGCCGACGTTCGTCACCGAGATGGGGTCGGTGATCTGGTGGTGGGTGTTGCTCGGGCTGCTGGTGTCCGGCCTGACGTACATCGGGGCCGCCGCGGCGCTGTGGGCGTGTGCCACCGAGACCGTGAACTTCCGGCACCTGACGGTCATGCAGTTCGCGAACACCTTCGCCGCCACCACCACCCCCGCGGGCGTCGGTGGCCTGGCGCTGAGCGTGCGCTTCCTGACCCAGAACGGGCTCGGCGGCGTGCGGGCCACCGCCGCGGTCGCGCTGCAACAGACGGTGCAGGTGGTCACCCACATCGGCCTGCTGGTCGTGTTCAGCGTCGCCGCGGGAAGGAACGCGGACCTGTCGCACTTCATCCCCAGCGCCACGGTCATCTACCTGATCGTCGGGCTGCTGCTCGGCGGTGTCGGCGCATTCATGGTGGTGCCGAAGTTGCGTCGCTGGCTCCGCGACGAACTGCGTCCGCAGATCGCCGACCTGACCACCGAACTCGTCGACCTGGCACGCGACCCCGGACGGTTCCTCATCATCGTCGGCGGCTGTGCGGCAACCACTCTCGGTGCGGCCCTGGCGCTGTGGGCCAGCGTCGAGGCGTTCGGCGGCGACGTCGCGTTCGTCACCGTCACCATCGTGACGATGATCGGCGGCACCCTCGCCTCGGCAGCGCCGACCCCCGGCGGCGTGGGCGCGGTCGAGGCCGCGCTGATCGGTGGTCTCGCCGCCTTCGGCGTCCCGACCGCGGTCGCGGTCCCCGCCGTCCTGCTGTACCGGGTCCTGACCTGCTGGCTCCCCGTCGCGATCGGATGGCCCACCCTGCGCTGGCTGCAGAACAACGACCTCGTCTGACCCGCGCACCTTCACGAACGGCTGAAGGTCACCTTCATGTCGCTGATGCGAAGGAAGGTGCCCTTCAGCCGTCCCACGGGAAATGGCCGAAGGTCACCTTCATGTCGTTGGTGCGTACGAAGGGGGCGTTCAGCCCGGGGGGAGTGTGCCGAGGACCGCGGTGAGCAGGCGCACGGCGGCCTCCTTGTCGAGCGGGTTGTTCCCGTTGCCGCACTTGGGGGACTGCACGCACGACGGGCAGCCGGCGGCGCACTCGCACGCGTCGATCGCGTCACGGGTGGCCGTCAGCCACTGCGTCAGCCGCGCGTGGCCGCGGTCGGCGAAACCGGCACCGCCCGGGTGCCCGTCGTACACGAACACCGTGGGCAGTCCGGTGTCCGCGTGCAGCGCTGTGGAGACCCCGCCGATGTCGCCGCGGTCGCACGTCGCAACCAGGGGCAGCAGACCGATGGCGGCGTGCTCGGCGGCGTGCAGTGCCCCGGGGAACCGGTCGGGCGGGACACCCGCGGATTCGAGCAGTTCCGGTGTCGCCGTGTACATCACGGCACGCGTGGGGAGGGTCTGTGCGGGCATGTCCAGCTCGACGGAGTCCAGCACCTCACCGGACGGCAGACGACGCAGGTACCCGACGACCTGGTGGGTGACCTCGACCTCGACCAGCGCGGTCGACACCTCGCCGTGGTCGCGGTGCTCGATCACCGAGGTGACGACGATGTCGGTGGTCTCGCGGGCCGAGGTGGTCCACTCGGGGGCCTCGGCGTGCACGAGGGCCAGACCCTCGTCGAGGTCGAGGGTGTCGACGACGAACGACTCGCCCTGGTGCAGGTAGACGGCGCCGGGGTGGGTGGTGGCGGGTGCGCGGCCGCCGTCGACGGTGCCGAGCAACCGGCCCGAGTCGGCGTCCACGATCGCGACCTGCACGCCTATGCCGCCGCGGATGTCCACGGCGGCATGGGGATTGGAGTCGGCGGTGACGAACCAGCCGTGGGCGCGGCGTCGGATCAGGCCCTGTGCGGCGAGATCGGTGAGCAGTGCGCGGGCGTCGAACGCGTCGACCTCGGCGTCGCTGAGCGGCAGTTCCGCTGCGGCGCAGAGCAGCTGGGGTCCGAGGACGAACGGGTTGGTGGGATCGGTGACGGTGGCCTCGACCGGTTTGTCCAGCAGGGCCGCGGGATGGTGCACGAGATAGGTGTCGAGGGGGTCGTCCCGGGCGACGAGCACCACCAGCGACCCCTCGCCGCGGCGGCCCGAGCGGCCCGCCTGCTGCCAGAACGACGCGACGGTGCCGGGGAATCCCGCGACCACGACTGCGTCGAGCCCGGCGATGTCGACGCCCAGTTCGAGTGCGTTGGTGGTGGCCGCACCGAGGAGGGTGCCGTCGGCGAGTGCGGTCTCGAGTTCGCGTCGGTCCTCGGCGAGGTAGCCGGCGCGGTACGCGGCCACCCGTTCGACCAGTTCCGAATCGACCTCGGCCAGAATCCGTTTCGTGCCCATCGCGGTGAGTTCGGCGCCTCGCCGCGATCGCACGA
Source organism: Rhodococcus sp. NPDC003318 (assembly GCF_042879035.1). NCBI lineage: Bacteria > Bacillati > Actinomycetota > Actinomycetes > Mycobacteriales > Nocardiaceae > Rhodococcus > Rhodococcus sp. NPDC003318. The sequence goes on along the minus strand of NZ_JBIAOU010000029.1, from coordinate 27,099 downwards.
AGGTGAGCGTCCGGGCGCCCTCGACGACCAGGTCGGCCATGATCCGGGCCGCTTCGCTTCCCGCGGCCCGGCGGACCGGGGCGCCGTTCTCCCCGGTCACCTCGGTGAGCAGCGGGGGCTCCCACAGCGCGACGGTCCGCGGGCCGTGCGGGGACCCGTCGTCGACGACCTCGGTGCACGGTGCTCCGATCAGCCGGGCCGCCGCTGCGCCGGGGTCGGAGGTGGTGGCGCTGGCCAGCACGAAAACCGGGTCGGCAGCGTACCGCCGGGCGATGCGGCGCAGCCGGCGCAGCACCAGTGCGACGTTCGATCCGAACACGCCTCGGTAGGAATGGCATTCGTCGACCACGACGTACCGCAGCCGGCGGAAGAAGTGGGACCAGCGCTGGTGCGAGCGCAGCATGCCGACGTGCAGCATGTCGGGGTTGGTGAACACCCATCGTGAGTTCGCCCGCACCCACTGCCGGACCTCGGTCGGTGTGTCGCCGTCGAAGGCGCTGGGGTGAACGCCGTCGAGTGCGTCCGCGGCATCGCACAGGGCGACGGTGGCGCGGATCTGGTCGGCGCCCAGCGCCTTGGTCGGCGCGAGGTACAGCGCCGTGGCCAGCGGATCCTCGGCGAGTGCGGTCAGCACCGGCAGCTGGTAGGCCAGGGACTTGCCGGACGCGGTGCCGGTTGCGACGACGACGTGCATTCCGGCGGCGGCGTGGCTCGCGGCCCGCGCCTGGTGCGTCCACGGCAACGTGATGCCCTGTGCCCGCGCGGCGCCGACGATGTCGGGGTGTACCCAGGTGGGCCAGTCGGTGCAGCGGGACTCGCGGGCGGGCAGGTCGGCGACGTGGGTGAGCGGGTCCTCCGCGGCGGGGGTGCCGGCGAGGACACGGCCGAGGAGTTCGCGTCCGTAGCTCGAGCCCTCGCCCACTTACCGTTCTCCGTGTTCTGTGTAGGCCAGGTCACACCGTCCGACCTGGGCTTTTGATGGTACTGTGGACCCCGATCAACGCCCTACCGAGGCCCCACGAGAGCCTTTCCAGCCGCTCTGAGCTGCGGTTACCGGCCGGTAGATGGCAACAAGATCATTTCTTTCTGGCTTTTCGACTGTTGCAGTCGGGGGAAGCGTGGTTGACTAAGACTCGGTCGCAGCTTCTGTGTTCGTGTACGCGCTCGCAGGACGATGTTGCGAGCGCGGTGCACGATGCTTTTCCTGAGGGGGAAATCAGCGGTACAGCGGTCGGAACCGGCCCGGTGGGCTGTGAGCGCCGTCCGCCGCATCCGGTGTTAGAAAGAGAAGGAAAAGCATGGCACAGGGCACTGTGAAGTGGTTCAACGCGGAGAAGGGCTTCGGCTTCATCGCTCCCGAGGATGGTTCCGCCGACGTCTTCGTTCACTACTCCGAGATCCAGGGCAGCGGCTTCCGCACCCTCGAGGAGAACCAGCGCGTCGAGTTCGAGGTCGGCCAGGGCACCAAGGGTCCCCAGGCGACCGGCGTTCGCGCCATCTGATTCACCCCGACTTCGGGAACGAATCGCTCGTCCCCCGCCACCATCGGTGGCGGGGGACGAGTCTTTTTCGTCGCCGGAAGCCGTGGCGGTCATCGCCTATGCGCTGAAATCCCGCCCGCGGCGGGTCTACTGTCCGAGGGATGAATCAACTGTCCTTCTTCTCCGCCGAGACGGTGCCGCCCGAGGTGTCGGACCTCGACGGCCTGCTCGCGGGGCACGGACAGATCGTCGCAGCGGCCGACCGTGCGCGGGTGTCCGCCGTCGTCGATGCCCGGTGGCGGGCCGAGGCGATCGCCGAGATGATCGAGGATGCGGGACTGGTCGCGGAGATCACCCGATCCGACGAGGGCAACCTGCTGGTGCGCACCGGGTCGGTCCCGGAGCTGGCCGTGCTCGCCGTGCGGTGGACCCGTGGCGCCGTCAAGGCCGTGCCGGACGGCTGGGTGCCCGGCGCCCGCGCGTTGCGGGCCTGGGCACTCGTCTCCGGGCGGGCCGAGAACGACGGCGACCGCTTCGTCCTCGGGCTCGATCCGCACGCGCCGGACACCCATCCGGTGCTCGCGCAGTCACTCATGAGGGCGGGCATCGCGCCGACGCTGTTCGGCACTCGCGGCGCATCCCCGGGTTTGCGGATCGTCGGGCACCGTCGGCTGCTGCGGCTGGTCGAGAGCATCGGGGATCCGCCGCCCGGGGCGGACGCGGAGGCGGCCTGGCCTCGGGTGTAGAACGGTCGACACGGGACTGATCTGCAAGGATTGATCCGCGGTGTGTCACTCTAGTAGCCAGGTGATCACCGAAAAGAGTTCGAGGAAGGTGCAGGCAGCGACGTGGCAGCTCGAGACAAGGACACGGCGGGGGACTCCACCACCGCTGCCGGCCAGACCCGCCGGCTCGTGATCGTCGAGTCGCCGACCAAGGCCCGCAAGATCGCCCCCTACCTGGGCAGGAACTACGTCGTCGAGGCGTCCGTCGGGCACATCCGAGACCTGCCGCGCGGCGCCGCCGACGTCCCCGCCAAGTACAAGGGTGAGCCGTGGGCGCGTCTCGGCGTCAACGTCGACCGGGACTTCGAGCCGCTGTACGTCGTCAGCCCCGACAAGAAGTCGAAGGTCACCGAGCTCAAGGGTCTGCTCAAGGACGCCGACGAACTCTTCCTCGCCACCGACCCCGACCGCGAGGGCGAGGCCATCGCCTGGCACCTGCTCGAAACGCTCAAGCCGAAGATCCCCGTCCGCCGGATGGTCTTCCACGAGATCACCAAGCCCGCGATCCTCGCGGCCGCCGAGGACACCCGCGACCTCGACCAGGACCTGGTCGACGCGCAGGAGACCCGCCGCATCCTCGACCGCCTGTACGGCTACGAGGTCAGCCCGGTGCTGTGGAAGAAGGTCATGCCGCGGCTGTCGGCGGGCCGGGTGCAGTCCGTGGCCACCCGCGTCATCGTGCAGCGGGAACGGGAGCGGATGGCGTTCCGCTCGGCTGAGTACTGGGACATCTCCGCGACGCTCGACGCCGGAGCGCAGGCCAGCCCCCGTACGTTCGGTGCGCGGCTCGTGGCGGTCGACGGCAACCGCGTCGCCACCGGCCGCGACTTCGGTGCGGACGGTGCACTGAAGTCCACGGGTGTCACCGTGCTCGACGAGACCGCTGCGCGCACCCTCGCGGAGGCGCTGCACGGGGTGGACCTCACCGTCGCGTCGGCGGAGGACAAGCCGTACACCCGCAAGCCCTACGCGCCGTTCATGACGTCGACGCTGCAGCAGGAGGCCGCCCGCAAGCTGCGCTTCTCCTCCGAGCGGACCATGCGCACCGCACAGCGGCTGTACGAGAACGGCCACATCACCTACATGCGTACCGACTCCACGACGCTGTCGGAGTCGGCGATCGCCGCGGCCCGCGCGCAGGCCACCGAACTGTACGGCGCCGAGTACGTCAGCCCGACGCCGCGGCAGTACACCCGCAAGGTGAAGAACGCGCAGGAGGCACACGAGGCGATCCGCCCTGCCGGTGACGTGTTCGCGACGCCGGGTCAGCTGCACAGCCAGCTCGGCACCGACGAGTTCAAGCTGTACGAGCTGATCTGGCAGCGCACCGTCGCCTCGCAGATGCAGGACGCTCGCGGCACGACGCTCACCCTCCGCATCACCGGCACCGCGCGGTCGGGCCAGGAGGCGACGTTCTCCGCGTCCGGTCGCACCATCACCTTCCCCGGCTTCCTCAAGGCGTACGTCGAGTCCGTCGACGAGGAGGCCGGCGGTCAGTCCGACGACGCCGAGTCGAGGCTGCCCGTTCTCGTTGCGGGACAGGGGGTCACGGCCACCAAGCTCGACCCGGACGGGCACACCACCAACCCGCCGGCCCGGTTCACCGAGGCCAGCCTGATCAAGACGCTCGAGGACCTCGGCATCGGCCGGCCCTCGACGTACGCGTCGATCATCAAGACGATCCTCGACCGCGGCTACGTCTACAAGCGGGGCAGTGCGCTGGTGCCGTCGTGGGTGGCGTTCGCAGTCATCGGACTGCTCGAGGCCCACTTCGGCCGACTCGTCGATTTCGACTTCACCGCCGCGATGGAGGACGACCTCGACGAGATCGCCGGCGGTCGCGAGCAGCGCGGAAACTGGTTGTCCGGCTTCTACTTCGGCGGTGAGGAGGGCCCGGAGGGGTCGGTTGCCCGCGCCGGTGGTCTGAAGAAGATGGTGGGCGAGAACCTCGAGGGCATCGACGCCCGCGAGGTGAACTCGATCCGGCTGTTCGACGACGCCGAGGGCCGTGAGGTGCACGTGCGGGTCGGCCGGTTCGGCCCCTACCTCGAGCGGATGGTCGTCAATCCCGATGACCCCGAAGGAGACCCGATCTCGCAGCGGGCGAACCTGCCCGACGACCTGCCCCCCGACGAACTCACGCCGGAGTACGCGGAGAAGCTGTTCGCGACCCCACAGGACGGTCGCCGGCTCGGGGTCGACCCGCTCACCGGACACGAGATCGTCGCCAAGGAAGGACGATTCGGTCCCTACGTGACCGAGATCCTGCCCGAGCCGGAACCCGAACCCACACCCGACATCGTGCCCGTGCCGGTGGACGGCGAGGGGGCCGTCGCGACCAAGGCGCCCGCCAAGAAGGCGGCCAAGAAGGCCGCGAAGAAGGTCGCGGGACCGAAGCCGCGGACGGGTTCGCTGCTCAAGTCGATGGACGTCGCGACGGTGACGCTCGAGGACGCACTGCGCCTGCTGTCGCTGCCGCGCGTGGTCGGCGTCGACCCGGAGTCGAAGGAAGAGATCACCGCGCAGAACGGTCGCTACGGCCCGTATCTGAAGAAGGGCACGGACTCCCGGTCGCTCGCGAACGAGGAACAGATGTTCACCGTCACCCTCGAGGAGGCGCTGAAGATCTACGCCGAACCCAAGCGGCGGGGACGGCAGGCCGCCGCGCAGCCGCCGCTGCGGGAACTCGGCAAGGATTCCGCCACCGACAGGCCGATGGTGATCAAGGACGGCCGCTTCGGTCCGTACGTCACCGACGGCGAGACCAACGCGAGCCTGCGCAAGGGTGACGAGGTCGAGACCATCACCGACGAACGTGCGTCGGAACTGTTGGCGGACAGGCGTGCTCGTGGCCCGGTGAAGAAGAAGGCTGCCGCGAAGAAGGCTCCGGCCAAGAAGGCGCCCGCGAAGAAGGCTGCCGCGAAGAAGGCTCCGGCGAAGAAGGCCGCGGCCAAGAAGGCGCCCGCGAAGAAGCCCGAGGACTGACGCCGAAACGCCGGAGCGGTCCCGGTGACCGCGGGTTGCGTTGCCCGCCACCACATCCCGGTGGCGGGTCGGCGCCGTCGGTCAGGACCGCCCGGAGAACACGCCGGCGAACATGGCGGTGACGGCGTCCGCCAGTTCGTCTCCCGTCGCCTCGAGTGCGCCGTCGAGCCACGCGGTGACGAGTTCGGCCATGCCGCCGATGAACAGCAGGCCGGCGATCTCGCTGCGACGGTCCTGCACCCCGGCGGGGCCGTGCCCTTCCACCACGGCGGGACCGTGCATTTCTTCCGCGGCGCGGTGCGCGAAGTGCCTGAGCAACTGCGTCCTGCGCTGTCGGAGCGCGGGCAGGGCGCCGGCCTCGATGATCGCGACGCGTCCCTTGCGGGGGTCGGTGGCGACCAGGTCGACGAAGGCGAGCACGGAGGCCCGGGTCCGTGCGGTGATGTCGGTGCCCGCGGCCTCGGCTGCGGCCAGTGTCGTCTCCTCGATCTCCGTCGCGATCGCGTCCATCACCGCGGTCATCGCCGCTTCGACGGTCCGGAAGCTCTCGTAGAAGTACCGTTCGCTGAGGCCGGCCTCGGCGCAGATGCGCGTCATCGTCACCCGCTCGTCGCCCGCCCACACCGCCAGGGTCGCGTCGACGAGCTTCGCTCGGCGCTGCGCGGCCCGCTCTGCCGCGCTGACGCCGCGATACGTTCCGGACTGCACGGCCATGCCGCTCAGCCTCGCACAGATCGACCTTCCACAGAAGGTTGACAGAGTGCCCTTCCTGAATGCCATAGTGGTGTCGATCACAGCCGTTCCGCCTGTTCACCAACCGGTCGAAGGGAGCGTCGACGATGGCCGAGCCCGCAGCGGCACCGCGTGTCCGGGAACTCCCGCCGATCCGGCCCGACGACACCGGCCTGCCCGTCCTCGGCCGCGCACTCGACTACGCACGCGACCCGATGGCGCTGTTCCGCAGGCAGTGGGACCACTACGGTCCGGTCGCCCCGATCCGCATCCTGAACCGCAGGGTGGTCATGGCGCTCGGCCCGGACGCGTGCGAGACCGTTCTGCGGAACCGCGACAGGGCGTTCGTCAACGGCCCCGCCTGGACGGCGGTGGTGGGACCGTTCTTCCGTCGCGGCTTGATGTTCCTCGACTTCGACGAGCACCTGCTGCACCGCCGGATCATGCAGCAGGCCTTCACCCGCACCCGCCTCGAGGCGTACAGCGCCGCCATGAACCCGGCCATCGAGACCGCCCTCGACGGATGGCGCACGACACCGGGTTTCCGCGCGTACCCGGCGCTCAAGCGCCTCACCCTCGGCATCGCCACCGACACGTTCATGGGCGGCGCCCCCGACACGTCGCCGCGGAAGATGGAGCGGATCAACCGCGCGTTCATCGACTGCGTCCAGTCCGCCGGCGCACTCGTCCACGCCGACATCCCGTTCACGCGCTGGCATCGCGCGCACCGCGGACGCCGGACGCTGGAGGAGTTCTTCCGGCACTACCTGCCCTCGCGACGCGCGACGCGGACCGACGACCTGTTCTCCGTGCTGTGCCACATCGAGAGCGAGGACGGGGAACGGTTCGGCGACGACGACGTCGTCAACCACATGATCTTTCTGCTCATGGCCGCGCACGACACCTCGACGATCACCCTGTCGACGATGCTGCAGTTCCTCGGCCAACATCCCGACTGGCAGCAGCGGTGCCGCGAGGAGTCGCAGGCCCTCGGGCCCCGGCCGAGCCTGACCGAACTCGAGGGGCTGACGTCGCTCGACCTGGTGATGAAGGAATGCCTGCGGCTGCGGGCGCCGGTGCCGGTGGTGGTCCGCCGCACCGTCGCCGACGTCGAGATCCTCGGCACCCGCGTCCCGGCCGACACCGACGTCATCGTCACGCCCCAGTTCTCGCACCTGATGGGCCAGTACTGGACCGACCCGCTGACCTTCGACCCGGAGCGGTTCGGGCCGGACCGCCGTGAGGACCGCTCCCATCACTACGCCTGGGAACCGTTCGGGGGAGGCGTCCACAAGTGCATCGGCATGTACTTCGCCGGTGGCGAGGTCAAGGCCGTGATGCACCACCTGCTGCGCAGCCACGAGTGGCGCGTCGACCCGGGGTACGTCGCCCCGATCAACAACCACTCGCTGCCGTTCCCCAAGGACGGACAGCCCATCGACCTCGTCCGTCGCTGACCCGTCGCACCCGGTCGATAGGGTGTGGGCATGGCGGGAGTGTTCGATCGGCTGGTCGGCCAGCACGATGTCGAGGTCGAGCTGATCGCGGCCGCGACCGCGGCCCGTGGCGGGGCCGAGGCGGCTGGTTCACTGATGACCCACTCGTGGCTGTTCACCGGCCCGCCCGGCTCGGGCCGGTCAGTCGGGGCGCTGTGCTTCGCCGCCGCGCTGCAGTGCACCGGCGAAGGCGGACCCGGCTGCGGGCGGTGCCACGCGTGCACCACCGTCCTCGCGGGCACCCACGGCGACGTGCGGCGCGTGATCCCGGAGGGGCTGAGCATCAGCGTCAAGGAGATGCGCGAGATCGTGCAGACCGCCGCCCGCCGCCCCAGCACCGGACGCTGGCAGGTGATGATCATCGAGGACGCCGACCGTCTCACCGAGGGCGCCGCGAACGCACTGCTCAAGGTCGTCGAGGAACCGCCCGAGCGGACGGTGTTCCTGCTGTGCGCGCCGTCGGTCGACCCGGAGGACATCTCCGTGACCCTGCGGTCGCGGTGCAGGCACGTCGGGCTGGTCACGCCGTCGGTCGAATCGATCGCGGCGGTGTTGCGGGAAACCGACGGACTGGACGAGCAGACCGCCCTGGGGGCCGCGCGGATCAGCGGTGGGCACGTCGGCCGGGCCCGCCGGCTCGCGACCGACGAGGCCGCGCGACGACGCCGCGACCAGGGTCTCGCGTTGGCCTCGGCCGCCACCCGTTGGTCCACCCGGTTCTCGGTCGCCGAGGAACTCGTCCGGGAACTCGAGGTCGAGGCGAAGGAACTCAACGCCGAGATCAACGAACGCGAAACCGAGGAACTGCGGACCGCGCTCGGCGCCGGCGGCACCGGCAAGGGCGCGGCGGGGGCCCTGCGCGGATCGGCGGGCGTGCTCAAGGACCTCGAGCGCAGGCAGAAGTCCCGCGAGACGCGGATGAAGCGTGACGGGCTCGACCGCGCACTGATCGACCTCGCCGGCCTGTACCGCGACGCGCTCGCCACCGCACTCGGGTCCACCGCGACCCTCAACCACCCCGACCGCGCCGAGCAGATCGGGAAGATGGCGAACATCGGCAGCCCCGCCGCCCTGCTGCGGTGCGTCGAGGCCGTCCTCGACTGCCGCGAAGCCCTCGACACCAACGTCAAACCCCAGTTTGCGGTCGCCGCGATGATGGCGAGGCTGGGCGCCGAACTGGGATAGGGACCCCGATTTTCGTGTTTGGGGTCGGAGCCGCTAGACTTCCGCTTGCTCGGCTGCACAGCCGGGCGCGCTGCCTTAGCTCAGTCGGTAGAGCATTTCACTCGTAATGAAAAGGTCGAGAGTTCGATTCTCTCAGGCAGCTCAGCGAAACCCCAGGTGAGAGCACGATTCGCCTGGGGTTTCTCGTTGCCTCGGGACGTGGGTCGCCGTCCTCGTATCACCTGTGCCGCTGCTTGTCCCCTCACGTGACATGCTCCACAAAGCTCTGTTAGCCACCTTGTAGCCCGATTATTGTTCGGGGGTTCCGGTCGCGCCCCGTGAGTCTCAGGGCGACCCACGGGGAGCGACCGGGACCCTGCCTGCCCGGTGTCCCGGGGCCGATGCGCACGCGGCCGCTGCGGGGAATACACAGGAAACTCGCTGGTCGTGTACTCGCGAGTCACCACCGTCGCGACGTAGTCTCGCGTCTGCGTCGTTGTCGCCCCTCCGCGCAACGGCGAAGACCCGCCGGCAATCCCTCATCGCTGGCGGGTCGCCCTGTGTCGATGCCGGGAACCCCCGGCCCGGCGACTCAGGGGGCGGAGACCGGCGCGGCCGGGGCGACCAGCTTCATCGGCTCCGCGAGCGGCTTGACGTAGTGGAAGGTGCCACCTCCCGCGTCGAAGATCCCCTCGAGGACGACGTTGGCGATCTTCACCCCGTTCCGCGTGAGACTCACCAGGGTGATGTGGTCCCAGTTGCCGTCCTCCTTGTCGGTCACCCACACGCCGCCGGTCGAGCCGAGTCGGATCCAGTCGCGGCCGTCGATGACCTCGCGCCTGTAGTTGTGGCAGTGACCGCCGAAGGCCGTGTAGTCGCGGTCCGCGAGCGCGTCGCGCAGTGCGGTGAACTCCTTGCTGTCCTTGTCCTGCCAGCAGGGGATGTGCATGAAGACGAACGTGTGCCGGACGTCCCGGTTCGCCGCCAGGATCTCGCCGACCCAGGCGAGCTGCTCGTCCGAGAATCTCGCGCCCACCGGCCCCTCGACATGGTCCTTCTGCGACGCGATGAAGTCCGCGGGGTTCTCCTGCACGTCCGTGTGCATCGTGCGGAGCAGGTCGGCGAACTCCTCGGGCGACATGCCGTGCGTCATCTCCTCGATGGACGGCGGCGGGTCCTGGGTGTCGAGCACGACGAAGAGGGCGTCGCGGTACCTCCAGGCGTAGTACAGCGCGCCGTAGCGACGGAGCCACTCCGCGCGCATGACCTCGTTGGACACGTCGTGGTTGCCGGGAGTGCGGAACAGCGGGGCGTCGAGCGCCGAGGTGATGCCCTCGAATTCGCGCCACTGGCCCCAGATCTCGTTGATGTTCTCGGTGTAACCCTCGATGGTGTCGCCGACCTGGACCACGAAGTCGGGGTTGAAGAGATTGGTCGCCTCGACGGCGCGCTCGAAGACGCCCTCGCGGGCGAAACCGGTGCGGTCGGACAGGAGCGCAAATGTGAACTCGTCGGGCCGATTCGGCGTCGCGGCCAGATCGGTGTACGGCCGCTGGTCCGGAAGCGGGCTCAGCGCGAACAGCGGGTGTGCGGGCGAGGTCTCGAAGTCTGCGGGTCGTGGTGTGGTCATGCTTCGGACGCTAAGGGGGTGCAGTGAACGGTAACCCGATTCCCTGTGAACGCGTTTCGACGAAACGAGATTTCGTCAGGTTGACCGTTCGAGGACGAGCGCGACATTGCCGTGTCACCGTCCCGGGTTCGCGGGTGCGCTGTGGACAACTCCCGAAGGTCGCGCGTCGACCTCGGACATCGGCCGGCCCGGCTCCGTTCACAGTGTGCACGACGTCGAGTTGTCCACAGGTGTGGGAAAACCATTGCCGCAGTTCAGGGGAATATCAGTCCTGTAATTCCGTCCGGTATCCCCAGGTTGTCCACAGAGATCGGGGCGATGTGCATAGGGTTGTCCACAGCTGTGCACAGGTCTGTTGTGGACAGGCTCTCCGTGGAAGGACTCCGCCTACCGCGAGATGCGGTCGAGGATCACCGCGTGCACGTGGTGCGCCTTCTCGGTGCCGCGGAAGTCCGCTTCGAAGGTGTCCGGCCCGGCCGTGAACGCGACGCTGCTCGACGAGAAGAATTCCCCCGCCCAGGACTTGTTGCTCAGCAGCGAGACCGATCGGATGTTGCGATACGGGATCGACGTGACCGCCGTGCGTTTGCCGACGAAGCTCCGGTCCTGGATCACGACGCGCAGGTTCGTCAGGCCCACGAACCCGGTGCCGGCCCCGGTGCAGTCGTACACCGCGATGACTGTCTCGTCGGCCAGTAGGTCCTGCTGGACCTGCCTGAGCTGATCCGCCTTGTCGTAGATCGGCTGTTCCGTCATGCGGACTCCTCACCCGTCCCGGTTCGAGGACGTTCTGATCGGCGACGGCCGGTGCCACGCCGCAGCGGTGTGGGCGGCATCCATCCCACACGACCATCTAACTCGCACGGTCCCGCCTGCCAAGCCGCCGTGCCGGGGCGTGGTGCGGGAATTCGCGCTACGTTCTCCGTACGGACCTCTTCCCGGGACGGAAAGGACGCTCTGCGATGACCGATCCCGACGCGAACCGATCGAACGAGCAACCCGGACAATCCGCTGGTCATCCGCCGCCGGGTCATCCGCCGCCGGGTTATCACCCGCCAGGCTATCCACCGCCAGGCTATCCACCGCCAGGCTATCCACCGCCGGGTTATCCACCGCCGTATGCCGCCCCGCCGATGCCCGTGTACCCGTACGCCTCCTGGTGGTCGCGGGTCGGCGCATACCTGTTGGACCGGCTGGTCGTGCCGCTCGTCGGCTACGTCATCGCCGGCATCGGTGCGTTCATGGCCTTCAAGGACGCCAGTTCCACGACGGTCACGTACCGCGGCGAGTACTACGTCGAGTCGACCTCCGAGCTGACCGGGGTCAGCGGGGCCGGCATCGCGGTGATGGTCGTGGGGATCCTCCTCGCCGTCGCGCTGCTGGTCTGGAACATGGTGTTCCGGCAGGGCCGGACCGGGCAGTCGGTCGCGAAGTCCTGGCTGGGCATCGCCGTCGTCCGGGAGGTCGACGGCCGTCCGCTCGGGGCCGGGATGGCCTTCGTACGGTGGCTGTTGCTGGCGGTTCTCGGTGAGCTGTGTTTCCTCAACTTCCTGTGGCCGCTGTGGGATGCGCGCCGACGTTGCTGGCACGACATGATCGTCTCCTCGGTGGTGATCCGAACCCCGTGACCGCGACCGACCGATTCACGCCCGCGGCGGCGTCCCGGAGAATCCTCCCGTCGCTGGCGGCGCCCGCGGCCGTCGCGGTGGCCGCGGCGGCCGGTGCCGCCCTGCTGTACGTGCGCGATCCGCACCGGTCCGGGTCGTACGGCTTCTGCCCGTTCCACGTCGTGACGGGTCTGTGGTGTCCCGGATGCGGTGGGATGCGCGCGGTCCACGACCTGACCCACGGCGACGTCGTGGCGTCGCTGTCCAGCAACGTGTTCGTGGCGCCGTTGGCGCTGATCCTGGTCGTGGCGTGGGTGCGCTGGGTGCGTCGGCGGTGGCGGGGCGAGAACGGGAGGATGATCGTGGTGGGGCCGGTCGCGACGACAGCGGTGCTCGGTGCACTCGCGGTGTTCACGATCCTGCGCAACACTCCGTGGGGTTCGGTGCTCGCGCCGACCTGACAGGCTCGACCCGACAGGAGGTCCGACGATGGCCATGCAGATCTTCTCGCTGATCGTGTTGATCGGCGCGCTCGTCATGCTCATTCCCGTCGCGCGCCGCGTCTTCGGCAAGCGTGACGACTGACGACCGCAGGAGGATTTCGGTGTTGGGCTCGACACCGGCGCGGGAAGGGGCAATGCTCAGGCATGAGCGAAACGCTGCGTGACCGTGTCCGTGAGAAGTTGCTTCGCCAGATCGCCGAGGACGGTGGTTCGCCGTCGGAGGGCAGCGAGGACGACGACCCCCGCCTGATTGCCCTCGACGACGATCTCGCCGCGCTCGACCGCGCCGCCGACGGCGATCCGGTCATCGAGCAGCTGGCGCAGAAGTACTGGGTTCCCTGACCTCCCGACCGGCTCGATCGACTCCACCCGCCCGCGGAACTTTCGTTCGCGTCGCGTATAAATACATCTTGTGTCTAAGTTGCCTTCAGCGTCCGAGCAGGTGTACCGCGAGGTCAAGGAGCGGATCCTGTCCGCGACGCTGCCCGGCGGCGAACTGATCAGCGAGGGTGAGATCGCGACCGAGATGGGCACCTCCCGCACTCCGGTCCGGGAGGCGTTCCTGCGGCTCGAGGCCGAGGGCTGGATGCGGCTCTACCCGAAGCGGGGAGCGCTGATCGTCCCGGTCGCCGACGGCGAGACCGAGCACGTCCTCTCCGCGCGCCGCCTCGTCGAATCCGACGCGGCGCGCACCGTCGTGCGGGCCTCCGAGGGCGTCCGAGCCCAGCTGACGACGGCGCTGCGGGCCAACCTCGACGCCCAGCGCGCCGCGGCGGAGGCCGGCGACGTCGCCGAGTTCAGCGGACTCGACGCCGACTTCCACGGGCTGATCGTCCGCGCCGGGGGCAACCCGCTCCTGACCGCCTTCTACGTGAGCCTGAGGGAACGGCAGCGGCGCATGACCGCCCGCTCACTCGCCCGCGACCCCCGGCAACTGCAGTCGATCATCGACGACCACACCATGCTCGCCGGCCTGATCGAATCCGGTGAAGCCGCGCGCTTCGAGGAGGCCGTCGACGCCCACATGCGGCGGGTGCACGGGCTGCCGCCGTCCGACGGGGACGGCGCACGATGATCGTCCGGGTCGACACTCCGGCCGCGACCGGGGCCGCGGGGACGCGGCGGATCGCGCCGTGGGCACTGGTCTGCGCCGCGATGTTCGCCGTCGCGTGGGGAGGCAACGAGTTCACCCCGTTGCTGGTGATGTACCGGCTCGACCACGGGTTCTCGTCGGTGGTGGTGGACACCTTCCTGTTCGCCTACGTCATCGGCATCGTGCCCGCGATGCTGATCGGCGGCCCGCTGTCCGATCGCCTCGGCCGCCGTCCGCTCATGCTGCCCGCGCCGTTCGTCGCGGCGGCCGGGTCGATCGTCCTCGCGCTCGGCGCCGACAGCGCGCCGCTGCTCGTGCTCGGCCGCATCCTCTCCGGGGTCGGCCTCGGGCTCGGCATGGCGGTCGGCGGCAGCTGGCTCAAGGAACTGTCGGTGCCGCCGTGGGACCCGAAAACCGGCAGCGGGTCCGGGGCCCGGCGCGCCGCGATGAGCCTGACCGCCGGATTCGCGATCGGCGCGGGTGTCGCGGGGGTGCTCGCGCAGTGGGCGCCGTGGCCGAGCGCCCTGGCCTACCTGCTGCACATCGCCCTCACCCTCGTCGCGGGCGCGGCACTGACCGCGGCCCCCGAATCGCGCCCCGCGACCCCGAAGGAGCAGCGGGCGCCGCTGCTGGACGACCTGAAGATTCCGGCCGCCGCGCACCGCAGGTTCTGGTTCGTCATCGCCCCGGTCGCGCCGTGGGTGTTCGGGGCGGCGAGCTGCGCCTACGCAGTGATGCCGTCGCTGATGGCCGAGCGCAGCGGCGGCCGCCCGGTCGCGTTCTCCGCCCTGCTCTGCGTGGTCGCGCTGGGCTGCGGGTTCGCGATCCAGGCCCTCGGCAGGCGCATCGACACCCCACGCAGTGCCCGCGCGGTGATCGTGGCACTGGCAATTCTGGCCGTCGGCATGACGCTCGGTGCGCTCGCGGCGGACCGGCTGACCATTCCGCTGGCGCTGCTCGCCGCGGCAGTGCTCGGCTGCGGATACGGGATGGCACTGGTCTCGGGTCTGCAGGAGATCCAGCGCATCGCCCGGCCCGACGACCTCGCCGGGCTGACCGCGGTGTTCTACTCGCTGACCTACATCGGATTCGCCGTCCCCGCGGTCCTCGCGCTCGCCGCGCAGACCTGGCCCGACGCGGTCGGATACCCCACGCTGTTCCTGGTCGGCGCGGCGGTCGCGGTGGCGAGCCTGGTGCTGGTGTCGACCCGGAGTCGGGCGTACCTGCCGAAGCGGTGACCCGCCGACCAGGATCACTCCACCCGGGGCCGTCGGCGGGTACGGTGGCGGCAGAGGGGACCGAGACTGGGAGAGTGCGCCGTCGATGCCGCCCGCAGCAGTGCGTGGACAGGTCGGGAACCTGCCCCATGAGGTCACCAGTTTCGTCGGTCGCCGGCAGGAGCTGACCGATGCCAGACGGTCGCTCGCCGCGTCCCGCCTCGTCACGCTGACCGGCATCGGCGGGGTCGGGAAGACCCGGCTCGCGCTGCATGTCGGGCAGGACTCGCGGCGCACCTTCCCCGACGGCGTGTGGCTCGTCGAACTCGGACTGCTGTCGTCGCCTGCGTTGCTCGAGGAGGCAGTGTCGTCGGCGCTCGGCCTCCGGGATCCGCTGCCGAGGGAGGGGGCGCTGGCGGAATTCCTCGACGGCCGGCATCTGCTGCTCATCTTCGACAACTGCGAGCACCTGGTCGACGCGGTCGCTCGACTCACGGGATCACTGCTGCGCAGTTGCCGGGAACTGCGCATCCTCGCCACCAGCCGGGAACCTCTGGGCGTTGCGGGGGAGGCGGTGCTGCGGGTGCCGCCGCTCGCGATCCCCGACCCGGACCGAACCCCGTCCGGACGTCGCGGGCAGGGGCGGTCCGAAGCGGTCACTCTGTTCGAGCAGCGCGCCGGTGCCGTCGTCCCCGGGTTCGCCGTGACCGACGACAACCGGGCCGCCGTCACCCGGATCTGCCAGCGGCTCGACGGACTTCCGCTGCCCATCGAACTCGCCGCGGCGCGCCTGCGGGCGTTGTCCGCGGAGCAGATTCTGCAGCGCCTGACCGATCGCTACCGGCTGCTGGACGTCGGCAGCCGTGGCGGGCCGACCCGGCAGCAGACCCTGCGAACGTGCGTCGACTGGAGTTACGAACTGTGCACTCCGGCGGAGCGGGAACTGTGGAGCCGGCTCTCGGTGTTCCGCGGTCGATTCGAACTCGACGCGGCCGAGGCGATCTGCGCCGAGGACCTCGAGCCCTACGAACTCCTCGACCTCGTGTCGTCGCTGGTCGACAAGTCCATCCTGAACCGGGACGAGACCGGCGGGGTCGTCGGCTACGGGATGCTCGAAACCCTGCGGGACTACGGCGCCGAGAAGCTCAGCCAGACCGGTGAGCAGGAGCGGCTGCGTCGTCGGCACCGGGATTGGTACGAGGCGCTCGTCGTGGGCTCCGAAGCCGAGTGGCTCGGCCCCGACCAGGCCCGGATCCTGACCCGACTGGACCGCGAGCGGCCGAACATCCGAGCGGCGACGCGGTTCTGCCTCGCCGATCCGGCGGAAGCCGAGTCGGGCCTGCGAATCGTGACCGCGATGTGGCCGCACGCCCTGACCCGCGGCCAGATGCAGGAGGGCAGGCACTGGATCGACCGGGCGCTCGCCCACCAGGGCGGGGTGCCGACGGTCGAGCGCACCCGCGCCCTGTGCGCGTACGCCCTGCTGGCCAGCAATCAGGGGCAGACGGACGCCGCCCGTCCCCGGATCGACGAGGCGCGGGCTGTCGCCGCGGAGCTCGCGGATCCGGTGATCGACGCGCAGGTCGCGCACGCAGCCGGGTACCACGCACTGTTCGGTGACGATCTCGATCAGGCGCTGGTGTTCTTCGGTCGCGCCCTCGACGTGCTGCGCGACGCGGATTCGCTCCGCTACGTCTCGTCGTTGCTCGGCCTGAGCCTCGCGTACGGACTCCTCGGCGACGTCGACCGCGCCACCCGCAGCCAGGAGGAGGCTCTCGCGATCGCGGAGGCGCACGGCGACACGGTGTACCGCGCGTACTGCCTGTTGATCCTCGCGTTGGCGCTGGTACGAACGGAGCCGCGGCGCGCGAGCGCGCTGCTCGAGCAGGTGGTGCGGCTCGAACGCGAGGTCGACGACGTGCTGGGCGCGGCGATCGCGGTGGAGGCGATGGCGTGGATCGCCGCCGACGCCGACGACTGGGGTCGCGCGGCTGTCCTCCTCGGGGCCGCACAGGCGCTGTGGAGGACGGTCGGCAGCGGCAGCGTGAACGTGATGACGATGCGCGGTTTCCACGAGGAATGCGTCGAGCGGACCACGAAGGCCCTCGGCGAGCGGGCCTACGGGGTCGCGTTCCGGCGCGGCGCGGACTCGACCTTCGAGGACGCGGTCGCGCATGCTCTCGGAGAGCGCTCCGTCACCGCGGTGCCGCAGGCCGGCGTGCTGACCCGACGGGAACGTCAGGTTGCCGAGCTGGTCGCCGCGGGGCTGACGAACCGCGCGATCGCCGACACGCTGGTGATCTCGCGGCGCACCGCCGAAGGTCACGTCGAACACGTACTGACGAAACTCGGGTTCACCTCACGCAGCCAGATCGCGGTGTGGGTGGCCGAACGCAAGGCCGACGACAGCGCCTGACCTGCGGTGATCGAACCGCCACGGGGGCGGGTATCACAAAACAGGTATGGCACCGGGTAGTTCGACCGTCGTCCGCGGCGCGCCGGGCGGGGATCGTGTCATGTGACCGTTCCAGCGCACCAGCCGAGGTTCGTCCGATGTACGAGTTCGAAGACCCGCGACCGCCGATCGACGGCGCCCTGATGATCCGGCGCTGCGAGGACTGCACGACACTGCTGGCCCCGGACACCACGACCTGTACGTCCTGCGGTGCGACCGACCTGACGTGGGTGCCGTCCTGCGGTGCGGGGTCGATCGTGCGGTGCACCGTCGTCGACTGCGCACCGCATCGCGGCGCGTGCACCGGATTCGTCCCGTGCACGATCGCGATCGTCGAACTCGACGACGGTCCGTGGACGTACGCATGGATCGAGGGGAAGCCGCCCGCGATCGGCGCCGAGCCGGTTCGTGTCCGCTTCGCTCACGAACAGCCGGGCGAGCGGTACCCGTACTTCGTCTGCGCCGCCTGAGTCAGACGCCCGCGCGGGGCAGCGTGGTGTCGGCCAGCCACGCCTCCCACAGCGGGCGCAGCGACCGGTCGGTGAAGTGCGCGGCGAGATCGGTGAAGTCCTCAGTGGTCACGGTGCCGTGGCGGTGTTTCGCGGTCCACCGCCGCAGGAGGGCGAAGAAGTTGTCGTCGCCGAGTTCGGTGCGCACGGCGTGCAGCGTCAGCGCGCCCCGCTTGTACACGCGGTCGTCGAACATCAGCTTCGGACCCGGATCGCCGAGCACCAGGTCGTACGGCAGCCCGGACTGGGTGCGGTGCACCTGCGCGGCGATCTCCTGCGCGGACGGCCCGCCGGAGTTCTCCGACCACAGCCATTCCGCGTAACAGGCGAACCCCTCGTGCAGCCAGATGTCGCGCCACGACCCCAGCGTGAGGCTGTTGCCGAACCACTGGTGCGCCAGCTCGTGCGCGACCAGCCGCTCCGAGCCGCGTCGGCCGTCGCAGTGGTTGGCGCCGAACACCGAGATGCCCTGCGCTTCGATGGGAATCTCGAGCTCGTCGTCGGTGACGACGACGGTGTAGTCCGCGAACGGGTACGGCCCGAACAGCCGGACGAAGGTCTGCATCATCTCGGGCTGGCGCGCGAAGTCGTGCTCGAACGGGGTCCGCAAGCGCGCCGGCAGCACCGCGTGCATGGGAACCGGGGTGTCTCGTCCGACCTGCCAGCGCCGGTACGGCCCGATCTGGACGGTCGCCAGGTAACTCGCCATCGGCTCGGTCTGCTCGTACACCCAGGTGGTCTGGCTGGCGCGGGTCTGCTTGCGCACGAGGACACCGTTCGCGACGACGAAGTACGGCGAATCGGTGGTGACGGAGATCTGGTAGCTGGCCTTCGAGCTGGGATGGTCGTCGCAGGGGAACCAGGACGCGGCCCCGTTCGGCTGGCTGGCGACGAGCGCCCCCTCCGTCAGTTCCTCCCAGCCGACCTCGCCCCACGGCCCGCGGATCGGTTTCGGGGTCCCCGCGTACTGCACCGTCACCGACAGCGCTCCGCCCGCGGGGATCTTCTGGGACGGGGTCACGGTCAGCTTGCCGTGCCGATGGGAGTACTTGGCGGCGCGGGACCCGTTGACGGACACCTTCGACACGATCAAGGTCTGCGCGAGGTCGAACGAGAACCGCGGCCGGATCGTCGTGGTGGCGGCGGTGACGGTGGCCTTGCCCGCCAACCGGTTGCTCGCGACCTTGTAGGTCAGGTCCAGCTCGTATCGCGACACGCGGTAACCGCGGTTGCCGATGGTCGGCAGGTAGGGGTCGATCGGCTCCTCGTAGAACTTGCCCTGGTCGACGGTGTCGCGGCGCTGTTTGGTCATCAGGCCCCCGTCCACGGGCCGATCGGGTTGCCCTGCCAGCGGGTGCTGGGCGGCACGACGTCGCCGCGCATCACGAGGGACGCGGGTCCGACGGTGGCTCCGTCGCCGATACCGGACGCGGGCAGCGCGACGCAGTGCGGACCGAGTGTGGCGCCTGCGCCCAGAGTGACGGTGTCCATGGCCATGATCCGATCATGGAACAGGTGGGTCTGCACGACGCACCCCCGTTCGACGGTCGCGCCGTCCCCGAGGGTCACCAGGTCGGCCTCGGGGAGCCAGTACGACTCGCACCACACGCCTCGCCCGATCGACGCACCCATGCCGCGGAGCCAGACGTTGAGGACGGCGGTGCCGGTCGCGGCCCGGGCGAACCACGGCGCGGCGACGGTTTCGACGAACGCGTCCGACACCTCGTTGCGCCACACGAACGAGCTCCACAGCGGATGTTCGGTGCGTCCGATGCGCCCGACGGTCAGCCACTTGGCGGCGACGGAGATCACACCCGCGACGGCGCCCGCGATCAGCAGCACGACACCGCTGAGCAGAGCCGCGGCCCAGAATCCGATGCCGCCGGCGAGGGCCTGCAACGCGAACAGCACGGCGAGCCCGATCCCGAACGTCACCATCACCGGCAGCAGACGGCACGTCTCGACCAGCGCCCGCGCGACCTTGAGCCGGATGGGTGGTTCGAAGGTGCGTTCGGCGTCGCCGTCGCTGGCGGCGCGGCGCAGTTTCACCGGCGGGCTGCCGAGCCACGACGACCCGGACTTCGCCTTGCTCGGCGCCGCGGACAGGACCGCGACGAGGCCGTTCTTCGGCACCCGCCGGCCGGGACCGGCCATGCCCGAGTTGCCGAGGAACGCGCGTTTGCCGACCTTCGCCTCCTGGATGTGCAGCCAGCCGCCGCCGAGTTCGTAGGATGCGACCATGGTGTCGTCGGCGAGGAACGCGCCGTCCGCGACGGTGGTGAACTTCGGCAGCAGCAGCACGGTCGACGCCTCGACGTTCTTGCCGATCTTCGCGCCGAGCAGACGCAGCCACACCGGGGTGAGCAGGCTGGCGTACAGCGGGAACAGGAAGGTGCGCGCGGAGTCGAGGAGGCGTTCGGTGGCCCACACCTGCCAGCCGACGCGGCTGCGCACCGCGTGGTAGCCCTCGCTCAGCCCGACGCCGAGCGCGCGGACCGCGGCCAGGGTCAGCGCCGCGAACACGAACAGGGCGAGCAGCGTCGCGGCTGGCAGCCAGGCCAGTGCGCGGACGATCGCGGTGCCGAGGTCGGGGGTGTCGTGGACGCCCCAGCCGATCAGGGCGATGCCGGCGGCGAGGGCGAGGATCGGCAGGGACGCGATGACGAGTGAGGTGAGCCCGTAGACCGGTACCCACTGGGTGGCGCGGCGGGGACGCTCGGCGGGCCACGGGTGCACGGCCTTGCCGACCTTCACGGCCGGCGACCCGGCCCAGCTCTGTCCGGGTTTGACCCGGCCGATCACCGCGGACCCGGGTGCGACCTCCGCGTCCTTGCCGATCCGGGCGCCGGGCAGCAGCGTCGAGCGGGCCCCGACCGCGGCGCCGGCGCCGATTCGGATGGCGCCGACGTGGACGACGTCGCCGTCGATCCAGTGTCCGGTCAGGTCCACTTCGGGTTCGACGGAGCACCCGTCGCCGAGTTCGAGCATCCCGGTGACGGGCGGCAGGGTGTGCAGGTCGACGCCGCGTCCGACCGTGGCGCCGAGTGCGCGGGCGTAGTAGATCATCCACGGCGCCCCGGAGAGGTTGGCGGCGCCGCTGGCCTCGGTGAGCCGGTGGGCGACCCACAGTCGCATGTGTTCCGGCCCGCCGCGCGGGTAGGTGCCCGGTTGCAGGCCGCGTAGCAGCAGCCGACAGCCGACCACCGCGATGCCCATACGTCCGACCGGGGTGATGAACAGCAGGACCGCGACGAGCACCGCCCACCACGACAGGGTCGGTGCCCACGGCACGTCGGTGAACCAGGCGAGGATGTTGTTCACCAGGGCCAGCCACGTCACCCACTGCAGTCCGGTGAGGGTGGTCAGCGGGACCGTCCACAGCAGTTGGCGCCACTGCGCCGACCGCGGTGTCGGCTCGACGGTGCGCACCTCGACGTCCTCGGCGGGGGCCAGGGAGTCGAGGTGTTCGGCGAGCGACCCGAGCCGCGGGTGGTCGTAGAGTTCGGCGACCGTGACCTCGGGGAACCGTTCCCGCAGGGCCGTCACCAGTTGCGCCGCGGACAGGGAGCCGCCGCCGGCGGCGAAGAAGTCGTCGTCGGGTCCGCTGATCCCGGCGCCGAGGATCGCCGACCACAGTCCCGCCACCCAGGCCGTGGTGCCGTCGAGTCCGGCGGCGGCCGCGGCGTCCTCGGGGTCGGCGCCGGGCAGCGGCCACGGCAGGGCCGCGCGGTCCACCTTGCCGGAGGTGCGGGTCGGGAGTTCGGCGACCAGCGCCAGCCGGGGGACCAGCGCGGCGGGCAACTGCTCGGCGAGCAGGGCGCGGGCGGCGGCGACGTCGAAGTTCGGATCGGTGCTGGCGAGGTACCCGACGAGGATCGAGTGGCCGGTGACGGTCGTGCGGACCGCGGCGGCGGCCCCGGCGACACCGGGCAGGTTCTGCAGGGCGTTGTCGACCTCACCGAGTTCGATGCGCCGTCCACCGATCTTCACCTGGTCGTCGGCGCGGCCCTGGAACATCAACCCGCCCGGTTCGAGCCGGACCAGGTCGCCGCTGCGGTAGGCGCGGTCCCACCCGAGGGTGGGCATGGGCGCGTACTTCTCGGCGTCCTTGACGGGGTCGAGGTAGTGGGCCAGCCCGACCCCGCCGATGACGAGTTCGCCGACACCCCCGACCTCGACGGGCAGGCCGTCGCCGTCGACGACGGCGAGGTCCCAGCCGTCGAGCGGCAGCCCGATGCTCACCGGTGCCCCGGCGTGCATCTGCGCGGCGCACGCGACGACGGTCGCCTCCGTCGGACCGTACGTGTTCCACACCTCGCGGCCGTCGACGGCAAGCCGCTCGACCAGCTCCGGCGGGCAGGCCTCGCCACCGAAGATGAGCAGCCGCACCTCCTCGAGCGCCTCGGCGGGCCACATCGCCGCCAGGGTCGGGACGGTGGAGACGACGGTGATGTCGCGCGACACCAGCCACGGCCCGAGGTCCATGCCGCTGCGGACCAGGGCCCGCGGGGCGGGCACCAGGCAGGCGCCGTGCCGCCACGCCAGCCACATCTCCTCGCAGGACGCGTCGAACGCGACGGACAGCCCGGCGAGGACACGGTCGTCGGGTCCGATCGGCGCGTCGGCGAGGAACATCCGGGCCTCGGCGTCGACGAAGGCGGCGGCGCTGCGATGGGTGACGGCGACGCCCTTCGGGGTGCCGGTGGAGCCGGAGGTGAAGATGATCCACGCGTCGTCGTCGAGGGTCGGGGGGCGCGGAGTGTTCTCGCGGGCCGGCGCGGTGCCCGGCCCGACGCCGCGGCCGGTGAGGATCGCGGCGACCTGCGCCTCCCCGAACACCAACTCGGCGCGTTCGTCGGGGTCGTCGGCGTCGACGGGCACGTAGGCGGCGCCCGCGGCGAGCACCGACAGGATCGCGACGTACAGCGAGTTCGACCCGGACGGCATCCGGACGCCGACGCGGTCGCCCGCGCCGACACCGAGGTCGCCGAGCCACTGCGCGCCGCGTTCGATCTCGTCGAGCAGTTCGGCGTAGGACAGACTGGCGTCACCGTCGTCGATCGCGGGAGCGTCGGGGTGTGCGGAGGCGGTGGCGGTCAGGATGTCGACCAGTGTGCGCGGCTCGGGGGCGACCGCCGACCGGAGGTACTCGGTCGGTATCTGCTGGGAGTCCGAGGGTGACTGCAGGTGCAACGCCGGTGTGTCCTGTCTCGAGTCGGCCGACTTTTCGCGTTGTTCTCTCACGTCAAGTTTGCGAGAGGGTGAACAACACTATCGGCTGCGACATGCGTGCAGCGTACGCCGGGTGCGAGCACGATCGGGGCCGACGCGTGCGTGTCACCGGGCGGATGCTCGTCCGGTGACCGGCCCGCGTCGGCCGACGCCACAGTGGGTGTCGGCCGGGGCGTCGGCGATCTCCTTCCGCGGTGCCGACGAGGTCACCGTCCGGCGGTGACGGAGCCGAGTGACGCGTCGTGTCGAGACTGCGGAAGGACGGGTCACAACTCGGGGTTGTCGATGATGGCCTGCA
This sequence comes from Rhodococcus sp. NPDC003318, assembly GCF_042879035.1. Lineage (NCBI taxonomy): Bacteria > Bacillati > Actinomycetota > Actinomycetes > Mycobacteriales > Nocardiaceae > Rhodococcus > Rhodococcus sp. NPDC003318. The sequence goes on along the minus strand of NZ_JBIAOU010000029.1, from coordinate 3,912 downwards.
CGAGCGCACCGTAGGTGTCGATGAGGCTGCCGCTGTCGATCGCCTCGGGGGCGAGGATCTCGAATGTGCGTAGTCCGCTGGCGAGGCCGAGCAGCAGGGTGACGACGAGCCGGGAACGCACCTGCCCCGCGGAATCGTCGCCGATCGAGCGGGCGATCCGGGGGACGAATCCGGCTGCCATCTCCTCGCGTGCGGCCTCGCGGTCCGGAGCTTCCTGGAGGATGAACGGCGCGATCGCCCAGTACTCGAAGTCTCCCGAGTCGCGCCGTTCGACGATGGTGCGCACCAGCCGACGCCCGGCAGGCTCGGACTGCTGGGCCTGTTCCTCGAGCGTCGGCGCCTCCGGAGCGGCGGCCTGGAACAGTTCCGCCTTGCTGCCGGTCAGTTTCATGACCAGCGCCGGGGAGACGTCAGCTGCCTCCGCGACGTCCCGGATGGTCGTCAGGGTGAACCCGCGTTCGGCGAACAGCGTCCGCGCGGCGTCGAGGATGACGTCGCGGGTGGTCCTCTCGCTCATTCGGCAGTCCTCGTGGCATCGGTCAGGCTCGGGTCGGGACGGTGGCCGCCACCGACGGTCCGTCGGCATCCACCGGGGCAGTCCGGGGGACGGGCGGCTTCGGAAGGAACACCGCGGCAAGCGTAGCGACGAGGGCGCCGACGGCCGCAATTGCGAACATCGCGGTGAACGCTCCGTGGGCGGGGAAGGCGTGGCCGGCCACTTCGACGGTGATGCTGGTCAGCAGCGCCGCGACGACCGCGCTCATGCCCGACGATCCGATCGTGCGCATCAGGCTGTTGAGGCCGTTGGCGGCGGCGGTTTCGGTGATCGGGACCGCGCCCATGATCAGGGCAGGAAGCGTGGCGTACGCCATGGCGTTGCCGATGCTCACGAGGATGCTCCCGATGATGATCAACGCGACGGTGTCGTCGAGGATCATGCGGAACAGGCAGGCCCCGATCATCACGATGCAGGCGACGGTGAGGGTGACGCGGCCACCGAACCGGGCGGTCAGTCGTGCTGCGATCGGCGCGAACGTCAACATGGCCACACCGCCCGGCACCATGCACAGGCCGGCGGTCGCCGCGCTGAGCCCGAACCCGAATCCCGTGATCTCGGGCAGCTGCAGCTGCTGGGTGGTGGCCATGGTGTTCGCGTACGCCGTGAACGCGACGAAGAATCCGGCGATGTTGGTGAGCAGGATGGGCCGGGTCGAGGAGACCCGCAGGTCGACCATCGGGTCAGCGGTGCGCAGCTCGTAGGGAACCCACACGGCGAGGGCGACGGCGGCCACGGCGAGGCTCGTGAGCGTCTGCGGACTCGTCCAGCCCCACGCGGAGCTCTTCGAGATCCCCAGCAGCAGAGCCGTCAGGGCGAGCGAGAGCAGGATCGCGCCGACGACGTCGAACCGTCCTCGGGTTCCGGAGACGGACGCCGGAACGACGACGAGGATGCCCAGCAGGAGCAGGAGTCCGGCGCCCGCGGTGACCCAGAAGACCGAGGCCCAGCCGAAGTGTTCGTACAGCACGCCCGCGGCGGGCAGCCCGAGCGCCCCACCGATTCCCATCGTCGAGCTGATCAGGGCGGCGGCGCCGGCCACCCTCTCCTTGGGCAGGACGTCCCGCAGGACCGCCATCGCCACCGGGATGAGCGACGAGGTGAAGCCCTGCAAGCCGCGCCCGATCAGCAGGGTCACGTAGGTTCCGCCGAGCGCGGCGATCAGGGATCCGGCCACCATCATCACCAGCGCGATCAACATCATGCGCCGCTTGCCGAACATGTCGGCCATGCGCGAGACGATCGGCGTGGCGACCGCCCCGGTCAGCAACGTGATGGTGACCAGCCAGGTGGCGTCTCCGTCGCTGATCCCGAGGATGTGGGGGAAGTCGGGGAGCAGGGGGACGACCAGCGTCGTCTGGAGTGCCGCGACGAGTCCCACCAGGCTCAGCAACGTCGTGATCGCGGTACTCGAAGCCCGGGTCTTGTGTGTGGTCACTCGGCACACTCCATCGCTCGCTCCGTCTCTCCATGTGGTGAACGCTGTTCACCCCAGAGCTAGTGAACGCTGTTCACCCACTCGCTGTCAAGCGGGACCGCGAATCGGGCGGACTCGCAGCGTTACGCGGGGTGGTATTTCGTGACGGTGGGGTTAAATCCCGCTCACTCGGGATGTGCTGCGGCGCATGAGGATTGGCTTTACGCAGTGTTCACAGTGCCCGCTTGCAGACGGTGAGCCATTCGTTCACTCTCGATGGACGACGATTCCCGGCATAAGACTCCGGCGTCGCTACCACCGTCGATAGCGCGGTGGACCCTTCGAACGTAAAGGTGGACCGCATGGATCAGGCTCTTGCCGCGGCCAACACCGCCTGGATTCTCGCCGCCACAGGTCTGGTGGCGTTGATGGTGCCGGGTCTGGCGCTCTTCTACGGCGGCATGGTGAGCGTCCGCAGCACCCTCAACATGATGATGATGACGTTCGGCGCGTTCGCGCTGGTCGGCGTCCTGTGGGTGCTGTTCGGCTACTCGGCGGTGTTCGGCAACTCCGTCGGCGACGCCGGGCTGCTCGGTGACCCGCTCGAGTACCTCGGCCTGAGCCAGCTGCTCGAGGCGCCCTCGGAGCCCGGGCTGCCGCCCGCGCTGTTCGCGGCCTTCCAGATGCTGTTCGCGGGCATCACCGTCGCCCTCATCTCCGGCGCCGTCGCCGACCGTCTCAAGTTCGGGGCGTGGATGGGCTTCACCGCGATCTGGCTCGTCCTCGTCTACTTCCCGATCGCGCACTGGGTCTTCGCATTCGACAGCTCCGACGGATCGGTCGTCGGCGGCTGGATCGCGAACACCCTCGGCGCCGTCGACTTCGCCGGCGGCACCGCCGTCCACATCAACGCCGGTATCGCCGCGCTCGCGCTGATCCTGGTTCTGGGCAAGCGGCACAACTTCACCAATCCGCCTCGCCCGCACAGCCTTCCGCTGACCATGCTCGGTGCAGGCATCCTGTTCTTCGGCTGGCTCGGCTTCAACGGCGGCTCCGCACTCGCCGCGAACAACAACGCCTCGGTCGTCGTGCTCAACACGATCGCCGCCTCCTGCGCGGGCATCTGCGCGTGGCTGCTCGTCGAGCGGGTCCGCGAGGGACGCTCCACCACCCTCGGCGCGGCCTCCGGCCTGATCGCCGCGCTGGTCGCGATCACCCCCGCGTGTGGTGCGGTCTCCCCGGTCGGCGCCATGATCATCGGTGCGCTCGCCGGCGCCGTCTGCTGCGTCGCGATCTCGCTCAAGTACAAGCTCGGCTACGACGACGCCCTCGACGTCGTCGGCATCCACCTCGTCGGCGGCGTCCTCGGCACCCTGCTCATCGGCTTCCTCGCCACCGAGGCGGCGCCGAACGGTGTGGCGGGTCTGTTCTACGGCGGCGGATTCGGGCTGCTCGGCAAGCAGACCCTGGCCGTGGTCGCGGTTCTCGCGTACTCCTTCATCGTCACCTGGCTGATCGCGAAGGGCATGGACAAGGCCACCGGCCTGCGCGTCCACCACGACATCGAGCGCGAAGGCCTCGACGTCGCCGTCCACGGCGAGTCGGCCTACTCGATCGAGGCCCCCGAACTCGGCGGCGCGGTCGTGACCACGGACGCGGACGACGTCAGCGCAGCCGCCGAGGCGCTGACCGGACGGGCGGCACAGAAGGTCACCTGATTCGACTTCGGGTTCCCATGGGTGAGGCCGCCGCACGCAACCGGCGGCGAGGTGGACCCGAGTACAGAGAACCCCCGGTGTCGCGCACTCCTCCTGCGCGGCACCGGGGGTTCTCGGTTGTTTCGACTACTTCTTCGGGACGCGGATGATCAGGGCGTCGCCCTGACCGCCGCCACCGCACAGGGCCGCGGCACCGACACCGCCGCCGCGGCGGCCGAGTT
>NZ_JBIAOU010000028.1:0-51796 GCF_042879035.1 Rhodococcus sp. NPDC003318 | reverse complement strand
CCAGGGCTGCAGCATCCACCCGATGATCGTCTCGAGAATCACGCCGAATCTCGAGTCCCCACATGCGAACGTGACAAACCTAACAAAGTCCTACTGGTGCGCGTCGAAGAACTCGACGACCTTCTCGTGTAGTGACAGCGACCGCGGAAGGTCCTCGTTGAACAGGGCGAGATACCCGTCGGCGTGGTCGATGAATGCATGCATCAGGGGGTCGGTCGTCTGGTCCGCGAGGGCCCGCCCCTCCTCCACCAGCGCCGCCGACGCCTCGAGATCACCCTGGATTGCGGTCAGGAGGGTTCCCGCGTGAATCGCCTGGATTCGTTCGATGGTCGGTGGGCCGAATCGGTATCCACGGAAACGGTTCAGCCACTGCCGGGCTTCGGTGATGGCGCCCTGGCAGATCCAGAACGACAGCATGGACGTGACGATACGAGTTCCGGTCTCCGGGTTCTCGGAGGCACAGAACTCCAGGGCGTCCCGCACGTTCGACTGTTCCCGGGCCAGGGTGGCGATCAACTCGATCTGCCGGGGACCGATCCATTCGGTGTCCGCGGCGAGCGCCAGACCTTCGCACCAATCACGGTGGCGGCGGCGCAGTTCGGTGTAGTCCCGTTGGCCGGCTTCCTGCGCCTTGTGCTGTCCGTAGTCCCGGATGGTTTCGAGCATCCGGAACCGTACGGTCGCGTGCGACTCTTCCCGGATCAGGATCGACTTGTCGACCAGGCACATCACGGCGTCGAGGAATTCGGTCGAGGTGAGGTCGCCGTTGCACACCTGCTCCGCAGCCTGGAGTTCGAATCCACCGGAGAACACCGACAGCTGAGCCCACACCGACCGCTCCACGGGGGTGCACAGGTCGTAGCTCCAGTCGATGCACATCCGCAGCGTCTGCTGCCTCGACGGCGCGTCCCGGCTTCCCCGGGTCAGCAGCGCGTACCGCTCGGAGAGTCGCTCCAGGATCTGCTCCGGTGACATCGCGCGCAACCGCGTCGCCGCCAGTTCGATCGACAGCGGGTGTCCGTCGAGTTGCCGGCAGATCTGGGCGATGACGACCTTGTTGTCGTCCGTGCACTCGAACCCGGGGACGTTGCCCTCACCGCGGTCGACGAACAGTCGGATCGCATCGTTGCTCGGCGCGCCTCGCGGCAGGCTGTCGGGGTCCGGGACGGGAAGCGGAGGCACGAGCATGACCGCCTCCCCGCTGATTCCGATCGCCTCGCGGCTCGTGGCAAGGATCTTCAGGTCCGGGCAGACGCGCAGCAGGTACTCGGTGAGCTCCGCCACCGCACCGACTATCTGTTCGCAGTTGTCGAGGACCAGCAGCATGTCGCGCTGAGCGAGGAAGTCGGCCAGCAACTCCCGGACGGGTTTGGTCAAGCGGTCCTGGATTCCGAGGGAGCGGGCCACCACGCCCGTCAACAGCGTTTCGTCACGCAGGTCCGCCAACTCCACCAGCCGCACCCCGCCGGAGAAGCTGCGTTGCGCCTTGGTGGCGATCCGCAGTGCGAGTCGGGTCTTGCCCACGCCACCGATGCCGGTCAAGGTCACCAGCCGTGCGGTCGACAGCAGGTGCTTCGCCTTGACGAGTTCCTCGCGTCGGTCGACGAGACTGGTCAGTTCGATCGGAAGCCCACCGGATCGATCCGTCACCGGAGGGAGACCGGTGTCCCGGTCCCCGGGTGCCGTCGAGATACCGGAGTTCTCCTCCGTGATCTCCGAGTACAGCGACATCTCGTCGACGGGGAAACCGTGACGGTGTTGCGACTCACGGAGCTGTCGTCCCAGTTCCGCCGCGGTGGGGCGAACAGCCGCGTCGCCGGACATGGCTGCTTCGAGGATGCCGCCGACGTCGCCGGGGACGCCGAACTCCCGCGGGTCCGGGGTGGGTTCGGACGTGATCCGCAGGAACTGCGCCACCACGGTTTCGCCGCTTCGACGTTCGAAGGCCGCATGGCCGGTGATCGCGGCGAACAGCGTGGCACCGAGACCGTAGACGTCCGCGGCCGGACTCGGGGCGTCGCCGGCCACGATCTCCGGCGCGATGAACGCCGGTGACCCCGTCACCCTGCCCGTGGCGGTTTCGAATCCACCGGCGAAGTGCGCGATGCCGAAGTCGGTCAGCGCCGGCTCACCGTAGTCGGTGATCAGAATGTTCGCGGGCTTGATGTCGCGGTGGAGGATCCCGAGGCGGTGCGCGGACTCGAGGGCTCCGGCGATCTTCACGCCGAGCCGCAGCGCGTCGCCCAGTGCGAGCGGTCCGCGATGCCGGATCATGCTGTCCAGAGAATCCCGGGCGCAGTACGGCATGACGAGGAACGGTCGGTCATTGTCCGTGACGCCGGTTTCGAGGACGTTGACGACATTGGGGTGACCGGTCAGCCGACCCGCCGCGCGCTGCTCCCGGAAGAACCGCGCCCGATTCTCCTCGTCGAGGTCGGCGGTGAGGACCTTGACCGCCACGATGCGGTCGAGCGAGGGCTGCGAGCAGCGGTAGACGACGCCGAACCCTCCCCGGCCGATCTCGGTGGCGTCCTCGAATCCGGACACGCCCAACTCGGCCGCGACCGAACCGGCCGCGTCGAACTGCGTGGCGAAGGGGTCGAAGGAGGTCATCGATCGCACCGATCCATCCGCGCACGCGGTACCGCGAATCGGATACACCTCACCTAATCGATGATGGACCCTCGAACCAGCGCTCGCCACCCTCCTGGGCGCACCACTCCTCACCGCCGACTCCCGGCTCGCCCACGCACCCGACCTCCCCTGCGTCGTCGAGCTCGTCCGACAGTCCGCTGTCAGCTCGCCGGTGGTGTGCCGATCACCGACGCACCCTCGGGCGAGACGAACGCCGGCGGGGTGCCGTTGAGGACGTAGTCGCCGAGCTGCTGTTCCCGGTAGATCAGCGGGTTGTGGGAGGCCAGGGTCCGCACGTTCCGCCAGTGCCGGTCGAACTGGTACCTGCGGTCCAGCGCGGACGCGCCGCCGACCTCGAAGATCTCCGTCGTCGTCTTCAACCCGAGGTCGAGCACGACGGACTGCGCGCGGTACGCGTCCAGCTCCGCCTTCAATTCGAGTGCCACGGCCTCCTCCTCCGCCTCGGGGGTGCGTTCCGCCTCCGGCGTGATGGTCAGCGCGAACCGGGCGTCGGCGGCGGCGTCGAGGGACGCGGCGGCGTCGAGGACGGTGGCGCGGATCGCGTAGGCGGCGGCGTCGGCGCGTCCGACCACCTGCTGGATCAGCGGATCCTGCGCGGCGACAGGCGCTTTCGCCTGCGGGTAGGTGCGGTGCCTGCGGCGGACGAAGTCGGCGATCTCGTCCGTCGCCCGGCGCACGATGCCGGCGATTGTCGCGAGGTGCGTCAGCTGGAAGTGCGCGAGGTGCCCGGCCGCGCCGCCCGGCGGCGGGAACAGGAACCCGGGGCCCTCCACCTCGGCGTCGGTGAAGACGGTGGTGCCGCTGGCGCTGCCGCGCTGCCCGAATCCGGCCCAGTCGTCGATCCGCTCGACACCCGGGGAGTCCGCCTTCACGACGGCGGTGTGCCGCTCCCCCGCCTCGTCGAGGACCGCGACGGTGAGGTAGTCGCCGTAGAGGGCGCCGGTGCTGTAGTACTTGGTGCCGTTCACCACCAGTCGGCCGTCCACCTCCCGCAGCGTCGTCGACGGCCGCCGGAACGCTCCCTCACGCTCGCTGACGGCGGTGCCGAACACGACGCCGTCCCCGATGCGCCGCAGCCACTGCTGCCCGCGCGGCGTGTGCCGCTCGCGCCAGCGGTCCTCCACGAACCGCGAGTGCACCCGAAGGGCGTGCGGCAGATTCGATTCCGCGGCCGCGAGCTCGACGACGAGCAGATAGAGCTGACGCAGGCTGGCGCCGTCGCCGCCGAACTCCCGCGGCACCCGCACTGCGGGGAACCCCACCCCGCGGAGCCAGCCCGCCTCCTCGAGGGCGAGTCGGCCGCTCGTCTCCCGCTCCAGCGCGCCCTCGGCGATCCGCGCGAACACCGGACGGTACTTGGCGAGAAGTTCCTCGTCGGTGGGGCCGGCGCCGACGGTCACGGCGGCGGCGAAATCGGTGGTCATCGGTTCTCCTGGGTGGACAGCGCGGTGCGCGGGTCGGGAAGGCCGAAGCGGCCCCGGATGGTCGGCGAGTCGTACTCGGTCGGGAACACGCCCTCGGCCTGCAGGATCGGGACCACCTGCTGCACGAACCGCTCCAGGTCGTCGTGCAGCAGCGGGAAGTGGGCGTTGTAGCCGGACACGGCCCCGGCCGCCCACCAGTCGATCAGCGCGTCGGCCACCTCCTTGGGCGTGCCGATGACCAGTCGGTGGCCCCCGGCTCCGCCGACCAGCCGGACAATCTGCCGGGTGGTGGGCCCCTCGGTGCGCACCAGATCCTGCACCGCCTTGCTGAAACCGACCGGCCGGGTCTGATCCTCCTGGGATTCGAACCACTCCGCCCGCAACGGGCGGTCGACGTTCACGGACCTCGGGAACGCCGGGTTCACCGCGCGCTGCTGTTCGAGGAAGCGAGCGATCAGGTCGTCCTCGCTGCCGGCCCCGGTGAAGATCTCGTGCCGACGCAGCGCCTCCTCTCGCGTGTCGCCGAGGTAGACGTTGACGCCGGGGAACAGCCGGATGCTGTCTGCCGGCCGACCGTGCTTGCGGGCGGCGGCGTCGAGGGTGGCCGCGTAGTCGAGCGCGGCCTGCTTCCCGAGCAACGCCGCGTACACGATCTCGGCGTGCTTGCCGGCGAAGTCGATGCCCTGCTCGGAGGCGCCGGCCTGCGAGATCACCGGATGCCCCTGCGGACCGACCGGAACGTTCAGCGGGCCACGCACGTCGAAGAATTCACCGTGGTGATCGATCGTGCGGGCCGTGGTGTCGTCCCACAGCGGGCCCGTGGGCTCGGGTCCCTCCGGGGTGTCCCAGGACAGCCACAGCTCCTTGACCACCTGGAGGAACTCGTCGGCCTTGCGGTAGCGGTCCTCCCGGTCCAACAGCCCGTCCGCGGAGAAGTTCGCGGCGATGTCGGGGTTGAAGTTGGCGACGGCGTTGAAGATCACCCGGCCACCCGAGATCGAGTCGAGGCTCGCGAGCCGGCGCGCCAGGTTGTACGGCGAGTTGTAGCTCGTCGACGCCGTCAGCACGAAACCGATGTCCGGGACCGCGCCCGCAATCGCCGAGAACAGCACGATCGGGTCGAACAGGTGACTCGGCCCGTTGCTCGCATTGCGCTGCAGCGCCGGATGATCCGAGACGAACACCGCGTCCAGGACGCCCGACCGTGCGATCTCGGCGGACCTCCGGTAGTGCTCCCAGTCCGCGAAGCGGTTCCACTTCGTGCCGGGCCAGTTCCAGGCCTTCCCGGACGCGCCGGCCCCGACGATGGACGCGGCGAGCGTCAGCCTGCGCTGTGGTTGCCGTGCTGGCGTGTCGGTTCCGGTGCTCATGCAGATACTCCGTTCGAGGGAAGCGGGGTTCGAGGGAAGCGGGAGGAGTGCGGGACGAACAGGGCTCGGCCACAGCACCTTCGGGTGGACGCCGGCCGCTGCGGTCCGGTGGCGGCGAATCGTGTCCCCATCTCACCGAATCGAGGCCGGTCGCGTCAACGAATGGAATCGTGGTGGTTGAAATGCCGAACCCTGCTGGGACAGTGAACTTCTCGGTACACCACGAAATCGTCGGCGACGACACTGGAACCAGCCTGATTTCATTCCCGGACGCCGGGCATCGGTGCTGGTCAGGGCAACGCGCCGGTTCGGGCGTGACAATCGCGGGCCCGCGATGTCCGCCACCCGGGGCTACCCTGTCGCCACCGGCCGTCGCGCCGCGAACCAATCCGACCGCTACCCAGCGAAGGTGGACAACACTCCCGTGAGCACTTCATCGATCGACCAGGCCGCCACCGCAGAGAAGACCATCGACGCCGACACCCTCCGGGTGTGGCTCGCCGACGGCGCGGAACTGGCCGTCCTCGACATCCGCCCCAGCGACGTCGTCGGCTACGCGTCGCCACTGTTCGCCACCAACCTCCCCGCCGACCGCCTCGAAGCCGAGATCGACCGGTTCGTGCCCCGCGCGGCGGTGCGGACCGTGCTCGTCGACGGCGGCGACGGCGTCGCTCAGCGCCTCGCCGGACGGCTCGCCGAGGCCGGACGCAGCGAGGTCCACACCCTCGCCGGCGGCATCCCGGAGTGGACCCGCGGCGGCACCGACGACCTGCCCACCTTCGACGTCCCCGGAAAGGACTTCTCCCTGGGCATCCGCGACGAACGCGACACCCCGTCGGTGTCCGCCGCCGAACTCAAGGCCCTCAAGGACGAGGGCGCCGACGTCGTCGTCATCGACACCCGCACCCTGCCCGAGTTCACCGCCGGCCACGTTCCCGGCGCGGTCGGCGTGCCCGGCGCCGAGTTGCTGCTGCGGTTCGCGGACGTCGTGCCCTCCCCCGACACCCACGTCGTGGTCTCCTGCGCCGGACTGCCCCGCGCCATCATCGGCGCCCAGACACTGATCGACGCCGGTGTCCCGAACCGGGTCTCCTACCTGCACGACGGCACCAAGGCGTGGAAGGAGGAGAACCTCGACCTGGAGACCGGCGCGACCGCCGTGTACGGACCGGTCGACGAGGCGGGACGACAGCGCGCGGCGGAGCGGGTCGACGCCATCGCCGCCGACGACGAGTTCCCCCGCATCGACGTGGACACCGCGCAGGCGTGGGCGTCCGACGCCGACCGCACCACCTACCTCCTCGACGTGCGCACCCCGGAGGAGTTCGCGCAGGGTCACCTGCCCGGCTCGATCACCTCCGAGGGTGGACAGCTGCTCGGCGTCTCCCACCGCACCATCGCCGTGCGTGGGGCGCGCGTGGTCCTGATCGACGACCTCACCGGCGCCCGCGCCGCCGTCGTCTCCCACTGGCTGCAGCGCCGCGGCTTCGAGATCGCTCTGCTGCTGCACGATTTCGAGGCGGGAACGGCGCGATGACCGTCACCCTGGAGGCGGCGGTCGACACCACCAGCGCCGACCGGGTCGACGCCGCCGACGAGCATCCGCTGGTCGCGCGGGTCCGGGACTACGCCCACGGCACTCTCGCGCCCCGCGCCCTGCAGACCGACCGCGAGGGTGTCACCGCCGGTACCGTCGAGGAACTGCGCCGCCTCGGACTGCTCAACCACCTGGCCCCGGCCGGGTTCGGTGGCGCCGAGTTGGACACGGCCGCCGAACGACGCGTCCACGAGCACCTGGCCTACGGCGACTTCAACACCTGGCTCGCCTGGGCGCAGCACACGGGGTTGATCGTCCACTACACCACCCTGGCGAAGAGCGGCGCGTCGATCGGCGCACGGGGTGAGCGGGTGCTGCGCGGGGAGATCCTCAGCGGGACCGCGATCAGCGACGCCCGGCACTACCCCACGCGATACGTCCGCGCCGATCCGGTCGAGGGCGGATGGACGATCACCGGCACGGTGTCCTGGGTGAGTGGCTGGGGAATCAACGCCCTGCTGTCCGTCGCCGCCATCGACCCGACCACCGAGACCCAGCTGCTCGCCCTGATCGACGTCGACGACGAACGGCTGCGCGCCGAGCCGCTCGCCCTCGTCGCCGCCGCCGGAAGCCGCACGTGGCGAGTCACTTTCGAGGGCGTCTTCGTCGCCGAGGCGGACATCGTCAAGCGCACCCCGCGATCGGAATGGAATCACCGCGATCGGAACATCGTCAGCGACGTCCGACCGCAGGTGTTCGGGGTGGCGCGGGCGATTCTCGACGAACTGCACGCCTCGGGCGAGGACGCGGCCGCGGCGGTCGCGCGGGCCTGGGAACCGCCGTTCGCCCGCTACCGGGCGCTGGCGTACGCCCTGACCGATCGGGCCGAGTCGGATCCGAAGGGCCCGCAGCACTTCGAGGACCGGCTCGCGTTGAAGGTCGAGGTGCTCCGCTCGCTCCAGGACATCGCCAGGGCCCTCGTCGTGTCGCGGGCCGGGTCCGGGATCCTCGCCACCGACACCGCCGCGCTGCACGCTCGTTCGGCTCTCTTCCTTCAGGTTCAGAGCCAGAACGAACACTCCCGAGCAGCCCAGCTCGCGGACATCGCGTCCGCGGCACCCTGAGACATGCTGGAGGGCAGCACATCACGGGATTTACGCACCTATTGGCATTGCGCGTGATCGCCTTTAGATTCAGCCAGCGCCAATGTCGTGACCTGAAAACCAGTTTCACCCTAGATTCGTGTCCATGGAAACAACAGTTCACGCCCCACGGTCGGTGCGCGAGCGCCGACGACGATTCCGAGGCGTGTTCGGCGCTCTCGCACTGACCGGCGCGCTCGCCCTGACCGGATGCAGCAGCACCGTCGACGCCGCCGAGTCCGGCGGAGGTGGCGATCCGCAGGCCGGTGGCACCCTGCGGATCGCGCTCCTCAGCTCTCCCGAATCGCTGGACCCGCACCTGAACACCTCGTTCGCGGCCAGCAACTACGGCAACAGCGTCTTCGACAAACTGACCTGGCAGGATCCGGAGACCGGCGAGATCGGACCGTGGCTGGCCACCTCCTGGGAGGTCAACGACACCAACACCGAGTTCACGTTCACCCTGCGTGAGGGCGTCACCTTCAGCGACGGCACCCCCTTCGACGCCGACATCGTCAAGAAGAACTTCGACCAGTACGTCTTCGGCGATCCGGCGCTCGGCATCAAACCCAACGGTGCCACCCACCTGAAGTCGTACCAGGGCAGCGAGGTCGTCAGCGACAACGTCGTCAAGATCATCTTCAAGGCGCCGTCCGCGAGCTTCCTCCAGTTCATCTCGTACTCGGGCAACAACCAGCCCGGCATCATCGGCCAGAAGACCCTCTCGTCGAACGCCGAACAGCGTCTCGACCCGGCGAACATCGTCGGCACCGGCCCGTTCGTCGTCAGCGAGTACGTGCCCAAGGAGCGCACCGTGCTCACCAAACGTGCCGACTACAACTGGTCGGCCCCCGGTCTGCACCACGACGGGCCGGCGTATCTCGACAAGGTCGAGTTCGTCACCATCCCGGAGGCGAGCGTGCGCACCGGCGCGTTGCAGTCGGGTGAGGTGCAGGCGTCGTTCGACATTCTCCCCACCGACGAGACGGTCCTCGAGGCGCAGGGCTACGACATCACCTCACGGACGATCGCCGGGCTCAACCTCGGCTGGAACATCAACACCAGCCTCGAACCCACCAACGACATCAACGTCCGCCGCGCGATCGTGCACGCCACCGACCGCGCCGGGTTCAAGCAGACCATCCTCGCCCCCTCCGAGGGCCAGGCCAAGTCCGTGCTCGCCGCCCACGTCCAGGGGTCGGTCGACTACACCGACGAGGGGCTGAAGTTCGACCTCGAGGAGTCGAAGCGACTGCTCGACGAGGCCGGCTGGAAGGTCGGGGCCGACGGCGTCCGGGAGAAGGACGGCAAGAAGTTGACGCTCAAGGCGACCGGGCACTACCTGGTCCCGAACAGCCGCTACGCGTACGAGTCGATCCAGGCGTCGCTCAAGGAGATCGGTGTCGACCTCGACTTCCAGTTCGACGCGAGCAACATCCCGACCGACCAGATCAACAGGGAGTACCACCTGATCAACACCAACCGCAGCCGCAACGATCCGGCGATCCTCAACGTCAACTTCAACCCGGACCGGGGCAACTCCGCCCGCATCCCCGCGGACTTCCCCGACCGGCAGAAGATCGCCGACAGCCTCGAAGCGCTCGAGTCCACCCTGGACCCGACGCGGCGGGCCACGCTGTCCGAGCAGGCGCAGGACCTCGTGCTCGACGAGTACGTCCTGTACGACCCGGTGTTCGAGCCGTCGCAGGTCGCCGCCTCCAAGGGCGTGTACGGCCTCGACCTCGACGCCACCAGCCGGCTGTACTTCCTCCGCACCTGGGTCGACCAGGGCTGATCGTCCCACTCGGGCCGGTTCGGTCGGACCGGCCCGGGTCGGGTGGGCAGGACACACACTCGCAAAGGATTTCCATGACACGCTACGTCCTCCTGAAACTGGGACGAGGCCTGGTGGTGGTGTGGGGCGCGTTCACCGCCTCCTTCATCCTGCTGTACACGCTGCCCGCCAGCCCGGTCGAACTGCTCTTCAATCCCGAGGAGCGCAACGACATCTCCCCCGAGGCCTACGCGCAGATCGAACAGCAGTACGGATTCGACCGGCCCGTCTTCGTCCAGTACCTCAACCGGCTCTGGGCCGCACTGCATCTCGACTTCGGATCGTCGGTCCAGAACGGCAAGCCGGTGACGACCGCGATCGCCGAGGCCCTGCCGAAGACCATCGTGCTGGCCGTGGCCGCGCTGATCCTCGCGGCACTGCTCGCGCTCGCCATTGCGTGGATCGCCACCTACATCGAGTCCCCCTGGCTGCGGAACGTCATCGCCGGCCTGCCGCCGCTGCTGGTGTCGTTCCCGAGCTTTCTGCTCGGCCTGATCATCATCCGGATCTTCTCCTTCCAACTCGGCTGGTTCCCACCGATCAGCCACGACGGCCTGCACGGGCTGGTGCTGCCCGCCTTCGCGCTGGCGATCCCCGTCGCCGGGCCCATCGCCCAGCTGCTGCTGCGCAACTTCAGCACCGAATACGGCTCGCCGTACGTGCTGACGTCGTTCAGCAAGGGCCTGCGCAAGGCGACGGTCATCAACGGTGACGTGCTGCGCAACGCCAGCCTGCCCGCCCTCACCCAGGGCGGCATCATCGTCGGCGAACTGCTCGCCGGAGCGGTCATCACCGAGACGATCTTCTCCCGCAACGGAATCGGGCGCCTCACCGAGCAGGCGGTCCGCGCGCAGGACGTGCCGGTCGTCCAGGGCGTGGTCATGTTCGTCGCCCTCGCGTTCGTCACGGTCAACTTCGTCGTCGACATCGCATATCCCCTCATCGACCCACGACTCAAAGCCGCCCGCGAAGGGGTGCCCGCATGACGATCGACAGCAACCGCGCACTGGGCGCCGACACCCTCGTAGCCGAACCGTTCGACGCCGCCGTCCCGGAACGCGCCACGACGCCGCCACCCCTTCCCCCGCCGGTGGGTGTGCCGGACGCGCCGCCGCGGCGGCGCCTCGGCGCGCTCGCCCCCGTCCTGGCCCGTCCGGGTCTCACGCTGGCGGTGCTGGTCGTCGCCCTGGCGATCGCCTGGTGCGTCGCACCCGGACTGTTCACCTGGAAGGACCCGTACCTACCCGACTCCACCGCGATCCTGGTCGGACCCAGCGCCGAGCACCCCTTCGGCACCGACCGGTTGGGCCGCGACATCTACTCGCGCACCGTGCACGGCGCGGTGATCACCCTCAGCGCGACCCTGCTGGCCGTCGCGATCGCCTTCGTCATCGGCACCGTCCTCGGTGCGATCGCCGGATTCGTCGGCGGCGCGGTCGACCTGGTCGTCATGCGGGTGGTCGACGTCCTGCTGTCCGTGCCCGGTCTGCTGCTCACCATGGTCGTGGTCTCCGCACTCGGCTACGGCACCCTCAACGTGGCCATTGCCGTCGGCGTGTCCGCTGTCGCGAACTTCGCGCGGGTGATGCGCGCCGAAGTGCTGCGCGTCGTGCAGGCGGACTACGTCGAGGCCGCGTCCAGCATCGGCACGCCCCGCCTCACCATCCTCACCCGGCACGTGCTGCCGAATTCCCTCAGCTCGGTCGTCTCGCTGATCCCGCTGCAGTTCGGTGCCTCGATCCTCGCGATCGCGGCGCTCGGGTTCCTCGGGTTCGGCGCTCCCCCACCGGAACCGGAATGGGGACTGCTGGTCTCCGAGGGCCGCGACCTTCTCGCGGTGGCACCGTGGATCGCACTGCTCCCCGGTTTCGTCATCCTGGCGGTGGTCCTGTCCAGCAACCGCATCAGCCGTGAACTGCAGCACGAGGGAGGCGTCCGATGACCCTGTTGTCCTTCGACGACGTCGAGATCTGGTACGCCGGTCGGGGCGCGAGCCCCACCAAGGCGGTCTCCGGCGTGAGCCTCGACGTCCACGCCGGTGAACTGGTCGCCATCGTCGGCGAATCCGGTTCCGGCAAGTCCACCCTCATCCGGTCGTCGATCGGTCTGCTGCCCCGCAGCAGTCGCGTCTCGGGCCGAATCCTGCTCGGCGGCAACGACGTCGCCGGGTGGAGCCAGAACCGGTTCGCCCGCTACCGGGGCAGCTACGTCGGGTTCGTCCCGCAGGACCCCGGTGTCTCCCTGAACCCGGTCAAGCCGATCGGCAAGCAGCTCGAGGACGCGCTGCGGGGCCGTCTCGGAAGGAGCCGGCTGCTGCCGTTCACCACGTCCGCGCAGCGGCACAACCTGAAGTCGCAGGCGTTGACGTTCCTGGAACTGGCCGGACTCGCCGATCCGGGCCGCATCTACGCCAAGTACCCGCACGAGCTGTCCGGCGGCATGAAGCAGCGGGTGCTCATCGCGATCGCCCTGTCGGGTGAGCCGGAACTCCTCATCGCCGACGAGCCGACCAGCGCCCTGGACGTGACCGTCCAGAAGCAGATCCTCGACCACCTGGACCGGCTCCGCACCGAGCTGGGCATCGGAATCCTGCTGGTCACACACGATCTCGGTGTCGCTCTCGAGCGCGCCGACCGGGTCGTGGTGATGCGGGGCGGTGTCGTGGTCGAGGAGGGCGGCCGCGACTCGCTGCTGCGCCACGCCCGCGACCCGTACACGCGCCGGCTCCTCGACGCGGCACCCGGACTGCACGTCGGAACCCTGACACCGCGACCCGTCCGGGTCGGCTCGCTGACCCCGCACTCCGCCGCAGAACGCAGCTCCGCCGAGTACGCGATCGAGGTGAAGGGGGTGTCGAAGACGTTCCACGCCGCGCACAGCAGTGCGGAACCGGTGGTCGCGGCCGACGACGTCTCCTTCCGCGTCGCGACCGGCACCACCCACTCGCTCGTCGGCGAGTCCGGTGCCGGGAAGTCGACGATCGCCCGGATCGTGGCGGGACTGCGCACACCCGACGACGGCGAGGTCACCCTCCTCGGGCAGAGCGGCAGCTGGGACCGACGGGAGCTGAGCAGTCGGCTGCAGTTCGTGTACCAGAACCCGTACTCCTCGCTGAATCCACGGATGTCGGTCGCCGACCTGATCACCGAACCGCTGCGCGTGCACCGCAAGGACATCGACCGCAGGCAGCGGCACGCGATCGCCGGGGAACTCCTCGACGGCGTACACCTGGACCGGAAGTACTCCACCCGCCGGGCCGGTGAACTGTCCGGTGGTCAGGCGCAGCGTGTGGCGATCGCCCGGGCCCTGTCCCTGAACCCGGAGATCGTCATCCTCGACGAGGCGGTGTCCGCGCTCGACGTGTCGGTCCAGGCGGAGATCCTGCAGCTGCTCGTGGACCTGCAGGCCGCGTACTCGCTGACCTACCTGTTCATCACCCACGACCTCGGGGTCGTCCGGCTGATCGCGGACACGGTGACGGTGATGCGGCACGGGACCGTCGTCGAATCGGGGCCGACGGCACTGATTCTCGACAATCCTGCGGACGAGTACACCCGTCGGCTCGTCGACTCGGTCCCGGGCGGCGCGGCGCTGCCGCACTAGAAGAGGCCGCTGGTCGGGGGTTCCTCGCCGGTGAGGAGGAACGCCCCGGCCTTGGCCAGCTTCCAGTCCCGGGGGTTGTGGTTGGCGACGGTCCGCGCGTTGCGCCAGTGCCGGTCGAAGCCCAGAGCGCGGTCGGTGGCCGAGCCGCCGCCCACGTCGAAGAGCAGCCTCGCCGCCTCGAGCGTCTGCTCGGCGGCCAGGGCCTGCGTCTGGGCGATGGTGATCGACGCGGCCGCACCCGCGGCGCGGCGCCGGTCCTCCGGGACGTCGCGGACCTTCTCGAGTTCCTCCGCGGCGATCAGCACCGCCGACCGCACCGCGTGGGCCTTCGACGCGATCCGGCCGACGGTGTGCTGCACGTAGGGGTCGTCGATGCTGCGGTCGGCGGTGCTGTGCTTGATCGGCCGGGCCCGTTCGCGGGCGAAGACGACGGCGTCGTCGAGGACGTTGTGGGCGATGCCCGCCTGGACGGCACACAGGTACAGGTGCCCGAGGCCTCCCCACGGGTTCAGGGACGGGCGTCCGGTGCCGGCGAAGTCGACCTCGTCCTCGTCGAGGTGCACGTCGACGAAGCGGGTGGTGCCGCTCGCGGTGAGGCGCTGGCCGACCGCGTCGAAGTCGTCGAGACGCTCGATCCCGTCCCGGTCCAGCGGCACCTGGAACCGGGCCGTCCGGCCCTCCTCGTCCTTGGCCGTCGTGGAGAACCACGACGCGTACAGCCCGCCCGTGGAGTAGTACTTCTCGCCGTTCACCACGTAGCCGTCACCGGCACGGCGCAGTGTCGCGTTCACCGAGCCGCCGGCACCGCCGGTGCGCTCGTTGACCGTGCCCGCGAAGAGGTGACCGGCGTGGATCCTCTGCAGGGTGCGGTCGCGTTCGGCGAGCGCGGGATCGTTGGCCACCCCGAACGCGGTGCCGAAGCTGCCGCGCAGCGCCTGGGCGACGCTGGAATCGTGGCGGGCGATGGTCACGACCAGGTCCAGGACGTCGCGCAGGCTGCCGCCGGCGCCACCGTCCTCGACGGGGATGCCGACGAGAAGTATTCCGCGGCGGGCGAGTTCGGCGACGTCGTCGAAGGCGAAGTCCCGGCTGTTCTCCCGCTCGAGTGCGCTGCCGCGCAGCCGTTCGAGGACGGGCAGCACCGCCTCGGTGATGCCCGCGACGGTGGGCGGTTCGCCGACGTGGACCCGACTGGGCCCGGACGCCTCCCCGTCCACGAATCGGTACTCGTCCACGTGTGCCTCGGCGGTCATCGTCCGTCCTCCCGTGCGGTGGGTTCAACCCGGCGCCGCGGCGGGTGTCGGCCGGTATCGGGTGTCCCTGCGCCGCGGGCGTGCGGTGCCGTCGATCGTATTGCCCGGGCGGACAGGCGATCCAGATATGCGCTCTGCTCGAGCCGATCCCCTCTGTGCGTGTCCCGCCGTCAGCCCGACCGCAGCCCACTGGCCCGCAGCACCCGGCGCCGCACGGCGGCACGGACGGCGACCTCGGTGCCGATGATCCGAACCCTGTCCTTGGCGCGGGTGACCGCGGTGTAGAGCAGCTCACGGGTCAGCAGCGACGACCGTTCCTCGGGCAGGATCACCGAGACGGTGCCGTACTGGCTGCCCTGGCTGCGGTGGATGGTCATCGCGTACACGGACTGCACCGACGACAGCCGGCTCGGGTGCAGCAGCAGCGGCTCGGCGCCACAGGCGAATGCCGCCACCAGCTCGCCGTCGCCTCGACGCACCACGACTCCGGTGTCGCCGTTGTAGATTCGCGCGTCGTAGTCGTTGGCGGTCACCAGCAGCGGGCGTCCCGGATACCAGGCGTCGGGGTCGAGACGGTGCCCGGTCGCGGCGCCGATCCACTCGAGCGACGCCCGCTCCCACCACGCGACGCCGTACGGGCCGTCGCGGTGCGCGCACAGCAGCCGATGGTTGTCCGCCAGCTGCAACGCCGCCGCGTGGTCGCCCGCCTCTGCTGCCGCGGTGACCTCCGCGGCGACGTCGACCACCTGCCGCCGCAGTGCGTCGAGGTCGTCGGGTGCGAGGAAGTCGATCCGGTCGCCGCCGGCGTGCAGGATCTCCAGGACGCGGCCCTCGTCGCCGTCGCGGACCGCGTCGGCCAGCGCGCCGATCTCCTCGTCGAACCGCCAGCCGCGGGTGAGCCGGACGATGCCGCCGCGCAACCGGCCGCGCTCGTCGGTGCCGTGTGCGTCCGCCCAGCCGTCGCCGGCGAGGTCCGCGGCGACGACGGTGTCGAGGACCGGGCTGCCCGCGGTGGGAACGCGCCGGTCGACGAGGTCCGCGAGGACCGCACCGGCGTCGACGGACGCCAGCTGGTTGGGGTCTCCGACCAGGATCAGACGCGCCTGGGGGCGCAGCGCTTCGAGCAGCCGGCACATCATGGTGAGCGACACCATCGACGTCTCGTCCACGACCACCACGTCGAAGGGGAGGTGGTTGCGTGCATGGTATTTCGGCCCGTTGTGGCCCCACCCGAGGAGCCGGTGCAGGGTCGACGCCGTCACGGCCTCGGGCAGACCGAGCTGCGTACCCTCCGCACGCACGGACTCCTGCAGACGCGCGGCCGCCTTCCCGGTCGGCGCGGCCAGTCCGATGCGCAGGCCGTCGCCGTGCAGGCGCAGCAGCATCGCCAGGACGCGGGCGACGGTGTGCGTCTTGCCGGTGCCGGGGCCGCCGGCGATCACCGCGGTCCGGTGGGTGGCGGCGACCGCGACCGCGACGCGTTGCCGGTCCGTGGGCGGTCCGGGGAACAACTCGTCCAGGCCCGCCCGCAGCGCGGCCTCGTCGACGTCGGGGTGGTCGCCGGCGCGTGCGTCGAGGATCCGGCGGACCGTCTGCTCCTGCCGGTGGTACTTCTCCAGGTAGAGCAGCGGACCCCCGTCGGTGTCGACGAGCCGCAGCGGCACCAGCGGGCCCTGCCCACCGCCGACCACCAGCGGGCTCGCCCGCAGCGCACCGAGCAGCGCCTCGGGCTCCGGCCACGGCAGCGCGTCGAGGTCGATCTCGGTACCGTCCTCCGCGACCCCGGCGTCGACGCCGATTCCTCGAATCTCGTTGAGCTCCAAGCACACCGAGCCGGACCGGACGGCCCGTACCGCGAGCGCCGCCGCGAACACGGCGTCCTCGGACCGCTCCCCGGCCAGCTGCGCGAGCCGCAGCGCGACGTGCACGTCCGCCGCGCCGAGCACCCCGGCCTCGTTGAACGCGCGCAGCGTCCCCTTCCCCCGCTGCGCCACCCGTGCCTCGGTCATGACCGCACCCCCTCCGCCTCCGGCCGACGGTGGCCGTCATCCCGCTGATCCGCACGAAGGCCACCTTCACCCCGAGCGGGAGGGGGCAGATCGTCGTCGGGCGTGCGGCCGGCGAGGAGGTCGGACAGGTCGGTGACGAGCGCAGCCGGTGGGTACCAGTCGAAGACGCCGCACCCTGCGGGGGTGTCGGGGCCGGCCATGCCGCGCACGAACAGGTACTGCACGCCGCCGAGGTGGCTGCCGGGGTCGTAGCCGGGCAGCCGCCAGCGCAGGTAGCGGTGCAGCGCAACGGCATACAGCAGTGCCTGCAGCGGATAGTGCGAGCGCATCATCTCCGCCGCCATCGACTCGCGGGTGAACTGGGCGGTGGTCAGGTCGCCGGGCGCGATCCGGTTGGTCTTGTAGTCGACGACCACGAAACTCGGACCGGGCAGCCGGAGCACCGCGTCGATGCTGCCGGTGAGGTAGCCGCGCAGCGGTGCGGGCCCGATGTCGGCGAGCTGGTCCGCGTACGGCGCGAGGACGTCGTCAGAGGGCAGGTGCCGGCGCAGCAGCGTCACGACACCGTCGAGGGTGATCCGGTCCGCGGCGGCGTCGCCGCCGGCGAGGGGCAGCTCGAAGTCGAGTTCCGGCAGCCGATCCGACGGTGCGATCGACGCGAGGGTGTGCGTGCCGCCCGCCAGCGGCGTCGCGAGAACGGGCATCAGCGACTCCGCCAACGCATCCGCGTCGACGCCGGAGAACCCCGCGGCCACCTCCTCCCGACAGTGCCGTTGCACCTCGGCCGTGAGATCCGCGGCGGCGGTGTCGACGTACTCGAGCACCGCGTGCACGAGGGTGCCGAACGCCGCACCGGCGGGCAGCCCGTTCATCGGCGACGGCAGGTGCGTCCCCGTGAGGTCGGCGCCGACGACGGTCAGCGGGGGTTCCTCCGGCTCGTCGTCGAGGACCGGCTCCTCGGTTTCGCCGGCGAGCGGCGGGAGGGCGTGCGCCGCGGCGGTGAGCGCGGTGTAGGAGGTGCGCCGCCAGTCGGCGTCGAGGACGCGGTCGAAACGCGCGGCGACCAGTTCCTCGGACTTCTCGGTGGGCGGCGACCACGTCCCGACCGTGATCCGCCCCGGCCCGACCGCCTCGACGACGACGCCCGGGACGCCGTCCGCCCACTGCGTGAACCGCTGCGCGACTTCGGGATCCGCCGGAACCGGAAGCGACGCGGGCACGTCCGGCTCGCCCGGCCTGCGGGCCAGCAGCATCCGGTGCAGCGGCGACGAGGAGGTCGCGCTGGACGGCGCCCACCACAGCACCAGCGCGCACTTGGCGCGGGTCAGCGCCACGTACAGCAACCGCAGCTCCTCACCCGCCTCCTCCTCGTCGTGCCGCTTCTTGCGGGCGGCGTAGCCGGGTCCGTCGGGGCCGCCGACGTCGAGGACGCGGGTGTGGTCGTCGTCGTGCAGCAGCAGCTTGTCCGGCTTCGGGTTCTTCGCGGCGTCCCACGCGTAGGGCACGTACACGATCGGGTACTCGAGCCCCTTGGTGGCGTGCACGGTCGCGATCTGCACGGCGGCGGCGTCGGAGTCGAGGCGGCGGCTGCGGTCCACCGTCCCGACGTTCGGTTCCCGCATCCGATCGGTCAGCCACCGCGTCAGCGCGGTCGGACCCAGGCCCTGTCCGACGGCCACCTCCCCGAGCAGCTGCGCAACGTGCCGCAGGTCCGTCAGCAGACGTTCGCCGCCGACCCGTCCGAGGAGCCGGGCCTCGAGGGTGCCCCACGCGGCGAGCCGTTCGACCATCGCCGCGAACCCGGCGGTGGCGAACACCCGCCCGAGATCGCGCAGTCCGCCGCCGATCTCGGCGACCAGCTCGTCGCCGCCCGCGTCCAGTTCGGTGGCGGTGCGTCCCAGCAGCGACGTCAGGGCCGCCAGCCGCACCCGGTCGGAGCGGTGCGGCTGCTCGAGCGCCTGCAGCACCCACAGCCAGTCGCGGGCGGCGGGGGTGACGAACACGCTCAGGCCACCGACGGTCACGGCGGGGACCCCGGCGCGGTCGAGGGCGTCGTGGACGAGGGTGATCTGCGCGTTGGTGCGCACCAGGACCGCGATGTCCCCGGGTGCCACCGGGCGTGCCGCGGCTCCGCCGATCGTCGTGGCGCCGTCTCCGACGAGACGGACGATGTCGGCGGCGAGGTCGTCGGCGACCCGCGACCGCAGTGGCGCGATGAACGGAAATCCGTTGCGCCCGATGGGTCCCGCACCGGCGCGGGGCAGGTACCGCAGCCGGATCGGCGCGACCCCGCCGACGCGGGGCTCCTGCTGCGCCGCCGCGACGGCGTGCACGACGATGTCGCGATGACCGAGCGCCGCGCCGCCCTGCACGTGCGCGAGCGCGTCGAGGAGCGGTTTGTCGCTGCGCCAGTTCGTGGTCAGCTCCAGGGTCCGCGCCTCGGTGACGGCGTCGAGGTACGCGTAGACCTCCGCGCCGCGGAACGCGTAGATCGCCTGCTTCGGGTCGCCGACCAGGATCAGCGTCGCGTGCTCGTGGAACGCGGCCCGCAGGATGCCCCACTGCAGCGGGTCGGTGTCCTGGAACTCGTCGACGAGCACCACCGAGTACCGTTCCCGCACTCGACTCCGGGCCGCGTCGCCGCGTTCGGGGTCGGTGAGGACCGCGTGCAGCAGCGCGGGCAGGTCGTCGAAGTCGCGGATGCCGGCGGCCCGTTTGCGGCGCCGTACCTGCTCGCGGACCGCGGACGCGAACGCGACGGCGTCACCGGCGGCGGTGCCGTCCGCGTCCTCGGGCGCGAGGCGCGCCTGGGAGTCGAAGATCGCGGCGCGGGCGGCCTTGCGGGCCTGCTCGGGCGACAGGCTCGGCTCGGGGGTCCGCCCGAAGCGGCTGAGGTACTCGTCGGAGATCGCCTCGGCGATCAGCCCGGTGGCCTCCTCGACCAGTTCGGTGTCGGGGTCGCGTTCGCCGGCGATACCGATGCTGTCGAGCATCCGCTGGCAGAAGCTGTGCGTGGTGGCGATGGTGGTGGCGTCGAAGTTCGACAAGGCCTGCAGCAGGCGACGGCGGCGGAGCGCGACGGTGTCGGGGTCGGTGTCGGCGAGGAACCGCACCAGCTCGTCGTCGCTCGCCTCGGGGTCGGCGAGGCCGGCGGCGACGGCGGCGAACCGCTCGCGGGTACGTTCGCGCAGTTCCTTGGTCGCGGCACGACTGAAGGTGACCAGCAGCAACCGCTGCGGGTCGATGCCGCGTTCGGCGACGAAGCGGACGGCGAGACCGACGATCGCGTACGTCTTGCCGGTGCCCGCGCTGGCTTCGAGGACCGTTGTGCCGGTGGGGAGTTCGCCGTACAGGTCGAACGCCGCCCGGTCGGATGCGACGATCGCGGACATCACGCGGCCCCCACGGTCTCGGCGGCGAGCAGCGGACCCCACAGGGCGAGCGCATCGGCCCCGAAGCGGGTCCCCTCGGCGGAGTCCGGTTCGGCGGTGAGGACGGCGAACGCGGCGCCCTCCCCGTACAGGTAGGCGACGTGCTTGTCCTTGCAGTCGCCGAACGGGGAGTCCCATTCCTTCTGCGCCGCCTCGACCGCCATCTCGACCGAGTCGCCGTTCGCCCGCCGCTGCGCGTAGGCGGCGGACGCTCCGGTCGCGATCGGCAGCGGTGCGCGCAGTCCCCGGTCCCGCAACGCGATCAGAGCCGTCAGCGTCGCGAGTGCGCCCTCGGGCGCGGCGATCGTCGACGCCCATGCGGTGGGTCGCCGGAACGGACCCTTCCCGATGGTCACCGCCCGCCACGGCCGGTCCGGGTGCGCGGCGGCCAACGCCAGCAGCCGCACCCACGCGGTGAGCCGATGCTTCGGACCCAGCTTCGAGCAGCTGGTCCGGGCGAGGACATCCCCGTGGACGCCGTCGACGCTGCCGGTGAGCCGGCGTCCACCGCCGAGGTCCAGGTCGACGTCCAGGGTGTCGGGCAGCCCGGGCAGCCGGCCGGCGGACGCGAGCACCCGGACCGTCTCCTCGAGGTCCGCGAGGGCGACGCCGCCCAGCGCGGCGGGCGGCAGGGTCCCGCGACGCCACTCCGCGGCCCGGAAATCGGTGACGGCGTCGTCGAAGTCGCGGCCGTCGGCGAGGATCGCGGCGAGCATCCGCTCCCCGATCGACCAGCGCGTGAGCGAGTCCAGTTCGAGGTCGAGGGCGTCGGCGATCTCCTCGTCGAGGTCCGCGATCCGCACCCCGAGACGCTGCTTGAGAAACGCCTGCGTCGGGTGCACGACGAACGCGATCAGGTCGGCGAGGTCGACGTCGCCGAGCTGCGGCGGTCCGAGCGGTGCGGGCAGGAACCCGGGGTCCGGGGTGGGCGTCCGCTGCGCCGCCCGCGCCCCGGCGAGGGCGGCGGGGTCGAAGCTGAAGGGTCGCTCGCGGCGGAAGTTGCGGGCGTCGAACGGCTGCAGCGGATGCGCCGTCACCACGCCGTCGAGGCCACCGGCCATGGCTTCCAGGATGTCGCGTACCTCGCTGAGCGGGATCGCGGGTGGTCGCGGCGCGCCGCTGACCGGGTCGCGTCCGGTGTAGAACAGCAGCAGCCGCTCCCCCGCCGCCCCGATCGCGTCGAGCAGCAGCTGCCGGTCCTCACTGCGTGGATCACGTTCCCCCGGAACCGGATTCCGGGCCAGGACGTTGTCACCGTCCACACCCGGGCTGCGCGGGAACGCCTCGTCGTCCAGGCCGAGCAGCACCACGACGCGATGCGGCACCGACCGCATCGGCACCATCGTGCACACCGTCAGTTCCCCGGTGCGGAAGTTCGCACTCGTCGGCCGGCCCGCCAGCCGCGACGCCAGCATCGCCCGCACGTCCGCCAGTCGCAGCTCCGCGTCGCCGAACTCGACGGCCGCGGCGAGTTCCCGGTGCGCCTGCCCGAGCTGCCAGGCGTCGCTCTCCCGCACGTCCACCAGCAGGTCCAGCGCCCGTATGAGCGCCGCCTCCCACGCGGGCGCCGACTGCGGCCCGGCCAGCCCGCGCAGCGACACGTCGAGCCGGTCGACGAACTCGGCGAGCGTGCCCGCGAGGTCGATGTCGTTGCTGTCGACGCCACCCAGCGGCAGCGCCAACCCCAGCCAGTCGCCGTCGCTGTCATCGGCGGCCGCGCCGAGCAGGATGCGGTCGAGCGCCGACCGGACCGTGTTCTGCGGGAAGTCGGGCAGCCCGTACGCCGAGCGTTCCCGCGGCCCGAGGCCCCACCGCGCGCCCGCCGCCGTGGTCCACTCGCGCAGCCGCTCGAGGTCGTCGTCGGAGATCCGGAACCGGCGGCGCACCGGCTCGGCGGCCGCGAGGTCGAGCAGCTGGCTGGCCGTGACCCGTCCGTCGGCCAGCTCGAGCAGTGACGCCGTCACCGCGAGCACCGGATTCGTCTGGTGCAGAGCGCGATCCGCGAGCCGCACCCGCAACCCGTGCCCGGGGTGCCCGACTCCGTCCTGCCCGAACACCGCCCGGATCAGCGGCGCGTACGTCTCGACGTCGGGACACATGATCAGCACGTCGCGGGGCTCGAGGTCGGGCAGGTCGGTGAACAGGTGCAGCAACGACTCCCGCAGTACCTCCACCTGCCGGGCGGCGCCGTGGCATGCGTGGATCTGCACGGTGCCGTCCGCCCGCGCGGGACTCGGCGCGCGGTCGGCGGCGAGATCGTCCTGCAGGCGTCCGAGCAGGGTGTCGGGCCGCGGCGGCGCCGGATGGTGCGCGTGCACCACGCCGTCGATCCGCAGCCGGAACTGCAGTTCGCGCACGTCGCGTCCGAGACCGGCGAGCAGCGGGTGCGTCACCGCCGGACCGGTGTCGTCGGCGGCGCGGGTGGCCGGCGGCTCACGGTCGGTGAGGGCGTCGAACATCGCGGCGCTGGGGTGCGGGACCCACACGTGGACGTCGCGGCCGACGGCGAGCGCCTCGAGCACCCCCAGCTGCGCGGTGGTCAGGCGCGTCGGCCCGAAGACGGAGACGCGTTCGGGCAGGTCGACGACGTCGGGGCGCTCGCGCAGCAGCGCGCAGGCCGGCACGAGGCGTTCGGCGGGGCTCGGGGCGCCCTGGCGCTGCCGCAGCCGTCGCCACAGTTCCGGCTGCCACGCCAGGTCGGCGGGCAGTGCCGCGCCCAGGCCGTCGGTGTCGCGGCCGGCGGCCCAGTCCACGAGCATCCCGGGCCGCTGGTCGCCGTAGCTGCGGAACAGTTCGGCCAGGTGCGCGGCGGTGCCGTAGCGGCGGCCGATCCGGTGGCCGTCCGGGTCGTCCCGTCCGAGATGGCGGGCGAGTACCGCACACCACGGCTCGTCGACGCAGCCGTCGACGACGTCGAGCAGCGTCCACAGCACGCGTTCCGGCCGCCACGGATCGTCGTCGGGGGTGGTGCCGGTCGCCGCGGCGAGTGCGTCGGCGACCAGCCGTGTCGGGGAAGGGAAGTCGATGTTCGCGGCGACGCCGTCCGCGCGGCCCGCCGCGCCCAGCACACCCGAAAGCCGTTGCGTCAGCCAGCGTTCCACACCCTTCGCCGGAACGGCGACGACCTCGCGGGCGAAGGGGTCGGCGAGCGGCGTGACGAGGGTCTGCGCGAGTCCGTCCGCGAGCGTGTCCGAACGCTCCGCGCGATGCAACGTCAGCACGGTTCCCCCATCGTCGGTCGGCCGGTCGAGTCAGGCTTACCACAGCGCGCCGACACGATCCCGCTCCCCCGGCCGCGGCGTCCGGCGCGTGCACACAGGTTCTCCCGCCCGCACACCGGTTCTGCGCGCGCAGCACCCCTGTGCACACGACAACACCCCTGTGCACACGGATTTTCGCGGAGGGTCCACGAACCGGCGGACCGACCGAACCCATGCGTCATCGCCCCCGCGCGCACCCCTGTCCGCCCAGTTGAATTTGTCACAGAACGTCCCGGCGAGTGGTCCCGGGGTGTGCTCCAGGCCACTGGGTGGGGTAGTGATGAACGAAAGATTTGACCTATTCACGAAGTAGAGGTAGTGACATGTCCGACGCGGTGGCCATCGGCGATGGCATCTTCCAGATCACGGTTCCGATGTCCCACAATCCGCTGGGCAGCACGCTCGTCTACGCGATGGAATCGCCGAACGGCGTCGTTCTGGTGGACTCCGGCTGGGACGGTGACGAGGGCTGGGAGGGCCTGACCGACGGGCTCGAGTCGATGGGTCACTCGATCTCCGACGTCGAGGGCGTGGTCCTCACCCACTTCCATCCGGACCACACCGGTCTTTGCGGTCGGGTGCGGGAGGCGTCGGGTGCGTGGATCGCGATGCACGAGGACGACCACGAGATGTTCCGGCTGATGACCTCCGGGCACACCCCGGAGTGGCTCGACGAGCAGATCGAGAACATCCGGCGCGCGGGCGCCTCCGAGAGCGACTGCGACGCGTACCGGGCCGCGTCCGTCCTGAAGCCGCCGGCGCGTCCGGAATCGGCCCCGGACCGGACGCTGAGCGGAGGCCAGGTCATCGCGCTGACCGGCGGACGCACGCTGCGGGTGGTGTTCACCCCCGGTCACACGCCCGGACACGCCTGCTTCCATCTCGAGGACGCGGACGTGATGTTCACGGGCGACCACGTGTTGCAGAAGACCACGCCGCACGTCGGCAACTTCATCTTCCCGCTCGAGGAGCGGGACTCGCTCGCCGAATTCCTGGACTCGCTGACCCGGGTGCAGTCGATGGGCGTCACCCGCGGCCTCGGCGCGCACGGGCTGCCGATCACCGACCTGCCGGGACGCGCGAAGGAGCTGGTCGAGCACCACGAGGAGCGCCTCGACCACCTGTACGAGGCGTTCGGCGACGACGAGATCACCGTCTGGCAGGTCGCCGAGCGGATGAAGTGGTACCGCGGCTGGGACGCGTTCGCTCCGCTGATGCGCGGGATGGCCGTCTCGGAGGCCGCCGCGCACCTGAGGCATCTCGTGACACGTGGCCAGGTGATCCAGGTGCCCGGCTCAGATCCGGCGCGCTTCGCCCGGGTGTAGGCGGCCGCGCCACCCGTGCGCGCGTGTGGTCGCTCCGGCTGCCACACGCGCGCACAGGTGCGGAGCGCCTCTTCCGTAATAGTTGGACGTCCCATAATCTGACGCACATGAGTCTCGACCCCCGCACCCAGACCATCGACGGTGTCCTGCGTCGCTCCGCCGCGAAGTTCCCGGACCGCGCCGCGCTGTCGTTCGACGGCCGCGTCCGCACCTACCGCGAACTCGACGACGCCGTGACCCGCGCGGCCGCGCACTTCGCGTCGCTCGGGCTGGACGCCGGCGACCGGGTCGCGGCGTACGGAACCAACTCCGACGCCTACGTCATCGGGTTCCTCGCCTGCGCCCGCGCCGGGCTGGTGCACGTCCCGGTGAACTACGCACTCAAGGGCGAGGAGCTGACGTACCTGGTGTCGCAGTCGGGTGCGCGGGCCGTGCTGGTCGACCCCGCCCTCGCGGGGACGCTCGACTCGGTGCGCGGCGATCTCCCCGCCGTCGAGCACGTGCTGTCGCTGCGCGACACCGACGGATCGCTCCTCGACGTCGCGGGCGCCGGCGACGTGCCCGACCTGACGCCGCGCGCCGCCGCGACCGACCTCGCCCAGCTGCTGTACACCTCGGGCACCACGTCGAAGCCCAAGGGCGCCATGATGACCCACGAGGCGCTCGTCTACGAGTACGTCTCCTCCGTGATCGCACTGGACCTGAAGGCCGACGACAACCCGCTCGTCGCGATGCCGCTGTACCACTCGGCGGGCATGCACGTGTTCATGCTGCCGTACCTCTCGATCGGTGCGACCGTGAACCTGATGGCGGCACCGGACATCCCGGAGATCCTGCGCCGCATCGAGGAGGACCGGATCGGGTCGCTGTTCCTCGCGCCGACGGTGTGGGTGCCGCTGGCGAACCACCCGGACCTCGAGAGCCGCGACCTGTCGTCCCTGCGCAAGGCGCAGTACGGCGCATCGATCATGCCGGTGACGGTGCGGAACCGGCTGCGCGAGCGTTACCCGGACCTCGGGTTCTACAACTGCTTCGGCCAGTCCGAGATCGGCCCGCTGGCCACCGTGCTGCGGCCCGAGGAGCACGCGGACCGCCCGTCGTCGTGCGGTCGCGCCGTGTTCTTCGTCGAGACCCGCGTCGTCGACGCGGACGGCAACGACGTCCCGGACGGCGAGTCGGGCGAGGTCCTCTACCGCTCGCCGCAGCTGTGCCGGGGCTACTGGGACAACCCGGACGCGACGACGGAGGCGTTCCGCGACGGCTGGTTCCACTCCGGCGACCTCGTCATCCGCGACGAGGCGGGGTTCATCACCGTCGTCGACCGGATCAAGGACGTCATCAACACCGGCGGCATCCTCGTCGCGTCCCGTGAGGTCGAGGACGCGATCTACACCCATCCGGCGGTCGCGGAGGTCGCGGTGATCGGCACCCCGGACGACAAATGGATCGAGGCGATCACCGCGGTCGTGGTGCTGCGCGAAGGAGAGCAGGTGTCGGCCGAGGAACTCATCGGCCACGTCAAGGAGCGGATCGCGCCGTTCAAGGTGCCGAAGCAGATCCGCTTCGCCGAGGCCCTTCCCCGCAACCAGAGCGGCAAACTGCTCAAGCGGGAACTCCGGACCGCCTGACAGGGGACGCCGGTCGCGGGCGCCCGGCACGTCTACATCGACAGCGCCAGCCGTGCGAATCCCTGCGCCCATTCCGGTGACTCGCTGACATCGCGCCGGGTGGTGAGTAGACGCGCGCCACACGCCTTCAGGAACTTGTCTGTCGCCTCCGCCACCCACAACGCGTCACCGCTGCCGATCGCGCTGCCGTCCTCGTTGCACCAGCCCAGTGCGGTCAGCCCTTGGACCATCGCGCCCTGACGCTCGGCCGCGGTGGCGCCTGCCGCGGTGGCGAGCAGCAGCAGACGCCCGGCGTCGCGTTCGATCTGCTCCCGGCCGAGCGGCAGCGTGGCGAGCACGTATTCCCACAGGTCCTGGTCCCGGTGCAGGAGCGCGGAACCCCGCTTGGTCAACAGGAGCCGGCCGCGGTACTTGCGGGTGAGCCCGAACGCGCGGCCCGACTCCCGCAGCCACCCGAACGCCTGGCTGTCGCTCTCGCGGGTGCTCGGCCGCCACCACCAGTCACCCCACTCGAGTTCCTCGCGAGCGGCCGTGACATGTACGGGTGGAAGGTATCCCGACGAGGTGAGGGTGATGCCGTCGTCACCGACGCGACGCAGCAACCACCGCAGATGTGCCAGCGCGTGGGTCTTCATCTCGGGGAGCCCGTCCGGGAAGGTGCCCTGCAGGTCGGCCCGCGCGAGCAGCGCATGCACTTGCGGCGCGACCTGATAGGGGATCCGCGCGAGCAGTGGAGCGACCTGTGAGTCCGGCACCGGTGGATGCAGGCGCGCCGCCTCGCGGCCGGCGAGGAGCACGTTCACGGTGCCGATGTCGCAGGCCTCCGGATCGAAGCCGCCGCCGACCCACGCCAACAGGTCGAGGTGTTCCGGATGCGCGGGGTCGGAGAGCGCCTCCAGCAGGCGCGCGTACCCGGAGACGCCGCCGCAGTCCTCCGGCGGACAGGCCCGTGCGCCGTCGGTGCACAGCGCCGCGTCCGGCGATGCGTCGCGCTCGACCGTCTCGAGCACGACGGTGTGTTCCCAGCCGTCGCCGAAGTCGTAGTCGTACACCAGCACGTCGCCTTCGGTGGTGAGCACGTCGTCGAGCCGGACCTTCTCCTCGCAACGCGCGTCCTCCCCGAAGCCGTCGTCGATGCACTCCCGCGTCGCGTACCGTTCTCCGGCTCCCTCGGCGTCGGGGCGCCGCCACTGGTGCAGGTGCGAGTCCGTCCACCCCATCGCCGACTGCAGCACGGGGTGCAGCTCGTCGAGCCGCAGCGTCGACGGCACCACGAGCCGCCGCCACACGGCGGGAACCACCCCGTTCAGGTCGATCCGCAGGTGGTAGGCGGCGGGGCGGGGTGGCTCCGTGACCCCGCGCGTCTCCTCCACGAACGACCGGAGGGCCTCCGGATCGGTGGGTACGGCGCGTAGGCGTCTACGGGGTTCGGAGGCTGCCATTGCGCCAGCCTAGGACAGGGGCGCGCGCAGCGTCTCTCCGAGCCTTCCCAATTTCTGCAACACGTTCTAGGGTGCTCGTCATGAGCATCCTGATCGACGACCGTGCTCGCGTCCGGACACTGACCCTGGACCGTCCCGACGCGCTCAACGCGTTCAACGAGGCGCTGTACGACGCGACCACGGAGGCGCTGCGTGACGCGGCCGAGGATCCGTCGGTCGCGGTGGTGCTCCTGACCGGCAACGGCCGGGCCTTCAGCGCCGGCACCGACCTGCGCGAGATGCACGCCCGGACAAGCGATCCGGACTTCCAGCCGGGAAAGCACGGCTTCCCGGGGTTGATCGACGCGCTCGCCGACCTCCCGAAACCGCTGATCGTGGCCGTGAACGGGTTGGGCTTGGGTATCGGCGCCACCATCATCGGGTTCGCGGACCTCGCGTTCATGTCCACCGAGGCGAAACTCAAGTGCCCCTTCACGGGTCTCGGTGTAGCGCCGGAGGCGGCGTCGAGCTACCTGCTGCCCGCGCTGATCGGCCGCCAGAATGCGGCATGGGTACTGATGAGCTCGGAGTGGATCCGCGCCGAGCAGGCCAGGGACATGGGCCTGGTGTTCCAGGTGTGCGCGCCCGACGACCTGATGGACGTCGCCCGTAGTCACGCGGAAACCCTTGCCGCCAAACCCGTCTCGAGCCTCGTCGCCGTCAAGCAGACGATGACGGCGCCGCTGCGCGCCGAGATCGCCGCCGCACGGGAACGCGAGAACGCCTGCTTCGCCGAACTGATGGGCGGCCCCGCGAACATCGAGGCGCTCGTCGCCTTCGCCGAGGGGCGGGAGCCGGACTTCACGACGCTGCCGGCGGGCGGTTAGGAAACCCGAGCACACCGCGTCGGTCGCCGCGCGCGTGCAGGCTTCACCGCGCCGCCATCGCCGCGATCCGGATGTCGCGGGTGCGTTCCTGATGCGCGATCATCAGCGTCCGCGCACGCTCGCCGTCCCCGTCGACCACGGCGGTGTGAATCTCCCGATGCTCGGTTTCGATCTGAGCGAGGTTCGACTGCCCCTTGGACTCCTCCGCGTCGTAGACGGCGAGTTGGGCGTCGAGCCGATCCATGAGCTCGATGATGGTCGGGTTGTGTGCGGCGATGCGCAGTGCGGTGTGCCATTCGCTGTGCAGTTGCAGCGCGATCACCGGGTCGGTCGCGGTGACGGCACGGTCGAACAGCCCGATCAGCCGGGCCAGGTCGATGGCGGAGCGGCGGGTCGCGGCGGAGAACGCGACCGCGGATTCCAGCGCGATCCGCGCGTCGCAGATCGCGAGCACCTCGTCCTCGGTGCGCACCCGCACCACGTAGCCACGCGTCACCTTGGTGACGAGCCCGTCGAACTCGAGCCGCTGCAGCGCCTCCCGGATCGGGGTGCGCGACACCCCCAGTTCCACCCCCACCGCGGCGGGCACCAGCAGCGATCCGGGCGCACAGCGTCCGCCCGTGATCCGTTCGCGTAGCTGCGTGTACGGCGATCTGTCGTCTGACACCCCGGTCCCCTCGTCATGTCGATAGATGTCGGTCGAGGACAACGTCTACCAGGGGAAATTCGGTTGCGGAAGAGTTTGAATCCATGTGTATACAAATGTCGTCATGAGCGTTCATCTGCATTTTCATGGCATTCGCACCGCAGCACGCGAGGAGAACGATGAACACCACACCACCCGTCCGGACGGCGGCCGACCATGCCTGACGCCACCCTCACCGCCCCGACCACGGCCGCCCCCACCGCCGAGCCCGAGCGTCGGCGACGCACCCTCCGACTGCCCCGTCCGACAG
The DNA here is from genome assembly GCF_042879035.1 of Rhodococcus sp. NPDC003318. Lineage (NCBI taxonomy): Bacteria > Bacillati > Actinomycetota > Actinomycetes > Mycobacteriales > Nocardiaceae > Rhodococcus > Rhodococcus sp. NPDC003318. Next base: position 22,061 of record NZ_JBIAOU010000028.1, on the reverse strand, counting down.
CCCTGCTGCCCTGGGTGGTGCCGGTGCTGGTGGTCCTCGGGTGGCAGTGGGCGTCGTCGACCGGGGTGATCTCGGCGGCTGTCCTGCCGCCGCCGAGCAAGGTCCTGGGCACCGCCACCACCCTGTGGAGCAGCGGCGAGCTGCAGACCCACCTGATGGTCAGCGTGCGCCGCATCGCGGTCGGGTTCACCATCGGCGCCGCGATCGGGCTCGTCCTCGGTTTCGCAGTGGGGTTGTCGAGGATCGCGGAGGGGCTCGTCGACCGGACCCTGCAGATGATGCGGGCTCTGCCGCACCTCGCGCTGGTGCCACTACTCATCGCCGCGTTCGGCATCGGCGAGCTGCCGAAGGTCACGCTCGTCACTCTCGGCGTGATCTTCCCCGTCTACCTGAACACCGTCGCCGGCATCCACACCGTCGACCCGAAGCTCGTGCAACTCGGGCAGTCCTACGGGCTCGGCCGGGGCGAGCTGATCCGTCAGATCATCGTCCCGGGGGCGATGCCGATGATCCTGACCGGCATCCGATACGCCCTCGGCGTCGCCTGGCTGACGCTCGTCGTCGCCGAGACCATCGCCACCAGCGAGGGCATCGGCTACCTCGCCCAGAACGGGCGCGAGATGCTCCGCAACGACCGGATCGTCCTCGCGATCATCCTGTACGCCCTCGCCGGCCTGCTCGCGGACCAGCTCACCCGACTCGTCGAGGCGCGGGTCCTGCGGTGGAACCCGAACTACCAGAAGGGAGATCGCTGATGAGCGACAACGACGGCAGCGCGCTCGTCGGTCTCGACCTACTCGGAGTGGGGCACCGCTACCGCGACAAGCAGGTCCTCGACCGCATCGACCTGTCCATCGCACCGGGCGAGTTCGTCACGTTCCTCGGCCCGAGCGGCGTCGGCAAGTCGACACTGCTCCGCATCCTCGCGGGGCTGGAGACGCCCACCGAGGGCCGGGTCGAGCCGACCGTCGACCGAACGGTCGTGTCCCGCATGATGTTCCAGGAGGACCGCCTCCTCCCCTGGCGCAGCGTCCTCGACAACGCGGCGCTCGGCACCCGCGGCCGACGCGACGAGGCCGCGGAGCTGCTTCGCGAGGTCGGGCTCGCCGGACGCGAGAACGACTGGCCCTCCGAACTCTCCGGAGGCCAGCGGCAGCGCGTCGCCCTCGCGCGGGCACTGCTGCACCAGCCGGACGTGCTGCTGCTCGACGAACCGTTCGGCGCGCTCGACGCGATCACCCGCGTGACGATGCAGCAACTGCTCGAACGCGTCCTCGCCGAGCATCCGCGCACGGTTCTGCTGGTCACCCACGACGTCGAGGAAGCTCTCGTCCTGTCCGACCGGGTACTGCTGCTCACCGAGCGTGGCATCACCCGTGAACTGCGGATCGACCAACCCCGCCCCCGCCACCGCGGCGACAGCCGGCTTGCCGAATGGAAGGAGGAGTTCCTGGACGGACTCCTCGAAGCCGACCGCGCCCTGCACTCCTGACAACCCGAAAGGCCCCCATGTCACCCCTGTCCACCCCCACCCTCAGCCGGCGGGGCTTCCTCAAGGCCACCGGCGCCGGGCTGCTCGGCCTGACGGCGCTCTCGCTCGCCGGCTGCGGCACCGACGACGTCGCGGCCGCCGACAGCGGCCCGCTCACCGAGGTGCGCTACGCGCTGATCGGCGACGGCAACACCGAACCGGGCGCCGTGCTGCGCAACAGCCTCGCCGGGTTCGACCTGAGCGCCGACCTGGGCGGGGTCCCGGTGCAGTGGCCGTCCGGCTTCGCCGCATCGCTGCCGGTGATGGAGGCGATCAAGTCCGGCAGCGTCGACTTCTCCTTCGCCACCGCGACCGCGGTGATCTACGCCATCGGCGGCGGCGTCCCGATCGTGCCGCTGGTGGCGTACCCGCTGCCCAGCGACGAGGTGGAGGTGCTCGTTCCGCAGGGCTCCGACATCCGCTCGGCCGCGGACCTGAAGGGCCGCAAGGTCGCCGACCACCGCGGCACCACCGGCACGTACAGCCTCGTCAAGTACCTCGAATCGGCCGGACTGACCATCGACGACATCGAGTACGTCAACCTCACCGCCGCCGACGCCGAGGCCGCGTTCGCGCAGGGCAAGGTGGACGCCTGGATCACCTGGCAGCCGACGGCCGAGCTCGCGAAGCGCAAGCACAACGCCGCGACGCTGCCCGACGTGAAGACCTACGACTACGCGTTCTTCGTCGCGAGCGAGTCGTTCGCGAACAACCACCCGGAGGCGGCCGCGACGCTGGTCCGCAACGTCCGGGACGCGCAGCGGTGGATCGAGGCGAACCCGGAGGGCGCGGTCGCCGAGTTCACCCGCCTCGGCGGTTTCGCGGGAAGCGAACTCGAAGCGCAGGTGTACCTGGACCTCGTGAAGTCGGGCCGACTCTCGTACTCCGGTGCCGGACAGTTCACCTCGGTCGGCGCGGACGCGATCTCGGGCACCCAGGATCTCGCGGACAACTTCCACCGCCTCGGGATCTACCCGGACCAGGTCGACGTCACAACGTGGCTGGAGGATTCCCGCTTCGACTCGATCAAGTCCACCATCGACCAGGAACTCGCGAAGTAGGTCACGTTCATGTCTTCCCAGATGCATCTCGCCGCGTTCATCACCGCCGGACCGGGTCGCCCCGGAGGATGGCGCCACCCCGCGTCCGTTCCGGACTGGCTGTCCGCGGACTACTACCAGAACATCGCCCGCACCCTCGAGGACGGCCGATTCGACCTGGCGTTCTTCGCCGACATCCTCTCCGTCCCCGACCGGTTCGGCTCGAGCACGGACAGCCAGCTGCGCAACGGCGCGCTCGGGTCGATGCGCATCGACCCGCTGCACGTCCTCTCGTCGATGGGCGCCGTCACCAAGCACCTCGGGCTCGCCGCCACCGTGTCCACCACCTATGCGCAGCCCTTCACCGTGGCCCGGTCCTTCGCCAGCCTCGACCACCTCACCGCGGGCCGCGCGGCGTGGAACGTCGTGACGTCCTTCCAGGAGTCCGAGGCCCGGAACTTCAACCGGGACGAGCAGTTCCCCCGCGAGAAGCGGTACGAACGCGCCGACGAATTCCTCGAGGTCGCCGCGAAGCTGTGGGACAGCTGGGAGGACGACGCGCTTGTCCTCGACACCGAGGCCCCGCTGTTCGCCGAACCGTCCAAGGTGCACGCGATCGACCACAAGGGCGAGTGGTTCACCGTCCAGGGCCCCCTCAACGTGCCCCGGCCCCCGCAGGGCTACCCGGTCGTCATCCAGGCCGGCGCGTCGGCGAAGGGCAAGGACTTCGCCGCCCGCTGGTCGGACGTGATCTTCTGCAGCCACGCGTCCCTCGAATCGGCGCAGGACTTCTACCGGGAGATCAAGGAACGCGCCGCGGCGCACGGCCGGGACCCCCGCCAGGTGAAGATCCTGCCGTCGATCGCCCCGGTCATCGGCGTCACCACCGCGATCGCGGAGCAGACCGCGGACCTGCTGTTCGACCTCGTCCCGCCGCTCGGCGGGCTGTCCACCCTCGCGTATCACCTGGACGTCGACCTGTCGACGTTCCCGCTCGACGAGCGTCTGCCCGACGTCGAGGTTCCCGGTGTGGAGGGGCACTACCGCGAGGTCCGGGAGATCACCGAACGCGAGGGCCTGACGCTGCGCGAGCTCGGCAAGCAGTACGGCGGCCGCGTCGAAGGTGGATTCATCGGCACCGCAACCGAAGTCGCCGACGGGCTCGAACAGTGGTTCACCGAGGGCGCCTGCGACGGGTTCATGGTGCAGGCCCCCTACCAGCCGGGCGGATTCGAGGACTTCACGCGGCAGGTGGTCCCCGAACTCCAGAAGCGCGGCCTGTTCCGCACCGAGTACGAGGGCACGACCCTGCGCGAGAACCTCGGCCTCGAACGGTCCGCCGCGGGCGAGTGGGTGAACCGGATCCCGAAGTCCGCGAGCAGCAACGCATGAGCACAACGACCGTGGCGCCCCTCATCGCGGAAACCACCGTCGCCACCGTCTCCGGGCACACCATCGCGGGTGTGCCCGGGAGGTTCGTGATCGACGCCCGCACGAATCATCTCGTCACCGACTCGCGGCTCGGTCCGGGCGAGTCGATCCAGGCGGGCGAGCTGCTGCTGTCGGCCGTCGTCTCCTGTGCGATGGCCAACTTCGAGGCCACTGCGCAGGACCTCGGGCTGCCGGTCACCGGTGTCACCGTCGACGCCTCGCACGCGCGCGGTGTCGAGGACCCGACGCGATACGACTTCACGCGCATCGCGATCACCGTGCGCGGTGTGGACCAGTCGGCCGCGGACCTCCTCGGCGAGCGGTTCGTCGCGACGTGCCCGATCTACAACACGATTCGGCGGGGCAGCGGCATCGAGCTCACCGTGGCAGCCGCCTGAGCTCCCCCGCGAACCGGCCGGGTGACGGCCCGCGTCACCCGGCCGACCGGCCCACCCACGATTAAATTCATGCTGCTCGCCAACCCTGGTCGCGGTTCGGACCCCGCACCATAATCGTCGACATGGCCATCGTGGAACTCCTGCTGACTCGTCGTGGCGCCAGGGCCACGGCGGCACCCCGCACGGCCAGGAGCGCATGATGCTCAACTTCCGGCGCCTGATGTTGCTGCGTGATCTGGCCGAACTGGGCACGATCACCGCGGTCGCCGAACGTCGCAGCATCACCACCTCGGCCGTCTCCGCGCAGCTTCGGGTGCTCGAGGACGAGGTCGACGCGGTCCTGTTCCGCCGTGACGGTCGCACCCTGCGGTTGACGCACAGCGGTGACGTCCTGCTCGAGGAGGCCCGCAAGATCCTGCGGGTCGTGGACGAGGCGCTCACCGCCGTCGCCGCCACCCGCGACCTGTCGGCGGGCCGGGTGTCGATCTCCGGATTCGAGACGAGCATCGGCAGTTTCGCCGCGCCGCTGCTGCAACGCCTCGGCCAGGAGGCCCCGGAACTGCAGATCCGGGTGCTGCAGGCCGACACCCCGACGTCGCTGCGGTCGGTGCGGCAGGGCGACATCGACATCGCCCTCGCGTCCCGCCTGCACTTCCGTCCCAGCGAGGGACTCGCCGGTCTGCACAGCCTGCACCTCGGCGACGATCCGATCGTGCTGATCGCTCCCCGCCGGCTGCACCTGCAGATCCGGACGAACGGCCTGTCCGCGCTGGCCGACGAATCGTGGATCACCGGTCCGCCCGACACCGGATTGTCGGCGACGCTCGACCGTCTCGGCGAGCAGGCGGGATTCGTCCCCCAGGTCAAGCACCGTGTGACGGGAGCACCCAATGTGTGCCATCTCGCCGCGAGTGGTGTGGGCGTTGCGGTGGTGCCGCTGCTCTCGGTGCCCCCGTCACTCGTCCACATGATCGTGCGCGACCTCGATCTCGGCGGACGCTCCATCGACGTCGTGCATCGCGAAGGCGCCCTCCGCAATCCCGCCGTGTCGCTCGTGGTGCGGACGCTGCGCGCGCTCGCCGAGGAGCGGCTCGCCGGGACCGGGGTCGACTTCGCGCGCGGCGGGCTCGGCGCCGCGTCCTGACGGTCCCGGCACCAGGGCCGGAACCGTCAAGGACATCAGCGGATCCCCGCGAAGGCACCCGCGGGAGGCTCACGCCAACCCGGCTGCTCGCGGGCGTCGAGCGGAACCAGGTCGTCGGCGTGGAACGTGACCCGATCGAGGGCGAGCACCCATCGGGTCCGACCGTTCGCGTCGGCGGGGCCGACGGGCGTCCACGTGACCCGGTCCCGGTGGGTGGGCACGACGACAAGCGCGCGAGCGGTCGGTTCCCACACGAGCACCGCGTCGTACAGACTCGGGTGGTCGTCGACCTCGACCTCGCCCGTGACTCGGCCGAGTGGCAGGTCGGGAACCGGAACATGTCCTTGCTCCCAGGTCCACGACCGAACCGCATCGGACCACGTGATCACCTCTCCCCTGCCGATGTCGCCGAGTAGTCCGTTCCGCGCCCGCCCGGGTGACGCCTCCGCGATCACCGGAGCCAGTGCGACGTGCCAGCGGAGCGTGTCGGCCAACCCCGCGTCGATGCCAGCCAGCGCCACGAGCAGACGATCACCGTCGGCGGTGGACCGCGCCGCGATTGCGGTGACGCGGAGGGTCGTGAGGTGGTCGAGGGCCTCGCGGAGGACCGCGACCCTCGGACCGCCTCCGTCGGCGAGGGTCGTCCCGACGGGCAGCGCCGGGTGGTTCAGTATCTCGCGGAGCGCGACCACGGTGTCGGTGTCGAGGTCGGCCGCTCGCGAGTCGTCGGCTCGGGAGGTACCGGTCGAAGCGACCATACTCAACTCCTCAGATGCGGGTAGGCGCGTTGCGCGCGTGACGGAATGCCGAGGGTGGTGCGGTGGGTGACGTCGAAGAAGGCGTTGATGCCGTTGCGCCGCCGGGCTCCGACCGACCGGTGGTATCCCGGACCGTCGGCGGCGTTCATGATCGCACGAGTGTTGTTGAAGTCCCGCAGTTCTCGCTGCAGGGCCACGAAATGCGTTCCGGGCTTGCCGCCGTCGACGGTGGCGAAGTCGCGGCGGTTGATGACCGGGACGTTGTTCACCCGGGCGCGTGCCGCCGCCTGCGCATGGCCCACGATGCCGTGTTCGCGGACGGTCGACTCGTAGGACTGGTAGTCGCTCGGTGCGTCGTCCGAGAACTTCTCGGCCTCCTCGGCGGTGACGGTCGGCGCGTACAGCAGTGCCGCCTGCTCGTCCCGGCTGTGAGCGTGCCAGCGTTCGACGTCGAGTTCGATACGGCTGACGTGCCCCGTCGTACCTCCGGCGAGCGGGCCGTCGGCGATGGTGATCGACTCCTCCGTGGCCTGGTTGCCGCGGTGGATCGAATGGAACCCGAACAGCAACGGCGACGTGGCCGGGATGTTCAGGTCCGGGAGCGCCTGCGTCGGAAGCCCTTCCCCGACGAAGCCGCGCCGCACCTCCTGCACCTCGAGGTGCTCGCGCTGCGCACTGTTGCCGTCCCCGAACAGCAGGTCCAGGACCTCGTCGAGGACGTCGTCGTGGTCACTGGCCAGGTGGAAGACCGCGTGCGGGGTGTCGATCACCGGGTCCTCCCACCGCGACATCCGCGCGGCGGGGTTGATCAGCCCGCGATGGGGCGTGTAGTCGTCGAACCACGCCGGGCCCCAGCCGACCGTGGTGAGCAGGCCGTCCGGGCCGTACGCGAAACGCTCCTCGGCCGCCTGGAGCGCGACCTCGAGGTTCTTGACCGCGACGTCGTCCGGCGTGCGGGTCACCCCCGCCAGGACGAGCACCTGCCGCCGCGGCGGGATCGGCCTGTCGAGGTCGTCGTGGGAGAAGGTCGACTCCCAATGATGCTGGGAAGGAGGAAGACTCACCGCGCCACCGCCAGGAGTTGCGCCTCGACATCGCGTTCGATGGACTCGAACTCGGACACGAGGTCGGTCGTCCCGGTCTCGGGGATGCTCAGGTTGAAGATCGCGGCGGTGCGGCCGGTGGAGACGTCCGGGTTCTCGATCGCGGTGAGTACCGCGTCGGCGACGCTCTCCGTGCTGACGAGGCCGTCCGCGTGACGGTCGGCCGACAGCCGGGTCCGGTACGACGGATCGTGGACGGTGGACAGCCAGGTCGGCCGCAGGATCGTCCACGGATTCGGCCCCGCACGCAGGTGCGCCTCGAGTGCGCGCAGACTCCACGTACTCGGCTTCGCATTGCGGTGTGCGACACCGTGTCCCACGAGGAAGTGCGACACGAGGACGATGCGCAGGTCGGGACGTTCGGCGGCGATCGGGTCCAGGATGCGGTGCCCGATCAGCCGGCCCGCCTCCTCCCCGTCGGCGGGCTGCCACATCCCGGTCGGGGCGGCGACGGTGGGCGTAAGGATCAGCGCATCGGCTGTGCGCCAGGCGCTCTCGGCGTCGGATGCGGTCACGGCGCCGTCCGCGGGACGCAGGTAGTGGTGTCCGCGTTCGCGGGCGAGCCGCTCGGTCTGCTCACGCGAGTTCCAGATACCGGCCACGTGATGGACACTCGAATTGGATGCTTCGGCGAGGACAGGGCTGAACTCGACGATGTTCACCATGGTGAACTCCTTGGGTCTTGTCGGGCCGGGCCTTGGTCGGGCCGGCCTTGTCGGCGGTGTGCCGCCCGGTCTGCTCAGACGCCGACGAGCACGGCGGACGCGGCGTGCGGACGCGGACGGCGACGCGCCGCCTTGTCCGCTCCGAGCCACGGCGGCCGCCACCCCTCGTCCGCCGGGTTGAGGGTCACCCCGGGCGGGACGATCTCGTCGATCGCGTCGAGCACCGACTCGTCGAGGACGATCTCCGGGGCGTCGAGGAGAGTCTCGAGGTGCTCGATCGTCCGCGGACCGACGAGCACGCTGTCGACCTGCGGGTGGTTGAGTACGAACGCGACAGCCAACTGGGGCAGGGTGATTCCGGCGTCCCGCGCGAGGTTTCCGAGGCGAATCGCGATGTCGCGCTTGACCTGGTTGAGCGGCAGCGTCGGATCGTGCCGCGCCGGGAGCCGCTCGGCACGCGCGGAGACGGGCGCCTCGACCCCCTCGACGTGCCTGCCGGACAGCCACCCGCCCGCGAGGGGGCTCCAGGTCAGGACACCGAGGTTGTACTTCGCCGCGACCGGCAGACTGGCCCGCTCGGCGCCACGCGCCAGGATCGAGTACGGCAGCTGCTCGCTGACCGGGCGGCTGCGTCCGGTGCGGGTCGCGGCCCACTGCGCCTCGACCAGCAGGTGCGGCTCGTTGGTGGTGGTGCCGTGGTACCGGATCTTGCCCTGCCGGACGAGGTCGTCGAGCGCTCCGACGGTCTCCTCGACGTCGACGTCGGGGTCCGGCTTGTGCTGCTGGTACAGGTCGATGTGGTCGACGTCGAGGCGGCGCAGCGAGTTCTCGACCTCCTGGAAGATCCACCGTCGCGAGCTGCCGCGCGTGTTGACGCCGTCGGCCCACTGGCTGTGGAACTTGGTGGCCACGACGATGTCGTCGCGGCGCCCCTTGAGGGCCTTGCCGACGATGATCTCGCTCTCCCCCTGTGAGTACGAGTCGGCGGTGTCGACGACGTTGATGCCCGCGTCGAACGCGCGGTGGATGATCCTGATCGCCTCGTCGTGGTCTCCGGTGGCGCGGGAACCGAAGTTCATCGCGCCCAGCGTCAGCGGGCTGACCTTGACTCCGGTCCTGCCGAGTGTGCGGTAACTCAATGCTCCGTCCGATCCTTCGGGTTGCTCGAAGTTCCTTCCACGGAGCCCGATTCGGGCGTCCGCGGTGCGCCGCACCACGGACTGCGAACGCCCTGTCAGTCTCGTGCGCAACCCCGAACCGGAACAACGAGGTTCCGGTTCGACATTCGTTCGGAAAAAATGGAGTGTCGAGGCGGCGCGCTCACCCGGCCGCGGGACGACGGCGCACGTACGCCTCGGTGACCATCTCGAGCACCACGTTGCCCTCCGGGTCCCGGAGGTGGCCGGTGGAGGTCACCAGCCCGCGTCCGCGGTCGTCGAGGACCACGCCGTCGACCCGCATCGTTCCGGTCACGGTGTCGCCGGGGCGGACCGGTCGCCGGAACTGGACGTCGCGCAGGGACCGGCCCCCGATGACGCTCAGGTTCCGGTACGCGCCCAGCACCGAAAGCCGTTGCAGTACCGCGATGGAATGCACACCGCTGGCGATCAGTCCACCGAAGTAGCCCTTCTCGGCGATCGCCGCGTCGACGTGGAAGTCCTGCGGATCCCACGCGGTCGCGAAATCGAGCAGTTCACTCTCCTCGATCGTGTGGCTGCCCAGTTCGATCACGTCACCGACCGTCAGGTCCTCCGCGTACTGCACCGCGGTCACTCCCTTCTCCGTCATCGTCATCACGGCGCCTTCGCGCTCGGTCATCACAGCGCCTTCGCGATGATGCCCTTCATGATCTCGTTGGCGCCGCCGTAGATCCGCTGCACGCGGGCGTCCTCGTACATCCGCGCGATCAGGTACTCGCGCATGTAGCCGTAGCCGCCGTGCAGCTGCACGCAGCGGTCGATCACCTCGCACTGCTTGTCCGTCAGCCAGTACTTGGCCATCGCGGCCTCGGCGGCATCGAGTTCGCCGGCGATGTGCGACTGGATGCAGTGGTCGAGGAACACCTCGCTGGTGCGGGCGATGGTCTGACACTCGGCGAGCTCGAACGCGGTGTTCTGGAACTCGAACAGGCTGTGCCCGAACGCCTCCCGTGCCTTGGTGTAGGCCACGGTCTCGTCGACGGCCCGCTTGGTGGCGCCGACGGCCTGCGCCGCGATGATCAGCCGCTCCTGCACCAGCTGCGTCATCAGCTGACCGAAGCCCTGGCCTTCGCGGTCGCCGAGGAGGTTCGCCACCGGCACCCGGACGTCGGTGAACGACAGCTCGGAGGTGTCGGCGCCGTGCTGCCCGACCTTGTCGAGAACCCGGCCGACCGCGAATCCCGGCGTCTCGCGCAGGTCGACGATCAGCATGGAGACGCCCTTGGCGCCGGCCTTCGGGTCGGTCTTGACGGCCATCACGATGACGTCGGCGGACGAGCCGTTCGTGATGAACGTCTTCGACCCGTTGACAACGTACTCGTCGCCGTCGCGGATCGCGGTGGCCTTGATCGCCTTGAGGTCGGATCCGGCGCCGGGCTCGCTCATCCCGATCGCGCCGAGGATCTCACCGGTGGCCATGCCGGGCAGCCACGCCTTCTTCTGCTCCTCGGTGCCGTACGCGAGGATGTAGTGCGGGACGATGCCGCTGTGTACGGAGATGCCGAGCGACAGGTCTCCGGCGTAGCCCTGGGCCTCGAACACCGCGAGGTCGTGCGCGAAGGTGCCGCCGCCCCCGCCGTACTCCTCGGGGATCGAGCAGCACAGCAGACCGAGCTTGCCCGCCTCGAGCCACACCTCACGGTCGATGCGGTGCTGGGCGTCCCACTTCTCGTTGTGCGCGACGACCTCGCGCTCGAAGAACCCGCCCGCGAGCTCGGACAGCGCCCGAACCTCGTCGTCGTGCCAGGTGGGGACGTACTTCTTCATCGACTGACCGCCTTTTCGCGCACACCGCTACCGGAGGCTCATGCTAGCCGCTCTCCTCGCTAGCGTTCGTTCAGTTCCGGGCGCAGAGGCAGAACAGGTGTCCGACCGGATCCCGGTAGACCCGGAACGTCGGATGCCGCTCGCCGCCCTCGACCAGCCGGGCGCCCAGGTCCAGCACCCACCGCTGCGCGGCGTCCATGTCGTCGACCACGAGGTCGAGGTGCACCTTCACCCCCTCCGACGGCCAGTGCACCGGCACGAAATCCGGCGCGAGCTGGAACGCCAACCGCAGCTCACCCGGACCCTGCAGCACCGCCCAGTCGCCCTCGGACCGGGTGATCCGCCAGCCGAGGACGTCGCGATAGAACCCGGCCAGCGCGGCGGGGTCCGGGCAGTCCAGGACCGTGTAGTCGACCTCGATCGTGGGACGGCCGATCGTGGGACGCGTCATGGACCGCAGGGTAGGCCGACCCCTCGACGGCCGCCACCGATCCCCCACACCGATCCACCTACGATGACGCGCATGAGCAGCTTCGACGCCGCCGTCATCGCCGCGGTCACCGGCCACATGAACGGCGATCACGCCGCCGACAACCTCGCGATCGTGCGTGCATTCGCCGAACCCGACGCCACCGCCGCGCGCATGACCGGCCTCGACACCGCGTCGGGCGAGTGGGTGGCGACCGTCGACGGCGCCGAGCGCGTCGTGCGTGTCCCCTGGCTCGGGACCGTCAGCGATCGAATGTCGATCCGGACCGAGGTCGTGGCGCTGTACCACGCGGCGTGCGAACGACTCGGTGTCGAACCGGGCGATCACTGACGGTCCGCTCGCGAAAATCGGTCGCGTCGCCCCATCCGGGCGGCTAGCGTCGAGTCATGTCTCCCCCGTCCTGAAAGAGCCCCGACATGACCGCCCCGACGGCGACCGAAACCCGACGTCTCACGCCGCTGCTGCTGGTCAATCTCGCCACGCTGTTGTCCTCGACCGGCAACGGCATCACGATCGTGGCCCTGCCGTGGCTGGTGCTGCAGCAGACCGGGCGTGCCACCGACGCGGCCGTCGTCGCCGGCGCGGCGACGCTGCCCCTGCTGCTGTCGTCACTGTTCTCCGGTACCGTCGTCGACCGGTTCGGCCGCCGTCCCACCTCGCTGGTCTCGGATCTGCTGTCGGCGCTGTCGGTCGCCCTGATTCCGTTGTCCGCGGCCACGATCGGGCTGTCGGTCCCGCTGATCGCCGCGCTGGCCGCGCTCGGTGCGGCGTTCGATCCGGCGGGCATGTCGGCCCGGGAGTCGATGCTGCCCGCAGCGACCCGCGCCGCCGGCTGGCGTCTGGACCGGGTGAACAGCCTCTACGAGGCGAACTACAACGTCGCGTATCTCGTCGGCCCAGGCGTCGGCGGTGTGCTGATCGCGACCCTCGGGCCGGTGAACACACTGTGGGTCACGGCGGCGTGTTTCGTCGGGTCGATCGCGACGGTCGCCTTCCTGCGCCTCGACGGCGCCGGCGTGCCGGATCACGGGACGCGTCCGTCGTCGATCTGGTCGGGCACCCTCGACGGCCTGAAGTTCGTGTGGCGCAACAGGTTGCTGCGTACCCTCGCGCTCGTCGACATGGCCATAGTCGCGCTGTACATGCCGGTCGAGAGTGTGCTGCTGCCGGTCTACTTCACCGACCTGGGCCAGCCCGCCCAGCTGGGCTGGGTGCTGATGGCGATGAGCACGGGCGGTGTCGTCGGTGCGTTGGCGTACGGTTCGCTCTCGGCCCGGGTGCGGCGCCGGACCGTCATGCTGGTCGCGGTCACCGTGCTGGGCGCGTGCATGATCGGGATGGCGTTCCTGCCGCCGCTGTGGTCGATGCTCCTCCTCGCCGCCGCGATCGGTCTGGTGTACGGCCCGGTGGGCCCGATCGCGAACTACGCCATGCAGACCCGCAGTCCCGAGCACATGCGCGGTCGGGTCGTCGGGGTGATGACGTCCACCGCGTACGCGGCCGGTCCGCTCGGCTACATGCTGGCCGGACCGCTGATCGACGCGGTCGGGCTGAGCACGACGTTCTTCGTCCTCGCGGTTCCGGTCTGCGTGATCGCGGCGGTCTGCTTCCTGCTGCCCGCGCTGCGCGACCTCGACGTCGAGGCGGAACCCCCCTGGACGTCGGACGCGGCCTGACGTCAGGCCGCGACGGGGACGTCGCGGTCGGCGCCGGTTCGGCCCGGCGCGGTGCGCTCGACGGCGGTGGCCACCAACAGCACCACCAGTCCCGCCGCGGTCACCGCGGCACCGATCCAGATCGGGGCGGTGAACCCGAGCCCGGCCGTGATCGCGAGGCCGCCCAGCCAGGCGCCGAGCGCGTTGCCGACGTTGAACGCGGCGATGTTCGCGCCGGACGCCATGGTCGGGGCCGACGCCGCGTGGTTCATGATCCGCATCTGGAAGCCGGGGACGGTGGCGAACCCGAACGCGCCCATCAGGATCAGCGACGCGAGCGTGGCCGGCTTGCTGTCCGCGGTGAGCGCGAAGACGACCAGAACGGCGGTCAGCGCGATCAGGAGGGTGACCAGGGTCGGGGTCAACGCGCGGTCCGCGGCGCGTCCCCCGAGGGTGTTGCCGACCACCAGGCCGGCACCGAACAGCACGAGCAGCCACGGCACCGTGGTGGACGCGAATCCGCCGACCTCGGTGAGCGTGTAGGCGATGTAGGTGAACGCCCCGAACATGCCACCGAATCCGAGGACGGTGATCGCGATCGAGAACCACACCTGCGGCGACCGGAATGCGCGGAGTTCGGCCCGCAGACCTGCCCCGGACCGTCCGCCTGCGGATGCGGGCACGAGCGCCGCGATCCCGGCCAGGGCGACGACGCCGATCGCGGTGATCACCCAGAACGTCGCCCGCCAGCCGAACTGCTGACCGATGAGGGTGCCGACCGGGACGCCGAGGACGTTGGCGAAGGTCAGTCCGGTGAACATCATCGCGATCGCAGCGGCCCGCTTGCCGGGTGCGACCAGGTCGGCGGCGACGACGGCACCGATCCCGAAGAACGCGCCGTGGCACAGGGCCGCGACGATCCGGCCGGCCAGCATGACGTCGTAGGTGGATGCCAGCGCACTGAGCGCGTTGCCCGCGATGAACAGCAGGAGCAGGCCCATGAGCACCCGCTTGCGGTCGAAACGGCCCGCTGCGGCCGTGAGCACGACACCGCCCACGGCGACGGACAGCGCGTAGCCGGAGATCAGGTGTCCGGCCACGGCCTCCGAGACCCCGAAGTCGGCGGCGACCTCCGGCAGCAGTCCCATGATCACGAATTCGGTGAGCCCGATGCCGAAGCCGCCGACGGCGAGGGCGAGTAGACCGAGAGGCATCCGAGGTGTCCTCCACATTCGATTGCTCGAGCAGATATCACGCGTCTGCATTAGTTGCAGACGCGTCATAAATAGTTGCATGCGCCGACTATCCGCGCAAGCGGCTATGCTCGGGGTGGACGTGAAGGAGGTCGACGTGGCGATCGCGGACGATGCCGTCGAGGTACGCGCCAGGGGCTGGCGAACGCTCGCCGCCCTGCACGGACTGCTCGACACCGAACTCGAACGCGCCCTGCAACGCGAACACGACCTGTCCGTCGTCGAGTACACCGTCCTCGACGCCCTCGGACGCCAGGACGGATGGCACATGCGGATGGCGCAACTCGCCCGCGCCGCCGCACTGAGCAGCAGCGCGACGACGCGCCTCGTCAACCGGCTGGAAGGTCGTGGACTGCTCGCCCGGTACCTGTGCGAGGACGACCGCCGCGGCATCTACACCGAGGTCACCGAGGCCGGACGAGCCCTGCTCGACCGCGCCCGGCCGACCCACGACGCCACCCTCGCGCAGGCACTCGACAAGGCGTGCGCCACCCCCGAACTCGCACCGCTGGTGAACGCCTTGCACGCCCTGCACTGACTCGCGCGGCGCCGCCTGTGCGTGATCCTGGTCGCTCTGGCTACCAGATCGCGCACAGGCGCAGCGCCTATCTGGTCAGCACCAGCAGGAATCCGCCCCCGCCGGGTTCGATCCTCGTGTCGAAACTCAGGTCCGGAGCCAGCCGGGACAGCCGGTCCAGCAACCACGCGGACGCGTCCTCGGCGTCGGATTTCGAAGGGCACCGCGCGACGGCGACCCGTCCCGGCTTGCGCGTCAGCTGCTCGACGACACCGATGATCGGCGCGGGGTCGATCACGAACAGCGAATCCGACCACGGCACCACCGGTTTGACGGCACCCTTCTTGGTGTTGCACGCCCGGTGCGCGAGCCGCTCCGGCCCGCCCTTGCCCTTCTTCGCGGTATTGATGCTGTCGATGCTCGGGCCACGCGGATCGTTGACGGACATGTCCGGGTCCACCGGCTCGTCACACAGCCAACAACGCCACGATTCGCGGTCCCCGACCTCGTCCAGCTTGCTCATGGGACATGACGCTACCGCCCGCTCAGCTGAACCCCATCACCTCGTTGCCCCACGCCGCCCGCAGACCGCGGTCCGGGTCGGACGCCAATGTGTCCGACTTGTCGATCAGCAGTGTCGACCGGGTCTCCTCGGTGTACCGCGCCCAGTGCTTGGAGGCGTCCAGTGCGGCGGGTACGCCGTGTCGGGCGAACGCGAGCCAGCGCCGCTGCACCCGGCCCGCGACCTCGAGCGCCGTCTTGCGTCCACCGAGCCAGAAACTCGGATCAACGTTCAGGGTGCCGAAATTGCCGAACACATAGGGCAATTCGGTCGCGTGCCCGGCTCCGACGCGTGCAGCCCGGAGCATCGGAGTCGCGTGGTCGAACCGGTAGACCCAGGTGGGCGAGTGCCGCGAATGGGCGTCCGCGATCCACAGGCACGGCATCCGGAACGCGGCGTCGCGGGAGACGGCCATCGCCCCGGTCGACTTCGCGAAGTCCGGGTAGGCCGAGATGATGTCGGCGATCTTGGTCGGCGGCAGATCCGGATGGTCGGACGCGATCGCGGTGAACATCTGGTTCACCGTGTCCGCCGTGACCGGCATGATCGGCGAGCGGGTCAGCCGGAAGATCGACGCCTCGTCCCGGTTGGTGCCGATGATCAGCGGGATCCGGTGCGCGAATCCCTTCTGGAACGCCGCGACCGGATAGCGGGGCACCAGGTCACGATCGACGACCGGCGCCATCGCGAGGGTGCCCGGGACAGTGGTGACCACCTCGTCGAGGAGCTTGTCCCCGATGCGGGTGAGCTCCTCGAAGGGCCGGTCGAGGAGCTGCGCCGCCCCACCCGGACCGACGCCTGCCAATTCGAGGAACCGGGCGGCGACGGCCGCGGCCCGCTCCGTGCCGTACACCGAGGTCGCCGGCGCGCTCTGCGCGATCGCCCGGTGGAACAGCCCTTCCGCACGCGGCGACGTCATCAACGTGGTGACGGACCCGGCGCCCGACGACTCACCGAACACCGTCACGTTGCCGGGATCGCCACCGAACGCGGCGATGTTGTCGCGCACCCACTCGAGAGCGGCGATCTGGTCGCGCAGGCCTATGTTGGACTCGAACCCCTCCCCGAAGGAGGACAGGTCGACGAATCCGAACACACCGAGCCGGTAATTGACGGTGACGACGATCAGGTCACCGGCCTCGGCGAGGCGCCTGCCGTCGTAGACGGTCTGCGACGACGCTCCGACACAGTAGGCGCCGCCGTGGATCCACACCATCACCGGCCGCGGCTCGCCGTCGGGACGCGCCGCCCACACGTTCAGCGACAGGCAGTCCTCGTCCTGCACCATCCTCGGGTCCATCGGCACCTGCATGGCCTTCGCCTGCGGCGCGATCGGCCCGAATTCCCGGCAATCGAGTTCGCCGTCCCAACCGGGAGCGGGCAGCGCGCTGCGGAAACGCCGCGCCTGCCCCGCCGACGCGTACGGGACACCCTTCCACGCGAACACCGAGCCCGCGGCGTATCCCCGCACCGTCCCCTGCTCGACCCGGACGGTCAGCGCCTCCGTCGACGTGCCGGTGTCGTTCTCGTCGGTCTGCACGACTGCGTCCCTCCGTCCCGCGGTCACCTCTGTCGCCAACGTACCAAGCGGCGCCGGATGCGGGCACGGGGTCGTGGCGGCCGCCTCCCGATGGGCGGGATCGAGACCGCCACACACCGACCGCGTGCGGTGCAATCGACCACATGACTGCAGCGTTCACCCCAGGGCCACTGCTGACCGGACGGCGTGCCGTCGTCACCGGCGGTGCGCGCGGTATCGGCGCGGCCGTCGCGCGGGCGTTCGCGGCGCACGGCGCGACCGTGCTCGTCGCCGACGTCGAGCCCACTCCGGACGTCGCGTTCGACAGCGGTGCCGTCGAGTCGATCGAGACGGATGTGTGTACGGAACCGGTGCACCCGGCCCTGATCGAGCATCGCGCCGACATCCTGGTCAACAACGTGGGGCACTTCGTGCGCGCCCCGCAACCGTTCACCGACGACGTCGACGCACAGTGGTCGACGCTGCACGAGGTGAACCTGGGGCACGTCCTGCGGCTGACGCAGGCGATCGTGCCCGGGATGATCGCGCGCGGCGGCGGCACGGTCGTCAACATCACCACCGTCGAAGCGCACCGCGCCATCCCCGGCCACACCGTCTACTCCGCCTACAAGGCCGCGCTGATGCAGTTCACCCGGTCGCTGTCCGCCGAGGTCGGGCCCTCCGGTGTCCGGGTCAACGCGATCGCCCCCGACCTGATCGAGACGCCGCAGGTGCCGTACGCCGACCTGGTCCCCGAGGAGGACCGTGGGATGTGGCCCCGATGGTCGCCGCTCGGCGGCCCCGGCACCCCCGACGACGTCGCTGGGGCCGCACTCTTCCTCGCCTCCGACCTGTCCCGCTTCGTCACCGGATCCACCGTGCACGTCGACGGCGGCACCCACGGCTCGGGCGGCTGGGTACCGCGCCCGACCGGCGGCTGGACGAACCGACCCCGCAACCCCTGAGAGGACCCCTCGCGTGACGACTCTGAGCTTGAACGTTCCCAACTTCGGAAACCTCCTCGCGGCAGACGGTTTCGGACACCTGATCGACGTGTGCGTCGCCGCCGACGTGGCCGGTGTGGACCGGCTGCTGGTGACCGATCACGTGGTCATGGGCCCGGACACCGACGCGTACACCTGGGGACCGTTCCCGACCGACCCCGACGCGGTGTGGCTCGAGCCGATGACCGTTCTCGCGCTGATCGCCGGCCGGACGCAGCGGATCCGGCTCGGGACCGGCATCGTGATCGCGGCGCTGCGCGGCGGAGCGACACTTGCGAAGACCGCCGCCACCCTCGACCTGTTGTCGGGCGGACGAGTCGACCTCGGCGTCGGAACCGGCTGGCAGGCAAAGGAGTACGAGGCGCTCGGACTCGACTTCGACCGACGCGGTGCACTGCTCGACGACGCGCTCGCCGTGTGCCGGGCCCTGTGGGACAGCGCGCCGGCCGCCGTGCAGAGGCCCGGTATCGCGTTCGACGACGTGTACTGCTCGCCACGACCCGGTGGGCGCATCCCGATCTGGGTGTCCGGGACACTCTCGCGACCAGTCGTCCGCCGACTCGTGACCTGGGGTGACGGCTGGATTCCCATCATGGGAGCCACGAACGACGACCTCGCGGACGGTATCGAATTGTTGCACAAGGCATTCGCCGATGCCGGGCGCGATCCGGCCGCCCTGCAGGTGCGCGGACGCCTGACCGTGGAGCGGACGGCCGGCGGCGAGGTCGACCTCGACGCGACCGTCGCGAACGCCCTGGCACAGGTCGAACTCGGAGTCACCGACGTCGTGGTCGCGTTGCAGGCCCTCGACGCCGATCCCGACGTCGCCGCGGCCGCGTTGCCGGCCCTGGTGCGCGCCTTCCGCGCCGCGGTCGCCTGAGCCGGTCGACGAGCGTGCAGTCGTCGGCGCATCACGCGTGCACCGCCGACGGGGGGTGCACGGTCGACGCCGTACGATGGCCCGAATGCGTGCCACTCGACCCCACGTGCTGTTGACCGTGCTCTGCGGCGTCGCGCTGACCACAGCGTGTTCGTCCTCGGTCGACGGCAACGCCGGCCCCGCACCGGTCCCGGCCACGCAGACGCCGGCCACTACGGCGCAACCGTCCCCGACCACTCGCACGACGACCGCGGTCACCACGACTGCGGCCCCTGCCGCCCAGGCCGCCGAGTACATGGGCAACGAGAACGGTTCGTACTACTTCACCAGCCCGAGCGGGAAGTTCGAGTGCGCGGTCGTCACCGCTCCCGCACCGGTCGCGGGCTGCCACGGTCAGTTCCCGTCCGACGCGCCGGCAGTGCCAACGGCCGGCGGTTCCGGCACCGCTTCCGCGAACGCGATCAGGGTGACCGCCGGAAAGGCAGGCGAGTTCTTCAATGCCGGAGACCCGGCCTTCCACCGCTTCGACGGTCCGGCGAAGGCCCTCCCCTACGGCTCACCGCTGCGAGTGCAGGGCTTCACCTGCACCGTCGACCAGGGCAGCGGAGTGACCTGCGAGAGCGGAACGGGTCACGGCTTCACGGTTTCGGACAGCGCCTACCGGCTCTGGTGACGGTCAGGCGTAGAGGGACTCGATCTCGGACGCGAACCGATCTGCCACGACGTTCCGCTTGATCTTGAGGGTGGCGGTCAGTTCACCGCTCTCCTCGGTCAGGTCACGATCGAGGACGACGAACCGTTTGATCGCCTCGGCATGGGAGACCGTGGAATTCGCGTCGTTGACCACCGCCTGAACTGCGGCACGAAGGTCTGCGTCGCCGTGCAGGTCGGCGATGGTGGCGTCGTCACCCTTGCCGTTCTCGCTACACCAGCGTGCGAACACGTCCGGATCGATGGTGACCAACGCACCGATGAACGGGCGACCGTCCCCGACCACAACGGCCTGCGAGACCAACTCGTGTGACCGCATCCTGTCCTCGAGTGGGCCCGGGGACACGTTCTTGCCGCCGGCGGTGATGAGGAGGTCCTTCTTGCGGCCCGTGATGGTGAGGTAGCCGTCCTCGTCGAGCTCACCGAGGTCACCGGTGCGGAACCAGGGACCGTCGAACACGTCGGCCGTCGCAGTGTCGTTCTTCCAGTAGCCACCGAAGACCACGCCGCCACTCAACTCGATCTCGCCGTCCTCCGCGATCCGGACCGCATTCCCGCCCAGCGGCCGTCCGACGCTGCCGATCCGCTGCGCGCCAGGCACATTGACGCACTGCGCCGCAGTGGACTCGGTCAGTCCGTAGCCCTCGTAGATCGGGACGCCGACGCCTCGGAAGAAGTGCCCCAGTCGGGGCATCAACGCACCACCGCCGGAGATCGCCCACCAGCACTCGCCGCCGAGCACCGCCCGCAACTTCGAGTAGACGAGCCGATCGGCCACCGCATGCTTGACGCGCAGCAACACCGACGGACCACCGGTGTCGAGTGCATCGCTGTACTCGACACCGGTGGCCTCGGCGAACGCGAAGATGCGCTTACTCACAGGACTTGCCGACGCCTGCTGCGCCGCCGCGTCCCGCACCTTCTCGAACACCCGGGGAACACCGAGAATGACATTCGGACGGAACCGCTCGAACTGCCCGACAATCGTGCCGAAGTTGGACCAGTGCGCCTGCGTTCCGCCGGCTTCGAACATCGCCAGCGAGACTGCACGCGCGAGGACGTGGGCGAGCGGCAGGAAGGTCAGCATCCGATTTCCGGGCCGCGCGACGTCGCCGATACTCGCGGTGAGGATGCCCCGCACCTCCGAGAGGAAGTTGCGATGAGTCAGGACGCACCCCTTCGGGCGGCCCGTCGTGCCCGACGTGTACACCAGTGACGCCACGTCGTCCGCTCGAACTGCCGCGAGACGCTGTTCGACCGCACTGTCGTCGAGGTCCGCGCCTGCCGCGAGCAACGTCTCGATCGCCGCGTCGTCGATCTGCAGCACCCGAACGCCGGTGCCCACGAAAGATTCGGCATGGGTGAGTGTTTCGACGATCGCCACCGTGGCGCCGGAATCCTCGGCAATCCACCGGACCTGGTCCGCGGACGAACTGTCGTACACCGGAACGGACACTGCACCCGCTGCCCAGATCGCGAAGTCGAGGAGCGACCACTCGAAACGTGTGGCGGAGAGAAGGATCACACGGTCCCGGGGCCCAACGCCACCCTGTATGAGCCCCTTCGCCACTCCCGTGACCAGATCGGCGAACTCGGCGGCAGTGACATCGACCCACTCGTCACCCCTCGGGCGGGAGAAGAGCACCAGATCCGGCGCTTCCCGGGCATGCCGGTACACCGTTCGCACCATGGCATCGTCGTCGGCGATGGTGAAAGTGGGCGATGTCGCGTACTCACGCATTCGGGACGCCTCCGGTGTCGTCGGAATCGGGATGTGAAGTGGCGGTTCGGAACCGGCGCAGGAGCTGCCCGAGCTGGTCGACGTCGACGTCCGTCCAGCCCTGCACTCGCTGGGCCACCTCGGCGAGGCGGTGCCTACCCGCCTCGGCGAGCGCCTGCCTCCCCGCATCGGTGAGCGTCAACGGGTGGCCGGTGCGCACCGGACCGGGCTCCGCCCGCACCCATCCACTCTCGACACAGCCACGGATCTGCCGCGACACCGTGGAGCGGTGGACCCCGAATGCGTCGGCGATCTCGGTCGCTCGGCAGCCCTGGTGGCGTTCGATGAACGAGAGGACGGAATGCTGCGCAAAGCTCGGAGCGCCGGCAGCAGTCCGCTCACCGGTCATCAGTTGCCGAACCAGGTGCACCAGTTCCTCGTGAACCAGCTCGACCGCACTGTGTTGCATCATGCAACTATAACGCCGACGGTTCCCGCTGAAAACCCCCGGACCCAACCCCTTCGGGTGACGTGGCCAACGCTGACCCTGACCCAGCATCCCCCTGGCCCACCTCGCTCACCCTTCCGGCTGAAGGTGGCCTTCGTGCGGGTCACGCGTACGTGAACTGGTCCCCGGAAGTTGGACTGGGTAATCGGAAGCCTAGGCGGCGAGGGCTTGGGCCCGGTATGTGACCGGGCTCAAGCCGTCGAGCT
>NZ_JBIAOU010000027.1:0-55004 GCF_042879035.1 Rhodococcus sp. NPDC003318 | reverse complement strand
CGGGTGGTGCGTGGGGTGGTGGTCATCCCGTCGGCTGGGGGCGTCTCGACCGTGCCGGTGTCGCACCTGCAAACACGCTTTTTCGTTTGCGGGTGTGGCGGCGGTGCGGTAGCCCTCGGCCGGGTCGACGGGATGGCTGCCGCCCCTGCCGGGGTGGTGTGGGGTCGATCCTGGAGGCTGCCGGGGGTGTGGGGGCGGCGAGCGCCCCACGGTTTTCCCGCCGCGCAGCGGCGGGGCCGGCCGGGGGCCGGCTACGCCCCCGCATTGGCAGGTGCCGCGGGCTCGAGCTCACCCGACGCCCGGTCCGGCGGCGGTGAACCTGACAGGTGCTCGCTGGGTCGAGAGCCGGCGGGAGCTGCCCAGGGCGAGCACGTGCAGGAGTGCGCCCCGAAGTCTTTGGCTTTTCGGTTTGACCTGGCGTTTCGGGACGTTCGTACACCGTCAGGTAAACTGTCCGCAGAGCCATCTCGCATGGCTGATCCCGAGTTCAGCGGCGCCCGCATCGCCGAAGAACGTTTGAGGGCAAGGTCCTACGGATCTGCGAATGTTTAGTCCTATCCATGCACTGACCGTGCTCGGAGGATGCGGGGCAACCCGGGCAACGATTCCAGTGATGGAGGACATTCTCATGACCAAGAACGCTGCTCAGAAGCGTGACGCTCGCGCGTATCAGGCTGCGCACCCCGGCGTGACGTTCCACGACGCCATGCGTGCCGTCAAGCGCCCGGCCAAGGGCTCATCTCCCCGGACTTCTCCGGTGTTGAGCGCGATCTCCGGCAGTCTTCGCTCGCTCCAGGGCAAGCGGCTGACGAATGATCCCGAGGAGATCAAGTTCGGCGCGTGGACGCTCGATCTCGACAGCGACCTCGAGTCGGCGGAGGTCTACAACGTCGAGATCGACGACGACACCCTGGATGTTCGGATCCACGAGGTTCTCCCCGACGGCGGCAAGCTCGGCGAAGCGCGCATCAACGCGGTGCTCACCTACGAGGCGCACATCTACAAGGCCGACTACTACGCGGCGACCGCCGACGGGGCTCCTGAGGTGGATTGGTACGTGTTCGACGGGGATGCGAGCGAGCACTATGTGCTCGTTCAGGGCGATGTCGAGGTCGAGCTGATCGCGCATGTGCAGATCAACGGCACCGATGTCGAGCTCGAGTTCCAGGGCGTGAAGGCTCGGTAGACGCCTTCGGGTCCGGTGAATCGGAGGTGGGGGCGGTGCAGTATCGAGGCCGCTCCCACCGTTCGATTACTGGGGAGCCCGGCCCCTAGTCCTTGTTGTTCGCTCCGAAGTAGAAGCCAACTGCGGTGCCCGTCAGGGTCAGGACGGGAGTGAGGATGATGCCGAGTTCCTTGAGCTCGCCCACCTCGAGCCAGCCCGCGATGAAGCTGGCCAGGGATCCGATGGTGACGAGCGCCAGGAGGATGACCAGGATCATCGCGATGGTGCGGCGCGTTTCGTCGTGAAAGGACGGCGGAGGCCCGATCCGGGGAGAGTCGAGGCCTCCCCTGGGCGCAGGCTCGTCGGCTTCGAAGATTGAGGAGTCCACGGCCATCACCGATCGCCCATGTCGCAGAGAATGAAGACCCCGAGCCGGCCATACGGATCGGGGTCTTCAACCTCTTCGAAGTAGGTCGGCTGCGTGTTCTGCGGGCGCGGCACTTCGAGCAACGCGGTTACGCCGTCGAGCCCATTGGGTACCGGGTCATCGTCCTCGGTGAAGCAGAACGCCTCCGTCGCCTCGATGTCGTGGACCTGACTCGGCTGACTGGTGAAGTGCGACGGGGGCTCCTCGGTGAGTGTCAACGATGTGCGGTGAATCCGGTCGGGGCGGAAGCCGGACCAGTGATCGTCGTCTGCGACCACGACGGGGGCCTGCAAGTAACCGAGCGCCATGACGTAGTCCCGGGCTTCCGGGTCTTCGGAGATGTCCACGACGCTGTATTCGATGCCGGCCTTGTCGAGGGCACGGTATGTGGCGTTGCACTGAACGCATTCCGGCTTGACGTACACGGTCACCATCAGTCGCTCCTCTTCACTCTCGCGTTGCGAAGAGAGTGACTGTCCCGTGTAGTCGTCGCCTTCGCCTGACGGAGGTCAGCTCCGGACGATCGAGTCGGAGCACCCCCGCATCCAGTGGCCCTCTCAGACCTCTGCGATATGGAGGGTAACACATGGTGCGCGCAGTTAACGCACTACACCCCCATTGAGTGGTGTTAGAAGACACTTTGGATGTGTGTTTGATGTACATCGAGTGTGTCGATCTGTTGCATAATTCCCCGCGCGTAGTTACAGTGGACGCGTATACGGAGCCGAAACTCCAGGTCAAACTGACTAGACACAGGGGCCGAAGGGCCACCACCATATGCACGTTCCGCTTTGGCGACGGGACATGCCACACAAGATATGAGCCAACCAACCGGCAGACGCTTCCGATTGTGATGAATCGGAAGCATCGCCCTATCTGCACGGTTGAGGCCCCAACGTGCGAGCCGGGATCTTCCCCCTTGTGCTCGCGGAAGTGAGTAACCGATGAGCAGCATCGATCAACGGAAGGCGACCAACAGCGAAACAGCTCGGAGCGGAGACGCCCCGAGCGCCACGAAGTCGATCCGACTGAGTGTGAACATGAACCCCGAGACCGCGGATGCCCTGAAGGAGATCGCCGAAAGCAACGGGATCTCCGTAACCGAGGCGGTGCGCCGCGCCATCTCGGTTGCTCACTTCATCGAGGCCCAGACCCGAGCAGGAAAGTCCGTCCAGATTGAGGACCCCAAGA
Source organism: Rhodococcus sp. NPDC003318 (assembly GCF_042879035.1). Lineage (NCBI taxonomy): Bacteria > Bacillati > Actinomycetota > Actinomycetes > Mycobacteriales > Nocardiaceae > Rhodococcus > Rhodococcus sp. NPDC003318. The sequence goes on along the minus strand of NZ_JBIAOU010000027.1, from coordinate 52,221 downwards.
CGGGGAAGGTTCGCGAATTAATCATGATGTGAGACGTGAGCCGCTGCGGCGGCATCGTGAACGCCCGAAGGGTGGTGGTCCAGCAGTCTGGATCACCACCCTTCGGGCGTTTTCGACCGAAGCTGCGGCCCATCGCCAACCTGCGAATCTCAGAACTGTGGCCGCCTCAGCCAGCAGGATCCCGCCTCAGCCAGCAGGATCGGATCGGTCTGTCACTTGCAGGGCCGGACGGCCGCGGCTGGGCACCATTGGTCGACGTCGAGGTGTCCGCGGCCGTTTCCGGTGGGGATCCGAAACTGGATTCGGCAGATCCAGGCTCCGCCCGTGGTTCGGGCCCAGGCGCTCAGGGTCCCGGGGACTTGGAGGTCGAGGGCGAGTCCTTCGGCGCGGACGCGGAGCGGGATCGTGTTGGCGGGGTGCTCGGCGGACTGGCTGATGGCGGTGGCGATGTGCACGATCACCGGTGCTGGCGGGTCGACGACGCGGTGTGGTGGCGGGTCGAACTCGGTCGGCCAGTATTCGAACATATTTTCGAGTTTATGCGATAGAGTTGTCGCCAACACCGGTTGGGTTGCGGAGGGAAGCCGCAGACCAGCCGGTGTTTTTCGTGGCGGCAGCGTGAGCTTGTGGTTCAGTCGCGATGTCCGCTGGGTTCCTTGATCCGGTAGGACTCCTCGACGGCCTTGAGGCTCTGAGTTTTGCTGGCCCGGTCGACTGCGAACACGCCGGCGAACGTGGAGCCGATTGCGGAGATCCAGACGAGAATGATGAGCCAGCTGGGGATGGTCTGTCCGTTCAGCTGGTTGTACAGAGCGAGCCCTGATGCACCTCCGGCGATGGCCGCGGCGGAGCCGAAGTTGATTACGCGGTGACGCAGTGCGGTCACCTGGCTGATGGCCGTGTTCGGCGTGATGCCGACTGGGCTGTAGTTGCGCAGCTGTTGGAGACTGCGGTAGGCCGGGGCGAGGAAAACCGGGGCCAGGACGGCCAGGAGCACCGCTAGGTAGGCCAGCAGGGTGTCGTTCATGAGCGGATCCTGTCATTGGGGTCGGACATGTCTCGCCTGGTTGTGGCCGTGTCGGGGGGTGTGGTTATGGTCTTGCCAGCGGCAGGCAGTGGGCCGCTGCCCATACTCGAATGGTTTGGGGCGCACCGGTCGTCCTGAGCCCGGATCCGGGGAGAGTTCCCTGGATTTGAGGGGCAGCGACTTGCTGCCTTTCTACGTTCGCGGGCCGGTCGGGGGGCAGGCAGTCGGCTCGGTCGCGTCGTTCCGGGACGAGACCGTCAACGGCTTCCCGGTGATCCCGGGCCATCCGGCGACCATGCGTTCGGTCGCGGCGTGGAGTTGGTTGAACTCGTCGACGATGACGCGCAGGAACTCTCCCGGTTCGGCGGTGGGGTCCGGGTAGAACTTGATGGTGTTCTGGTCGTCGATGTCCATGACGTTGTAGTCGTCGAGGTCGAGGCCGTCGGGCCAAATCTGCTTGACTTCGCCGCTCAGCCAGACGTCACCGCTGATGCTGTAGGAGATTTCCAGACTGCTGGGGTGTTCCAACGGCTCGGTGCCGCCGTGCGCGTCGAACTGCGCATCGACCCCGAACATGGGGTCGCCCCAGATGGTGCGATCCCAGGTGATGACGTCGCGCTCGATGGCGGACTGGACGAGGTAGTGGGCGCCGAGGTCTCGGCCTCCCCATCCGATGCAGGGGCCGAGCCGCTCGAGGCGGTCGGTGTGCAGCGTGAGCAGATCCGCGGCGCCGCCACTGTGGGTACTCACTGTGTCCCTCCGTCGGGGGTGGTTAGCGGGGTCCGGGGCGGAGCTTGCCTTCACGCTGGGGGAAGGGTTCGCCGTTGTTGTACTGCTCGCGCAGCTGGGCGTTCTTTTCGAAGAGGGCCTGGTCGAGGAGTTGGGTGAACGTGCGCGGGGCGTTCGGGTTGTCCTTGAGGAAGGCCACGGCGTTGAGGGATTCCTCGAGGATCGACAGGGTGATGGTGACGCTGCGGGTCTTGGTGTCGATGTTGCGGCCGGTGCCGACGGGGCGGCCGATCTTCTTGCCGGCGGTCTTGTCCGACTCGGCGCCACTCCCCTGCCCTTCGGCGGCCGGCGTCTGTGCGGCGGGTTCCGGCGTGGGCGTTGCCAGTGGGTCGACGGGGCTGGCTCCGGAGAGCGAGCTCTTAAGCCTTTGCGGGCGTGCCATTGTTTTCTCCGATCAGTGCGATGGTGATGTCGCTGAAGATGGTGGCGAGGCTGCGGGCACGGGCGGTGCCCCAGTCCTCGAGGCTCCGTTGGGCCTCGGAGGCGTCCTTGATGACGACGGCCTTGGGGATGGGGTAGCCGATGATCTCGGCGTGGGCGGCGATCTCGTCGAGTTGTTCCTGACCGGCGATGGTCTGGGCCTCGTGCAGGTTGATGATGACGCCGCGGAGGGTGAGGTCGGGGTGGTAGCTGCGACGGACGGCGTCGATGGTCCGGCGGAGCCGGTCGAGGCCGTTGGCGCTGAACAGGGCTGATTGGGACACGATGACGACCTGGTCGGCGGCGACGAGGGCGTTGATGGTGAGCTGGTCGAGGCTCGGTGGGCAGTCGATCAGGACGATGTCGTAGTTGGCTCGGACGCTGTCGACGGCGTCACGGAGCCGGTGTTCGCGGCCGGCTCCGGCGAGGACGAGTTCGTCGCGGACCGCGGCGAGGGTTTCGGCGTCGGGGATGGTGGCGGCGAGGTCGACGCCGGGCCAGATTCCGGGGCCGATGATGTCGGTGAGGGTGGCGTCGGATCGGTCACTGAGGACGTCGGCGATTCCGGCGTCACCGGGGTGGATCGGTTCGCCGGTGAGGATCGTCGAGAGGTTGCCTTGGGGGTCCATGTCGATGGCGAGGACCTTGAGCCCGTGGCGGGACAGTGCGGCGGCGAGGTGGAACACGGTGGTCGTCTTGCCGACGCCACCTTTCTGGTTGCAGAAGGCGAGCACGGTCGCTGGCATGGGCTGCGTCCTTTCGTCGGTTTCGAATTATGCCTTAGTCCAGTTAGAAATATCAACTGATTTATAGGGTAATTCGGGTTGTGTTTTTTGGGTTTGTCGCGTTCTGGTCGGTTGGCCGCGGCAGATGGCGCAGGCGGCGGAGCAGGCTCGATGCCTGCTTCGCCGGCTTCGGCCGGCCCGGGCTGCGGGGTGAGGTCCGGGTGTCCGGTCCTCCCCCGCTGCCCTGGGTGGGTTAGCCGGTGATCTTGGGGGTGTTGCCGCAGGCTTGTTCCTCGATCTCGCTGAGGGTGTAGCCGAGGGATTCGATGTAGCGGAGGTAGTGCGCGGTGTCGCTGTAGTAGTTGCGCCAGCAGTGGTTGTTGGTGACGGCTTCGTGTGCGGCGAGGGTCTGGATCCAGGAGAGCACGAGGGCGCGCGCGTCGCTGGCCTTGGCGATGAGGGGGACGACTCCGGGTTCGGGTCGGTAGCTCGTGGTGTCGGCGTCCTTGGTGCCGAGGATGTCGTTGCGGATTCGGCCGGTCCGGTAGCTGGTGAGCAGCTGGGCGCGGGTGGCGAGGGTGTTGGCGATGAAGGCGGCGGCTCCCTTGGGCGCGGTCTTACGGGTGGCCTGCTTCTTGAGCCAGTCCATGCGGACGGTCTCGGCGCTCCCCCACGCCTTGTTGTTGGCGATGACGCGGCGGCGTTCGGCTCGGGCCGCTTCCTTCCCGTCGTCGTCGGTGGCGGCGCCGCCGCTGTGGCCTGGTTCGCGGAGTCCGGCGGCGGCGGGGTCGAGGCAGTAGAACTCCGGAGTCCAGGTGGTGCGCTCCTCGGCGGCGTCGTGGTGGGTATATCCCTCCTCTGCGTCCTCGCCTGTCTCGGCCTCGAAGTCGATGTCGTCGTAGTCGATTTCGTCGCCGGTCTCGGCGAGGTGGTAGGTGGTCTCCTGCTCCATGTAGACGACGAGGTGTTCGTTGTCGACGTTCTCGATGGTGGCCGGGTCGCCGGCCTCGGTGACCAGGCGGTCGAGCGCGCGGGCGGGGCTGCTGTAGGTGGAGGGGCGGCTGTCGAGGTTGGTGATGCCTTGGGCGATGTAGTCGGCAGCGGCGGCGCGGCGGGCTTCGGCTTCGGCGCGGCGGTCGCGGAGTCGCTGCACGGTGTGGTCGAGTCGACCGGCCCGGATGCCGAACTCGAGCTGGCGGGCGGCGTCCTCGTCTCCCTCGAACTCTGCGAATGCTGCGGCCTGGTCGAGGGTGAGGCCGTCGTCGAGGCGTCGGCGTGCGTCGGCGTTGCCGGTAATGGCGAGGGCTGCGTCGACATCCCGGCGCTGGGTCTTGGTGCGCTTGGCGATCTGGGCGGCACTGACTCCCAACAGGCTCAGTTGCTCGATGGTGTCGAGCTTGTCGGCCTCAGCCAGGCCGGTGCGGTGCTCGTTCTCGGACCACTGGGCGACGAGGCGGTCGATGGTGGCGGCGTCGTCGGTGGCCTCGTCTCCGATGACGAGGACCGGGATGGTGGGCAGGGCTGCCTGGACGGCGGCGGCGGTGCGGCGGTGACCGGTACGGACTCGGAGTGCTCCGTCTGCGGTGCGGACGGCGGTCGGCGGCTGGATGACGCCCTGCTCGGCGATGGAGGCGAGGAAGTCGGCGGTCAGCCGCAGGCTTCCGCGAATGTTGATGTCGACCAGGAGTTCGGTGGGGTCGATGTGGACGAGGGCGGGGGTTGCGGTGTTTGTCATGACTTAATTCTAACGTGTTTAAGTCTCGGCAGGTAGGTATATCTCATTATTTCTAACGTAATTATGTGTGAGATGGGCCACTCCAGATTTACCGTCTGACCTGCGGTGATGCGGTCCTCTTACCCGGCCGCTGCGCAGGATCGACATTCCCATCCGGCGGGTTGCCGGGTGCAGGTGCGGCGTTCCTTGCACAGCCAGCACCGCTGGTTACGCCTGCACCTCGCCATCGCGGTCCGGCGTGGAGGCCGGGACGGGCTCGGCGGCGCCTGCCGCGTGGTCGGGGATGCGTGCGGCGTAGATGTCGCGGACGGCACCGTCGCGGTGTGCGATCTCTTCGGCGGTCATCGCCTCGGCGCGGGCGGGTTGGAGCATCGGACCGAATGCCTCGCGGCAGGCGCCGCACACCTGCCCTGCGGCCGCGACAGGGTTCGGGCAGCCGGGCAGGGTGCAGTCGGCGAACAGGTTCGGGCTGGCGGTCATCGGATCGCCTCGGGGGTGCGGCTCCACGCCTTGATGTGGTCGACGGCGGCGGCCTCTCCAGCGGGGCCGTAGTGGCGGCGGGTGCCCATTCCCCGGTTTCCGTCCTCGTCGCGGAGCTCGACAGTGCACGGGTCGATGTCGGGGTCGTAGCCCGGGGAGATGTGCGCCCATCCGCCCTTGGTGTCCGAGAGCAGGGCGACGGACCATCCGACCTCGTCGTGCTCAACGGTGATCTCGGCGCCCAGGCCGGCCAGGCGGGTGCGCAGTTCTGCGGCCTTGGCGGCGGTCCAGCGCATTCGCGCGGCGTCTCGGTCGTCGATGTTTGTCATGACTTAATTCTAACGTGTTTAAATCTGAGGGGGTAGGTATATCCATTATTTACAACTGGATTAAGTGTGTCCTTCGTCACCGCCGATACAGCGGCTGAACTGCGTAAATGGCTCTAGCCCCGACCGTGGGTCAGGGCTAGGCGGCGGGCTCTCAGCCTGCGATCGGTACCGACTCGAGGTCGGCCGAGATCATGCGGGCCACGTCGTCGGCGGCACCGTCGGGGATCGAGCGGGGGGAGAGTTCGGATCCGGCGAGGATCACGGCGCGGCCGCGCGGCCTGCGGCGACGCGGCGGCTGGTCCAGTAGTCATCGACGGCCAGGCGGCCGACACGGATGGTGCGGTCCGTCTCCACGATCAAGGCGGTCACTGTCGCAACGGTGGTCATGGTCTGTCTCCTCCTGCGGGGGTGCGGCGGCGTGCGGGCTGTCCGGTCAGGGGCGCTCGACACGGTCGTGGACGGCGAGCGCGGGAATCCGGTGCCCGACGACGCGCTCGATGAGTTCGCCGAATCGGCTGTCACTGGTCGTGGCGTAGTTGCCACCGGCCATCGACCACCCGTCTGCACGGGCGTAGCGGTGGGCGCTCTCGTCCCACTGGACCGGCACGAGGTGAGCGAAGCGGCCGTCGTCGAACGGGCGGCGGCGGACCTCGATTGCAACGGCGGGTCGGCCGGCCTCGGGTGCGACGACGCGGCTGCACTCGGGCATGGGGGCCACATCGGCGGCGTGGGCGTGCGTGCTGTCGAGGACTCCCACGAGGACCAGGCGAGCGGCGCGGGAGGTGATGCCGCCGAGTGTGCAGTCGCTCCCGGCTGCGTCGCGCAGGACGGAAAGGGAGAGGCCGAGGCGGTGGGATCCGGCGTTTGTCATGACTTAATTCTAACGTGTTTAAGTCTCGGAGGGTAGGTATATCTCCTTATTTCTAACGGATTTAAGTGTGAGCTGTGCCACCGCTCGAAAGGTGGGTTGCGCTGGGGGTTTCTGGTCGCACGGTGGTGTGCGCACAAACTCGCCGGACCCGACGAGCTGTTCGCGCGGTCGGCTTGGGCTGCGCGGTGGTGTGCGCGCAAACTCGCCGGACCCGACGAGCTGTTCGCGCGGTCGGCCTGGGCGGCACGGTGGTGTGCGCACGTTTCGCCGGCCTCGCGCGGGTGACTGTGCGCGGTCCTGATCGTGCGTGCACACAAATGCGATGGACCCGCACCGGGAGTTGGTGCGGGTCCATCGTGAGGCGGGGGGCGGTTAGGCGGTGTTCTCGCCGGGTCGCCGGGTCTTCCGGGTCTGGGGATCGGCAACATCGGTGATGGCGTCGTACTTGACGGTGTCGGTCCAGCTGTATTCGGTCTCGACGCTGACGCTCTTTGCGTTGACGCGCTTGACCTTGTGCCACCGTCCGCAGACCTTGACGAGGTCGCCGGGGTTGATGTCGTCGCGGGCGTAGAGCTTGCGGCCGTCGGCGTCCTGGGCGGCGCGCACTTCCTCCCAGTACCGGATCTGTGCGTCGAATCGTTCGATGCTGTCGCGCAGTTGTGCGCGGCGGCGGCCTACGGCGGGAGTGTTCGTTTCGGTGTGCCGGGTGTCGCCGACGACCCAGATTGTGCGGCTGTAGCCGTCGAGCTCGCGCTGTGCGGCGCGACGGTCGGCGCTGAGTCGCTCGATGCGGCGGGCGATGACTGCCGGGCTGTTGCGGCGGGCCGTGGTGGTCGTAGCTGCGTCTGTGCGGGCGTCCGCTGCGGCGACGGCTTCGGCAGCCTCGATCCGTGTGCGTGTTGCGGCGTGTGCGCGGTCGTGTGCGCGGCGGTGGCGTCCTTCGGAGTGGTGTCCGATCTTGATGGGTTCGCCCATCGGCGGCAGTGCGTTGTGCGCGGCACGGTCTCGGGCTTCGGCGGCCTCGAGCTGGTCGCGGCGGCGGTCCGCCTTGGCGCTGAGTGCGTCGACTCGGTCGGCCTGCCGTTGTGCGCGGTCGGCCTCGACGGTGGCGATGTCCCGTACTCCGGCGTCAATCGTCACGGTGACATCGAATCCGGTCTCGCGTAGTGCGTCGGCGGTGGCGGTGATGACTGAGGTCTTGGGGGCGGCGTCCCGGGTACGGGGGAGGTACCAAGCGCCGAGGTTGCGCGACCAGCGCCAGCCGTGGGCCTTGAGCGCGGCGGCGCTGCCGTCGTTCTTGGCCGTTCCCTCGATCATGGTTCCGCCGGCCTCGGAGTGAGTGATGGTGAGCATGTCGGGCCTTTCGGTTGAAGTGGTCGGTCAGGCGATGCCGCGCTGGATGGCTGCCGCGACTTCCTGTTCGGTGTGGCCGAGACCGAGGGCGAGTGCACGAGCCGCGCCGAAAAGGTCGATCAGCTCGGATACCTCGACGAATCCGCCCCCGTCGTGCGCGGTGTCGAGATCGCGCGCGGCCTGGGTCACGTACTCGATCGGGGTGAGAACCTCGGCGTTTGTCATGACTTAATTCTAACGTGTTTAAGTCCGGCAAGGTAGGTCTATGCCATTTTTTCTAACGTGATTATGTGTGAGGTGTGTCACCGCCGAAAAGTGGGTGTGAGCTGGGGTTTCGTGGTTGCCGGGTGGTGCGTGGGGTGGTGGTCATCCCGTCGGCTGGGGGCGTCTCGACCGTGCCGGTGTCGCACCTGCAAACACGCTTTTTCGTTTGCGGGTGTGGCGGCGGTGCGGTAGCCCTCGGCCGGGTCGACGGGATGGCTGCCGCCCCTGCCGGGGTGGTGTGGGGTCGATCCTGGAGGCTGCCGGGGGTGTGGGGGCGGCGAGCGCCCCACGGTTTTCCCGCCGCGCAGCGGCGGGGCCGGCCGGGGTCCGGCTACGCCACCGAACTGGCCCCCACGATCACCTCCGCCGGTCCAGCTCGGCGCGGGCGCGTGCTGCTGCGACCGCTTCCTGCTGGGCGCGTCGACGTCGTGCGGAGGCAGCGTCGGGGACTGCCGCCATTGCGGCCGCACGAGCCGTGCCTGATGCGGCAGCTCGCCCGACCTCACGCTGGTGACGGCCAAGCTCAAGCGCTGCGGCTGCCGCGCGACGGCGTTCGGCACGCTCGGCAGCATCCTGAGCGCGGGCCGCCTCGTCGAGGATGTGGGGCGGGAACTGGAGGTCGTGACGTGTGAGGAGCCAACGCACGAAGGCCCGAGGGTTGGTGGGGGTGAGTGCGCGGTCGAGGCGGCGGGCCTCCTGGTCGAGCACGTCGTTCAGGTCAGCACCGGTCCACCCGTGCTCGGCCGCATCAGCCAGCACGAGTGACCATTGGTTGACGGTCAGATCTCGTGCCCAGATGGGCGCTCGTTTGTCCCTGAGCCATCTGGCGGCAAGCAATGCACCCTTCTGATCGACCCGAAGCCGGTTGCAGCTGCTGGTGTCATTGCGCCGCGAAGCGGCTCGATCTTTCACAGCTCGGTTTGTAAAAGAACCATTTCCTAAAGGAGAGAGAAGAGAAGAAAAACGACCCCGGCGGGGGTGGGGTGCCACGGAGGTGGAATTGCCGTCCCGAACTCGGGTTTTATCCACAGGCCGAGTGGGGTGCAGGGCGTAGACGCTCGCCCATCCGCGGGCACGATCACCGACCCGCCACGACGCCATCCGTTCGGTTCGCCGGCGGAGTCGGCCGCGTAGGACCTCCGTGGCGACGCCGAGGAGGCGCAGCGCGGTCCGGGCTCGTTGCACGGTTCGCTCTCCGAGGCCGCTCGTGGCCACGATCGTCGCGACGGTCAGGCGTGAGTTCTGGCCGGTTTCCCAGTCCGCGGCCTTCGCCATGACCCGCGCTACGGCGAGAACGCTGTCGAGCGATACCGAAGCGTCGAGCTGCGGCCGGATAGCCAGGTAGCGCCGCTGGTAGGCGGTCCGGACGTCGCACTCGACCCACACCTGTTCGCCGCGCCAGCGGGCGATGCCGCCGTAGGCGCCGTCGCCGAGTTCGAGAGCGACCCGGCAGTACCGAGCGCACGCGGCGTGTGGGCCACCGAGACGCGTCAGCGTCAGCGGGGTGAGCCCGGTGCACTGGTGACCGTGGACGTGGCCGCTGGCGAGCGTGCGCGGCGTCCGTGGTGTGCCGTACCTGGGGTTTGCTGGCGTGCTGCCGCGGTAGCGGAGCAGCCGGGGGGAGTAGAACATCGGTGCGTGCTCGGTGACACGCGCGCGATCCGTTGAACCTGCGTCAGGGTGCGTTGTACCCTGAGACCACTCAGGCAAGAGTGTCCCTTCGGGGAATGCAGTAATCGGAGTCGCGAGCGTCAACTCGCTTCTCATCTACGTCGACGAACCCCTCGCCCCCGCCCGGGTGGGGGGTTCTTCGTGTCTGAGATGACTCGCTGTACTGCGAAACGGTGTGTGGTTGTCGGTCGGCCCCGCCCGGATCGACCGTCTACGCGCTCTCCGTCACGCGGTCAGTGACAACACCTCCTGATCGAGCTCCATGACGAGCTCGGCGTGCCCAGTGGTGGCCGAGAGCAGGTCAGCAACGTACTGGCTGAGGGAGCTGACGCCGGACTCCAGTTGACGGCGCTCCAGCTCATCGAAGACGGCCTTCGGAACACGACTGACGACGCGCTCACGTTCACCCTTATGTGGTGCTGGCATGGCCTCGTCCCTCCGATCTTCCTGACTCTCGTAATCTGATCCAAGCAGTGCCAGATTCGCCGTCTATCTTGTGCCAGATTCCGGCGAACACGGGTGCGACACGCCGAAAAATCTTCTTGGCTACTTTTTCATCCTAGCTTTGCTCATTTTTCGTACATCTTGGCAGGCTGGTCAAGAGGGCTATGCTCCCCTTTGTTAAACACCTGGTAGAGATCAGCAGGCCATCGGGGGTCTGCTTGGCCGTGTAGTCACCTGTGCGGTCCGCCGGGGTACACGAAGGAGAACTGCTCGCATGGCCAATTGGGGGGGCCGCCGGCGAGAAAAGCTCGCGAACGTGTTGTCACGCGTACCTCTAGAGCCACCGTGGACGGTGGGGGAGTTCCTCACGTGGCTGGAGGAAGACTCGGGACGGGCCGTGGAACTCTCGCCCTGGACCGGGTCGCCTCTCGAACCAGAGAACCGCTGTGGGCTTCTGCTGGGTGGCCCGGATCGCTACGTCATCCGCTACGACTCGACCCGGTCTGTGCGCCATCAACGTCAGCAGATCTTCCACGAAGTGGGCCACGTGCTCTGCCAGCATCCTGGCGAGCGGTTCAAGCCGACCGCGGGCGTCCTGACTGACGGCCTCAGTCTCGCCGGCATCGAGTACATGATGCAGCGCTCGACCTTCGACAGCCCGACAGAGGCCGAGGCGGAGTTGGTGGGAACCCAGCTCGCCGTGCTCAGCCGGGGACCGATCGACCTCGACTCGCGTGGCGAGGTGCACCGCATCGCGCTCACCTTCGACAAGCGATGACGAGTCCGTTGCTGGAGCTCGAGGCGACGTCGTCGCTGCCGCCCTGGGCGAGTGATCCGATGCTGGCGATCCTGGCCGTGGTGATCGTCGGCCGCCTCGTGTTCGTACGGGAACGTCAGCTCGATCAGCAGATCACGTGGCTGCTGTTCTGGTGGCTGGGCGCGGCGGTGTTGCGTGAGCCGTGGATGCAGGGCTTGCTCATGGACGCAACCCCACTCACCCTGTCGGATCTCAGGCTGCTCACCCACGCGGCAGCGATGTGTGGCGCAGGCGCCATCTTCTTGATCGTCCGAGCATTCAGCAACGTGCGCCGCGTCCGTCGGCGAGCGTTCGTGCTGGTCTATTCGATCATCGCGGTCGAGGTTGCCCTCCTGGCGTGGATAAGCGCGCCGGCCCGGTCCGCTGGTATCGCCATCGAGGAGCTCCACGATTGGCGTACCGCGGCCTACATGCTGATCTACTCGTCCCAGATGCCGCTCGCGCTGGCGGCCGTGGCCGCGGCGTGCATTCGGGTCTTCCGGCACGGGGATGAGGCGCGGAGCACCCGAATCTGGGCCGTCCTGATCTTGCTCGTCGGCGCCGTGTCTGCGTTCGACCATCTGACCCGGATCGTGAACGGGATCATGTTGGCCTTGAACCAGCACAACGCGTTCACGGTCTGGCGCAGCGAGTCCAATGACGTCCTGTTCCTGCCCGCGGCGACCGCGTTGGCGATCGTGGTGAGTTGGCCGATCTTCACGGCCATCCGAACCCGACGCGCGAACGACCCGTCGTCGGCGGCGGTCGTCGCGCTGACGCCCATGTGGAAGGACTTGTCGACCGCCATGCCGGCGATCTCACTCCAGGCGACGACAAGCACGCTGCCCAGCAGCGTCGAGCGCGAGCATCGGATGCGGATCGAGTGTGAGGACGCGCTTTACGAACTGCTGCCGTACATGAGCGCCGATGACCGCGCCGAGGACGTCGACCCGGCGTCCCGGTGCGCGGCCATCACCGACGCGCTCGAACGAAGAAGAAGCGACCGCCAACCCTCCTCGCCGGTCTCGGCACCGCGTTGGTTGGCGGATGAGGACGAACTGCTGCGTATCGCCGATGCGTGGTCGACACGGCCTGCAACGGCCGGACTTGTGTAGCCACGAAGGGGAGAACCATGACCAAATCGACGATTCCGCATCCGCCCCGCCGGGTTCCGCTGATCGGCGACATCCTCGGAATGGACCGTGAGTTCCCGAACCAGAACACGCTCGTGCGATTCCGGGAGCTCGGTCCGATCTACCGCCGCAGCATCCTGGGGACGGATCTGACGTTCGTCGGGTCGGCCGAGCTGGCGGCGCAGGTGTTCGACGACACCAAGTGGGAGAAGCACATCGGCCGGCCGCTGGAGCAGCTTCGGCCGCTAGTCGCGGACGGCCTGTTCACCGCCTACAACTGGGAATCGAGCTGGAGCCGGGCGCACGAGGTGCTGGTACCGGGGTTCACGAAGGACGCCATGGTGTCCTACCACGGCACGATGGTCGAGGTCGTCGACGAGCTGTGCAAAGACCTGGAGAGCCGATCGGGTGACTTCGTCCCGGTAGTCGACGAGATGGGCAAGCTGACACTCGAGGTCATCGGGCGCTGTGGCTTCGGGTACTCATTCGATTCGTTCGGCGAGTCCGAACACCCCTTCGTGACTGCGATGAGCCGGGCGCTCACGTACGCGCAGGACACCGCGATTCCGCTTCCCTTCATCGGCAAGTGGCTGCGCCGGAATGAGGAACAGCAGAACGAGATTGATCGCCGTCTCCTGGCCGAGACCGTCGATCAGGTCATTGCGAACCGGCAGGAGTCGGGGGAGCGGCGGCTCGATCTGCTCGACCGAATGCTGCACCCGGAGGAGGGTGCGGGGCTCGACGCCGAGAACATCCGCAACCAGGTGCTGACCTTCCTGGTGGCCGGGCATGAGACGTCGGTGAACGCGCTGAGCTTCGCCCTGCACTTCATCGCCCAGAATCCCGAGATCGCGGCGCGGATGCGGGCCGAGGCGTCCGCCGTCATCGGCGCCGGTCCCGTGCAGTACGAGGACGTGCCTCGCCTGCGCTACACCCGGCAGGTCATCAACGAGGCCCTACGACTGTGGCCGACGGCGCCCGGGTTCTTCCGGGCGGCCAAGCAGGACACCGAGGTTGGTGGGCACAAGTTCTCGGCGGGCGAGTGGGTGTTCGTGCTGCTGCTGGCCGTACAGCGTGATCCGGCCTGGGGCGCGGACGCCGAGCAGTTCAACCCGGATCGGTTCGCGCCGGAGGCCAACCGTGGTCGGCCAGCCGAGCTGTTCAAGCCGTTCGGGACGGGGATCCGGTCGTGCATCGGTCGGCAGTTCGCGTTGCATGAGATGACGCTGGCGCTCGCCACGCTCCTTCTTCGGTTCGACATCACGCCGGAGAACGGATACGAGCTGACCGTGGAGGAGACGCTTACCCTGCGCCCGAAGGGGCTTCAGCTGACGTTCACCCGGGTCTGAACCGGGAACCGGTTGACCTCGGCAATCAGCTTTTCGACGTCCTCGCGGGTCATGGCGGTGGCCCGGGCGGCGAAGTGGTTGAGCCCGCGGTCACGGATGGCCGTCCAGAGTCGAAGCCGCTGGTCGATGTCGATGTCCTTGCCGCCGGTAAGCCGCAGGTAGTCGCGGTCGACCCCGAACAGGTCGCAGAGGGCATCTGCGATCGCCACAGGAAGTGACTCGACATCACCCGCCCTGGCGGACTCGAGCAGTGTCACCGCGACCGGCTCGCCAATCCGTTGCCCGACAAGGGTGGCGACCGCCTGGGTGCTGAGCTCCGGCTCGTCCCTGTGGTGGCAGTAGGCGAACAGGCGGTCGAGCTTCTGTCCGAGTGTGGGGGCAAGGTGCTTCATTTGGCCTTCTCCTGTCGTGCTTTCCACTTCGCGACGAAGCGCTGCTCGGTCGCAGTGTCGAGCTCGCCGGCGCGTCCCGTGAGCCATCGGAGGTAGTGGAGCTCGTCCGCGTCCTCCGCGGTCGGCGGCTCGGGCGTCCGGTTGAGGTAGTCGCCCAGCAGCATCTCGATCATCGGATCCCCTCGCAGCGGGGATGGTTCGGTCGTCTTCCGCTCGAGCTGCGCGGTGAGCCAGGCACGCATGATCCTGTCCACCAGCAGATCGAAGTGCTCGTTGATTTCTCGAATTTCGCCGGCGATCTGTTCGTCCTTCACCGTGCCCGCCAGGCGCTCGTAGAGCTTGGCGACGTCGGAGAGGTCGTTGACCACGGCCAGAGAGAGGGTCACGGAGTCCGCGTCGGCATCAACCGCGCTGGGCGTGGACATCCGGGCCGAGGGAATGTCCTCGGCGGGTACCGGCTGTCCCCCGGAGAGGATGCGGGCAGCGGAGCCGTCGAGCCACTGCAAGCCGACGTCGAGTCTGCGCAACGTCCGTGCGCTGGGATCGGGGATCAGTGCCTTCTCGATCTTTCCGGTGGTCACGTCCGACGGGCCGCCGGCCTCCTTGACCTGATCGAGGGTGAGGTTGAGCTGCCGCCGACGCTCGACGACTGCCTCAGCCAAATGCTCGATCCCGTTCCTCACGGGGCTGACCTTACCGGTGAGCCCACTCATCAACGCCAAACGGGACCGCGAAGGAGCTGCGGATTTACGCCGTTTCATGGCCGCCTCCACCAGTGTCACCTGAAAGTTCCTTCGCATTGTTTTGGCTTGTTTTTGGCCTTATTTGAACCTATAGTTTGCCATGACTTCGTTAAAGCCACGAAGACGATCGCCAAATTGGTCTTGCGGCCTGGCTAGCTAGGCCATCGACGGGAAGGAACCCATGAGCACTCGACGCTCACGCGGACAGCACAGAGTGGCCAGCACAGGACTCGGCGTCACCACCCTGGTTCCGGTAGCGGCCGGTCTACTCGTCGCGTTCGCGCCGACGGCGGCTGCCGCTCCGGGCGACGGTGGCGGGCAGTCCGGCATCACGACTGCACCGGAGACCGGCGGAGGACAGGCCGGAATCACGACGGCACCGCAGACCGGCGGAGGACAGGCCGGAATCACGACTCCCGCACCGGAGCCCGCACCGGTCGTCGAGGCTGTGAAGCCGCAGGAGGAGTTCTGGGTCGCGCCTCCGGCGCAGTACAACCAGGGCACGCAGCCATACGTCGAGTACGGCAACACCACCTACGACACCGAGGACGGGAACGGCGGCGGCACGAACTCGGCACCGCCGATCGACTGGACCGCCCCGCGCACCCCCGCCCCGGTTCTGGATCCGACGCTGCCGATCGAGGCTCCGAAGGACAAGATGCGTTTGGGCCGCGTGATCTTCGATCAGCCGAACTGGATTTCGGAAGTCGACGCGAAGCGCACCAACAACCAGACCGCCGTCATCGAGGCGCAGACGACCGACTTCTGGCGTTCGCAAGGCTTCTCCACCGATGAAGCGGCCCGCATCGCCTCCGCGCAGGTCGGCGGCGCGGCCGCTGGTGCCCTGACTGGTGCCACGGCACTGGGCGCACCGGCCGCGGTGACCGGCGCCCTGATCGGCGGCACGATCGGCGGCATCACCAACGGCGCAGCAGCCGCGACCTTCGTGCAGGGCATCGGCTGGGTCGCGGGCGGAACCGTCGGCACCGCGGCCGGTGCGGCAATCGGCGCCGCAGCGGCGGGTGTGCCCGCAGCGGTGATCGGCGGCGTCGGCGGCGGGGTCATCGGTGCAGTTGCCGGGACGGTCTACGGCGGCGGCGAAGGCGCGACACCGATCGAGACCGTAGTTCCTGACGTGGACAGCGCGGCGATCACCGAGCAGGTCGTGACGACGCTGGACGAGTGGCAGGCCAACCCCGTCCTCGCTCCGGTCGCGCAGGCAGCCGAGCAGGTCGTCACCGTCGACGCGCCGTCTTCGACGAGCAGGTGCGCACCTTCGTGGCCGGTCAGCCGGGCGGTGAGCAGGCACTCGGCCGTGTTGACGAGTCTCTGAATGCGTTCTTCAACGACGCGACCCCGGGTCTGGCGTCGCGTCTGGTCAGTGAAGCGGTCGGGGCCGGGATCGTGCCGGCTGGCGATCCGGCCTGAGTCGACGTCGAGAACGGGGGAGGTACCAATGACGAAGAACAAGGACAGCGGATCGACGCGGGTGATCGACGCCGTGCGACCCCCGCACCGGGTGGATCGAAGTCCGGTACCGCCCCCGTCCGCTCTGTCGACCAAGCCGATGTACGAGCAGTTCGGGTCGGCGGCGAAGCCGGGCAAGGCTGCGCGTTCGCGGGTGATCTCGGCGACTGGGCCTCTGCGCGATCCGGAGCAAGTGACGACACCTCAGCGTGAGCCGGCGCGAGTACCGACCTCGTCACCGGGATCTCGGCCGGACAGGCGCCGATACGCGACTTACGCGGGCCTCGGGCTCGGCATCGTCACGGTCGTCGGTCTAGTCGGGTGGGGTGCTACGTCCCTGATCGGACTTGCCGACGACGATTCGTCGGTCGCCAATCGGGTCACCACACCGGCCGCGGCAAAGCCGGTCGTCGAGGAGTCGGTGGCTGACGGGTGTGCCACCGGTGAAGGTGACACCGCGACCGGCGAAGGCGTCATAACTGCCCTCGAACACCGCTACTACCAAATGCGTTCCGGTCAGGCCGTGCGCGAGTTGATGGCTCCGGACACGCAGTGGGATGTCGCTCAGATTCAGGCCGGGATCAACTCGGTCCCGCTGGGCACGACGCACTGCGTCAAGGTCACCGCGATCGGACCGAACGCCTACTCCGCGCAGATCACAGAGCGCCGGCCCGACGGGGATTCCACCTTCAAGCAGCGCGTGGGCACTGTGACGAGCCCTGACGGGCGAGTGCTCATCAAGACGATCAGTGAGGTGAACGAGTAGTGGCAAAGCGAGCAGCTACGGTGCTGACAGCATCCGTCGCCTTGGTGTCGCCGCTGTTGGTGCCGACGACGGCGGCGGCCGCGGGGACTGGTTGCGCCCGGTACATGGCGGTCCTGGTGCCTGGCACCACGGAAACGAGCGTGAACGCGGACCCGTCGACGCCAGCCGGGATGCTCGGCGAGGTCGGATCGGAACTCAAGAAGAAGTACGGCGACCAGATTCAGGTCGTGTACCCGCCGTACCCGGCGGAGGCATTCTTCAACGGCGAGGCGTACGCCTCGTCGAAGTCGGAAGGCGACCGCGCGACCTCCGACGCGATGGCCCAGTGCACTTCCTCCCAGTTCGTGCTCGGCGGATACAGCCAGGGCGCCCACGTCGCAAACGATGTCGCGGTCAACATCGGCCACGGCCTCGGCCCGGTCGCCCCACAGAACGTCCTCTCGGTCGCTCTGCTGGCGAACCCGAAGACCGGCACGGACGGCGCCAAGCTGCTCGGCCCGGCCCAGTCGGGCCAGGGCATCGCCGGGCCGGCGCCCGAAGGGTTCGGTGCGCTGGCAGGCAAGGTCACCGAGATCTGCAACCCCACCGACGCCTACTGCAACACCTCACCGACGGCCAATCCGTTCCTCGCATCGCTGGGCCGGGTAATCGCGAATCCTCCCGGCACGGTGACGGCTACGACGGCTGCGGCCACAACGAACACCGCAACACCGAACGTCGGCGACACCACCACCGTCGCCGCGTCCTCGGCGGCGGGTGACGGGTCGGACTTCCGCGCCGCAATCTCGCCCGGCAAGTGGGGCACCGCGGATCTTTCCGCGGTCGCGGGATCGGCGTCACGTCTTGCGGATTCGGTCGCCAACCTGCAAGGGGCAGGTGGGGCGGTGACCTCGAGCCCGCGGGCAGTCGACATCGCCAGGATCGCGCAGCAGGCCCGGTTGGTGACCGAAACCCTCGAACCGGTCGCGAAGACCCAGACGTGGCTCACCGAGAACCCCGGCGTGCGGGACACTCTCGCGGCGGCCCCGGAGTCGTCGCCGGAGGCGATGACCTCGCAGGTACTCGGCACGGTTGGCAAGCTCGACATCCCGGCGCTGCTCGAGGCGGCATCGTCGGTGCTCGACACCACCGAATCCCTCCTCGGAGCCCGCGCGAGCGGAACGACCACCGGCACGGCGACGTCGTACGACTCGCTCGTCGCCCCGGCGCAGACGTTGGCCTCTGGGACGGGCGCACTCGCGGAGACTCCGGCCGACCAGCTGCGCACCGCGACGTCGGTTCTGTCGGCGCTGCAACCGAAGTCGATCATCGACCAGGTGCTCAACGTGGTCGCCGGGGTGACCTCGGTCGACTATCCGGCTGTCGCGGCCGGGTTGCAGCAGCTCCCCGGCAAGATCGTCGCCGGCGACATTCCCGCCGCCCACAAGCTGGCGGGCGATCTGAACAACCAGCTCTCGCCGCTGGTCAAGATGGCCGCAGGCGTCGACCTGAAAACGGTGTCGCGGCTGGTGGCGATGATCCCGGATCCGTCCGGGACCGCGGCGACGGTGTCGATGGTGGCGGGCCTGCTCGGCAACGTCGACGTGATCCGGTTGGCCCGCAACGTCGGACAGATCCAAGAGATTGCCTGGAAGGTCATCGAGACCGGTAACCCGCTGGCACTGAGCCAGCTTCTGCCGGTCGGCCTCGACCTGGCCACGGTCGCAGCAGGGGTGCTGATGCCGGGCCAGAAGATGTCCGCCGACCAGCTCAACGCGCCGGCCGATCCGGTCGCCGCCCTGATGGGCATGCAGGCCGACAAGTCCGACTTCGTCGGGTTGGGAACATCGGCGGCCTCGCTCGCCTCGTCCGAGGGCGCGGAGTCCGTGGCGCTCCTCGCGAAAGAGGGCCTAACGGCTGCGAACTTCTTCGCCTCGGGCTCTCACCAGTCCTACGCCGAGTGGAAGCCGACAGGAAAGGACACCGCGCTCGAAACGATCGTCGCGCAGTTCACGCGCGCAATCGGGGGATAGCCGGGCGCGCTGCGGACGGTGTGGGTGACACCGGCCGCAGCGCACCGGAGCCGAGCTCGCTCGGCGACACACATGCCTGGGCGGGCATGAGGAAACGACACATGTGAAGGGGGTGATTGGTGATGGCTTCGGCAGGTACGAAGATCGCCGCGGCAACCGGAGCGGGCGTAATCGCCCTGGGTCTGGTGATATTTGGCAGCGCGAACCGCGAGGAGGCGGACAACTGCCTGCCGAAGGCTCCGCGCGGGACGAACCTCGGTCCAAGTGTGCGGGCGGGGGAAAAGACCCTGCCGGTCAAGACCGGCGAATACACCTTCACCTCCGGGTTCGGTGAACGCTGGGGCGCACAGCACCAGGGCACCGACCTCGCCGGACCGATCGGCACCCCGATCTACGCCGCGCTCGGCGGCATCGTCGTCGCGGCCGGCGACTCGAACGAGGGCGGCGCCGGGTTCGGCAACTGGATCATCGTCGACTCCGAGATCGACGGGCGCACCGTGTCCACGGTCTACGGGCACATGTTCACCGACGGCGTCCTGGTCAAGACCGGTGACACAGTGACCTCCGGGCAGAACATCGCCCGCATTGGCAATGCCGGCGAGTCCACCGGCCCGCACCTGCACTTCGAGGTGTGGCCCGGAGGCCGCCTCGACGGCGGCACCGCAATCGACCCGATGCCGTGGCTCGCCGATGCCGTCGACCCCTCCGGCACCGTCCCCGGCCCGGCTGTCTCTCTTGCGGCATCGAGCAAGACGCTGGGTGCCGGATGCTCCGGGCTGTCCCGGCCCGGCGGCTCGAACCTCAAGGCCGGCTCCGTCCCGCCCGAGTTCGAACCGTGGATCCGCAAGGCGGGCCAGACGTGCGCGGCGGTCGACGGGCCCCTGATCGCCTCGCAGCTCTACCAAGAGAACAAGTTCCGGCACGGCGCCGCCTCCCCGGTTTCCCCGTCCGGCGCAGCGGGCCCCGGCCAGTTCATGCCCACGACGTGGGCGGCGATCGGCAAGGACCACGACGGCGACGGGGTCGCGGACGTCAACTCAATCGGCGACTCCGTGATGGCGATGGCCGAATACGACTGCCAGGTAGCCGAGCAGACCCAGGAATGGCTCCGTGAGGGGAAGATCCACGGCGACGCGACCGAGCTGATGCTCTCGGCCTACAACTGCGGCCCCGGAGCCACGCTCGCTGCGGGTGGAGTCTGCGGATTCCCCGAAACACAGCAGTACGTCAAGGTCATCGTCCAGAAGCGCAGCGAGTACCTCTCGGTGACCGCACCGTCCGGCAATGGGTCCGCAGTCGCCGCCGCCGCGATGTCGTGGCTCGGAACCGAATACGCCTGGGGCGGCGGTGACGTGACCGGCCCGACCAAGGGCACCAGCGACGGCGGTGTCGCCGACTCGTTCGGCGACTTCAACAAGGTCGGCTTCGACTGCTCCGGCCTGGTGATCTACGCCGTCGCCCAAGCCACCGACGGCCGGATCGTGCTGCCGCACCTCGACTCCGCGCAGATCGCCGATCCGCGCGGGCAGAAGATCACCCGCGCCGCGGACCTGCGGCCGGGCGACGTCGTCCAACCGCACCCAGGGCACATCTGGATCTGGATGGGCGAGAACAAGGTGATCGAGGCGCCCCAGTCCGGGGGCGTCGTCCAGATCACCGACTGGACACCACCCGAGACGGTCAACGGAGCGCGCTTCGTGTGACCCCGAGAAGAACACCACCAGAGAGAAACAAGGACACCCCGCCCGGGGTGAGCAACCAGAAGGAGAACCAGCGTGAGTGACGAATGGGGGACCGCCGCAGCCGCGGTCACGTCTCTTGCCAAGTCGCAGGACGTGGCGGCGATGTCCACCGCCGATCTGCGGGCCTGGGCCAAGGATGCCGGCGTTCTGTCGAAGTCCCTGTGGGCCAAGGCGAAGCGGGAGCTGTGGAAGCAGACCGGCATCGATTACGACGCACTGCGCGAGCAGGAGTCGGCGGACCGCGCCCGGGTTCTCGCGGAGTCGTCCGCCTCGGCGCCGCAGGTCGAGTTGTTCGCTGCCGGCGACGAACGCGGCTCGTTCGCCGTCGTCGGTGTCGCGGACACCGAGGACACCGCCTGGTACGGCACGTTCCATCCGGACGACAACATCTTCAAGGCTGGCGACCAGACGTCGGCGGACAGCTCGGCGGCGGGTAAGGCGGTGTTCCTGGCCGCCAAGGTCCGCGAGTCCCTCGGTGTCCCGGTGGTGCGCCTGCTCTTGCACATCGGCAACGAGCTCGTCGACGGACCTCGGTTGGCGGAAATGGCCGCCAAGAAGTCGATCGTTCTCGAGCTGGACGTGGTGATGGAGAACCCGGCGACCGAATGGTGCCTGGCGAACGGGTGGCAGGCGTGGCAGGCGATTCGGCTTTCCGATCTGGTGGTGCCCGCATGACCGGCCGCCGCACGGCCGCGGGCCTCACCCTGGCTGCGTCGGCCTTGCTGATCGCGGGATGCGGATCGGACGAGTCACCGGTCCCGGCACTGCCGACGGCAACGCTGACCGCACCGGACTGGCCGCCGCGCAACTCGACCGCCTCGGCCCCCGCCACGGCGCTGCCGACGGTCGGCGCGGAGGTCGACAGGACCTCGCCCTCCGAAGTGGGACAGGCCGTCGTCGAGACCTGGTTCTCCTACGACACCCGCGCCGACGAGAACCGCAACGACGCCGCGGCCCGCGCCGCCGCGCTGCTGACACCGGAACTTCGTGCCCAGGTGACCGGCGGCGGGCAGGGCATCTCACCGGGCGCGGATTGGCGGGACTGGCAGGCAGAAGGCGCAGTGGTCACGGCCACGGCGACCGAGCAGCCCAACCAGGGCCAGGCGAACACCGACACGAAGTACCACGCGGTGTTCGAGGTGGTCCAGACGGTAACGGCCGCATCCGGTGCCGTACTCGAGACCTCGACGAGCTATGTCGCGGTCGTGGTGTCCAAGACGACCGATGGCTGGTCCGTCGCGTCGGTGACCACCCTCTAGGGGACTGTGATGGACGACAACAGCACGAACATCGCCAACTACCACAGCGAAGCGCCGGTCAACCTGCGCGCGCAGCGACTTCGTCGACGTGAACCGGAGCCGGCCACCGAACCGGAGATCGCCGAGATTGCAGCACCGGAACCGGAGACCGTTCCGGATCCGTACCACGTCGGGCAGGCAGCGCTCGTCACCACGCAGGACGCACCGACGCGGCAGCAGCCCGGGCCCGGGCGCCTGTTCGACAGTGAGACCCGTGCGGCCGACGACGCACCGGCCAAGTGGGGGTTGCGCGGCCGCATGAACGCCGCGCTGGGTCTGAAGATGAAGCCGAAGGAGGGCTCGGCCGA
The DNA here is from genome assembly GCF_042879035.1 of Rhodococcus sp. NPDC003318. Taxonomy (NCBI): domain Bacteria; kingdom Bacillati; phylum Actinomycetota; class Actinomycetes; order Mycobacteriales; family Nocardiaceae; genus Rhodococcus; species Rhodococcus sp. NPDC003318. The sequence continues at coordinate 30,107 of NZ_JBIAOU010000027.1, read as the reverse complement.
GGTCCGGTTCCGGGCATCGGTGGACACGATTCAGCGCACCCTCCCCGGGACCGCGATGGTGACCGTCGCCAACACCAAGGGCGATGCAGGGAAGACGTCAACGCTGCTCACTCTCAGCGCCATCTTCGGTCAGCACCGCGGGGCAGGTGTCGTGGCATGGGACGCGAGCGAATCCGGCGGCACTCTCGGTGCCCGCGCGGCCCGCACCGTCGAGGTCGAGCGGACCGTATGGGATCTGCTCGACAATGCGGCCCGCCTGGTCGGGCCGGATGCGGCGGCGGGGGATCTGGCCGCCTTCCTGCGGCGTCAGCCCACCCGCGACGAAGTTCTGGCCGGGGACACCGACACCAGCCACGACTACACCCTGGGTTGGGACGAATGCGCGGCGATCGCTGCGGTGCTGCGCCGCCACCGTGACCTGATGTTCGTCGACACCGCCAACAACCCTCAGTCTCCGAGCTGGCAGTGGGCGGTCCAGAACTGCGACTTGCTGGTCGTCCCGCTTCCGATGCGCAGCGACATGGCAGGCAAGGCGTACGACATGCTCGAAGGGCTGCTCAAGCGCGGGTTCGAAGATGTCGTGCGCGGCGCCGTGGTGCTGCTGTGCGCCACCCCGGGTTCGTCTGCGGCGCTCGAAGATCGGATCGTCACGGGCTTCGAGGAATTGGGCGTCGAGACCTTCGTGCGGATCCCGTATGAGCCGACCTTCTCGACGGGCGAGCGGATCGACCTGGACAGGCTCACACAGGAATCGGTCGAGGCGTGGACGAACGTTGCGGCGATCGTGGCCGACCGGTTGGGCGATGCGCTCACCGCGCGCCTCCGGCCGGTCGGCGGATCGGGTGGCAGGCCAGTCGCTTCCCGGCCAGCCCCGGAACCGGAGCCGGAACGGGAGCCGGATCTGTCGTGGATGGACGAACCCACCTCCGAGCTCGCCGATCAAGGAATCCAGTTCACCGCGCCGGAACCCACACCGCCGCCGGCAGTGGCTCCAGCTCCGGCGAAGAAGAAGGCCCCGCCGCCGCCAGCCCCGTTCAACCCGTACAACGCCAAGCGCTCCTAAGCCCAGGAAGGCCAACGACAATGCAGATGACCAAGCACACCAAGAGCGTCGCTCGGCGAGCGGCGAGCATCGTTTCGCTCGTCGGCGCCACGATGCTGATGGCCGCCGGCACCGCTGCCGCCGCGACCAATCCACTCGAGGGCATTACTCCCGATATGGGCATCCTCGGCCCCGCGTTCAACAACACCTGGACGCGGATCGCCGCTGCGGTGTGGGGCGTCCTGATCGCGGGCTCGTCGATCAAGCTGCTTACGGCGATCTACAAGATGCGGGCCTCGCGCGCCGGTGGCTACAGCTCGGAGATGACCGACGCCGCACAGGAAGCCAAGGTCGCCGGAATCGCGTTCGGTGCACTGGCCGGTGCCGGCGCCATCATCGCCGCCATCCTCTTCGTCGTCCAGGGCTAGTCGACCCACTCACAAGGAGATTCCGATGCCCGATTTCAGCACCCTGTCCCCGAAAAACAACACGCCGTCCGTCGCCGGTCCGGCTACCGCAGGTTCGGCGAAGCCGTCGTTGTTGGCGAGCATTCCGCGGTGGCAGAAGATCGCCTTCGCCGCGCTCGTCTTGCTCGGCGTGATCGCGATCATCTCGGCGTCGTGCTCGGGTGGCTCGTCCGAGACGTCCTCGGTCCGCACCTCGCACGGTCCGACTGACATCGTCGACGGCGTCCCGACCGGGTACAGCCGGGACGAGGCCGGCGCTCGAACCGCCGCGATCAACTTCATCACTGCGACCGAACAGGCTGCACAGGGCCGGATTTCGATCGAGGCGGTGACCGAGCATTTCGTCGCGTCATCGCCTACGGACTCGCTCAACGCTGTGCTCAAGTCCAGCACCAACCGGCCCGATGCGGAGCGCACCGTCATGAACAGCCAGCCAGCGATCGTGAACCTGGCCGAGTACTCCGACGATGCTGCGACGGTGTCGGTGTGGGCGATGACCGTGGGCCAGTCCGACCTCGACGGAGAGGGCAAGGTCGGCGTCCTGACCACCTGGTCGACGACGACTGTTGGTCTGGTGTGGGAGGACGGGGACTGGAAGGCGAAGGACTGGGCGTTCAAGACCGGCCCGACTCCGGAGCAGGCACGATTCCCGGCCGATGATTCGTCGCTGGCTCAGCTCGGCGCTGGCGGCCTCTACTCGTTCTTCGTGGAGTAGACGATGCGGACCGCGACAAGGATTCTCCTGCTGCTGCTGACGACGCTCCTGGTGAGCGCCGTCGGCGGGGCTGCCGCGTGGGCGCAGCCCGCTGAGCCCGCGGCAACCGGCAAGTTCCCGGTCGGTATGCCGGAGGACCTCAAGCGGTTCTTCACCGACTCCGAGGAGTTCAAGACGGCCGAATGGTCGACCGGAAAGTGCGCCGACAAGGGGGGAGACGTCGGCCAGTACCTCTACCGCGCAATGCAACACGAAAGTCAGCTGGTGTACTGGTCCGCTACCCGTGAGCAGCGTGTGCAGATGGTCAAGCAGCTCGACGACGTCAGCGATCAGGAAGCCGAGGCCGCCGTCCACGAGGGCCGCGAACCGAACAACCTTCCCGACACATTCCCTGCCGGAGACCAGGCGTACTCCCCGGAATCGACCTGTGCGGCCGATCTGGCGAAGTGGGCGACACCAGACACCTCGAATCAGTGGGGGTTCACCTGGACCACCACGCCGGATGACGCATCCATTCAGAAGATGAAGGGGGAGCAGTACGTCGACAAGCTGCCCGGTGACATCTTCACCAACGCCTGCGCGGCGGGACCGCTCTACTGCAACAAGGCGTTCTTCCTGAACTGCGACCAGGCCGTTTCCGGTCAGGAGAACCTACTTTGCCAACAGTGGAACACCCGGATCGGGAAGCTGTTCGGCGGCACCGCGAACTGGGTCGACCAAAACACCAGTTTCAGTGACCGATTCCGAACGGTGCTGGGCTCGGCGGTCCAGAAGTATGACTCGGCACCGTTCTGGCTCAAGGTGGTACTACCGGGTGGCGCTAGCCTCGCGATTGTCTCGGAGCTTGGCGGCCTCGCCAATGCTGCCAAGTTCATCACCGATCCCGCCAGCGTGATCGACGACTGGGCCAACACCTTCAAATCCGGTGCGGTGTCGGTGTCAAAGTCGGTCCTCGATGGACTCGCCAATGTCGGTGAGTTCAATCCCGGCGACCCGGAGTTCCTTCGCTGGTACGCCTTCTCTGCGGGTATCGGCATGTTGACGATGTGTCTGATGACGCTGCTGGCGATCTACAAGTCTTCGGACGGGTCGCGGCCGCCGATGGATCTGGCCAAGGATCTGTTCGGCTACCTACCGGCCGGGCTGGTGACGATGATGTTCGCGCCGGCCATGGCGCAGTGGCTCATCACCCTCGCGCACGAGCTGACCGTCGGGATCAACTCCGTGTTGGGTGAGTCCACGGAAGAAGCGATCAACAACATTTCCACGCAGCTTGGCGAGATGACGGACAAGACCGTCGTCGGCGGTGCGCTCGCCGGGATCATCGGGTTCGGGTTGCTGTTCCTCGGTGCGATGGCGATGTTCTTCGGTCTGCTGATGCACGCTGCGGCCCTACCGGTTCTGGCCGGTTTCTGTGGGATCGCGTTCGGCATGTGGGTGCACCCCAAGTGGCGGAAGAAGGCGCTTCGACCGGTGTACCTGTTCATCGGTCTCGTGTTCTCCAAGCCGCTCCTGTTCCTGGCGATGGGGTTCATCATGGGCGTCATCAACACCGCATCCACGTCGGGCGTCGTGCCGGGTGAGCTGGCGAGCCTGGGCTCGCTGTCGATGATCGCGGTGTGCTTCGTGATCCTCGGCTTGGCGCCGTTCTCCCTGCTCAAGTACGCGCCGTTCACTCCGACCGCGGAGGACAGCGAGGACTTCGGACAGTCCGGGTCCACCTCCGGGCAGACGGTGAGCAGTGCAGTGCAGACAGCGCAGATGGTGTCGAGCTCGTCGTCGTCGCGGCACGCGGACGCGGCGTCGTCGCATTCCGCGCGAACGATGGCGTCGGCCGGCCAGAGTGCAGCATCCTCGTCTCCGTCCCAGGGCGGCGGCCATGCCGGTAGTCACGTCGGCGGCGCGAACGCGGTTGGCGGGCATTCCGGCCCAGCGCACTCATCGGCGCTCGCTGGTTCCGGTGGTGCGCAGAAGAAGCTCGCCGGCGCCGTGGCCGGGGTCGGTTCCACGCTGGCGACCGGCGGCACCGCCGCGGTACTCGTCGGCGCGACCGTGGGCGGTGCGGCAATGAACAAGGCGGCCACGGCCGCACAGAATGCGCCTGAGCGCTCTGACATGGACGGACAGTGACATGAGCGAGCCACGAACATCCATTCTCGGCAACGAGATCGCGCGCCGAGGCTGGCTCGGTGTCCCCGAGCCGGTGCTGGCGGCCTGGGGCGCCACCCTCGTATTCGGTTTGGGCGCGATGTATGCGGTAGGGCCGACGGTTCCGGTCCTGCTCTGCTTCGCAGCGGTTGCGGCGGTGGTGATCTGGATGACGATCGAGTTCGACGGCCGCGAGTCGGTGGGTGCCCGGAAGTTGCGCGGGCTGCGGAACAAGCAGCGCCGCAAGACCGGTGAGCACGTCTACCGCAATATCGACGATCCGCTCTACGGTGTTCCGGGCGCTGATCCCGGGTGGGATATCCCGGTCCCTCTGGGCGAGGTGAAGCCGCTCGACCTGTCGGGTACCGGGCTCGACGCGATGTTCATCCTCGAGCACAAGACCCCGGGAGACAACGACTACTACTCGGTGGTGTTGTCGATTCAGGGCCTCGCGGAGGGCCTGCGCGGGGACCAGGAGTGGGCGGTGACCTCGGCGGCGTTCGGGCGGACCCTCGCTGGGTTCGCACGGCGGTCGTCGCTGATCCGCGGCCTGGGGATGCTCCATCGCAGCGTTCCGGCGGACATGACCCCGCATCTGAACTGGATCACCGAGACGGTCGCGGCGAATCCGTCCGCCAGCGCGGTACTTCCGGCCGTCGAGTCCTACGGTCAGCTCATCGACCAGATCCAGCCGCATTCGGAGGAACACCGCTGCTACGCGGTGCTCAACTTCCCGAAGAGTCCCGATCTGCTCTCGCAGGCCGCAGCGGTGGCCCGCCGCAAGGACGCCGATCTCGTGGGCGGGATCGGTCAGGTGATCCTCGACGAGACGATGCGGGCGGTATCGGCGTTGCAGTCCGCTCGTATGGGGCAGGTCGACGTCCTCGGCGAGCAGCGCGCGTGCGCGGTGTTCCGGGCGTTCCTCGACCCGACCTACCCGTTGGATGCACATGGCGGCACGACGTGGGAGAACTGCTGGCCGAGCTACATCGGTGGGGATCTGAGTGTGGAGGTGGCGGGCCGGTGGCATACCAGGGTTGCTCTGGTACGCCCGGCGTCGATCGAGCCGAAGCCGCTGGACCCGCAGTGGCATTCACCGTTGTTGACCGGTGTCGCGCCCGATCGTGGGGACGACGAGACACCGGCGTCGCCGACCATCCGCACTGTGGCGGTCCGTATGGACTTCGTGGAGTCCGCGCAGGCGCGGACGGCCGCCAAGCGTGACTCCACGCAGGACCGGGCCCGCCAGATCAAGGAAGAACGCCGTGGGCAGATGACCGACGGCACGTCCGACATCCTGGCGTCGGCGTCGGCTCGTCGTCGGGCCGACCTGATGCCGGGAACCGGCCACCACGGCGTGATCTGGTCGATGTCGATCTCTGTAACCGCCCGCGACGAAGACGACGTGCTGCGTGCCTGCGCCCGGGTCGAGCAGTCCGCCGACCAGTCCGCAATCGGGCAGGTCGACTGGCTCGAGGACCGTCACGACGTGGGCATGTTCTTGACGGTGCCACTCGGCCGTGGCCTCGCCGCCACCAAGTTCACGCGGATCCGATAGGGGGAGTGACCTGATGACGATGACAGAACTGGACGTCCGCACCGACGCCGAGGACGCGACCGGGCTCGGCGCTCAGCCTCAGTCCCACGATCAGTCCGTCGCGAGCTCGCAGGGCACGGTGGCACGCCGCCGGCCTCCCAAGCGCAACAAGTGGCTCGACCGGTGGGGCTGGTACGAGATGCGGCCCGAGGGCGCGTGGTCGACCACGCGCCAGGGCGAGGCGTTGAACCTGGCCACGACGCGCCGCTCGACCCGCTACGAGGGCCTGATCACCGGCCTGAACCTGATGTCTCATTCAACGGTGATCGTCGATCCGTTCGCGTTGTACGGATCCGAGATCGAGAACATCAACATCGCCGTCGTCGGCGACATCGGCAAGGCGAAGTCGTCGCTGATCAAGACCGCGACGTGCTGGCGGCAGGTCACGGCCGGGCGGCAGGTTGTGGTCATCGACAAGAAGCGTCAGGGCAACCGCGGCGGCGAGTACAGCGTCATCGCTGATGCTCTGGGTGTTCCGTCTATTCGGTTCAAGACCGGCGGTGATGGCGCTCGGCTGAACCTGATGGACCCGGCGATCAGTGCCGGTGGTGACCACGGTGACGGTGTCGTGCCGGCTGGCCAGGAAGCGCTGATCGCGGCGGTGCTCGAGGACACGATGCAGCGCACCCTCAGCGAGACCGAGATCGCGGCCCTGAACCTGGCGCTGCGCCTGGTCAACGACCGCGCTGCCCGCGACGGGCACGAGCCGATTCTGGCCGAGGTGGCCGAGGTGCTGCTCTCGACTCCGGCGGAGGCGACGGCGGAGTTCGGGGAGGTGTGGACCGAGGATGCCCGGCTCTGGGGACGCGATCCGGGTCTGGCGCTGCGCCGGTTGTGCGAGGGCGATCTCAAGGGCCTGGTGGATTCGGCGACCAGCTCCGATGTCCGGCAGGCGCTCGATTACCCGTTCGTGCACTTCGACGTCTCGGACCTGCCGAACAAGGGCCCCGCGCTGCGGGTGGTGATGACGGTCATCAATACCTGGCTGGCGAATGTCCTCGCGGCTCGGTCCGCGGAGCGCAAGCAAACGTTGCTGATCGTGGAGGAGGGTTGGCACATCGCCGAGGGTTCGACCGGGCGAGTGTTCCGCGACAACATGAAACTGAGCCGCGGTCTCGGCCTGTCGACGGTGTCGGCGTTCCATCACATCTCGGACCTGCCCGAGGACTCGCCCGCCCGCGCATTGATGCGTGAGGCGGGGATCGTGTTCCTCTACGGACAGGACCGGGTCGATGACGCCGCCGACGCCGTCCGCATGTACCACCTGCCGCCGGGATCCGAATCCCTGCTAATGGGCCTCGAGAAGGGGCAGTGCCTCGTCAAGTACGGCAAGGCCGACCCGATCCTCATGCAGCACGTCCGCTCCGAGTTCGAGGTCGCACTGACAAACACCGACGAGGTCATTCGAGGTGCGGCATGACGGCGCCGGTTCCGCCCGTCGGCCCCCAAACTCGGGTCGCCCCGTACTGGTTCGCCCCGGTTGCCGTGATCGTCGGCGGCGTCGTCGTGACGGTCGTTCTCGGCGGCCTTCTGGCTGGCCTGGTCTCTGGCGCCGGTCTGGTCCTGCCCGGCGGCGGGTACGGCATCGTGGCCGTGGTCAAGGGCATCGTGCTCAACCCGGGCGATCCGGGGGCCTCCTGGCCGGCTGAGTCGCGGCCGGGCGGGGCGGTGTCGACCTGGATCTGCCTGGGCCTGGTGGCGTTCGGGTATGCGCTGGCGGTGTCGCTCGTCGCCGCCAAGGTGACGGCGACGAGGATGCACCGCCGTCACCGCGAGCAGGGTCTGGCCGACCGGGGCGAGCTGGCCAAGCGCGGCCTGGACCGCAAGTCGGCGGTGCGCAAGGCCAAGACGAACCGAGCGAGCCTGGCGGAGGTCGCCGACTCCAAGCTCGACGCCGCGACCGTGGCGACCCGGTTGGGCACCCTCTACGGCGGCCGCGGCCGCGACGGCGAGGTGTTTCTCCAGTACCGCGACGGGGTGATGGTCGAGGGTCCGACCGGCTCCGGCAAGACCTGGCGTCTGGCCTGGCAGCGGGTGGTCGAGTCGCCCGGTTTCGTCGTGGCCACGACCACGAAGCCGGACCTGCTGTGGTCGACGGTTGGCTCGCGGCTGGCTGTGGGCCCGGTCGAGGTGTTCGATCCGGAGAGGATCACGGCGTGGCCGTTCCCGATGCGATGGTCTCTCCTCGCTGGCTGCGAGGATCCCGATACCGCGCTGCGGCGGTCGGCGGCGCTGGTCAAGGCGATGCCGATGGGTGACGGGTCGACGAATGCGGCCTACTTCGAGAGCAAGGCCGCGGTCCTGATGCGCTGCTACCTGTATGCGGCGGCGAGACTCGGGAAGGATCTGCGGACGGTGCGGCGGTGGGCGTCTTCCCGCACGGTCAATGAGGTGCAGGCACTTCTCGACGCTGAGCTGCCGGACTGGGGCGCCGAGTTCAGCCAGCTCCTCGGATCCGGGTCGGACTCGGCCGACGACGTGGTCAGCACTGCGTCCCGTCTGCTCGAGCCGCTGGCGTCGCCGCGGCTGATGGACGCGGTCGATGTTGCGCCCGCCGAGTCGGTGGATCTCGAGTCACTGGTTCGGGCCGGCGGCACGGTGTACCTGATCTCGAAGGGCAAGAGCCTCTCGTGCGCTCCGTTCGTGGCGGTGCTGGCGAACGAACTGCACCACATCGCCGAGCAGATCTCGTTGACGATGCCGCAGGAGCGGCTCGATCCGCCGATGCGGATGGTCCTCGACGAGGTCAACAACGTTGCCCCGATCCCGGAGCTGCCCTCGCTCATCACCGATTCCGGCGGCCGTGGCATCTCGATCTGGTGCTTCTCGCACGGCGAAATGCAGAACCGACTGCGGTGGGGTCAGATCGAGGGACAGATGTTCACCACCACCTCCCCGGTCCGGATCGTGCTGCCGGGCCTGGGCGATCAGGCCGAACTCGAATCGCTCTCGCGGCTGCTCGGCACCTATGACGAGTGGATGGCGCCCGGGCACGGGCCGCGCGCCAAGCCGGTGATGTCAGGAGACGAGATCCGCAAGATGCCCGCAGACCAAGCGCTGGTGATCTACCGCGATGCCTCGCCGGCCCTCGTGCATTTGCCGACGGTGTGGGACATTCCGCACCTGGCGCAGCGGGTCAACGACTCGAAAGCGGTCTACGACTGGATCTGCGAGAACGACGAACTGCCCGAGTGGGCCAACGGGACGGCCGAGAGCTCGGAGGTGACACCGTGATCGCACCGGACGACTACCGGCCGGGCCGGTTCACCTGGCGTGAGCTCGACCAGGACCAGGCTGCGCAGCTGTGGGCCGAGCTCGCCGACTGGGTCGAGTGGTTCCGCGACCGGTACGAGTTGGCCGCGCTGATCCTGCCCTGCTGGTTCCGGCACGGCCCGATCGTCGAGGAGCTGACGGCGGCGATGGCCGCTCACCGGGTCGCTTACGAGCACACCAAGGTCTCCTACTCGTTCTCTCCGGCCACCTGGCACTACCAGGTGTACGCGCCTCTGCTCGGGCGATTGAAGTCGTACAAGGACAGCTCGTGCACGAACACCGAATGCGGTCACCGGCCGCTACCGATCACCACGGCACCGGATCTCGCCGAGTTCATTGCCGAGGACGTGGCCGGCCGACCGGAGCAGACGGCCACCTCCTCGCCCAGCCTCCTCGGGGAACTCAACCGAAGCCTCGGCAACGCCGTGTTGGAGAACGGTTCCCCGGTCGGCGGGGTTCCCGAGTCGGTTGATCCGGCTCGGATGATGGACCTCGTCGACGCAGGGGAGGCGGATGCGGAGGATCCAGGCGATGAGTTCGGTCCGGTGACCTGGTCGGGACGGCGGTGGGAGTATTCCGACGCCACCGACATGTTCATCCCCGTCTCGTAAATAGGCTACCGGGCACAGGTTCTCGGGGAGCTCACCCCTCGCCGGACCAGGACTGTGCCCGGTCGACCGAGCCGCCTGCCGGTTTGTCCCCGCCCAGGGACCGTGCGGCAGCTCGGTGCAGGCGCCCCAGCGGAGTACCCATCCGCTGGGGCGTCCTGCAATTTCAGCCGGTCCGCGGAGCCACATATAGGCTCGGTCGACTTCCGTGAGAGGGGAATTGACAAGGGTGAGTGAGTCTGTGGAGCGGAAACCCAGCAAGGAAATGACGCCGGAGAAGGAGGGCGACGACGAACCGTCGCCGATGAGTCCCTGGGAACGATGGACTGCCGGGGCCATCGGTCTCGCGGCAACCGGCGCCGGCACAACAGCGGTCTTCGTCTCGGACAACCAGGCCGGCACCGCTGCGCTCTTCGTCGTTGCAGTCGCCTTCCTCCTGATCGGCGTCCAAGGAACGCCTTTGACCCGATTCGCATCAGGCGACCACAGCGCCGACTTCGCCGCCCGCCGCACTCGCCGCAAGATTAGTCGGGAGGTCATCAAAGATGCGGTAGAGGCGGAAAAATCCGGCGATTCAACCACTGCCGATAGCCTCGTCGAGGTAGCGAAAAGCATCGACCCGTCCGTAGGAACGCTCCCCATCATTCGGGAACGTGAGTACGCGCGACGACTCGAAACGGCGCTGCATCGCCTCGGTATCAAGTACACCATGGACGCACCGCCTGGAGCGGCCTTCATTGTGGAGACGGATGACGGCCGCCAACTCTGCATCAAGACGGTTAGCCGCAGTCGACCATTGGGAGATAAGGACTACTCAATGATCAAGCGCTGGGCCAAGAACTTCGACCGGCCGATCCTTGTGGTGACTGATCAGGAGTATTTCTCCGGCGGCCTGATCGACCGGACCGACGTGGCCAAGTTTGTGCACTGGGACGGCGACTACGCCAACAACGACCTAGTTCATGCGATTGATCGGTTGGCGCGAACCGCGCCTGGCCCCTAGATTTGCCGCCGCTGCTTGCCCATATTGGGCTCGTCCGGTCGTGTGATCGGTTCAATCTGGCGCCGACGACGCTCGTTGACAAGCTGTTCTGCTGCACCTCGGGCGCGTTCGTACTCGGTGCGTCGCCGCTCGACGGCGAGCCAGTCGGAGGCGGCTTCGCCGTTTGCCGGCCGGGGGCCGGTCAGGCTGTCGCGGTCGGTGACGTTGTGGGTGTGGCGGTAGGCGTCGGCGTCGGCAACGACGGTGCGCCACTGGTGCGCGAGGTCCGTGTCGCCGGGCTGTGCGCCCAGGTTGCGGTGCACCCACCCCGGCACCGAGTCGGCGGCAGCGAGGTCGTTGATCCGGTCTCGGTGCATCTCCGCGATCGTCCGGTACTGGTCGTCGAGGCGCTGCGCGGCGGCGGCGTCGACGGTGTGGGCATCCGCCGGGGGAGCGGTGATCCAACTCGGGGCATCGGGATTGGTGAGGGCTCGACCATCTTCGGCGGTCGCGGTCAAGGTGCCGAGCACACGTGCGGTCGGGGCGAACTGGCCTGCGGTCTCCGCGGTCTCGGCGAGCACGGTATCGGTGTCCTTGCCGTTCAGTCTCGCGATCTGTTGGATGCGGGTGGCAATCTCGCGGCGGCGCGGATCCTCGTCCTGTCGTGCGACGGTCGGTAGGTGTGTGGCGAGGGCGTCGGCGTGCTCGGCCAGCCACTCGTCTGCCTGCGTCCGGAGGTTCTCGTTGAGCATCGGCGCAATGTCGGCGGTCAGGGTGGCGGCGGTGATGTCCTTGTCATCGGCGGTGATCCGCTCACCGTGCCAACGCAGCATGTTGACCGGGTCGACGTCGGCGAGGTTCGCGCGACGGAGTAGCCGGCTCAGGCGCCACACCGAACGGTTGCCGGTGATCTCGTCGGCAGTGTCGGCGCCGAACGCTGCGGTGGCGGCGGTGTGAACGCGGTCGGCGTCAAGCGCGGCGAGGCCGTCGCGGTACTCGCGGATCGCCGCCCCGATCGGGTTGGTGTCGGCGGTTTCCCGGTCGAGCGCGGCGGAGTAGCGGGCCGCGCACTCTCGGGCGAAGTCGTGCAGCTGGTGGTCAGTTCCCGCGTCCCGGACCGGCAGCGGCGGCAGCATCGGTGTGCCGGCGCTGTCGAATGTGTGCGCTTGCTCGATGCGGTGGGCCAGTACCCCGGCGACGCTGTCGGCTCCGGCAAGGGGGCGTTCGGCCACGGCGTGCGCGAGGATCTGGCGCACGCTGTGGCCGCGGTCGTGGAGGTCAGCGAGGACCGCTCGGAGGCGGGCGTATCCGGCCGTGTCGGTCCGTAGTTCGTCGGCAATACCGTGCGGGAGCGTGCGTTCGATGGTGCGGTCGATGGCGGTGGTGCGCAGCCTGGTTTGTGCGGCGAGGTATGCCTCGCGGAGTCGTTCGGGGTCGGCGGCGTGGGTTGTCGCCTCGCGCAGTTCCTCGATGGCGGTGCGGTGTCCGTTGTCCTGGTCGAGGATTCCTTCGAGCACCATCCGGCCGGTCTGTTGTGCCTTGTCGACGAGGTGCATCGCCTCGGTGTCGAGGGTGACGTCGACCTCGATGGGGATGTAGATCCGGTTGTCGGTGCGGCCGCGGGTCACCGCGACGTAGAGGCCGGCGCGGTCCATTGCCGGGTTGGTGACGACGTGGCCGGTGTCGACGGTGATGCCCTGGCTTCGGTGCACGGTGCTCGCGTAGCCGAGTTCGGTGCTCGTCGTGAGGTAGCTGGCCGGCAGGACAATGGTGCCGCCGTGGTCGAGCGAGCGCACGGTCGCGCGGCCGTCCGGGTGGACTTCGAGCACCGTCCACAGGTCACCGTTGCGGACGAAGCTGCCAGACTTCTTGCCGCCGACGGGCCGCAGGTCGCGGGCGTTGGTGCGGGTGACGATGGTGTCACCGGCACCTGCCGACAGCTCATCGGAGAGGGTGACCGTGCGGTTCGTGTCGACGGTGCCGCCGCCGCGGTGGTACTCCTGCACGGCCAGGTTCGCGCGGCGGACGTCCTCGACGGTGGGCAGCATGAGGATCGACTGCAACCCTGCCCGGCGGTCGGCCAGGTAGTTCTCCACCGCCGCATCGACCATTTCCGCGGTGGTGCCCTCGGTGACGAGACCGCGTTCGTAGTAGAGGTCGAGGGCGTGATGGTGGCCGTCTCGGATGTCCAGAGAGTTCTCGGCCTGCTCGGTGTCGTCGCCGAATCGGACGACCTCACGCAACCGTGGTGCGTCGGTTTCCTCGGCGAGGAATCGCAATGCGCCGCCGGTCTCGACGGCATCGAGCTGTGCAGGGTCGCCAAGGAGTCGGACGATTGCGCCTCGGCTCCGCGCGATCTCGACGACCGCGGCGAGGTCCTGGGTGGACGCCAGCGATGCCTCGTCGACGAGAAGCATGGTGCCCGGACGGATGTCGATTCCGCCGGGGACGGTGCCGGGCTGGTTGCCGTTCTTGCCGCGCCACGGGTAGGTGAGGGTGGCAATCGTCAGGCCGGGCGTCCCGACCTCGGCGCCCAGCGTCTCGGCCGCGACGGCGGATGGAGCGAGGGCGATCACGTTGTGCCCCGCCGCCCGCCAGGTGTCGACGACGGCCTTCATGGAGGTCGTCTTGCCGGTGCCGGCGGGTCCGATACCGACGGCGACGAGCGCGCCGGAGCCGACGAAGTGCTCGGCGAGTTCGCGCTGTCCGGTGTTCAGAGAACGGCCGGTCGAGGCGGCATTGTCGGTGATGATCCGGTCGAGGAGTTGCTGCTCGACGACGTGCGCGGTGGGCTCGTCCGTGGCGGCCAGGAGTGCGGTCTCGGCGTCGAGGACTGCCTGGGCGGTGTGCTTGAGGGTGCCGTGGCCGGTGAGGATGAACTCGCCGTCGCGCCGCGTGAGAGCGTCGGGCAGCGGCGGTAGTTCCGCCTTCGGCATGGCGATCGAGGCGGCCTCGACGTGCGCGACAAGAGCGTCGACGGCGGCACGGTGCTCATCGTTGGTGGCGAACGTGAAGCCCGCCAGGTGTGCCTCGGCGGCGCTGATGATGTGCGGTGCCTGCCACCGAGAGCGCCGGTCGGCGAGCTGGGACAGGACGGTGCGGGCCTCGGTCTCGAGGGATTCGAGGGTGCGTCCCATGGCCGCTCCGTCGGGCGTCAGAGCGGCTGTGACGACGTGGTCGACGGCCTGTTCGCTGCCCAGGATCTCGGCGGCACGGGTCCTCCACTGTGCACGCATCTCCGCGAGGGACTTGGGTTCGGCCTTGCCTTCCCGGGTGTCGAGGTTGGCCTGCTGGTAGAGCGAGTACATCGCCCGGGCGTCCGGCATCCGCTCATGCTTGGCGCGATACTCGGCGACCAGTTCGTCGCGGCGGACTTCGATTTCGGTGCGGCGGGAGGAGAACAACTCCCGGATCTGCTCGGGGATCGCCGCGATTTCGGTGATCGACTGCTTCCCGTTCCCGAGGTGCCGGGTCGTCAGTTTGAGGCCGAGGTCGGTGTGCATCCGGCGCATGATGGTCGCGTTGTAGCGCTGCGATGCGGCCACGGCGTAGCGGTGCAGGGTGGCTCCGTCGAGGGCTCGCCAGCGGCCGTCGTCGGCGGTTTGCACCTTGATCGACAGGACGCTGTGCGTGTGCAGGTTCGGGTCGCCGGCGCGGCTGTCGTAGTGGTCGTAGAGAGCCGCGACGATGCCGGTGGTGTCGCGCTGTTCCTCGCTCTTGGCGCCGGTACGGGTGAAACATGCCTCCTTCTCGATCCACCTGAGTGCGTCTCGGACCGCCTCGTGGTGGATGCGTTCGACGTCGCTTCGAGTCTCGTTTCCGGCGAGAGCCCACAGCGACGACACGCTCTTGGGTGGAGTAAACACGAGGTCGAACCCCGCTGCCGGGTGCCTGATTCGGCCCTTCTCCGCGGCGATCCAGTTGCGCAGTTCGTTGTCCGTGGCGGCCGCGCGGCCGTGCCTTTCCCGGAAATGCTGGGCACCGATGCGCGTCAGAATCTCGTCGGATTCGGCGGCGGTGGGCCGGCGTCCGTGGGTGGCGGCGAACTCCTCGACGGCCGCCTGGTGGGCGTCGAGGACCGGGATCTCGTTCTTGAAGCTCGGGAACTTGCGTCCGAGCTTGGCGGCGGCGATCCCCTGCGCTCCGGTCATACCGGCCGCCTCGGCGGCTGCCTGGATAGTGTCGGCGTTGGGGTGTAGCCCCTCGCCGTAGAGGGCCTTCATCTGCGCCTCGGTGACCGTCTGATCCGCGGCGATCCGCGCGTCCGGGTCGATGTCGTGGGCGGCTTCGATGTCGGCGAGTCCGTCGAGTCCTGCACCGAACCAGTGGCCGGGCGGAGTGCCGTGTGCGTTGTAGTAGTCGGTCAGTTCCTCGCCACGGGCGCGCTCGCGGTCGGCGTTGGCTACCTGCTTGGTCAGGTACTCGTAGCCGTCCCCTGCGTGCAGCACGTGGAGGGTCATCACACGGCGATGGTAGCGGGTTCCGGTCGCTCACGACACGGCCGGGCCGACGAAGTCTGAAATTCAGCAAGAGGTGTGATCCATATGTCTTGCTCTTGGGAGTCCGTAGGGCTCCTGTCTCGTGGATGTCGGGTGTCTGCGGTATCGTCGGATCTTGTAGCTGACGTGTGCGGCGGCTGTTACTCGGGTTCTCTGGGTGACCGGTGGTCGCGGGATGGACTCAGGAGGGGACTCGATGGCAACCAAACGCAACCTCGTTGCGTCGCGTGAGCGCGCGCGTCAGACGATGGCGGCACGCCGTGAGGCGCTGCTCAACCGCGAGAAGGAGAACGAGGCGGATCTGGCCGAGTTCTTCAAGCAGGATGACGTGATCTCTTCCGCGAAGTCCGAACGTGACGCAGCGATCGCAAAGGCAGAGAAGCGGTTCACCGACGCCACCGACGCGGCCCAGGCAGCATCGGCTCAGTCGCTTCGGCGACTCAAGGACCGCGGCGAGAGTGTCGACTCTCTGCACGAGCTGACCGGCCTGGATCGCACCGAGATTCGGCGGCTGTTGCGTGTCGCGTCTCCCGCCGCCGACGATGCCGAGAAGTCCACCCCGGTCGACGACAGCGACGGTGGATCTCCCGCCGTTACGGCGGCGCCGGACGTCGACGAGCCGGTATCAGCGGCGTCCTGACGTTGCGAGTCGCACCGGGGAGAACACGATGGGTGAGCCACTCGACCCGTTAGTTGGCGGATCGGCGGAGATTGCGCGGTTCCATCGGTTCGTTGTCCAGGGGCCGGCGCCGACGGACTGCCATATCTGGAGGGGCGCGGTCTCTGACGACGGATACGGTCGGTACTGGATCCGGCGCGACGGAAAGCAGCGTGTGGTGCGTCCGAACCGGTACGCGCTCGCGCTTGCACTGGGCCGGCCTTTGCTCGACAGCGAGTTGGCGTTGCATGAAGTGTGCGACAACCCGATCTGCGTTCGCGCGGGCTCGGAACCGTTAGGTCGACCGCATGTGGTGGTCGGTACTCAGTCACAGAATCTCGCCGGCATGGCCGCCAAGGGTCGCGGCGGCGGCCGAGGTCAGATGTGGCACTGGTCCGGCCTCGACCGTGCCGCGCGTGCGGCTCGGTCGCGTGCACTGCGTGACGCGGTACGCGACGGTTGGGACGAGGCTGCGGTGCGATCGGCACTGCTTGCGTCGGACAGCCCGACGCTGTTCTAGTCCTCCATGTCGACGCCCTGCGCGGCATTGCTCAATGCCCGCCGCACAGAGGAGCGACCTACCCGTAGGGTTTCGGCGATCGCCTCGTATGACTTACCTTGCGCTCGGAGCATGGTTGCCGTTTCGATCCGGTCCGGAGTCATCACGGTGGGTCGGCCGCCGACCCGCCCCTCTCGGCGCGCGGCGCCGAGTCCGGCCATCGTTCGCTCCCGGATCATCCGGCGTTCCATCTGTGCGAGAGCGCCGAGGATGTGGAATAGGAATTCGCCACCGGCGGTGGTGGTGTCGAATCCTTCGGTGATGGATCTGAACGCAATACCGCGCTGTCCGAGTGTCGTGACTGTGTCGATCAGGTGCGGCAGACTCCGCCCCAATCTGTCGAGCTTCCATACGACTAGGACGTCGCCTGCGTTGTCGCGTAGGTAGTTCAGGCACTCGGCGAGCTGCGGCCGGTCAGCCTTCGCCCCGGACTCATAGTCGGTGAACACTCGGATCGCACCGGCCTCGGTCAGTGCCTGCTCTTGCAGGGCCGGGTTCTGTTCGAGTGTGGAGACTCGTGCGTAGCCGATGATGCTCATAGCCTCGGTCCGTTCTCGTGCGCGAGGGCGTGCGGCGCCTGGTGGATATTCGGTGGCGCGTGATAGTTCTCGTGGTGGTGTCCAGGTACGCCGTGATGGTCGAGTCGAACCGCGAGATGGTCCAACTCGGCGGTCGCGGTGCGATGCGCGCGGGCTGCGAGAGCCTCACGTCGTCGGAGCGTGCGCTCCTCGTCCTGGGTGGGCCAGGAGTAGGTGCTGTTGTCCTCGTTCTCGATCCGCCGCACCATGTGGTCGAGATGCTGACCCGCGTTCATCAGCGAGTGGCGGTTGAGCTGACCGAGGGTCGAGACGGGAACCTCGTCGACGGGTTTGACGGCTGGGGCGATCACGTCGGTGAGGTTCTTGCCGGCATCGACGACGGCGAAGATGCGGGCGGCGTGAAGGGCGTCGGGGTTGACCTCACGCCAGTCGATTGCCCAGCCAGCGTTGCGGGAGAGCTGGTCGAAGAACGCGGCCTGTGAACGACTGTTCCCGTCTCGGAACGGATGCAGATGACTCGTCTCGCTCCAGTAGCCGCCGAGTTGGTAGGCGAACTCCTCGTGGTCGAGTCCGCGAAGGTGGTCAGCTTTCCCGAGCTCGTCGAACAGGTAGTCGGCCTGACCCTGGATGAACTCGGGTGCCTCGTGCGGGATCTCGATTCTCCCGGGCTGCGTGTTGCTCGTGCGGATCTCGCCGGCCCAGTCGTAGACCTCTCCCAACAGGTAGCCGTGGATGTTCTGAAGGTGCGCGAAGTCGAACCGGCCGTCCACCGGTTGTAGGGCGAGCTCGGCCAGACGGGCGGCGCTGATGACGGCGACCCGCTTGTCCAGCCTCGCCTCGTCACGGATGCCGAACTTGTTGCGCAGGACATTCGTTCCTGGGTAGACGTAGGGGTCGTCTGCACTCACTCGGTGCGGCCTTCGGCTGCCTCCTGCTCGTCGATCTCCCGCAAGCCGCGGGCAATCGCCTCGTCTCCGGTGAGTTCACCGGTGAGGACGGCGCGTGCGGCTTCTTCGGCCTCGGGGGTGAACTCGCTTCCGCCCATTTGCAGCGCGGTGCGGATTCCGGCGAGATGGATGTCGACCTCTGCCGGTGCGAGCGTGCGGCGCACGGGTACGCGAGGAATGTCGGCCGGTGTCCGTGACATGGGTCGTCCCTTTCGGAGAGTGGGGTCGTCAGAGGTTGAGGGATCGGCCGGGGCCGATTCCGTGGTGCGGGTCGTGGATGGCCGGCGGTTGGTGGTGGTTGTGCTCGAGTGGATTTGGCGCGGCATGGTGGCGTTCGATCGCCTCGGTGCGGCGGGCGGTCAGGTGCCGCTCGGCCGGCTGCTCGACGACCCTCGCCCACGCACGTACTTGCTCGGCATCGCGGTCGAGCTGCTGGTGAGTGTGGGCCCCGGCGCCGGCGAGGTAGTCGGGGCGCTGGCGGACCTCCTCGACAACTCGTGCGTAGTCGCGTAGCCATTCGGTCGCGGCCAGAGGAGACAGAGGCCGGGCACGTTCGGCTTCGAGCACCTCGCGGGCGCGGGGACGTTCGGCCCAGTCTCCGTCTCGGTCGCGCTCGTTTCGGTAGACGCGTTCAGCGCGGGTGTAGACGCTGATGCGGTCGACAACGTCTGATGCCTCGAGTGTTTCGAGTACGTGGCCGCTGGTGGCGATGGTGAGATCGTGTGCAGTCGGCGGGGTCCAGCGGGCGCGCACACGCGGCGCGCTGAGGTAGCGATCCTCGATGCTCAACCGACTGACCTCGGGCTGAGTTGCGACAGCGACGACGTGGATCTCGTAGCCCTCCTGTGCGAACTCGTGGGCGGTGGCAAGCACCATCGCCTCGTCGCGGAAGGTGCCCTCCAGAGCGACGCTGTATCGCTGCTGTTTGGCGTGGTCGAGGCTGCGCCGGACCATCGGCCCGGACAGTTCGGCAGTGACAGCCGGCATCCGGGTCGGGTCCTCGGCGATGAGACGCCGGTAGTCGGGGTGGTACTGGCGGAAGTCGTCACCACTGATCACGACCGGGTGGGCACGGGCCGCGTCACGCACGGCCATTTCCATCGCTCGCGTCTTTCCTGCGCCGGGCTGGGCACCGACGAAGATCATGACGGGCCGGTTGGTCTCCGGTCTGACGGCGTCCTCAAATACCTGCCGGCGCACCTTTGTCGCGAAGATGTGGTCGAGGAACTCGGTGGTGATGCGGGGCCTCGGCTGGTTCATCGGGTGCGCAACGTGTCAAGCTCGGCGCTCCAGACGTCCTGTGCGGCGATCAGTCCTGTGCGGGCGGCCAGGTCCGTTCCGAGTGGGAGGTTGCGTCGTGCGGCGCGGACCGCGCGCCGACGTTCGTTGTACCGACGTCGGGTCTCGTCGTCGGTGGCCGCGTCCTCGAGCTCGCCCAGTTCGTACTCGAGCTCGACCGCGTACTCGCGGGTGATGTCGTACAGCGCCACCAGATCGAGCGTGAGCCGTCGATCCTCTGATCCGACCTTTGCCATCTCTCCCCCTCCGAAAGTGTCTCTGCGTTGAGGCGGAGTCTAATCGGCGGGCCGAAAACGTCCAATCGATGGTTTCGGACGGGATAGGTTTCGGCCAATAGTTTCGGACGGCGGATCCGGCTGGCCGGGTCGAGGCGGCCGAAGCGGCCGATTCACCGGCCGCAAACGACCGTTTGCGGCCACGTCAGTCCCGCGGTTCGCTCACGAGCCCTGAGGTGGGCTATCTCGACTTCTACTGATGACCCCATAGTCGCCGGATCAGTTCACGGGCCGGCTGCATCACGCTGGGGGCCGGCGTCAACGAAGACCTTCGAACTGGGCGCCCGTTCTCATCCGGCCGAATCTGCCTCATGATCCTGCCGACTTCGCTTTTCGAAAGTGATAGCTGTCGAGCGATTTCGCGAACCCCCAGCCCTTGGACCGCAAGCGAGAACACCGCCTGTTGCCGCACTAGCTTTCGCGCGAAGGTCGCAGCTTCGAGCGAGATCTCGGCTGCTTCGACAGCAGCCAAGGCAGCGGAATCACGATGGACGCCGAACTCGATCTGAAACGGACCCAGCTCGGTCTTGAGATCCTCGCTCGTCGCCGGATCCCACTTGATGTAGTCGCGGTACCCCTCACCCTGTCCCATGCTTGGGACGGTAACAGCGTCCCAAGCATGGGACAAGGGATTCAGAATCGGTCGATTGCGGACGATCAAACACACGATCGAGCTGGCCCCCTGCGAACGCCGGTACGCCCGAGCCAACAGCGCATCGAGGCGCTGAGTACCGACCGAGAACGCCGACCCTCGCCAGCATCGGGAGCCGTACCCACATTCGACAAAGCTCGTTGAACAGGTGTCGGTCTTTAGACGCGGTGCCTCTAGGGGGGCGGTCCGACCGCAGATCTAACATCACATGCGGACGACTCTTCTCGCGTCCCCCACACCGAAGGAGAGGTCCGTGTCTCGACTGTCCGAACTACTGCGACAGGCACGTAAGGCCGATGCGCAACTCGGAGCCGACCTCGAAGCAGAGATCGCGGCACTGACCAACCGCAGGACGTTCGGGCTCGTATTCGAACGACATCTACCCGAGGCTGTGGAACTGCCTGGACGTGCGGTTCGCCGCGGAGATAAGGTGCGCGTGCTACCGCCACGCGGGGATTCCGCAGCCAAAGACCAACGGCTTTGGCGGGTAACCCGAATCGAGCGGACCGCCGGGAATCGTGTGGCGCATATAGCTGAGTTGGGCCCCGAAACGGCGGAGACTCGGACTGTGCTAGTCGCTGATCTTGTGGTTGTCGCGGAGTTCGATGACCGCATCTTCCCAGGATTGGTCGAGACCGGCCGAGTAGAGCAGGGTGATGAAAAGCCATTCCACAGCGTGATCAACGCAGAGAACTTCCACGCGCTGGAGATGCTGACCTACACCCATAGGCACTCTATTGACGCAATCTACATCGACCCGCCCTATAACACGGGCGCGAAGGACTGGAAGTACAACAATAATTACGTCGAGAACGACGACGACTACCGACATTCCAAATGGCTAGCCTTCATGGAGCGACGCTTGAAAGTCGCCCGCGAGTTGCTCAATCCTGATGATTCGGTATTGATCGTCACTATTGATGAGAAGGAGTATTTGAGGCTGGGACTCCTTCTCGATCAGACATTCCCCGGCATTCCTCGCCAGATGGTTAGCATCGTAATCAATCCAAACGGCGTATCCAGAGGTAGTGAGCTTGCCAGAGTGGAGGAATACGCATTCTTCCTATTCTTCGGCACTGCTGGGCCGAGTCCCGTAGTCGACACCCTATTGGAGTCAAGCGAAGCTACTGAGGCACCTGCTGAAGCGCGATGGGAAAGACTAATGCGTGGAGGGTCGAATTCACGTCGCCAAGACCGACCAAATCTTTTCTATCCAGTATTCGTGAATCCAGAGTCACGGACCATCGCTGACATTGGAACACCTCTACCACTAGGCGAATCCGTGACTTCCGTCCCCGCCCGCGACGGCTTGATTACCGTTTGGCCAATTCGCAACAATGGAGAGGAGGCGAATTGGCGTACGTCTCCCGAGTATCTGAAGGAACTTCGCGACATGGGATATGCCCGAGTCGGGTCGTTCGACAAGAAGAACCAGAGATACTCGTTAGGATATCTCGGCAAGGCTCAGATTCGTCGCATCGAAGACGGTGATCTATCGGTGGTCGGCCACCGTACAGACGGGTCTGCGATAGTGAAGACAACGGGAGACACCCCGCGGCGAACCGCTAAGACAGTTTGGAATCGCCCAGCTCACAAGGCCGGAGAGTACGGAAGCGCTCTCGTTAAGCGAATGCTCGGGGGAAGGTCATTTCCGTTCCCGAAAAGTCTTTATGCTGTGGAGGACTCTCTTCGCATTGCCGTCGGGGGCAAGCCGAATGCCGTGGTACTCGACTTCTTCTCAGGCTCCGGCACTACTGCTCATGCCGTGATGCGGTTGAACAAGCAGGACGGCGGGCGACGTCAGTGCATCTCCGTGACAAACAACGAAGTGTCCGCTGACGAGCAGAAGGCCCTACGGAAGCAAGGGCTGCGGCCAGGCGACGACGGCTGGGAAGCAGTAGGAATCTGTGACTACGTGACGAAGCCGCGGATCAAGGCTGCTATCACTGGACTGACACCGCAGGGTGACCCGATCAACGGCGACTACAAGTTCACCGACGAGTTCCCGATGGCTGACGGGTTCGATGAGAACGCAGTGTTCTTCACCCTCACCTACGAGGCGTCACTATCGGTGCGGCATAACCGCGCGTTCGCGCGGGTCGCCCCGATTCTCTGGCTACGGGCAGGAGCGCAGGGGCAGATCATCACGGATCTCGGAGACTCGGGCTGGGCTGTCGCCGACACGTATGGGGTGCTTGAGAACCTGGACCGGGTGGCGGACTTCGTCCAGCAGATCGCGAAGAGTGAGACGGCCGAACTGGCGTTCGTCGTCACGGACGATGAGTCGGCGTTCCAGATGGTGTGCCGTGACCTGCCCAGTCATGTACTGCCGGTGCGGCTGTACGAGTCCTACCTGCAAAACTTCTTGATCAATACGGGACGGGACCGCTAATGCGCTACACGCTCAAGGACTATCAGTCGGAGGCCGTCCGCGACGTGCTGCGGAACCTTGAACAGGCCCGCGACACCTACCACCGGTACGGGTCGCTGTCCCAGTTCTCGCTGACCGCAACGACTGGTGCCGGCAAGACGGTGATGGCTGCTGCGATTATCGAGGCACTGTTCTTCGGGTCCGACGATTTCGACTTCTCGGCCGACCAGGGCGCCGTTGTGCTGTGGTTCTCGGACGATCCGTCACTGAATGAGCAGTCACGGGCCCGATTGCAGGCAGCGGCCAGCGAGTTGGATTCGCGGCTACGGGTAATCCCGTCCACCTTCTCCGAGCCATCACTGCGCCCTGGTCACGTGTACTTCCTCAATACTCAGAAGCTGAGCAAGAATTCGCGTCTTGTCCGCGGCGAACCGGAGCTTCCGGAAGGTCAGGATCTGCTGTTCAAGCCGCGTCCTGACGATGTGCAGTCCACCATCTACGACGTCATTCGGAATACCGTCGAGAACCAGGATCTGACGCTCTACTTCGTTCTGGACGAGGCACATCGGGGAATGGGGGCCAGCTCGAACGACCGTTCGAGCATTGTGCAGCGACTCATCAACGGACAGGGGAAGGTGCCACCGCTACCGGTGGTGTTCGGTGTCTCTGCCACGGTCGAGCGGTTTCAGACCGCGATGAAGAACGTCGAGGGCCGCGCTGCGCTTCCCGCCGTCGTGGTGGACTCGTCCCTGGTTCAGGCGTCGGGCCTTCTCAAGGACGACATCGTGTTGTCCATCCCCGAGGAGTCGGGCGTGTTCGACACGGTGCTCCTTACCCGGGCAGTCAAGAAGGTCAGGGCATCAACGACTGCCTGGAACCTGTACGCCCAGGAACAAGAAGAGCCCGATCCCGTGGTGCCGCTCCTGGTGGTGCAGGTGGAGGACAAGCCCGCTCAAGAGACTCTGTTGCGTACACTGGATACGATCTACGAGGCGTGGCCGGACCTTTCCTATGACTCGGTGGCG
The DNA here is from genome assembly GCF_042879035.1 of Rhodococcus sp. NPDC003318. Lineage (NCBI taxonomy): Bacteria > Bacillati > Actinomycetota > Actinomycetes > Mycobacteriales > Nocardiaceae > Rhodococcus > Rhodococcus sp. NPDC003318. Next base: position 6,451 of record NZ_JBIAOU010000027.1, on the reverse strand, counting down.
AACGTATTCGGGGAGCACCAGGATCTGGTGATCGGGCAACAGCTGGTGCCGTACGTCGAGCCGCAGCGGGTACAAGACGCCAAGCACATCCGGGTTCTTTTGGCGAAGTCCGCGATTTCGACTGGGTGGGACTGTCCGCGCGCGGAAGTGCTCGTCTCCTTCCGACCAGCGACCGATCGAACACACATCACCCAGTTGCTGGGCCGGATGATGCGGACACCGCTCGCGCGGCGCATCCCCGGCAACGAGCTGCTCAACTCGGTGGACTGTTTACTGCCGTTCTTCGACCGTAAGACCGCCACGGGCGTCGCACAGATGCTGATGAAGGGCGCGACGACCAAGGATGACGAGGACGATGACACCGGTGGTGGTGAGGGCCGGCGTGTCCTGTTTGACCCGGTGTCGCTGTATCCAAACGGTGAGATCACGAAGGAAGTGTGGGAGCGTTTCTCTGCGCTGCCCTCGGTGACGATCCCACGAAAGGGTGTCAAGCCGGTGCGCCGGCTAACTGCCCTTGCCACGGCGTTGTCGAAGGATGACCTGGTTGATGAAGCAGTCGACAAGGCGCACAAGCATCTACACAGCGTGTTGGATGGGCGTGCCGTCCAATACAAGGAGAAGGTTGCACACGCCCGTGAGGATGTTCTCACGATGGACGGTGTGGAAGCTCGGGGCCGGGTCGGCGGGGGGCTGTCATACAAGTCGTTTTCCGAGAGTGCCGACACCCGTGCGATTGAGGACGCATACCGTGCGGCCACCCGTGTGTTAAGCCCTGCGTTGTGTTCGTCTTACGTCGACTACCTCGTTGGTCCGGATGACGACGGCGACGAGCTGTTGGAGGCGAGCATCACCGTTGCGGCGTTGGCGCTGGTTCCAGAGATTGTTCAGGACATCGACGGAGAGGCCGATGACCTCGCCCGTAAGTGGCTGGGCTCGACTCGGATCGCGCGGAAGAGTTTGAGTGACGATCGGCAGGCCGAGTACGACCGCCTGGAGGGCATGTCAACGCACCCGGAGAGAATCAGCCTCGCCCAGCCGAAGACGGCTCAGGCAGACACGAAGGTCCGTCACCCGGATGGCACGGAGACCGAACTGTCCACTCGCCGTATGCATCTGATGGCGACCGACGATGGGACGTATCCAATCGACCTGAACGACTGGGAGCGCAAGGTCGTGGATCATGAGATACAGCAGCACGGGTTCAAAGGCTGGTACCGCAACCCGGAGCGTACGAGCAAGGAATCCTTGGCGATCGCCTTTCAGGATCCTTCGGGGGATTGGAAGGCATTGCGCCCTGACTTCATCTTCTTCGGCACCACTCACGATGGAACTGTGGTGGCCGACCTCGTTGACCCGCACGGTCATCACCTAGCTGACGCATTGCCGAAGCTGCGTGGACTGGCCGACTTCGCTGAGCAGTACGGCGACGACTTCCGTCGAATCGAATCCGTGGCCGAAACTGGTGGTGTGCTGCGCGTTCTCGACCTGACTAAGTCGGCGGTGCGAGCTGCCGTCCGGGATGCCCAGGACGCAAAGCAGCTTTACAAGTCAGGGGTGGCGGTCGACTACTGAGGCACTCACCGTGTCACCAAATTGCCAGCTGGTCGGCGGCGGCCGCCGCGGTGCGCAGGCGGGCGCCGGCCGGTCGTCTGTGTCCGTGACCGGTCACGTCGATCGCAGCGACGATTCCTGCTCTGCAGGCTCGCTCGATCTCGTGGCGCGGGTCCACTCCGGCCAACACGGCTATCGCGATCTTTACCCGCGCCCGCTGCTCGAGTGCTGCGCGACCGGAGTCCGACTCTCGCGATTCCCACTCTTGCCGCCACTGCGGCGAGCCGGGCCACGGCGCACCGAGTACGGCGTCCGTGGCACGTTCGAGCAGGACGTCGATCTTCTCGGCGACCGTCTCTGCAGCCTCAACGACCGCCTCCTCCGACACTCCCCTGGCGCCCATGTGCGCAGTGTAGGGACAGGAACCGACAATCATTCCTCGGCGAAGCGTCCACCGTGCTGGCTGGATACCTACGCCTTGCGGGCGACGATGAGGGAGATTCCGGCGCAGACGAGGCACAGTATCGCGAGGATGGCGGTCAGGTCCGTGATGCGCGAGCTGGCGGAGAGCAGAAACTCCGTGGCGAATGTGAGCACTACGAATACAATTCCGGCGATCATGAGTCCCCGGCCCGCGCGTGCGGCGAATCGCAGCAGGGGGATGTTGATGCGGCCGAGCGGGTCTTGCTCTGACCCGTGGTAGGTCATCGGTAGCTCCGTACGTTCTGGCGGACCCACTGTGGCGCGTGGGCCCGCGGCCGGTGGTTGATTGCGATCGGTGCGAGCCGGTGGAGTCCTGGTGTGCTGAATGCCTTGAGCACGAGACTGCTTCGCCAGGTGCGATGCTTGTATGCCCACATCCAGTGGCCGAACAGCCAGAGTCCGACCCCGGTGGCGAGCCACCCGTAGTGGGCGGGCTGGCGGGCGTTGTCGGTGATTGCGAAGCGGAGCAGGAACTCGAGGACGATGAGTGCGCCGGCCACGCGCGCGATGATCGAGCCGAGCAGCCAGGTGGCAAGGGCGCCGATGGCGAGTAGCGCGAGCATGTTCGTCATCGGCGTGCCTCTCTGAGTGCGGGTGGTTGCCCTCAGTGTGCCCGCCGGCACCGACAGGATTGCGTGGTCATCCTGCGCGGAAGGTGTTGAGTCGGGCGGTGGCTGCGCGTTGTTCGCGGCCGAGTTGGCACATCAGCTCGTAGAGCTGGTCTTCGGGTGCTTCGGCGGCGATCTGGGCGAGTCGGGTTGCTGCGGCGGCGAATCCGCGGCGGTAGGACTGCGACAGGACGATGTCGGCGTAGTGGGTGAGGGCGACGGCGTCGGAACCGGCGAGGGTGGCGTCGGTGAGGGCGCGGCGGAGTCGTTCGCCGGTGTGACCGGCGGCCTTGCCGCCGCGGGTGAGGGTGGCCATGACGGAGACGGGGTCGTGGGGTTGGCCTGCGCTGATGAGTTCGGCGACGCCGGTGAACAGGTCGGCGTAGGTGGGTCGGTGGAAGTCGGTGGGTTCGAGGGCGGTGGTGATGGCGGCCGCGGCTGCGGTGGGGGCGCGGAGCAGGGCGCACAGGAGAAGGGCCTCGGCGTCGTCGCGGGGGTTGTCGTCGAGGTCGGCGGGGGTGATCGGGTCGGTGTCGTCGCGGTCGGCGGGCTGCACAAGAGCCAGTGTGGTGTGCGCGCTCATGGTCTGTGCTCCTTTCCTGTCGGGTGCGGGTCGGGTTAGCCGGCGAGTGCGGCGAGGCGGTCGGGGCGGAAGCCGGCCCAGTGCTCGCCGGTGTCGGTGACGATGACGGGGGCCTGGAGGTGGCCGAGGGACATCACGTAGTCGCGGGCGTCGAGGTCGGTGCTGAGGTCGACGGTCCGGTAGTCGATGCCTGCCTGGTCGAGGGCCCGGTGGGTGGCGGTGCACTGGACGCATCCCGGCTTGGTGTAGACGGTGACCTTCATGGCTCGCTCCCTCTCTCATGGTGTGTGCCAACCGTTTTCCTTCCCCGCTGGCAAGAACCGAATGGTGCGGCGGACGAGGAGCGCAGTACCGCCGGAGGCGGCATTGCCGCTGGTAGAGCGGAGCGGGCCAGGGGTACGCAGCGACGAGCCGCCGCGGATAATGAGGTGCCAGCGGGGAAGGTGACAGGGTGTTGTGGCCGGGCCCCGGAGGGGCCGCGATTCGGTCGTCGTTTCGGGCCGGTGTGGTGTCTGCGGGTCAGGTCAGTACACCGGTACGGACGTAGCCGGCGTCTCGTGCGGCCTTGATGAATTTGTCCCAGCGGCGCATGGCGGTGGAATGGCGCACGCCGCCCACTGCTTCTCCGAGCGCTTCCCAGGTCGCGTCCGGGTGTTCGAGCTTGAGTTCTGCCGTGGCACGCACGACGTGTTCGAGCTTGGCGTCGCTGTTGAGGAACTCGCGGAGTAGTTCGGGGTCAGGCTCGGATTCGGGGTCCGTCGGATGGGCGAACAGTGCGGCGTGGGACGGTGTCTCGGTCGTAGTGGTGGTTGCTGGGGCCGGTGCGATGGTCTCGGCTGCGACGGGTTCGAGCTCGGCGGCGGCGGCCTGGTCCCAGTCCTGCGCGGGGGTAGTGTCGGCCGGTGCGGGTGCGGGCGCGAGCGCGGTCGGAATGGTCTGGGGCGTTTCGGGCTGATGCTGTTCGGGCGCGGGTGCGTGTGGCCTGACAGTGCGCGACTGCCACCGCCGCCGCAGCTGCCACCAGTGAACGGTCGCCTGGGGCGTTTCGGGCTGTACCGGTGCGGGTTGGACGTTTCGGGGTGCGAGGGCGAGGGTCTTGACGGTTTCGGTCATGGCGAGCAGGAAGATCGGGGCGATGGAGGCGATGGCGGCGGCGGTCCAGGACCGCCAGGTGTCGTCTTGTGTTTGGTAGGCGTGGAAGGCGTTTCCGCCGACGGATGCCGCGACGGCGAAGTACTGGAGCGCGCGGACGAATCTCCGGCGGCGCACAGTTTCCTTGTCGGTGTGCTGGGAGAGGGCGAGCACGGCGAGCATGGTTGCGGTGATGGTGCCGTCGACGATGACGGGGAAGTGCCATTCCTTGCCGGCGGGCCAGCCGAAGTCGCGGGCGAGGTCAGCGAGCACGGTGAAGCTGGAGATGAAGGAGACCGTGCCGATGACGATGGTCAAGGCAGCGGCGACGCGGAGAGACCATTTGATGAGTCCGGGGGGAAGCTGGGGCACTGCCGGGTCGATGTCGGTGGTCACGTTCGTGCCTTTCGTGGCGGTGAGACGGGTGCGCGGGGTGGTGGGCGCGGGTGTGGGCCGTTGTCGGCCGCGGCCGCGCCGCCTACTCGGGAAGGTGCTGGTCACTCCCCTGGTTCGGCGCGGCCGCGGCCGACCGCCTCGTTTCGGGTGATGTCGGTGAGGGCGTCGCGCTCGTAGCGGTCAGTGAGGTCGAGGGCGGTGTCTCGGTCGAGCTTTCCGAGTGCATCGGTGCTCATGCCCACGATGAATTCGACGTCGGTGTCGATGGTGATGGTGAGGCGGGGCGGGTGCTCGGCCGCGGCGGCGGGTGCGGTGAGGATGGCGCTTCGGACGGCGTCGGCGGCCGCGGTGACGGCGGCGGCGCGGTCGGTGGCGGTGTCGGCCTCGATGGTGTGGGTGCCGGTGTGGTCGTCGATGGTCAGGGCCCACGAGATCATGTCGGATTTCCTTCGGTGGTGGCGGCTTTGGTGTGGTCAGGATGGCGCGGGGCGGGGCGGCCGGTGTGCTCGGCCGACCACGGGGCCCGGATTCTGTGGATGAATCCGGGCCCTGTGGAATTAGTCGGCGAAGGCGTCGCGGGGGGCTTTGGTGGGGTCCTTCCGGAACTTTGGTCCGTCGGGGAAGATCGCCACGGCGGTCTTGTGGGCGTTCTTCATGTGCGCCAGCAGGTCCTCGTAGCCGACGTGGTCGGTGATTCGCCAGGTGATCGGTCCCATGTGCACGTCGACCCAGTAGACCGTCCGGCGTTCGCGGCCGAGGTATCCCTTTCCTCGCACGACGCTGTAGGTGGGCGGGTAGACCCAGGTGACCGCGAGGGCGTTGTGGGCGAACTGGGCGCCTTCGGGGGTGCGTTCGGGGGCGCGGTTGTCGAGTCCCATCATGGCGGCCTTGACGGCTGCGAAGCCTTCGAGAACGCGCTGGACGGTGTGGGCGCTGGTGAACGTCATCATGAGGTACCCAATGGTGACAGTGAGGCGGGCGCGGTCGGTGCGGGCCTCGTAGACGGCGATGTCGGCGGTCTGATCACCGGCGATGACGGCGGTGCTGTGGGTGACAACTCCGGCGGGGTACGGGGTGGGCATGGTGCGGATTCCGTCCTTTCGGTTCGGTGGTGGGTTGCCCTGCCGCCCGGCGGTTTCCGGGCGGCAGGTGCGATGGTCAGGAGTCGAGGGCGTCGAGGTGTTCGCGCAGGGCGACGAGCACGGTGCCGACGGTTCCGGTGACGCTGAACAGCACGTTGGTGCCATCGGCGGTGTCCTCGGCGATCGACGCGGTCATGTCCCCGACCACGGCGCCGATCGCGTCGGTGCGGATCCGCTCGTCGAGCAGGATCGCGGCCGTCTCGTGGTCGCGCTGGAGCCCGGATCCGGTGAGCAGTGGGGCGTCCTGACCGGCGATGGTGAAGTAGGCGGCTCCGGTGTAGAGGGCCATGCGGTTCTCCTTCGTGTCGGTCGAGATCGCGGGTGCGCCCTCGGTGTTTGTCATGACTTAATTATAACGTGTTTAAGTGGATTGCGGTAGGTGTATACCCTTTTTTCTAACGTGATTATGTGTGAGGTGTGTCACCGCCGAAAAGTGGGTGTGAGCTGGGGTTTCGTGGTTATCGGGTGGTGCGTGGGGTGGTGGTCATCCCGTCGGCTGGGGGCGTCTCGACCGTGCCGGTGTCGCACCTGCAAACACGCTTTTTCGTTTGCGGGTG
>NZ_JBIAOU010000026.1:0-65855 GCF_042879035.1 Rhodococcus sp. NPDC003318 | reverse complement strand
GTGCCCTCGAACAGCAGCGGCTTCAGTTCGGCGCGGGAGGCGTAGACCGCGGCGGTGTATCCGGCGGGTCCGGAGCCGATGATGATCAGTTCGTGAGCCGACGTCGGCGCGCTCATGCAGGAAATCCTTTCGGGCGGAATCGGATTCAGGTGGTCAGCGGGTGGCAGGTTGGGCGGTCAACTCGGCGATCAGCGCCTCGACCTTCGACTTGATCTCGTCGCGGATCGGGCGGACCGCCTCCACGCCCTGACCGGCCGGGTCCTCGAGGACCCAGTCGCGGTAGGACTTGCCGGGGAAGATCGGGCAGGTGTCACCGCAGCCCATGGTGATCACCACGTCGGAGGCCTGCACCGCGTCGACGGTGAGGATCTTCGGGTTCTCGGCGGAGATGTCGATCCCGACTTCCGCCATCGCCTCGACTGCGGCCGGGTTTACCTGGTCGGCGGGTGCGGAGCCGGCGGAGCGGACCTCGATCCGATCGCCGGCGAGCGCGGTGAGGAAGCCAGCGGCCATCTGGGATCGGCCGGCGTTGTGGACGCAGACGAACAGCACACTCGGGGTGGTGGACATGCACGGTCCCTTTCGAAGAGGAAGTCGGTCGGACGGGAAGGTTGGTCAGGCGGTGGCGGTGGGTACGAGCTCGCCGAGCAGGCCGCGAACCCGGGCGTCGATGTCGTCGCGGATCCGGCGGACCTGCTCGATCGGCTGTCCCTCCGGGTCGTCGAGCGTCCAGTCCAGGTAGCGCTTGCCCGGGTAGACCGCACACGCGTCGCCGCAGCCCATCGACACCACCACGTCGGCGGCCGCGACGACGTCATCGGTGAGCGGCTTGGGAAACTCGGTACCGAGGTCGATCCCGATCTCGGTCATCGCCTCGACCACGATCGGGGCGATTGCGTGGACGGGCGCCGACCCGGCGGAGCGGACGTGCACCCGCCCGAGGCCGTGGTGTCGAGCAGCGCGGCCGCCATCTGCGAGCGGCCCGCGTTGTGGACGCAGACGAACAGCACCTCCGGCACCGTTTTCGGTGCCGCGCCCTGTGATTGGGCCAACGCGGACAGTCGGTCGGCGGCGAACCGGCCCGCCAGCGTGGTCAGGTGGGTGTGCACCTTCGACGTCCGCCGCAGCGCTGTGTAGGACTCGAAGACGTACCGCTCCACCGTCTGCGGGGAGAACACCCCGGTGTATCGGGCGGCCAGATCCGCGGCCGTGCGGGACAGGACCGCCTGCGGCATCAGCAGTTCCGGCTGCGGCCGGTGATCGTGGGTGCTTAATTCCTCGTCGAGCGACTGATCGGACATCAGGACTCCTTGAGTGGCACGGAAACCTTGGTGGTGGGGGTGAAGCGTTTACGCAGCGCGAGCGAGACGTACACCAGCGCGACGAGGACGGGGACCTCGATCAGCGGCCCGACGACTCCGGCAAGTGCCTGTCCGGACGTGGCGCCGTAGGTGGCGATCGCGACCGCGATGGCGAGTTCGAAGTTGTTGCCCGCCGCGGTGAACGCGAGTGTGGTGGTGCGCTCGTACCCGAGGCCCATCACTGCCCCGAGGAGGTATCCGCCGCCCCACATCACCGCGAAGTACACCAGCAGTGGGATCGCGATGCGCACGACGTCCCACGGGTGGGAGGTGATCTGGTCACCCTGCAGGGCGAAGAGGATCACGATGGTGAAGAGCAGTCCGTACAGCGCCCACGGCCCGATCCGCGGCAGGAACGTCGACTCGTACCACTCGCGGCCCTTGGCCTTCTCGCGGTAGCGGCGGGTGAGGAACCCGGCGAGCAGGGGGATGCCGAGGAAGATGAGTACCGATTTGGCGATCTGCCATGGTGAGGTGTCGATGGTGGTCTGTTCGAGCCCCAGCCAGCCGGGCAGGACGGAGAGGTAGAACCAGCCGAGTGCGGCGAACATGACGACCTGGAACACCGAGTTGATCGCCACGAGCACGGCGGCGGCCTCGCGGTCGCCGCAGGCGAGGTCGTTCCAGATGATCACCATCGCGATGCAGCGGGCCAGGCCGACGATGATCAGCCCGGTCCGGTACTCGGGCAGGTCCGCGAGGAAGATCCAGGCGAGGGCGAACATCAGGGCCGGGCCGAGCACCCAGTTCAGCACGAGTGACCCGATCAGGAGTTTGCGGTCGCCGGTGACGGTGTCGAGGCGGTCGTAGCGGACCTTCGCGAGCACCGGGTACATCATGATCAGCAGGCCGAGGGCGATCGGCAGTGAGATGCCGTCGATCTCCACCGCGGACAGGACGTCCCCGAGGCCGGGGATCCCCCTGCCGAGCAGCAGCCCGGCGACCATCGCGACGCCGATCCACACCGGCAGGAACCGGTCCAGGGTGGAGAGTTTCCCGACGACGGCCGGATGTTCGGTGGCGGTGGTTGTCTCGCTCATGCCGATACCTCCGTGCACTGCGCCGACGCCGCCGCGGGTTCACCCTCGGTCAGCAGAACCGCCGAGAGTTGTTGCAGCGCGGACGGGATCACCCAGTAGTAGACCCAGGTGCCGCGGCGTTCGCAGTCCAACAGACCGGCCTCGCGCAGCACCTTCAGGTGATGGGAGATCGTCGGCTGCGACAGGTCGAACGACCCGGAGATGTCGCACACACACGCCTCACCGCCGGCGTGGGAGGCGACCAGTGAGAGCAGACGCAGGCGCACCGGATCCCCCAGCGCCTTGAACATCCGGGCCAGATCCCCCGCCCAGTCCTCGGTCAGGGGCTCGCGTACCAGCGGCGAGCAGCACGCACCGTCATCCTGCGGACCTTGATTCGACATGCATCGATATTGACAGAGGTCGAATCAGGCTGCAAACGAACAGTGGATGAACGGAGCAGCGGGTCGCCCGGGGGTTTCAGTCGAGGGTGAGCTGGCGGCGGTGGAAGTCGAAGTGCCGGCGGGGGTAGCGGTAGAGCTGTTCGACGGTCATGTAGTCGGTGAAGAACGGATCCCATCGGACCGGGAAGTGCATGCCGCGGTGCAGGTCGGCGTCGGTCTCCCGCGCGAGGCGGCGCTGGAGGGAGGCGATGATGCGGTCGAAGTGTCTGCCCATCCGGCGGCGGTCGTAGACGCGGGCCGCGAGGGCGGAGCCTCGGTAGTTGACCTCGTCGAACACCGGGGTGGCGGCGTCGAGTGCGCGGGCGAACCGGCGGCTCGCACCGTAGGGCAACCGAGAGAGGACCCGGATCAGCAGGAGCAGCCGGCGCACGACCATGTAGCCGAACACCATGTGGAACAGCAACTGTTCGTTGGTCCAGCGGGTGCCGTTCGAGCGGCGATCGAAATCCTCCGCGGACGCACGGCCCAGGAGTTCGTGCAGCGAGCGCCGGGCCCGTTCGAGGTCGGCGGCGATCGCGCCCCGGTCCACCGGTTGACCCTCGGGCATGACGCATCCTTCCGCCGCGCCGCTGCGGTCCACTGCAGTTCGACTCATTGTCCGCCGTGGGATTGCGTTGCTGCGCGGGGTGGGCCGCGGCGCCCGGCACCTGGTCGGGCGGCTCGCCCGCGTTCGATCCACCCGATTCGGCGGCTGGTGCGTCCAACTCGCGGTTGGTTCGTCTGAGGTAGCGGACTCCCACCCACCACCGGGTGGGAGCATCTTCATCCGAGAGGACCCTCCGATGACCACCCACCCGTCCACCGATTACGCCGGAGACCACCTCGGGGGTGTGCGATGAGCGCCCCGGCCGTCGTGGTCGAGGATCTCCATGTCGCCTACGGCAAAACGTGGACCCTCGACGGCGTCGACCTGACCGCATCTGCCGGGACCACGCTCGGGGTGCTCGGCCACAACGGTGCCGGCAAGACCACCCTGATCCGCACCCTCACCACCCTGGTGCGTCCCACCATCGGCCGCGTGCAGATCGAGGGCCTCGACGTCGTCGCCGGCGCCACCGAGGTCCGACGCCGGATCGGGGTGACCGGCCAATACGCCGGACTCGACGAATTCCTCACCGCCCGAGAGAACCTGGAGCTGATCGGCCGCCTGACCGGACTGCGCCGCACCGCCCGGACGCAGGCCGACGCGCTGATCGACCGACTCGGGTTGCACGAGTACGCGACCCGGCGGGTCGGGGAACTCTCCGGGGGCTCTCGCCGCCGCATCGATCTGGCCGCCAGCCTCGTCGGGTCCCCGTCGGTGCTGTTCCTCGACGAGCCGACCACCGGTCTCGACCCCCTTGCCCGCGCCGGGCTGTGGGACGTCGTGGACGAACTCACCGCCGCGGGTACCACCGTCGTGCTCACCACCCAGTACCTCGACGAAGCCGACCGGCTCGCCGACCACATCGTCGTCCTGAACCGGGGCCGGGTCGCCGCCCGCGGCACCCCCGCCGAGCTGAAACGGATCGTCGGCGGCAAGGTCCTGAGCGCGACCATCCCCGCCCGTCAGTTCGCCGTTCTGCCGTTCATCCCGGACACGGACCGGGTCGACGGCGACCGGGTCCGGGTGTCGGTCACCGTCGACGACGCGACCGCCGCGGCCGCGCTGGTCGCCGACCTGCACCGCGGCGGCATCGAGGTCACCGACCTGGACGTGACCTCCCCGAGCCTCGACGATGTCTTCACCCACCTCGCCCACACCACCGGAACCCACCGATGACCACCACCACGCCCCTGATCGGGCGGTCCCCGATCGGGAACCAGCTCGCCGCCCTCACCGTCCGGAACCTGCGCACCAGCGCCCGCGTCCCGCAGCTGCTGATGTTCTCGCTGACCATGCCGATGGCGATGCTGGTGCTGTTCAGTCAGGTCTTCCGCAGCGTCGCCGCCGGACCGGGTTTTCCGGCCGGGGTCAGCTACATCGACTTCCTCACTCCGGCGATGCTCGCCGTCTCCACCGTGATGGCAGGCACCAACGCCGGAGTGTCCGCTGCGATCGATCACACCAACGGCCTCCACGACCGCTTCGCGGCCCTGCCGATGCGGGCGGCGTTGCCGGGGGCGGCCCGTACCCTCAACGAGGCCGTGTTCACCCTCGCCCGCGCTGCGCTGCTCGGGATCGCCGCCGTAATCCTGGGTTTCGACTTCCACGGCACCGCCGTCGATGCCGTCGCCGCGGTCATTGTGCTGGTGGTGCTGGCGGGGGCGATGAGCGCGTTGTTCGGGCTGATCGGGGACCGGTTGTGCCGTCCGGACGTGGTCCAGTTCGCCGGGATGATGGTGATGATGCCGCTGATGTTCGTCTCGAGTGCGTTCGCACCGATCGAGACCATGCCCGGATGGATGCAGGCCATGGCGACGGTGAATCCGGTCGCGCACGCCACCGACGCCCTGCGCGGACATGTGCTCGGCACCGCCACCGTCGGGGACGACGTCGCTGCCCTGGTCGCGGCGATCGGGTTGTGGGCGCTGGTGACCGCCGTCCCCGTCCTCGCCCGACTGATTCGGCCGGCGCGCGGCCGCTGAACGACGATGGACCCGCCCTGCCCTCTCCCTCGGCACGGAAGGGATAGGGCAGGGCGGGTTTTGCGTATGTGCTGTTCGCCCGTCGCCGGGCACTCCTGTGGTGCCCCTACCCTGCGAGAGGGTAGGGGCACCTCTGGTGTCCTGTGGTCAGCGGATAGGCCCGGTGCGGGCGTTGACGGCGCTCATGCGGCGGCGTCGAGCAGATGCAGTTCCTCGGCCACGACCAGATCGACCTCTTCGCTGGTCAGGTCCGACAACAGATGTGTGGTCAGCATCGCTCTCACCTCCTCATCGCGCTTCTGCTGGTACGTCGAACCGGGAAACCCGGAATCGACATCGACACCCATACAGACGAGGCACCCCGGATACGGACGCAGGGTGCGTCCGCCCGCGGTCACCGCCGTCCGTACCTGTGAAAGGACGCCGCCAAGGGGCTCGCCACCGCGCCGTCGGGCGGGGATGCTGGAGACGGAGAGGAACCACAGGATCATGAGCGAGGACACGGCGACCACCGCGACGACACCACGGCCGGAACCAGCTGATCTCGAGCAGCTCTGGCGCCGCTTCTCGGGCGACCTGCGGGGCTTCATCGCCCGAAGGGTCTCCCGACTCGAGGACGCCGACGACATCTTGTCGATCGTGTTCCTGCGGATGGCCACGAGCCTGGACAATCTGCGCGATCAGGACCGGCTCCTGGGGTGGATGTACGCCATCACGCGCAACGCGATCACCGACTACTACCGGTCCGCGCCCCATCGCCGCGAATTTCCGGTCGACGCCGTCCCCGACGATCCAGCCGACGGTGACCCGGACGCCGACGAGGCGGCGGAGAAGGAACTCGCCTCCTGCCTGGTGCCGATGCTCTCCGGGCTGCCCGCCGAACAGGCCGCGGCGGTGAAGATGGTCGACCTCGACGCCCGCACCCACGCCGCCGCCGCCAGCGAGGCGGGAATCTCGGTGTCCGGGATGAAATCCCGCGTCCAACGTGGCCGCGCTGCCCTCCAGTCCCGATTGCATGCCTGCTGTCAGATCAGCCAGGACCGCACCGGCCATGTGCACGACTACCAGCCCCGCGGCGGATCCTGCTCCTGCGGAGCCACCCCACCGTCGGACCAGTAGACCGGCACGCGGGTTCCGGCAGGGTGCCCGGTTGTCACCTGTCACCACACACGGACAGCGGTGCGGTGCGAGCCCATATTCGCTCGCACCGCACCGCACCGCCGTGTTGCCGGATGCGGGTTACCGGCAGCCGCATCCTCCGGCCGTCGCCGCCGGACCGCAGCACGTCGACTTCTCACTGTGATCGCAGCACGTGATCTGCCGTTCGGTGTTGCAACACGTGGGCGCCGCAGCCTGCGGTGTTGCGTCCGTCCGATCCGCTACCGGGTTCTCGAACTCGTTCGGGTTGGTCATGGTGACTCCTTGATCCGTGGGGATGGGTACCAGATCAGACGGGGGAGAACGGGAAAGGACGCATACCGGCCCGTCGCGGCAGACTCGCTCTGCAGACCCTGCTCGCTGGAAAGAATCCTGCGGCGCGCGTGTGCATGTGGGCGCGGCGACCCTGGCATCCGACCTGTACCGGCTCGCCGAGTTTCATGCCATCGACCACCTCGCCGTGTTACTCGGTATCGAGGCTCTCGACACACGGGGTGGGGTGCGGGAGATGGCGATCGAGGCCGGCGAAACCCGCGCCCAGGTCATCACCTTGCGCTCGCGTGGCGGCGATGGAAGCCCGGCTGGCTGATGATGCGCGGCGCAGCGGTCCACGAGGAGCCGGTGATTGTCTCGGGCTGCTTGCCGTGAACGGCTACGAGCTGACCGATGTCGAGAAGGTGATCGCCGGACATGCCTCGTCGGAGTCGGTCCCGCTCGACTGACTGCCTCTCCTGGCAGGGCCGCGCACCGGCGCGCGTCGTCCTGCCAGGGCACGGCGCCGGGTGCCGCGCGTGGTCTGTGGTCCCGGCAGGTGTCGGTTCGGTCTGCGGCTGCGGGCGGCCGCAGTACGCCTGCGGCGCACCCTGATCGGAGCTGTAGGGTCTCGCTGCCGATGACGTCTCAAGAAGCTGCGACCTGCACGTTTCTAAGTTGTCTCGAGGTGTGGCCACCGCATTCTGTCTCAGCTGCCATGGCATTCCTCAGTCGGCACCACGATGCGGAGCGGGTGGGAAGTACCGACCCAGTGCCGAGACGTGCGAACGAGTGGTGCCGACTATCACCAATCGGATCGCCAGGCAGCCCGCAGTTGTGAGTGCTCAATCGACGTACCGTAGTTGCAGGTAGTAGCCCGAGCCCACTTTCTCCAGGATGCGACGTGCGGCGGTCGGTGCCCAGTTCGCCTCGGTGTCTTGAATGACTTGTGGTGCAACGAGTTCGACAATCTTTCCGCGGGTCACCAACGAGCAGCCGCCCTGAGCGACGACGTTTTGAACCCAATCGGATTCAGGGCCGTAGTCGAGTGAAATTCGGTAGCCATCCGCGAATGGGTGGACATTGACCGGAGTGCGGTACTCCCGGCGTGACCTTCTCCCTCGGTGGACGACGATCCCCATCCACGGCGCGTGGCCGGCGAGTCGGCCGTAGGTGCGGTTCGTGATGAGTCGGTTGAACTTGGCCAGCTGTCGTGGGAGCACTCCGGTCTCCTGTCACCTCGATAACGAAGCGGACCGCACGGCAGCCCTCACGATCGATCATCACCCCGGTCGACCGCGTTGACCGGGCATTCGAGACCATCGTGTCTCGCAATGATGGCGGATCCGCCACTCGCCCACCCTGCTGAAACCTCGAAGGTGGACCTGCTGTTCTTCGACACCACCAGCACCTACTTCGAGCTGGCCGAGCCCGATGAGCCCGTCGCCCGCAACGACGCCGGCCGACGATTGGGCGACGGTCCGGACCACGGCAGATCCCGGCCGTGAGACCCTCCCCGCGCCGGAAAACGCTCTGCTTGCAGGTTTCCCGACGATGGTGCGTAAAAGGGCCATTTACAGCGGTCACCCCGCAGAAACCGTGAGTGACAACGCCCGAGGCGCGTCGTGGGCCCTTTCGGCTGCGCAGGTCTATCCCCCTCGCCGCAGAGGGTGAGCCCCGGCCGGGGTGTGCGACCACGCGGAGTTTCTGCGTACCCCGGGTTCTGGCTGTGCACGGAAAGGCGGGGGCGTTGATGCTAACGCCGCACGAACGGTGTCCTCCGAGTTCAACCGATGCGCAACAATTTCCGTGCGACGTGTAGCTGCTGGCGGAGTGAGGATTCGGACAGGTATGCGCGCGACACGGCGTTGGCGATGCTCGGCAGCGCGGCGAGATCGGGGAAGACGAGGTAGAGGGGGACGTACCTCGGTTGAAACTTGGACTTGAATGCCAGCAGGGAGCGGAATCCGTAGACCGGTTCGAGTGCGCGTCCGACTGCGTCGAGGACCCACTCGAGTGCCGCGTCGACGCGACTGTCCTGCCCGGGTGCATTCCCGTCCGCGGGGTTCTGTGTCACCCTGGCCAGGGGGGCGCCGGACAGGCTGAGGAATCTGGCTCCCTCCTCTTTGAAGAGCAGCGCGGCCGAGGCGATCAGAAATTCGATGCTCGGCTTGAATCCGTGCGATCGGCGTCGCATCACGTCCAGAGTCCATCCGACGGGTTGTCCGCATTCGTAGACCGGCAGCCACGAGGTCACCGCGTGCACGGTGCGGTCGTCGTCGATCGCGATCAGAGCGCGCACCTCGGGATCGGAGATCTCCGTCAGTCCGCCGAGCGTGAAGCCCATCTCCGGCAGCCCCCGCTGCGCGATCCATCCCTTCGAGATGGCGGTGATCTGGTCGACGATGACCCGTGGTGCCGTGGCCAGGGAGACCCACTCCGCGTGCACGCCGCTCTTCTTCGCCGCGTTGATCGCGGTCCGGATGTCCTGGAACTTCTTGCCGGAGAAGCTCAGTTCGTCGAGTTCGAGGATGGTGTTCTCGGCGATGTGGAGGGCACTCCAGCCGATCCGGTGTGCGGTTTCGGCGACTCGTGGGGAGGCGGAATAGAAGCACGGGGTCCACCCGTTGTGGGTGCAGAACTCGGCGAACTCTTTCATGTTGTGCTGCAGCGAGGCCGGTGGACCCACCGGATCTCCTGTGGTGAGCGCGATGCCGGCGACCACGCGATATCCGACGAAGCTGGCACCGTCGGCGGCGAACCAGTAGCGGTTACCCGACCAGGTCGTCATCCAGGACAGTGGGCCGCCGCCGTTGTGATGCACGAGGTTCCGGGCCCGGGTGCGTGCCCCCACCGGCTCGACGTCGGGTGGGGTGAGGAAGGCCGACAGCAACACGAAGCCGACCACGATCCAGAAGAACACACCGATCCAGTCGTACACGATCGTCGCGGGCACGGATGTGGGCAGGTATCCGGGCGTGGCGAACTGGAGGAACACCGGAGGGACCAGACGCTGTGGGAACGAGAGCAGTAGCTCTGCGGCACTGGGGGGCCGGTCGAAACCGCCTCGCATCGCCGCACCCGAAATGACGTAGGCAGCGGCCAGGACGACGAGGGTGGCGATGGCCGAGCGCACCGTTCGTCGGTGGGCGACTCTCGGTGTCGCGACCGTGAACAGTCTCGAGGTCGCCAGCAGGACCAGCACGACCACCAGCATCGCCGCGAACGGGAGCAGCTCGAGAGCCAGGCTCAGCGGGGTGCGAACGACCTGACCGAGGTGGCCGAGGTGGGAGTGGCGGAGGTGTCTGACCGTGGTGACGCTGACCCCGAGTACCAGCAGTGCAGAGGTCATGAACAACGCCGTCGACCAGGCGAGTCGGCGGCCGCGCCGAAGGCCGTCGCTGAGCACCAGCATCAGTACGGTCGGCATCACCATCAGCATCGTCGGGCCGGCTCCGGACAGCTGCAGGTTCCGCAGACCGTGGCGGCATTCGAGGGCAAGGCCCGGCGTCGCGCACAGCGCCCGAACCTGGGTGGCGTCGACCCCGGGGGAGGTGAAGAGGTTGCGCAGGGCGGAGAGTGGGCCGACAGCCGATGGTGAGATCGCCGCCAGCAGCGGGCCGATCACGCTCGCGGCGACGACGATTGCGACCAGGACGCGTTTCTCGCGCATTGTCGGCCTCGGCGATACTGCGTCCCCCGACTGTGGCAGTAGTTGCGGGCCGAGGATGAGGCCGGCGACTCCTGCGCAGAGCCTGATCAGATCGTCGAGTTGACCGCCGAAGAGGGCCAGTGTGGCGAGCAGGACGAACACGCCGACCCGGACTCGGCGCCGCCACAGGGTGGGCATCGCCGCGCTTGCGGCGGTCACGACGCCAACGAGCCAGAGTCCGGGGCCGATCGCGACGGTGTGTTGAAGGTGTGCGCCCCATACGGTGTGCAGCGGCGCGATCAGGACAACCAGTCCCAATGCCGTTGCGGTTCCGCATATCCCGGTGACGACCGCGCCGAGAACGAATCGGGTGGATCCGATGGTGCGCTCGACCGGGACCGCGACGGCAAGGATGGTGGCGGTGGCCAGCAAGTGACCTCCCGCGCCGGGGGTGAAGAACCCGGCGGTGAGCACCGTCCACAGGTGACCGTCCTCGACGGCGCGCAACCCGATGCCGATCCTGCCCGCGAGGTCGCGGTCGGGGCCGTTGAGGAGGCTGCCGGTCAGCAATGCGACGACCCAGATGGACAGTGCGATCGCAATGCTCACCGGGGCTCGCGAGATTCCGGTTCGGATCAGCCCGGTCAGGCGGGTTGCCGCGCTGGGCACGGCTGCCTGGTTCGGCACCGGACTCGGCCCCGTCGAGGTCATGCCGCGATCCCTGATTTCTGCGTCAGCCGTCCCAACGGGTCGGCCGGTCCGATCACCCACACGCACAGTTCGTGACCGCCGGGTGGGTGCACGTAGCGCAGGTCCATTCCCGCGGCCCTGGCCGCCCGACAAGCCTTGACGGCCGCCGGTCCGCATTCGAAATCTCTTCTGTCAGCGACAAACACCCCGCGGTGACACGACAGTGCAGCCGCCTCGTCCAGGTCCGTCGGTTCGATCCGCGTGAGCGCCGAGTCGCCTCCGTCGAAGGCCTTTGAGGCGGCAACTGCTGAGGGCGGGGGTCCCTGCCCGGACAGATCGTCCGACGGCCAGACGGGCCGACGGGGACCGAGGCCAGGCAGGGTGCGGGGTTGTTCAAGCGGTGTCCTTGTCTTCCTCTGCCACACCCGTGTGGGGGCGAGGCGGCGCCAAGCCTGTGGTTCCGGCATGGTTGGCGTGTCCAGCGGTATCAGTAAAACGTGATGAACATCACAATCGTATATCGGTCATGCGTTGTACATCACGGATTGGGCCAAGATTCCTCTTGGCGCAAGCGCATTACCGGTCCAGCCGCACACCCGCTTCCGGTCGTCGCGGGGCATCCAGAGGGCTGGTAGAGGTGCGGTATTTGAAATGTGTGGTAATCCTCCGTCCGCGACAGCGGGACCCGTCGACGTCTCGTGTGTGGTCCGGACGTCGAAGATCCGGGGGGATGGTCCATCCGGCCGTGGTGCGCCACTGTCGAACCGGCTTGGCCGGATCGCCCTTCTCTGTCATCTCGGCAAGTCGACCGGCGAGGATGCGGCCGTGGCTGCAGATGCCGCCAGGCGATGTCGAACGTTGGTTGCCCGGGTTCGCAATGACGGCAGTGGCGCCGGTTGATCAGCGTTTCGCGGTGATCCGGATCGAGGTGAAGCCAGATAGCAGTGAGGTCAGCACGTTGATGCATTGCCTCGGCGCGAGTCGTGGGTTCGTGCCCCAGGTCGGGCATGTCCGCGACGTAGGTCAGGTCGAGACGGGTCAACAGAACGTGCCGTCCTCCCGGCATCGGCCGACTCCCGATCTCGTCCGGCTGAGTGTGTGGCGACCATGTTCGCTTGGTCCCCGACGTCTCGACTGGTCACATCACCACGCCCGGACGACGGCCACGCGAGCCAGAAGACAGGTATGCCCCCGGGTGTTTCCACCGATGCCCCCAGCCCTGCAGTCGCGAAGCATGTGACCTAACACACACCGCGCACCATGGTTCCGCTGCTCCGACACCGGCTCACAGTCACCAGTCGGACCGGAACCGCTCGCGGCGACATCAGGGAAGGCGCCCGTACCGATGAAGGCAGAAC
Organism: Rhodococcus sp. NPDC003318; assembly: GCF_042879035.1. Taxonomy (NCBI): domain Bacteria; kingdom Bacillati; phylum Actinomycetota; class Actinomycetes; order Mycobacteriales; family Nocardiaceae; genus Rhodococcus; species Rhodococcus sp. NPDC003318. The sequence goes on along the minus strand of NZ_JBIAOU010000026.1, from coordinate 53,333 downwards.
TGCTCACCTGTGGCGACTATGTCACCGCGACGTTCTCCCACGACTTCGTCGCAGAGATACGATCACGACTCGGTCGAACGCATCCATCGCGGTGATGTCGACGAGTGGATTCGTGCACTGGCCCAGTCGGGTCTGTTCACCAACCGCGCCGTCGCGCACGCCGCGCACGCCTGGCAGCACAATCCGCATTCCCTGCTGGGGGCCCTCCTCGCGGACGCCGACGAGGTGACCGTCAAACGCTACGAGGTCGCCTGGCACGCCCTGGACCGCGCTGCCCGTTTCGGTTACGCCGCGCTCGCCGACGAGTACGCGTAACCGCCGACACCGACCCCACGGTCGAGACAAGACAACCCCACCCGACCGCAGCGGAGTCGTGCCCGACGCGGCGCGCGCTCCACGCACCAGGCAGGTCCACGTCGAATGCCGTAGCCCTGCCAGTCATCGCCTCGCCTCCACAGGCAGTCGAGACGTCAAAGACCACGGCACCGAGCCGATGGAAATCGAACAAAGGAAGAGAAAATGGGTTCCTCTCAGGCAGACCTCGCCATGATCAAGAAGATTCAACCGGTCGTCAGCGGCTTCGGCGCCGTCATCGGCGGCGTGGGTGCGGCACTCGGCCTGATCGGCGCACTCGCCGCCTTCAGCTGACCGGCGCTGCACCCCCCGGGGGGACATCCCTTGGTTCTGTGCACCAGGATGGCGTCCACCAGACGACGATCGCGCCGTCGATTGCCGCCGCAGCAACCGATCGTGCGTGCACATCGAGCCCGACACTCGTACGGTCTGTGAACGCCGGGGCCTCCCACCGTGGACCGAGCGGGCGGCCCCTGCCCGGTAACCCCGAACATGGTTGAGAGAGGCCCGGCCCGCAGCGGCGATGCCCTCACGGGCTCGCCGTGTGACGCCATCGCGCACGGCCGGCGCCGAACCCCCGAACGGCATGTCCGCCCGGGACCGGCACGTCTGGTGGGCAGGCTTGGCAACCGAATCGTGGTGACAGCGACCTTGTGTCGACCGCTGCGGTGGTTTCTGCACGTCGATTCGGCGTATGACCAGCAAGGAGTGAGGCAGTGGCGGCGAAGGTCGTGTTCCTGCACGGGATCGGGGATGGTGACCCGCAGGCTGGCTGGCTGGACGGCCTCAATCGTGGTTTGACGCAGTCCGGTCACGATCCACTTGATCCTTCCGAGACCCTCGCCCCGCGCTACAGCTCGATCCTGTTCACCGACGGGATCAACGCGAAGCCGCCCCCGACGACCTACCGCGTCAAGGACGACACTGCAGCGCGGTTGGCATTCGCGCGGCGGCAGGCACGGATCGAGAGGACCCTCGGGCTCAAGGCGACCCCGGCGGGGCCAGGCGTGCATGTTGTGCCCGAGGGGGCATTCAACGCCACGCAGAAGCTCCTGATCGGACATGTTTCGTTGTCCAATCTGGGCCAGGTGCGCCGCTACGTACGTAATGAGGGCCTACGCGGCGCGGTCCTCCGATTCCTGCTGGACCAGGACTACGGCGACGAGATCGTTTTGATCGGGCACAGCCTCGGCAGTGTCATCGCGATCGACCTGCTCGATCACCTCCCCGAGCGTGTCCATGTGCGGCGCTTCATCACCATCGGCAGTCCCGCCGGCACGCCCTCCCTTCACCAGGGAAGCGAGCGACTCCTCAAACGCTTCCCTTACGCCCGCGTCGACGACTGGTCCAACTTCTTCAACCCCACCGACATCGTGACCGGCGGACGAGGCCTGGCCACGACCTTCCCTGCCGCGCAAGACTTCGTCGTCGACATCGGCGCACGCGAACACCTCGCAAGCAAACACCTCGGCCACCCCGCGGTGGCAGGCCTGGTCGCTGAGATCGTGCGTCCGTCCAAGGGGCTGGTCCTGGCCAGGTCGGGAATCGCGGTACGGCTGACCGATGCCCAGGCCTCGATCCTGCTGCTGCTCCACTACGGTCATGCCGTCGCCCGGCACATCAAGAACCAGGAAGCCGCCGCCCGCTACGCCGGGGCGCTTTGCCTTCGGCAGGATCAGATCGTCGCCGAGATCGAAGAACTCGCCACCATCGGTCAACAGCCCCTGGCCAGCGAGTTGCACCAGCTCGTCGATGGCGTCCTCCCCCCGGTGCCGCACCGCTGGGAACTGCACGAGGCGGTCAGCGAGCTGGTCGTCCTCGCCCTCACCAATGCAGTCGACCCCTACGAGGTTGACGTCGACCGAGCACCCATGCGCGCCCTCCCCGACGTCGCCATCGCCATGGGATTGAGCCCGGATGTGGGAATCAAGGTGGTTCGCGCCGTCGAAGAAGTGCAGAAGTCCCTGAACCGCCGCGGCGGCGTCCCGTGGGGACGTGTACTCACTGCCGCGGCAGGCGTGGCCCTCCTCGCTGCGGGACCCATCGGGTTGATCGCCGCGGCCCCGGCCACTGCTGCCGGGGCCGCCGCCATCACCGGCGGTTTGGCTGCGTTGGGACCCGGTGGCATGGTTGGCGGGCTCGCGCTGCTCGGCGGACTCGCCGGGACCGGTGCGGCGATCGCGGCGACCGCAGTGGCCGGTGGTGGAGAAGGTGACCGTCCGGCACTCGACCTGAGAACCTTTATGCTGCGAGTGACTGTTGAGCACGCGCGCAAGCTTCTGGATCTGCCGACGGATGCCAATCTCTGGTACCAACTCGCGGACGTGGAAACACAGGTCTCCGCACAGATCAACAGACTCACCGCGTTCAGCGACGTCAAGTCCACACGGTTGATCGCGCTGCAGGAAGTCAAGGACTCACTCGAGCGACTGATGCAGTTCGTCATCGACAATGGGCTCGCACCTCGAGCCGTCACTGCCGGCGACAAGGACCTCGCGCACAGCGAGGCCGGGACCGCGGCCAAAGCGCTCGGCTAGCTGTCTGCCCAGGCAGGTTTTCGGGTTGTTGTTGGTGTTGACCATGGGGTGGTGACGGGCGGCAGTGGACCACGGCGACCAGGCCGTTGGCGCGGCAGGCAGTTGCGGGATGAGTGGAGTTGTGGGGGTCGACACCGATCACGGTCTCGTCGCCCCGACGCCGTTGTCGGCGGGGCTCATTCGTGATCGAGGTCGTCGTCGAGGTCTTCGTTGTCGCGGAAGATCAGATGTCCGTCGTCGAGGGCGATCGCCCATCTCCGCGGGTGGGCCCAATCGCGTCCGTACGACCGCGCGCTGATCGCGCCCACGTCGAACTCGTCCACGATCACACCGGAGGCGAGGGGCCACTGGTCTGCGGGGAGTTGCGGGTCGAGTGAGTGGGGGGTTCTCACCCTGGCCCCGACCGAGAATCGTCGTCGTCGCCCGGGTTTGGGTTGAAGGTTCATGGGGAGGATCTCTCGGTTCAAGGGGTGATGTCCGAGGGGGATTGTCGCGTTGTCACTGCATTGCGCGTCGCATTCCGCGGCGTCGCCCACCGTAACCGGTAACCCCCCTGGCCGCGAGCGCACGCTCGCCGGCCTGGAAGCCGCGCGAGCCTGGGGGCGTGTCGGCGGCCAGCCGCCGAAGATCACCCCGGAGAAGGCGAGGGCGGTCAAGCAGATGCTCGAGGCTGGCACCCCGAAGGCAGATCGCCGCGGTTCTCGGGTTCAGCCGCGCCACGCTCTACCGCTACATCAACACTCATGCCGCCGAGTACGTCCGGGGCAGAGTTACGAACCGACCGAGTCGGCCGGGTGCTGAAGCAAGGAGGATCGTCCGGTATGGCAACCTGTCCGGCGGCAAGTCCGGTCCGACAACGCAGGAGCGCCTCGACAAGGAAGTCCGGCGCGGAACCGGTGTGGTCGGGATCTTCCCGGACCACGGCGCCCTGATCTGCCTCGTCGGGGCCGTCCTCGCCGAACAACACGACGAGTGGATCGAAGGTCGATGCCGTCATCGCCGGTGAACCAATTTGAGTGGTTTGTGACGATTTTCCTGGTCTGGATGGATTGCGGGCACAAAACACGACATCGGAGCGTTGACCTACCACCGGCCCCGCGGCGGACGGTGCGGGGCCGGGAAGGACGCAGAAAGGGGAAGGGGTCATGGCCACCGACTACGACTCACCCAGGAAGACCGATCTCGACGAGGTGGCCGAAGACTCGCTCGACGAGCTGAAGGCCCGGAAGGACCAATCGCAATCGGCGGTTGTCGACGCCGAGGAGGCGGATACCGCGGAGTCCTTCGAGTTGCCCGGCGCCGACCTGTCCGGGGAGGAGTTGACGGTTCGGGTGATTCCCAAGAGGGCGGACGAATTCACCTGCACCAGTTGCTTCCTCGTCCATCACCGCAGTCGCCTCGCTGACACCGCCGACGGGCAGATGATCTGTCTGGACTGCGCTGGCGGCTGAACTGTCGGCGGTCGTTCGTCACATCGTGGCCCGTGATCCGGTCGACCGGGGCGCCTGACGATCATGATCGGGAACGGTGCGCATCCGAGAATCCCCGCCGGCTGATGGGGGTGAGTCGACGGGGCTCGCCGCCGATTCGAGGGAATGAGTCCCCGCGCCGGGCGTATTCGGTACCGCTCGGGGACACCGTCACCTGCGTCGCGAGCGCCCGACTGGGACGACTTGCGAAGTGTGAGCGGGCTCTGGCCACGATGATGGACGCCTTGCCCATGGCACGGCGGCGATCTGGTGAGGTCACCGGTTCCCGAAGTGACTCACCGGAACCATTTCCACGGCTTGTCCCAGTGTCCGGGTGGCGGCACGAACGGCAGCTGGCCCAGCTGCCCCGGTGGTGGGATGAACGGCAGCTGCCCCAGCTGTCCGGGCGGTGGAATCAGGTCGGGTATCGAGATACCGGGAATCGTCGGCGGCCAGGGATCAGCGGTTGCCGTGCCGGTGCCGAGTCCGAGTGCGGTGAGACCCAGCGCACCGGCGATCACGGCTCCCACCGCGGTCTTCTTCAGATTCATCGTGAACTCCTTCTGCGGCTGCACTTCCACGTGCTGTGGGTGGGCAGCGCCGGTTACACGCCTATATTGTGCGCACTCCTGTGGGCAAGTCGCGAGCGTGGGACGAGGGTGAGCTGATTTCTGTCACTGTCGGGGGGCGCGTTGTTGCCAGTTGCGGGCCCGGCTCGGCGCGTCGTGCCGGGTGTCCGCCGACTGCTCCCAACGTCGATGCGTTTGCCGTGCAGGAACGGCGGAGCCGGAGTGCAATGCCGGATCCGGCACAAGGCAGGACTGCACCTACGCGAGGATGCTCCGTGGGATTGAAGCGCCGACTCCATGTGAACGCGGGAACGCGAGCACACCTGCGAGCTGCTGCTATGTCTGGTGACACTGATGATGCTCAGCGAATTTCAGCGAGCGCCACCAGCTAGCCGGTCGTGTCGCCAGCGTATCGAGCGCCCGCTGTGCGGCAATCGGGGACACCGCGACCGTGTCCGCAGCGAATCGGATGGGGAGACCATCTGGATGTGCGGCGGAACATGCTCGAGCGGCTGCGGCTGGTCGCCAAGTGCGCGGACGCCACCGCAATGATGTGCTCCTGGCGATGTGTTCGGGTGCGTTGCGCGCGTTCATGGGCGCTCGGTGCGCTGCCCGAACACCCGCTGATCGCGATGTGCCGGTGTCGCTGCGGGGCGAGGGGCGAGAAGGTGGGGCGGGCAACCGGATCGGGATGCTCTCGTGCAACCTCGGTACACATCTCGACGACCCGGCACGTCGTCTCGAGACGGTGCGCGCCTCGATGACCGAGGGCAATGACGCGCTGGCCGCGATGAGCCGCACCCAGGTGCTGGCCGTGAGTGCGCTCGGCACCGTCCCGTTGGCGTTGGGCATGTTCGGGCTCGGTGGGCCCCGGCGTCCCGCGAACGTGATGATCTCCAATGTGCCGGGACCGACCGCGCCGCTGTACTGGAACGGTGCCCGGATGGCCGCGCTGTATCCGCTGTCGATTCCGGTCAACGGGCAGGCGCTGAACATCACCTGCACCAGCACCGACGACGTGATCGCGTTCGGGCTCACCGGGTGCTGCCGCAGCCTGCCCCACCTGGCACCGATGCTCGATCACCTCGACACCGAACTCGGTGCCATCGAACACGCCGTCGGCCTCTAGAGCAATCCGGAACCGGAACAGAAGGGCACTCCTGTCCGACCACGCACCCGACCCGGAACCCGATCCATGCCCGTTTACGGGCATCGTGCGCGATCGCGGCGGGGCGGCCGTGCCGGCCGCCGCCCCCGGCCCTCGCGCTGACCGGCTCGATCGCCCTGTCCGCGCTGATCGCGGCCCTCGTCGTCGCGGTCGGCCTCGCCGCACTGATGATCTGACCGGGCTATGCCGGGAAAACGCTCGGCGGTGGAACAGAATTCGATGACAGTAGAAGATGCGCACGTGCACCCGGCGCCGACCCCGACGACCGGCCGCACCACCACCCACGGCAGCTCGATGAGCACCGCGGAGATCAAGGTCAGCATCGAAGCCATGTACGCGGACGCTCCGGCACCCGCCCCGCACGAATCACCCGAGAGGAAGTCGGCGTGAACACCAACGTGGCACAACTGTTGGCGGTGCTGGGCGTCGGGATCGGCGGCGCCGCGATGCTCCAGGCCACCTCCCGGCGGGACAGGGACGGCCACCGCTCGTTCCGCGTGGTCGCACAGTTGCTGCGGTGGCAGGGATAGACCGACAGTCGCCCCGACCGGGCGCCGCCTGTGTCAGCGCGCGACGCCTAGCCGTTCGAGTCGCGTCACCGCTGCCTCCGCCACCGCGAGGGCGACCTCGGCGCTGTCAATCCGGCCATCCGCCTCCTCGGCGGCCCAGTTCCGGCCGTGCGCGTAGGCGCTGAGCAGGTTCCACTGGGTGAGCACCTCCACCGCCGGGTCGGGGCCGCCGAGCGCATCCGGCGGCATGAGCAGGCCGGCCTGGGCGACAATGAAGCTGTCCGAGTTGATGGCGTGGAAGCGGCGCTCACTTACCCCGGGCCGCAGCTCACGGGCGGCGGCCAGCAGCTCCGCGCGACGCGCGTCGGCGATGCGCTGGCGCGATCCGGCCCGGCACGCCTTCAGGTACTGACCGCGGTAGACCTGGTCGCGGTAGCCGAACTGCAGTGTGCGATAGCACCGTTCGTCGACCGGGCCGGCCATGAGCCACAGCGCGGTGGCCGCGGTCGTGATGGCGGAGCGGACCAGGGTCGGGTGTGCGAACTCGTGGGGGCCGGCGTCCCGGCCTGCCAGGTCCAGGTGGTCGAGAGCGCTGTGGATGAGCTGGACGACGGTCCCGCGCAGCGACAGGCGCGACGCCCGCAGCATCCGGTCCGCGACCTCGGTGTCCGAGCCCGGGGCGGCCTCGATGCGGCCGAGCCGGTGCGCCAACTCACCGGCCGCCGTCGACACCGGCTCGCCCATACCTGGAATCTAGACCCCTTCGAAGCGGCAGAGTCCCGCTGCCGAGCCTCGGCAGGCGACGAACCTGCACACTGCCTTCGACGTACTGACTGCCCACGACGACGCCCTGACCTGAGGTGACTGGCAGCTTATGGTGTCGTCCTGAAGTTGTCTGTCGCGCAAACGGACCACACCGTTGACACTGGAGTCGGCCATCGGCCGGCTGGGTCCCGGTGAGGCCCGCGATGGACCGCCGAGTGCTCGGCGTCCACACCCGGCTGTCCGTCCGAACACACATCCGGGTCCACCACGCGACCGGGATCCATCTACCTCTCGAAGCGTCTGGGGACCCGTTAGGGCTCAGGCACCTAACGGGTCCCCAGACGCAGAGCGGTGCGCGCCTCGGTCTCGGAGCGTTCAGTGAGAGCCAACGGTGCTCACACGGTTGATCGTGGCGGGCAGTGCCTGCGGCCGCAGTTGACGGCCGTCGAGGTCGGCGTCGTTGGCGGGGGAGGGGCGCAGGGGTTTTGCCGAGGACGTCGGGCATTGCTCAGGAGACGCGAGCCGGAGGCATTGGTTTTACGATGCGAGTGTGTATCGGATCCTGAGGGTGGATTCGCGGGATGCGGGGGAAGAGAGCGGCTCCTGGAGACCGTGGGGGGAGGGAGCTCCAGGAGCCTTGTACTCAACATCGGGCGTGGTGCCCGTGTGGGTGAGAACCGGGGGGTTGTTCTCACGCCGCACCACACGTTAGGTGAAGGCTGCACTCACTGCACGGGTGGGGTGCGCCGGAACGGCCAACGGCGGTCGATGACCACGCTCACCTGTCGATCCTGGTGACGATCGGGGACAGCGATCTCACGACTACCCCTATTTGCGGGCGTGAGTCGGGCAGATCACTCGGGTGTGTAAGCCCTCGGCCGCATCAACATCCCCTGCTGCGCTTCGGCGGACGCGCCGGCCGGGGACTCATGATCGCCGGAATCGCATTCGTAGTACTCACATTCGCCGCGGAGTTTCCGACCAACGGTTCCACAGCATTGGTGCACTGGACATCTCCTGCGACGCTGGTGTTGCTGCGATTCCGTCGGCGCGCGCTGATGCGCTGGTCGCCGCGTCGGTGCTGGGGAGCCGTCGGACCGGCGAACAGGCCGAAGACGACACGGATCCGGCTCGTCCCCCCGGATCAGGCCCCTCGAAGTGATTGCTCGTCCGCAGGTCGCGGCCCGAGGGATGAGAACCAGAGGGGCGTTCTCACCCTAAAGAAAGTAGTTTAATCGCGGATTTCAACACCGACGAGGGGTGGTGCGCCCCGCATGGCCGGATCGGCCGTGCCTCGCGGGGCGGCCCCAACGCGCTGTCCACCAGCGGATGGCCGAGGTCGTTTGGTGCCGGAACCGGATCGTCCCCGCCGCTCAGGAGGAAGACATCGGTGCCGAACGCACGACGGCGCACCGTGACTGGCCTCGGTACTGCCGGATCAGAGCGTGGTGCGCTCGCCACGTGCCCGGTCCCCATGTTCGGGCGCCCCGCGCTGTCCCGAGCACGGGGCGCCGGGGGTCAGAGGGTCTGGGTGTCCGAGCCTGTGACCCACTGGATGGACTGGACGATGGCGTCGAGGAGGCTGGTGGTGGGCGTCTTGACGATGTCGTGGAGAACGAGGATGCCGAACATGGATGCTCCTGTGGTCGGGTATCGGTCGTCGGGGGGGGGTCAGAGCTGGATCGGGGGGCCGTAGACGGCGAACGCGTCGTCGGTTTCCTTGGTGGAGGCGGTCCACTGGGAGTAGGTCCGCAGTGACACGACACCGGCCGCGCCGTTGATCTGGAAGTGGATGTTGTCGAGGTTGATGTTGCCGTTGCCGGAGGTGAGGGTCTTCTTGTTCAGGGAGATCGCGACGATCTGGCCGGGCCGGATCGGGACCACCCAGTTCGCCTCGAGCGGGGTCTGCAGCGACATCGTCAGGGTGGGCAGTCCGCCGACCGGGATGCCGAGGGCCTGCTGGGGGGTGATGCCCGCCTTGCCTCCGAGCGAGAGGCCGTTGGAGACGTCGATCATGTAGCCGACCTGGATACCGACGTCGACGGTGCCCGAGGTGATCGGGGTACCGCCGCTGGAGTGGACGGCGGTGTTGCCGCCGAAGAAGACGTCCTTGTCGAACGGGGTGCCGTTGAGCGGGATCACGTTGTTGATCCACTGCCCGGACTGCACGATCTCGAGGTTCGTGCCCAGGATCGTGGTCTTGGTGGCGGAACTGTCGGCGATCGCGATGACGTCGGCGGTGGCGGTGCCGGTGCCGAGCCCGAGGGTGAGGGCGGCCAGTGAGAGGAGGGTGGCGGTACGCGCGGGGGAGAGGATCCGGCGCAGCATCGATCTGTTGCCCTGGGTCATGTCGTGTCCCTCTCGTGAGGAAGAGCGCTCTCGTGCACTGGGCGCATTCGAGCGGAACTGTCGGGAGTGTGGCTCGAGTCGGGACCGTGGTGGATCCCGGGCAGAGCGTGACACCCATCTGGTAACACCCACCGCACGGGAGGCGTCGAACAGGTAACAGTCGAGGTAACAGGGCCCAACCAACTGGACTGAATATCGTTGCATAGCAACCAGTTTGGTTGTTCCGGGCGAATCGTCCGATTGGTCCCGATGCGGATCGCGATCGTGTGACCGGGCTCGTTCACAGGGAGGCCCGGAAGGGGTGCGCTTCGACTGGGGCCAGGACATCAGCAGCCTGAATCCCGACACCGTTCATCCTGACGATTGGCCTCCTGCAGCCTCGGACAGTGCGGGCACGACTGCACGGCACCGGATCCGCGACCAGCCATCGTGTCACCGGCACTGATGCGTCGACCGGTTGAGACGAAGGGTTGATTTCCGCGCCACGAGCACCCCGCCTCGAGTGGCCCAAGCGAAGCGCGGGCCGCGACCGACGACAACGCGGTCAGTCGGCGGGGGGGGGGTGACGGTGTCGGTGAAGACCAGACGTCCGTCGTCGAGCGCGACACCGTACCTTTTGGGGCTTGTCCGACCAGCTGTTCCGTGGGCCCATATCCGGTCGTTGTCACCACACACAGACCGCCCCGCACGGGACGGGAGGGCGCCGCATCCGTCACGCCCCGACCGGGCGCCGGAACACCCACCCTCGCGTCGGGATCGCCACGGGTGCAAGAATTCGATTGCCCGGCAACCGGTGCGGGCGCAGGATGACCCGTGGGGGCGGGCGAGAGGGCGATCGAGGAGACACGCCATGACTGCAGGGTCGACACCGGCGGCGTCGAGCTCGATCGTCACGGCGGCGGAGTCGCTCACCCACCGCCTGCTCGACGAGAACCGGGGACGGCTGCACCATTGCGCCGGTGTCGCCGCCCGTGCCCGGGCGCTGACGCCGACCGTCGCGCCCGACGAGGGTGAGATCCTGGTCGCGGCGGCCTGGCTGCACGACATCGGATATTCCACCCGGGTGCGCGAGAGCGGGTTCCATCCCCTCGACGGCGCCCGCTACCTGCGCCGCCACCACTGGCCCGCCCTGGTGTGCGACCTGGTCGCGCATCACTCGGGCAGCCGCTTCGTCGCCGTGATCCTCGACCTGACCGGTGCTCTCGCCGAGTTCACCCACCGTGAGGACGCGTTGTCCGACGCCCTGACCGTCGCCGACAAGACCACCGGACCCGACGGTGCCGAAATCGACCTCGACGCCCGTATGCGCGGCATGCTCAGCCGGCACGACCCCGCCTCGCCGACTGCCCGCGCGCACGGCGAGCGTGAACCGTACTTCCGTGCGGCGTTCGATCGTGTCGAACACCGTCTGAAGAATGCACCGCGACCATGACGGGGCGCGGTCGTAGCCGCTCGGTGCGGCGTCCGACGTCCGGCTGCCCGACCTGCCGTGCAGCCGGGTGTGCATGGCATGCCGCGTCGGGCCGCACCGGGTGGGCTCTGGGCAACGGCAACCGGATGCCGAATGCTGTGCTCGAACCGGGAATGTCCGGGTCAGCCGGGAGGAATCGGCCCGACATAGCGGGGGCCGCGGTCGCGGTGCACGATCCACACACCGCCCTTCGCGGTCTGCGCGGTCGGTAGGAAGGGTGCGGCATCGTGTTCGGTCGCGGCCGCGGCCAGCTGGTCGAACAGCTCCCCGTGCGTGCACCAGAGGACACCGTCGTCGCAGCGGCCGAGGGCGGAGAGCAGTGCACCGACCGAGGCGTCCCTGGCCAGGCGTGGGTCGTCGACGATCGGCAGTCCGCGTGCCGCCGCCAGTGGTTGCAGGGTTTGCCGGCAGCGCACGGTGGGACTCGAGATCAACTCGGACAGTGCGACATCGGCCAGGGCGTCGACGATGTGCGCGGACTGCTGGTGTCCGAGGGGACTGAGTGGTCGGTCCACGTCCGGGCCCCGCCATGCTTTCTTGGCCACGGCGTCTGCGTGACGCACCAGAACGAACATGGGTTGCCTTCCCGGGGACGTCGGCACGACGTTGTCCACCGCCGCAAAGATCAGTGCCGACGGTCGTCGGCACGACACACCGGCCGAACAGCGACAATCCATGAAACAGTCAGTGCTGCAACATTGTTACCACACTATTCCCCCTGTCCGGCGGCCGTCACGGGTTGGGCAGGAACGGCTGCGCGTTGGCGGCGACCGTGGTGCTGCCGTCCAGCTGCTGGTAGGTGCTGACGACGATGAGGTCGGTCGGCGTCGGCGTCGGTGATCAGCTCGGGGCTGATGGGGTTCGATGCTGTTCGGAGGGCCTCGGCGTCCTCGCTGGTGTCGACAGCGATCGCGGCACTCACGGTGACGTCGACACCGTCCTACGTGAGCGCAACGTTCGCGGCCGTGCGGTCACCTGTCCGTCCGGCGTCCCCTGGTCCTGTGGGGCCCGATCCGCGGGGAGGGGTCTGCAGGACAACGTGGATCGCCCCGACTCTGTGACGGCTGGTCCCGGTCCGCTGCTGTGGGTGGTCTCGATCAGCTCGACGAACCGTCGCCGATCGACCGGTCCGCGGCCGGCTGCATGCGCGGCCGCGTTCGGGTCAGTCGTTGTGCTTGTCGACCCCGAACGCGTCGGCCAGGTCGTCGAGAATCAGGTGCGCGCCCTGGATGCTCACCGGCGACATCCAGCGGGCGTCGTCGACGTCGACCTTGCGTCCTTCCAGTGTCTGCCACAGGGGGCTCTCCAGGAACGGCTTCGCCGCTTCGGCGCTCTTGCCGGCCGGGTCTTGCCAGGTGCTGACGAAGATGACGTCGCCCTCCGCCTCGCTGATCAGCTCGGGGCTGATCTTCTGCATGATGTTGCTCGGGTCCGTCGGGTCGGGGCCCTGGCTCTGTGGACGGGCGAGCGTCGCGTCGTCGAGGACGATGCCGCTGAACGAGGTGGTGCGGTACAGGCGGGCGGTGGGTTCCCCGGCGAACCGGACCACGGAGATCACGGGGTTGTTCGCCTTGCTGTTGATTTCGGCGCCGACGGTGGCGGCTCGCTCCTGGTAGGCGGTGATCTTCTGCTCGGCCAGGTCCTCCTTGCCGAGTGCCTTGCCGACGAGCCGGATGTTGTCCTTCCACGTGGGTCCGGTCGTCTGGGTGAAGACGGTCGGCGCGATCGCGGACAGCAGCTCGTAGTTCTTCGCGTCCCGCACCTCGGCCGACAGGATGAGGTCGGGTTGCAGCGCGGCGATCTTCTCGAGGCTCGCGTTGCTCACGGTGCCCACGGACACGGCGTCGGGTGCGTACCGCTCGCGCGTGTCGCCGAGGTAGTCGGGGAGACCGGGTTCGCGGTAGTCGACGTATCCGACGAGCGGTGACTCGGGTAGATCGCCCACACCATGGCCGCGCTGCCTGCGCGGACTGCCACATGCCCGATGAGTGCGGCTCGCCGGCCCAGAGGGGGCGGTCGGACCGGCGAGCCTTCGCCGTGGCGCAGAGGGGCGACAACGATGCACGGAAAGAGTAGGCGAGAGCAGCGATTACACGCGAGTTGGCGGGCAGAGATGTCAGCGGTCGGACGCCTCTGCGTCACCCGGTGGCCGGGTACCATGTTGCCGACGGAGGACCAGCACCTGATCGACTTGGCGACACGGCGCCTGGCCACCAAGTATCCCGACAAGTTCCTTCAGTCAGTCAGCTCTTCGACACCGACGCGTCGTCCTTCGTGGTACGGGATGTACCCGAAGTCGGCTGCCGATCCGAGGAATTCACGCCAGCATTCCTCGCCAAACAACCTCCAGGGCGCCACGCAGACGCGCATGCACAGCGGGGTCGTCGATGTGCTCGCCACGCACCACCACCTGGTAATACCCGGCGCCCGCGACCGCATCGAGACACGCCTCGAGGTCGAGGTCTGAGCGTAAGATTCCGCGCTTGATCCCCGCCCGAAGAAGGTTCTCGATCGGCACTCGTCGGCGGGCAACGTGGGAGCTCCAGTAGGCCTTCTGTAGTGATCGGTCGGCCATCACCAGTCGTATCCGTTGGCGGAAGCGCAAATCTGAATAGCCAGAGGCTCTGACCGAGGTGGGGTCTCCGAGCATCGCATCGAACACCGTCGCGCGCAGGTCCCCATCGGTCGGGAATTCCGGCGGCACAGTGCGCCCCACGTCCAGCGCCGCGGCGATCAGCGCAGTCAGCGACGGCCACCGTCGGTACAGCGCGGCGCGGCTCACCCCACAATGCGCCACGATGCGTGACACCGTGACCTCTTCGTCGGCGTCGATGATCGCAAGAGTCGCCTCGATGATCCGGGCGTCGAGGTCGTCATTGCGCGGGCGGCCGGGACCACGGCCAACCGCGGCCCCGGCCGCCCGCGCCACATTCGAAGTCATGCGGCGAGGGCTCTGTTCCGAAGCCGATTGACGGTGTCGCTGCTGAGGCCGGCGTCGCGCAACGGGCCGAGTGCGTCGCCGTGTCGCTCCCGGAGGGTTGTCAACACGATCGTCATCGCCACGTCCATGCGGCCGTTCAACAGCCCCGAAACCTCCGGCACCTCGAAGTCGAATCCGATCGCCTTCCACATCGCACCCGTCATTACTTTGGTGCGCTCCATGATCGCGAGCATATTGTCACCGGTTCGCGCGTAGTCGGTAATGATGTCCGTATCGGCTGCGCCAAGAGCGAGTAGGAGCATCGCCGCAAGTACACCGGTGCGGTCACGACCCGCGGCACAGTGAAACGCCGTCGTGCCGGGAGCGTGGGCAATGACATTGAGTGCCGTGACAAGCTGGGACGCCGAGGACTCGATCATGTCCAAGTACATCTCGCCCATGGCCTCGTGGCTGAGGCCGGAGAGGTCCTTGGGCGTCGCGGTCATCACGTCCGCGATCAGCGGCAGGTGGTGGTAGGCGACGGGATGCCCGGCGAGCGGTCCACGCCCGGTGTGCGCGACCTCGGCGTTCGAGCGGAGGTCGATCACGCTCACGAGACCGTCCGCGACGAGTGCGGCGGCGTCCTCCTCCGTGCAGGTGGACAGGTCGTCGGCCCGGATGGCGAGGCCGGGACGCAGCACACCACCGGCGATGGCGATTCCGCCGAGGTGACGGAGGTTCACCGGAGAGCTGAGGGTGATCTCGAACGTGGTGGTCATGGCTAGGTGATCCTCCTTCGGATCAGGGCGCTGCCCTGATCGATAACGGTGACGAGCACGATGATGCAGATGATGATGGCGCTGAGATGTCCGTAGTCGTACATCTTCATCGCGGTGGTCAGTTCGAGTCCGATACCGCCCGCGCCGACGAGTCCGAGGATCGTCGCCCCGCGCACGTTGCCTTCGAACAGCAGCAGTGTGTAGGACACGAGATTGGGGGCGGCCTGCGGCAGAATGCCGTAGGTGATGACCTGGCGCTGCGACGCGCCGACCGCTTCCATGGCGACGACCGGTCCGCGGTCGACGGCCTCCATCGCCTCGGCGTAGATCTTGCCGATCGATCCGATCGATCCGAGTGTCATCGCGAGGATGCCGGCGAACGGGCCGAGGCCCACGGCCGAAACGAACATCAGCGCGAAGACCAGGTCGGGGACCGAACGGATGATGTTCATCGTCCAGCGTGCCGCGTAGTACAGCCATTTCGGCGCGATGTTCGACGACGCAGCGAATGCGACCAGCAGCGAGAGAATTCCGCCGAGAACCGTTCCGACGATGGCCATCTGCAGCGTCTCGATGAGCAGTTCGACGATGGTGCCGAACTTCGAGAAGTCGGGCGGGAACAGGCGAGAGAGGAACTCGCCCATGTTGACCGCGCCCTCGGACAGCTTCGCGAAGTCGAACTCGGCGCCGTTGAAGGACCACAACAGTACGATCAGGGCGATCGGGACGCCCGCGAGGAATCTCCCGCGAGGGATCGAGAACGCGCTCTCGAGGCGCTTGCGTTCGGCCGCGTTGAGCGACGGCCTGGTGGCAGCCGATCTCGTCCCCGTCCCGGACGGTTTACGCGAGATCGTCGTCATCGCTGTGCTCCTCGTGTTCGTAGAGCGGGAGAAGTCGCTCGGTGTCGAGTTCGGACGTGGGGGCGGAGATCAGCATCCGGCCCTGCAGGAGGCCCACGATGCGGTCGCTGTGCCGCAGCGCGAGCGGGAGCACGTGCAGGCTGACCAGGACCGGGATCTTGTACTCGGTGGCGATGCCGCGCAGCAGTTCGAGCACCGAGTCGGCAAGCTTGGGATCGAGCGAGGCGACGGGCTCGTCCGCGAGCACGATGCGCGGTTGCTGCATGAGTGCGCGGGCGATCGCGACGCGTTGCTGCTGGCCGCCGCTCAGCGATCGGGCCTGGTCCTTCGCCTTATGGGCGATGCCGACCCGGTCGAGGTAGTGCATCGCGAGTTTCCGTTGCTCGCTGGAGAATCCGCCGATCAGGTTGATCGTGCCTGCGGTGTGCAGTCCACCCGCAAGGACGTTGGTGAGCACGCTCAGCCGCGGAATCAGGTTGAACTGCTGGAACACCTGGCCGACCTCGGCGCGCAGCTGCCGCTGCTCCCGGTTGCGCAGCGCGGTCACATCGTGCCCGACGACCTGCACGCTGCCGCCCGTGATCGGGGCGAAACCGGTGAGGCTCTTCATCAGCGTCGACTTTCCGGATCCGGACGCGCCGAGCAGGGCCACGGTCTCGCCGGCGTGCAGGTCGAGGTCGACGCCGTCGAGCACGGTCTGGTCGTCGTACGCGACCCGGAGGCCGCGCACGGTCACGAGCGCGGAATCCTGGTGTGACACGATCGAAGTCGGTGCGGCGGCGGGGAGCGTGGGGGCGCTCATCCGGCGAGGTCGGACAGGTCGACGCCGGCGACCGCGGCGATGTCGATGAACGACTGGAACGCGGCCGGGCCCGGATCGGTGACCGTCTCGAGGCCGGTGAAGCTGGCCAGGGCGCCGAGCGCACCGGCGTTCTCCTTCGCGAACACCTTCGGCAGGGCCTCCTGGAGCAGGGCGCGGGTCTCGCCGTCGAGCGAGGTCGGCGCGAGGACGGCGCCCGTGATCGGCATCGAGGGGCTCTCGCCGACCCCGCGCCACTCGCCGTCGGCGAAGGGGAACATCGGCGCGCCCATCCTCGTGAGCACGACCGCCGTGCACGCGGCGTCGACCTGGCCCTGCTCGAGTGCGGCGAAGCTGCCCTCGTGACCACCGGCGAAGATCGCCTTGTAGTCGGTGCCCTGCTCGAGGCCGGCCTCGTGGAGCATGTAGACGGGCATGAAGTAGCCGGAGCTCGACGCCTGGTCCGCGAAGGCGACGGTCTTGCCCTTCAGGTCGGCCGGGGTCTGCACCGGCGAGTCGGCGCGCACGACGCAGGTCGAGACCGGGTCGTCGCTGCCCTTCCAGGCGAGGAGCGCGTCGACCTCACCGGTGTTCACTGCGAGCGCCGACGGGAATCCGCTCAAGATGCCGAAGTCGACGTGGTCGGAGCGGATCGCCTCGACGACGCTCAGGTAGTCGGGCACGTCGACGATGTCGACCGGGCGCCCCGTCTCCTTCTCGAGCAGATCGGCGAGGGCCTCGATGGGGTTCGCCTTCGTCGGATCGTCGACGAGCGGAGTGGTGGCGAGGGTGATGGTGCCGTCGGCTCCCGCGGAACCCTCGGCGTCCGCGCTGTCCGACGAGCAGGCGGTCAGCGCGACGACGAGGGCGCCGGCGCCCAGGAGTCCGAGGAGGGGTGTGGTGTGGCGACGCATGGTGTCCCTTTCACGCGGTCACGTCGGGGTGGTTTCGAGAACACCGGTATTCGAACCGCTGGAGGTGACGCACAATTACGAGACCGCCGTACCGGAATCGGGACACCAGGTGAACACTCGGCGGCGCAGATGTGATCCGAGACTCGGAAGCCCTGGTGTGGCGGGTCAGTGGACGGAGTGAGCCCTCGTCGAGCACGCGGCGCCGGAGTTGACCGCACTGCACCGAGGCACTGGACGGTTTCGTCGACGGTCTCGTCACGCGGGCCGGATCCGCTCCGGGCGCGCAGCCACCGGACCGGGACACGCCCAGTTGACGTGACCACCCAGGACCCGGGGCGAACCCTGAAACGTCTGGTCGCCAGAGTGTCCGAGCGGGTCGACAAGGTCGGTTTGGCAGTTCGTCCCGCACCGAGCGCGACGAACTGATCCCCCGGCGCCCGCAAGGGAGCCAAGCGGATCCGCTACGCGACGGAAGTGATTCGCCCACTGGCTCTGAAGAAGACGGCGCGGGCGCTGAAGCGCTTCGACGACTTCCAGGACGTCCTCGGCGAATTCCAGCTCGACAGTGGCGCGGGAGCAGCTGCGCGCCCGTGCCCGGCGACGCAGGCACTCGGCATCACCGCCGACTGTGATGACGGCGCGGTCGGAGGGCGTCGGATCAATCGCGACGCCCGCAGTGCCCGCGATTCCGGCAATCACCTGGACTCGTCGTCGGCAAGCGCACGTCTGCGTTGCAGCATCGAAGCCCCGGCTGCGCGCCCGTCACGCGGGCCCGGCCTTCTCCGCGCGGCGGTCCTGGTCCTGGTCCGGCCGGACGCGAACTTCCGCGGGCCGGACGAATGCTGGCGACAGTCGATGCGAAAGCCAAATGGTTTGTACACCAACGAGTTTCACTTCATGTGGTGGATAGATGTTTCTGCACGCCAGGTCTGTCGACTCCGCCGAACGTCGGCTCCGCAGCACGAAAGCACTGCGCAACAAGGCACCGCGCTCGGGCGCACAGCCGAGGCGGCTCAGGCCCATTGCCTGATCCTGGACATCGCGGGAGCGTTCCCGGACACCGAGATCGTCGAGCGTGGTCGCAGGTCCGCGTTCGACCTGGCGGCCTGCTACACGCAGCTCGGTCGCCACCGTGCCGCAGCGGATCTCGACCTCTGGATGTGCTCGGCGGGTCACCTTCGGATTCAGCCGGGACGAGGGCACGAACATCGCCCGCGCCGCGAGAATGTCGGCGCGGGAGGCCCGGCGCTCACGATGAGGTACTCGAACAGCACCGCCCCATCATCTGGGTCGGTCGTGCGCTACTGCGCGCCGTCCCACGAGTGCACGGTGACCCAGTCGACGTAGAAGTTTCCGCTGCCAAGATCGGGATACAGGCTCGATTCCAGCTGAAGCTGCCAGCGCATCGGGGTGTTCGGCACCCCGCGCTGTGATTCGAGGAGCACCTTCCCGTCGAGGATGTAGCGAACCGTGGTCGGGGTCCACTCGGTGGTCACGACGCGCCAGTCGGTGAACGTCGAGTAGTCGTACTCCGAGATCGCCTGGGAGTTCGCCGTCGCGTCGGGCTCGGCGAAGTGGTGGTAGCCGCGGATCGGCCCGGTCAGTTCGCCCTCGGGGAAGTTGAGTTCGCCCTCGGTCGGCCAGACCTCGGAGTCGGGCCAGAGCAGCATCGCCAGCCGGTAGCCCGTGATGAACGGGTTGCTGACCTTGATGCGAGCCGAGTAGCGGCCGTACAGCTGAGCCTGGTCGTCGCCCGAGACCAGCGGTGACAGGTTGGCGCCGGCCCGCTTCCCGTCCACTTCGTGGAGGTTGTAGTCGAGGGCGCCGTCGTGGACGCTGAGCACTTCGTCGGCTCGGTAGGGGAAGCTGTTGAAGGTGTCGGTGTAGCACTCCGGGTACGCGGTCCACCGGGTGTTCTCGGTTCCGGTGTAGACGACTTTGCGGGGGTTGTCGCACTCGTCATTGGCGAAGCTGCCCACTGGTGCGTCGGTGGTGAAGTCGTCGACGAAGATCTCCTTCCAACCCGGGAGCGGTGCTCGTGGAGCGGACTCGGTTCCGGACACCGCGGTATTCATGCTGCCTGTCACGGAGCTGCCCACGTCGGAGCTGCCGACCCATTCGAGCCCGTCGGGGAGGGTGATCTGGGCCGTGGCGGCCGGGGCCGCGACAACTCCGAGCGCGGTCAGCGCGGCGACCACGGCACCTGCGCGGCGGCTGAAACGGCGCGAAATGAGGGACATCCGTCAACTCCAGGGTCAGTGAACATTCGTTGTTCACAATAAAGGAGCCGCCTGGATGGCCAGGTATGTCCGTTTCCGGGTGTTCGTGCACCAGTCTGGTCAGTGGGCCGAGGTGCTCGTCTTCGCGGTGGCTGCCGGTGAGCACCTCCCGCCCGTGGGACACCGGTGACGTCGACGCGGACTGGGCGGGCTACTTCCTGCCCGGCACCGACGTGCTGCGCAACCGGGTCGGGGCCACCACCGGTGACGAGCTCGCCGACGCCGAGAACGACCTCGTCGAGGTCCGGGTCGCCGAGCTGCGCGACGATCCCACTCCCGTGCCTCGCACCTACGACCTGACGCACCTGCAGGCCCTGCACCGGTTTCTGTTCCAGGACGTTTTCGAGTGGGCCGGGGATCTGGGACCGTCGGCATCGAGAAGGCCGGCGAATCGTTCATTCCGCCGCGGGAGATCGCGCGCCCGGTCGCACACATCGCCGAGGAGATCGCCCGCACGGACCGGCTGCGTGGCGTCGCCGACGACCGACTGCCGGACGTGTTGGCCTATATGTACGACTACGTCAACTTCGCGCACCCGTTCCGGGAGGGCAACGGCCGCACCCAGCGGGAGTTCTTCGACCAGTTGCTGTCCGAGTCCGGGCGGGGTCTGGCGTGGAACCTGATCGACAAGACCGAGCTGCACCACGCGTGCCACTTCTCGACCCCCGCACACCATCAGAGGGCGAGAGTCCGGACGGTTGAACAGGACTCCTGGGCGGACTGTTCGCCCAGTACCCGTCTGCTCGCAGGTCGCGATGATCACCCGGATGTGACGAATTCAGTGTGTGGCGAGTGCACGCTCCGCGAGCGCGGTGACGACGGGCGTGAGCGCCAGTGCATGCTCGAGCGTCAGGTGGTTGTCGTCACGGAAAACCAGGTTCTTACCGACGATGACGGGGCAGCGGTCGGCGGTGCAGAACAGGTCCGTGAGGTCGGCGTACTGTCCGCCGGCGGCGGTGGTGGCCGCGGCCTCGGCCGCGACGCCGGCGGCGTTCACCGAGACGGGGCGCGGGGGCGAGCACGCGGTCGTGTCGTCCAGGTGGGCGGACAGGCAGGTCGGCACGGTCGAGTGCGGGTCCGGGACCGGACCGAGGACGAGCACGGCCGCCCCGGTGGCCCGCAGCTGGGCCACGACGCGCGTGAGGCTGTCGAGCCAGGCGGGGCCGTACATGGTGAACCCGAAGTCGCCGCCGTAGCGCCGGGACATGCTCAGCACGATCAACTGCGGACGCTCGGCCTGCAGTCGCTCGATGATCTGGTCACGCCACTGTTCGCACTCGGTGTATTCCCGGCCGAGGTAGGGGCTGGTGATCGGCAGGTCGAGGAGTGGGCAGGTGACCTTGCCCATGGTCTCGAGGCGCCAGTGTCGTTGCTCGGCCGCCGATTCGAGAGCGGGATCCCACATCGCGGCGTGTGAGTCGCCGACCAGGGCGACTGTCGTGGTCGAGGCAGGGTCGCCCGAGGCGCACTCGCTCTGTCCGACCTCGAGCCAGGACCGCACGCAGCCGTTGACGAACACCCCGGGCTTGTCGGCCGGCGCATCGGCCAGCGACGGCGACAGGTTCGACGGGACCTCCGGTGTCGCGGCCGACTGCGTGACCGCGGCCTGGACCTGCGCGGTCAGCTGTTGCACCTCGGCGTCGTGGGGGTCGACCGCTGGTGTCGCCACCGGCGACGCGGCGGTGACCGTGAGGTCCGCGGCCGCCGCGCCGTGGCCGACCGGGACGGGACGTGCGACCAGCAGCACCAGTCCGGTGCACACGGCCACGGCCGTGACGGCTGCACCGAGCGCGAGACTCCGCGACGCCGAATCCCGCAGCGGCGCGGCGAACCGGACAGGATTCTCGACGAGGTGCAACGTGAGCACCGCCAACCCGCCGGACAGCGCCATCGCCCCGAGCCGTCCGGACAGGTCGAGGGAATGGCCGAGCAGCGCCGGCACCAGCAGCAGCACCGGCCAGTGCCAGAGATACCAGGAGTACGACACGCGGCCGACCGCCCGGACCGGCGGCAGCGACAGAGCGCGACCGACCCCCAGCCGCGACGCGGCGCAGCCGGATCCGATCACCAGGACGGTGCCCAGGACCGGAAGCAGTGCGGCGGTGCCGGGGTAGGGCGTCGTCTCGCCCAGCCGAGTACAGGCCAGGACCAGCAGGGCCAGTCCCGCCCACCCCGCGACGGCGGCGACCGACGAGGGCAGCCGACGCCAGCCGTGTACCGAAAGCGCGACGAGCCCGCCGGCGGCCAGCTCCCAGGCACGCGACGGCAGCGAGAAGAACGCCCACGGCGGCAGCGTGTCGGTCCAGGCCAACGAGACGGCGAACGACGTTGCCGCGACCAGGGCGAGCACGAGCACGTACGGCATCGCGGACGCCGTCGCGGCCGTGCCGCGGCGACGCGCACTGTGTCGAACCAGCACGGCGGCCCCGACGATCAGCCCCGGCCACAGCAGGTAGAACTGCTCTTCCACGCCGAGGGACCAGTAGTGCTGGAACGGCGACGGCGGCGCGTCCGCCGCCAGGTAGTCGGTGCCGTGCAGGGCGAACCGATAGTTCCCGACATAGAGCGCGCTGGCGATCTCGTCGCCGAGGACGTCCCGTGCCTGCAGCGGAGGCAGCAGTAGTGCCGAGGCGAACGCGGTGACGACCAGTACGAGACCCGCGGCGGGCAGCAGCCGACGGGCCCGCGCGCCGTAGAACCGGGCGAGGCCGACGGTGCCGGTGGTGGACACGTCCCGCCACAGCATCCCCGTGATCAGGAAACCCGAGACGACGAAGAAGATGTCGACGCCGACGAATCCGCCGTCCAGGCCGGGCACGCCCGCGTGGAAGAGAACCACGGCGACCACCGCGCCGGCCCGCAGGCCCTCGATGTCCGGGCGAAAAGTGCTCCCGGTCCGCGTGGCAGCGGCATCGGCCGAGCTGTCGCCGCCGGATCGGCGCTCGTGTTCTGCAGTGGCAACCGTGCTCACGTCCACCAGCCGTCCTTCCCCGAAAGTCCAGCCACCTCCCATGGCCCGGGCGGACGCACAGGGGCCGAGGTCTCCTGCGGGGCCCCGCCGAAGCATCGCGTGGATCATTCCACCGGTGCCCCGATGCGGTCCCGAGCCACGCCGGAGCGGCGGTCTCCTGGCGGGAAGCGCAAGAAAGGTCGACAAGGCGGGGAGTGGAGGAGTGGGGGAGTGGGGCTCAGGCTGGCACGGGCCATGGTTGTCCGGTGATTGCGGCCACCGTGGTTGATGACAGCGATCCTGTCGGCTGACTCCGGGCCCGCCACGGCAATACCTACAGGCGGTTCATCTCGCGCAGCGAGTACGACAGATCCACCATGAGAACATGAAGCTCACAGTTCAGACGTTCCTGACCCTGGACGGCGTGATGCAGGCCCCCGGCGGACCTGACGAAGATCCCAGCGACACCTTCACCCACGGCGGCTGGCAGGCCCCGTTCCCCGACCCGGCCGTCGGCGAGTTCGTCGCCGAGCTCAACAGCCACGCCAGCGCATTCCTGTTCGGTCGAAGAACGTTCGACATCTTCCGCGGCTACTGGCCTGATCAGACCGACCCCGCCAACCCCATTGCCACGGCGATCAACTCGCTGCCCAAGTACGTAGTGTCCAACTCGCTCAGCGAGGCCACCTGGCGAGGCGAGCACCCCGACACCGCTCGCCTCGTGACCGGCGACGTCGTCGCGGCAGCGCAGGCACTGAAGGACGAACCCGGCGACGAGCTGCAGATCTGGGGAAGCAGCAACCTGCTCCAGACGCTGTTGCAGCACGAGCTCGTCGACCGCTTCCGCCTGATGACCTTTCCGCTGCTGCTCGGCTCCGGTCGCCGCCTGTTCAACGACGGCGTCCTCCCGGCGACGATGCGCCCTGTCGACCTCACCGTTACCGATCTCGGCATAGTCCTCGGCACCTATGAACCAGCCGGTCCGGTTCGCCACGGTCAGATGTAACTCGCGTCGGGGATGGCCATGTCGGGCCGTCACGTCGCGGTTGGCCATCACCGTGGCGATGACGGCGATGCACACGGCAGCGTAGGCGGCGAGCGTGCCAACGGCGGTGCCGGTCGAGGGAGCTCCGGGCTGGTCGTGCTGCCTCCGAGCGCGGTACCGCGGGGTTCGTCCGAGGCCTCCCCGTTCGCCGAACACTGCTACGCGTTCGGGCGCAGCAGAAAGCGATGCTGTTCGGCCGCACCATCGAGGCCTCGACCGCGGACATGACCGACTACTTCGGGCGCCCCGGCGAAGGCACCGCGATCGCCGCGGACCTCCTCAGACGAGTCCACGAAGCCTGCTCGACAACCGGCAGTCGAATTCCCTCGCCGACCCGAACTCCTCTCCTGGGCAAGAAATCTGACGAACACCTCCAGCCGCGCCCAGCATCCAGACGCACGCCCGGGCCAGTAGCCAACGGTAGTCCCAAATATCGGCTATATAGTTCATATTGTGCCACAACATTTTTGAGGACACAGTGTCGCTGTACGACGCGGTGCAGCTTGCCGAGCGAGGAGGGTTCGCGGCAACCTTGGAGGCGCGTATTCCCAGGATGTCGGCGGTGTTGCCGGCGAGGCGAGCCACGTCATCATCATCGGCGCCCGGACAACCTGCGCCGAGAAACCGGTGCCACCGTCGGATTCAACCTCCCGGGCAGTTATGGGACGCCTAACCACCCCCGTCGGCGGCCAGCCGATACCCCACACCTCGGATCGTTTCGATCGCCTTGCACCCGAACGGCGTGTCGATCCGCCTGCGCAGGTAGCTGACGTACACCTCCACGACGTTCTCGTCGCCGCGGTAGTTGACGTCCCACACCGAACGCAGGATCTCCGCCTTCGTGACCACCTCGCCCTTGCGCCGCATCAGGAATTCGAGCATCGCGAATTCCCTTGGGGTCAAGGTCAGTTCGGCTCCCCCTCGGGTGGCGGTGTGGGCGGTGGGATCGACGGTCAGCGACCCGGCGGTCAGCACGACGGCGCGAGCCGGCGCGCCGCGACGCACCAGCGCCCGCAGCCGGGCGATCAGCACCACGAACGAGAACGGCTTCGTCAGGTAGTCGTCGGCCCCGAAGTCGAAGGCGTCGGCCTGGTCGTACTCCCCGTCCTTCGCGGTCAGCATCAGCACCGGCGTCCACACTCCCCGGGCGCGCAACTGCCGCACCACCTCATACCCGTTGAGCCCGGGCATCATGATGTCGAGGACCACGACGTCGAAGTGCTCCGTACTCGCCTTCTCAAGACCACTGTGACCGTCGTGCACGACATCGACGACCCAGCCCTCGGCGACCAGCATCCGACGCACCGTCTCCGCAACGTTCCGGTCGTCGTCCACCACCAGTACTCGCACGCAACCACTATCCCTGCTCGACTCCGAAAGTGGTGTTCCGTCGCGTGAAGGACCTCGTCAACATCACCGAGATGTACCTGCGGACAGGTACCGACCGACGGTGATCGTGGCCCCGTGACATTCATCCAAGGCTCACCGGGACCGACAGTGCGGCATCGTAATAGACCGCGCACTGGACGCCGGCATGCACGCCGAGTGTCCGGTTGGGAACTCCCTCGACAAGGCCCATCGTGAGTAGCGCCACAACTCCGAGGCGGCTTCCCTCATCGAGGGTCACGACCAGCGCCAACCCACAAAGGCGCTGATTACGGCTTCGTGGCTGATCGAGCGGCGCCACGAGGTTGTGGGACAACACTGTTGGTTCATCACCTTCAGGGTGTCGTTGAATGCCGCGGTCCCGGCCGTGACTCGGGCACGGATAGGCGGAGCGTAGTGACTTCTGAAACGCTGGGAACTGTTTGATGCAGAGAAGGAGAAGGTCGCCTGGGCGTCCGGTCAACAGCCATCTACAGTGTTTCCGAGACCTGCGGTGGTGAAGGTCAGCCGACTTCGGCACCGGACGGCGGACGACCGTGAGTTCATCGGGGTACGGTACAGCGCCGGATGGACGCGGCCGGCACGCAGCTGGAAGACGAGCGCGATTAGAACAGTGCGAAGAACACCACGGTGCTGACCACCCTCGAACTCTGCAACTGGCGGGCCAGACCACCCCGGGCACATAGCCCGGCGGACACGACGGATGTGGTGCAACGGACTGATGCCGAGCACCGAGTCGGGCAGCTCGAACGTCGGTCCGAGGATGGTCGGCCCGAACGAACACCGAGCCACCCGCGGAACTTGCGCCAACGACGGCGTCCTCGAGCGCGGGTCATCCGCACACTCAGCGTCCCTTAAGCATTACCTCAGTAAGGTTTGCCTCAGTCAACAAGCTTGGCTCGCCAATTGCGCAGGGCGCGTGGGACCAACCGCGCCGCGCATGATGTCGATCACACACCGCGCCGCCGAGGCAGCGCGGTGCCCAAATCCGAAAGGACCCAACATGGGTGTTTCACGCAAGCTGGCCGGTGCCGGTGTCGTTGCCGGACTCTCCGCACTCGCTCTCGTTTCCAGCCCTGCGCTTTCGGCGGCTCAGGTCACCGGCACCTGGACCGCGACCGTGTCCGGCTCGCAGATCACCACCACGGTCACGGGTCTGAAGACCACGCTGCCGTTCAACTACTGCGAGGGCTACGTGTACCGCGGCGACGCCACCGCCTTCGACCGGGCCAACAAGGTCCAGGAGTACCTCATCACGGGCACGGACATGGTGCAGAACCAGATTCTCGCCGGTGTCACCGGTTCGGGCACCTCGACGGACCTGGCCACCGGCGAGTACTGGGTGGTCACCAAGTGCAAGGAGATCGGCGACACCGCCTACCAGACCGTCGGCGCTCCCCTGAAGGTGGCGGTCACCGAGGGTGCTGTTGCTCCCGAGACCGGCGGCGTCGAGGATCTCTTCAGCCAGTTCGGCAGCTAGTCTGCAGGTTTCGCGATCCGGGTGCGGTCGGCGGGCTGGGTCCGCCGGCCGCACCCGGCACGTTGACGGGGCTCTGCGCACATCTCCGGTGGCGTTGATACCTGTCCCCGATCGACGCCACCGTAGCGGCGGGGCTGGTGCTGGCGGTGGACACCCTGGACACCGCCGTCACCGTCTACCTCCTCGCCCAGATGCTGCGCCACCTCCACGTGATGCTCCCCATCCCGATCCGTTCTCGTCGTCACCACCTCTCCGCGACCCTGCTGTTCATTCCGCACTTCGGCCAGATCGGGTCGGCATGGGCTCCTGACAGATTCCGTCGGAGCGCGCTGATGCACTGGTCACCGCGTCGATGCTGGGAAGCTGTCGGACAGGGCGTAGACGACACGGGACCCGGCTGGTCCTCCCCGGAACGGGTCCCTCGAAGCGATCCTGGACGGACGCCGGTGTGGGACACCCTCGGATTCCTGAGGCAGTTGGGTGTCGTCTCCGCCGGATGAGCTGCCCCAACCCGACGAGTTGCGATCACACGTCGCGATGGCGGGCGCATCATACCGAGCGACGATTGGTCCGATGACGTCGCCCGCCTTAGCCTCCTCGACGGCTGGGCGGCGGGTCCGCCGACCGCGGCACCTCCGTGATTGTGCATCCGAGAATGTGTGATCTACGAGCCCCGTTGGTTACGTCCATGCGTTGATGGGCGCCGAAGCCGACGCAGTGAGTGGTGCCGGCAGCGGAAGCGCCGCCTCGACGATCTCCTTTCCAAGATCCGTGCCGGCCGCGGTGGCCAGCGACGTCACTTGGGTCGGAGTCGCGATCGGCGATCTGTGAGATCGAGAACGGGGGGCAGGCCCGCCTCTTCTGCGGCCTGCCGCCGTTCGGGTTCCCTGTCGCAGAATCGTTCGTATTCCGGGCCGCGAATCGAGCGCTCGCGGCCGGCGGATAGGCCGCGGGTCGGGCTGTCTCAAAGCCGGTCTCATCGGGTGTGGCGCGAAACCTCGTGAGACACAGGACCTGCGGTGCGGCCTGCTCCTCTGCTACGGCGATCTCGCCGTACTTGGCAACGGGATGGTTGTCGAAGACGTAGGACTTCGCGGCGCCGGACCGCGCGGCTTCGACGACCGACTCGTCGGCCGAGAACGATCGTTTGCGGTCTGCCCGAGATTCGGCCGCGCAGAGTGCCGGTCTGTGGGGCGCACCATGCTTCGGTGCCACCGACTCCGTTCCCCTTGCGCCGATTCCGGCTCCGGCACCCGTGCTGGTGCAGTGTCGCGCCAACTACTGCTGCGATACCGGATGGATCGGGGGTCGCGCTGCTGGGCGTCACTGGGAGACGGACGTTGCCCCTTGGGGGTTGACATCAACATCTGCAAAATAGATGATCTGTACGTTCAGTTCAGTTCAGTTCAGTTCAGTTCATTATCCACCGCACGTCGCAGTCCGCGGCAAACTCCCGGCTGGATTTTCTCGACTTCTGTCGAGTTGTCTCTCGCCCTCACGTGGAATGGCGGCGAATAACCATGGAGGTGTGCATGCGAGATCGCAGGAGCAGACCTTCGCCACGGTCCGGGCGACCGATCCGTCGGCCTTCGCCTTGTTCACTGTCTAGGTGAGCGTTTCGAGGGTGAACCAGAGCACCCGCAGGTCGGCCTCGACCGTCCCCCGGCCGACGAGGTGCAACGTCTCGTCCCCGCCGCGTTCTGAACTCGGCACATCGTCTTGCCGCATATTTCGCATGCTAGATAGATTTCGGCAACCTTCTCCGCCCAGAGTTGCTTGCACCCTGCAAACAACGCGATTGTGAAAGGCTGTTCATGCCGCGTATCCACCGCATTCCCGCTGCACTGTTTCTCACCGGCGCCACACTGGTCGGAGGCAGTGGGCTCGCCTACGCGGAGCCTCCGCTGCCGCCGGCACTCGTCAGCATCCTCGACGCCGCGTCCTCCGCCGCCGGTATCAGCGTCCCCGCCGCGGACGCGCCACGCCTCGCGAGCGTCGACAACTTCCGCGACGTGGCCGGAACCGGCACCGGGTACACCACCCCCGACGGACACGTGAACAAGGGGGTGTTCTTCCGATCCAAAGCCCTCGTCCCGAACGATGCCGACCTCGCGACACTGGGCACCCTGGGCATCTCCACCGTGTACGACCTGCGCAGCGACGAGGAGATCGCGCAGAAGCCGGACGTCCTCCCCCAGGGTGCCGCCTACGTCCACGTCCCGATCCTGTCCGGCGACCTCTCCGGCTTCGCCAACATCACGACGCCGGACCAGGCCCGCGAGGCCATGCGCCAGGTGAACCGCCTCTTCGTCACCGGCGACGTCGAACGCGCGGCGTTCGGCCGGCTGCTGACCTCGTTCGCCGAGACGGACGGCGCACAGCTCTTCCACTGCACCGCAGGCAAGGACCGCACCGGATGGACGTCCTATCTGTTGCTGTCGATCGCCGGTGTGGACCCGCAGACCATCATGGACGACTACCTCCTCACCAACGAGTACTCCCGCGACTCGATCGCGAGCACCTTCGCGGCGATCGTCCAGCGCCGCGGCGAGGAAGCCGCCGCCGTCTACGCACCGATACTCGGCGTCGAGGCGTCGTACCTGCAGGCGGGCATCGACCAACTCACGGCCGACTACGGCACCGTCGAGAACTACCTCACCGCCGGCCTGGGCCTGAGCGGCGACACCATCGCCGCGCTGAAGGCCGAGCTCGTCGGCTGACCATCACACCGCGGCCCGGCACACCCGGGCCGCGGTGCGGACCGCTCATCGGGAGGATCCGCTTCGGGTGTCCGCTCACCGGGAGGGCGGGGCCGGATCCGCACCGCATCCACGTTCGGCTGGCTACCTTCCCCGACCGGAACACCCCCCGACGGAAGGTTCACGATGTCCCGCACCACACTGTCCCGCACCCTGTTCGGCCGGCGGTCCGGGCGACTGCCCGCGGCCCTGCTGCTCACCGCCGCCACACTGGCCGGCGGCAGCGGCCTCGCCCACGCGCAGCCTCCGCTGCCGCCCGCGGTCGCCGGCCGACTCGACACGCTCGCGGAACTCCGCGGCTGAAGGGGATCGCGAAGGACTTCGGAATCTCCGAAGGGTGCCTGCATCGCTACACGCGGCTTGAATCTCTCCACCCCCTCGAGTCAACTGAAGTGGGGGCAGTCCCGGTCGTCGGCAGTGCTGCGCGCAGGGCTGTGGAGATGACGTTGTCGTCGGCGGTGACGTTCATTTCGGCTCCTCGGCTCCTCGGCTCCTCGGCTCCTCGGCTCCTCGGCTCCTCGGTTCTGTCGGTGGCTGACGGGAGTCACGTTTCCGGTGTGGCTGGGTGGGTGCCGCAGGCGTGCGATGTACGACGGTCGGGGCCGGTGGCCGGTGGCCGGGCGGTGCACTTGCTTGACCTGCCTGCTGTTCGGGGTGGTCACCCCCACCCAGGCTGGCTAGCATTGATTTGCGGATGGAAATCAGCGAAAGGATGGTGGTTGGGTTGAGTGATGCAGCGACCACGGAAGACCGCTACCTGCGCGGCGATCTCGACTTCGAAGACGCGCTGCGCGAGGTGACCGGCGTCGACATCGGCCGCGACGGTCTCGTGCAGATCCTGCGCGGCCTCCACTACCAGAATGCAGCCGGCCCCGCCCTGTCCGAGCACGACGCGCAGGTGCTCGCTGACGCGGGGTTCGCCGCGGACTCGGCCGCGGCGGCGTCCGCGCGCGTGGACCGCGACCTGCGCATGGCGAACCTGGTCGCGACGTCCCTCTCCATCGCTGAGGCTGCCACGCGCCTCGGCGTCACACCCGCCAGGGTTCGGCAGCGCATCAGCGAAGGCACCCTGTGGGCGTTCGACTCCGGCCGCAACCGGCTACTACCGCCGGCTCAGTTCACCGACACCGGCGGTGTCCCCCATCTCGAGAAGGTCCTGCCCCAGGTGCCGACGGCCCTGCGCCCACTGACCGTGCAGGCCCTGTTCACCCGCCCGCAGCCGTCGCTGCTCGTCGAAGACCGCCCGGTGTCGATCGTGGCATGGCTGACCGGCAGCGCAGGCACTGCCGCTGACATCGAGCAGGCTCTCGAGGTGATCGCCGCGGCCGAGTGGGAATCGGCATAGATGGCGGCGATGCTCCCACCCCCACCGTCCATCGCCGAGCTCCGCGCGGCCGGCCTACCCCCCGACGAGGTCATCGACTGGCCCGCAACCGACATCGTGTGGCGGGTGCACCGCACCACCGGCGGACACACCCTGCCGTGGAACGGGCTACGCGCATTCGGGCCGATCCTGCGATTCGACCACCACCCACTTCCCCGCGGTGAACACCCTGGGTACGGCATCTGGTACGGCGCATCCCGGCCCCGCGGCGCACTGGCAGAAGCGTTCCAGACCACCCGGGTCATCGACCGCCACTACGGCGACCCCTTCCTCACCGGCATCCGATTCACGCGACCGCTGCGGCTTCTCGATGTCGCCGGATGCGGCGGCGGCACGTGGGTGACCCGCGTCGGCGGCAACCACGCCCTCGACTCCGCGCCCCACCGTCGCTCACAGCACTGGGCCCGCACCATCCACCGCGCCCACCCCGACATCGACGGCATCCTCTACCGAGGTCGGTTCGCGGGAGGCACCTCGATCGCCACGTTCGAGCGCGCTGCCGACGCGTTCCCTCCGCGCCCGACGCTGTCGTTGCCGCTCACCCACCCGGCACTCGGTGGCGCAGTCGACACCGCTGCACACCAGCTCGGCTACATCGTCGCTTGACGACGCTGTCGCGAATCAATCAGTACTGCAACCAGATACGGGAGGATCGGTACGAACTTCGGGGGCCGCCTCCAGCGTCACGAGCTTCCGGTTTGACCATCGTCAGTATCGACACCGGGCAGGGTCGCGATCATGAAACGAGCGTGATGGCTACCGGTGCCGCGATTTCGACACCCGAGTCGGCACCCTCGACGTCGCGCTTCCCAAGCTGAGGTCGGGATTTCCCGGTCTTGGCTCCTCGAACGCCGCAAATGCGCCGAACGTGCCCTGACCACCGTGGTCGCCACCGGGGGTCCCTCTCTGCACGAAGTGCTTGGGGGCGTACCTGCTCGGTGTTTCCACCCGGCGGATGGAGAAGCTCGTCGAGACGTTGGGCATCACGTCGTTGTCGAAGTTCCCGCTGGTTCTTGCTGGCGACGGTGTCCCCATCCGCAGTGACCTGCCGGGTGCTCGGATTCTCCACTCAAGCGTTCGACGAGTGGCGCAAAGCCCCTGTTTCTCAACGAGATTGGGATGACGCACATCTGATTAACGCAGCTTGTGCGATTCATGCCGACGACCGGGCGTTCGGGTACCGGTTCATCGCCGACGAGCTTCGCGACCAGGGCATCGCTGCCGGCGAAGCTGGTGGCCGTGACCCTCGCGCGGGTGGACAGTGAACGAACTTCGGCCAACTGGCGATCGTCCAACGGCCGGTCGACGGCGAGGAACTCGTAGTACTGGTATTCGGTCAGCGCCGACCGCGTCGATCGGCGCGGTGGGCGGGGTCCGCCCGGAAGCCCGAGTCGTCTCCCAGGTGGATGAACAGGTGCCCCTCGAGCGTTGCGTCATCGAGCAACACGGCCCAGCCGCGCCCGCTGACCTGGCTGTCGTCGTCGTCGCCGTCCCAGCTGAACTCCACGGCGGCGTGGCCGTTGCGTTCGGTGGTCTGACAGTCCATCGAGCCACGGACGGCGACGAAGCCGAACTGACCGGTCCCGTCGCCGGTGAACTCGATGAATCCGGGTTCGACGAGGTCGATGGCGTCGCGGTCCCACATGTCCATCTCCACGATCCGCCATCGACCGGTCAGGCGTCTCACAGGTCCTCCTATGCTTGTCGTCGCCGTGCGGGGTGAGGGTAGCCACTGCGGGGACGGGTGCCATGTGTGGGGGCTGCGTGGCGGCCTGGTGGTGCCCCTGCTGGCGGGCCCGGTCGACGCCTGCACCGAACCGCCCTCCTACCCGGCCGGGAGGAGGCGAACGAGGTCACTGACCAGCGAAGATGACTCGTCTCGTCACCCGGGTCCCGCAGCCGGGAGACATCGAGTGCGCCGATGAGCCGCTACCCGATGACAACCGTGCTGATGAGAATCTGTCAGCCATGGACAGGGGGAGGGCATTGACGCCTGGTTGACCGACACCGCGCCGCGGTCCTCACCGATGCCGAGGGCCGCGGCGCGGTTTCCGAGGCCCGTGTCGCCGAGCTGAGGCCCTCGCCGGATCGGCCCCACGGTCGCGTTGCCCGGACAGTGGAGTCGCGACCGTGAGCGGACTGCCCCACACGGTCGCGAAGAAGCTCGCCCGTGTGGAACGGGGACTGGACGTGCCGCTCCACGTGCCCGGAGCGGAGCGGGATTGCCGCCTATAGCCCCGCCGAGTGGAGCACCGTCACGACCCGCTACTGGGGGCGGCCCTGTTCACCGGCAAGGCCACGTGCCGTCAGCTCGGAACTTGTCATCCCTGAAGGGGCGGGGGGGCCTGCAGGCTGGCGTTCCGAAGAAGGTACACGGCCATCTTGGCGGCGCCGTACAACTCCTCCGCGGTGCTGACGGCCCGACCGCGGCCAGTCGCGCCCTTCACAAGTTCTCTGTGGACGGTACGGATCCTGAGTTGCACCAGTTCAGCTTGGCCCTTCCGGTCGCAGTGACGTCTGAGAGCGTATCGGTGCAGTTCAGGTCGTCTGGGTGCGGTGCGGTGCTCCAGGTCTTGTGCGTTGTGGTCGTGTTCGGGGGGTGGGGCGACCGGGGCGGGGAGTCGTGGTGTGTCCAGGCAAAGACGCGCCCGGTCAGTATTTTGGCTAGAATTATGTACATGACGACTCTTCCGGTTGCTGAGGCCCGGGCACAGCTGTCACGGCTGGTCGACGAGGCTGAACACACGCACGAGCGGTTCGTGATTACTCGCAACGGGCACCGTGCCGCGGTTCTGCTGGGCGTCGACGACTACGACGCGTTGCGGGAGACGATCGCGGTGTTGTCGGATACGGATCTGCTGGCGGCGCATCTCGCCGGCAAGGCCGAGGTCGCGAGTGGGGACGTTGTCGATGGGCAGGCGCTGGCCCAGCTGATGCGCGATGCTCGGTCGTCCGGGGAGTGAGCGAGCCGGGTGACCGGTATCGGTTGGTGATGGCGCGGTCGGCTGCGCGGGCGTTGGCGACGTCGTTGCCGGAGAAGGTCACGACCGCGGTATACGAGTTCGTCACCGGTCCACTGCTGGAGAATCCGCGGCGGGTCGGGAAGCCTCTGGATCCACCGCTTGCCCCGGCCTTCAGCGCCCGCCGGGGTACGTACAGAGTGCTGTATCTGATCAACGACGCGAACCGCACGGTCGAGGTCACCGCGATTTCCCACCGCGTGGACGCCTATCGGTCCTCGTCCTGACGTTGGGCGGCGACTGTTGCCGGCCGCGATATGCCAGTCGAGCGGTGTTGAAGGATTCAGCACCGCATCCCCGGGGTGGTGCCGGCGGGTTTGGGGGTGTGGTGGGTGTGGGGAGGGCCGCGGGGTGCCGCCGGAGCTGTTTTGAATTGTGTTGTGCCGCAATAGATTATTGAATACTATTGTGGTGGTGAGATACTCGTCATTCTCGCCAACGAAATCTTTCCATTTTCACTGTATTGTATTGTTGCCGTGAGTATTTCGACTCCCAGAGGTTCGCGTCTTGTTTTTGCCTTGTCGGAGTGGTGGGTATATCATGAGTACATGATGTCGGGACGGGTTGAGAGCGACCCGTCGGGCCGGCCTTTGACGCGCGCAGCGCGTCCCGGGCTCCCGTTCGGGTCTGGGGGGCTGCGGTGATGACGATGAAATGGATTGGCAAGACGGTCTTTTCGGGTTCGAGGGGAGCGCGTCGACCCGCTCGACGGCAGCCTGACTGGAGTGCCGTCGAGCCGCGCAGCGGCTCCCTGGCGGGGAGCGGAGCGACCCGCTCCGTCTCGGGGGGTCCGAGACCGACCAGCTCGACATCGCCGCCACCGCCGATGCGCCGGACAACTGGACGCGCACTCACAGTGGCCGCATCCAACTCTCGATCCACGTCGACTGCCGCTGAACTGCAGTCTCCGCCCGCGTCGGGAGGCCATGAGCTGACGCCATGGGGTTCGTTCCTTGCAGGCCTCCAGCGCGTCGTACTTGGTGGGGCAGCGTGGCGCGAATCGTGGACCGCTGCCGCAGGATGAGGATGACGACAAGGGCCGGCCCTGCAAACGAGGACCTACTGCGGCTTGGACGCGACTCCCGGCAGAGGACGACTATTCGAGCCCGGTCGAGTACCGATACGAAACCGGCGTCAGATCGACCTCGTCGATAGCCCACGGGTGCCTGACGACAAGTACTCCACCGGATGCGACCGGAGGCTCGACAGTGCGATCCAGAACGATCGAGTGCACGATTGCGAGCGCGTTATCCGGATAGACCTGTTGATGGTGCAGAACCTCGTTTCGAGTCAAAATGACTTCCTGACCGAGTGATGTCGTTCCTTTCACCTCGACAGAAACAGTTGTGTCATCCTGCGCCGCTAGGAGATCAAATGATTCGGTAGCACCTACATCTGACACCACGTAGCCGAGGTTCTCGAAGTGCTCTGTCGCAATGGCGACCGCCTGCAACTCGATAGCGACCTTGGCGTCCTGTGACAACGCGAAACCTTGACCACGTCCCTGGGTCTTGCGGGTGTTGCCTGCTGACTGAGCAGCCGCCACCATTGCGTCAGACACCTCTGGTGCCTCTACCAGGGCCCCCGGCGTCCCGTCGGCTGCGTACAGCCGTCGCAGAAGCTGCGACATTCGCGCGATGTCCTGTCTCAAGACACCGTCGCCGGGAACGAGCCCGTGTTCGTACTCGATCGCGTACACGGCGCCGCGTTCGTACCCAACCGGCTGGAGCTTCTTTGAATCGAGTGTGATCGACGTCAGAAGATCACTCGTTGCTTCGCTCGCCAGCGTCTCGCGCGCCCACTTCACCTTCGCTGCGATCTCTTCCGGGGGTCGTGCGACGAACTTCTTTCGGGATTCGCTCCATTCAGACGTCCCGCTCATCAGGGTGAGGTACGCGGATGCGCCCTTGCCGCCGAATAGGTAGACGACGTAGGCGCCGGTCGTCGCGCTCGGGCTCTTCTCGCGATCGAAGATGCGCACCCACGGGACGGCTGCGTTGAAGCCCTTTCCGTTGGATCCCTCGACCGACCACCCCAGCGACGACATCTCCGTACTGGAGTCCAGTGCTTCGCGCACCTCTTCAGCGATCACCTTGGAGAGCAGCTCGCGACGTCGATCCATCGCATCCGTCTTGCGATGGTCATATAGCGCCTGTAGCTCGAGTACTTCTTCGATCGCTTCTCGCACGGCGAGCACTGTAGTGGGCTGAACTGACACCGTGCGTTGGTAATGCGTCTCATGCACTCAAACACCTGGCGAGGCGCTGAGCGTGGCCGAGCCTGGCCGACAGAACTCGCCACTGTTGGGGCACTTGTTACGAGTCGAACGGGCCGAGCTGGGGCCATTGGCAGACGGCGTCCCTTGCGGGCAGGCGAGAACCACGGACGTCGCCGCGCGTTTCGGACATTCCATCGCCACGATCGACGTCCCGCCACGGTGTCGGCGCGGCAAGGACGACGAACAGTTCGGGAAGTAGTCGCCAAGCTGAGCACGAGACGATGCCAACCACTCGCACTGGCAGTCGAACCAACTGGATCAGGTCGTTGGCGTGCATGCACACCAACCGCGCAACCACCGAACGACCACCCCCTTGGTGAATCACCCAGATTTCGAAGACAATCCGCGTCCCCGGGCTGTTGCCGTGTCCGGACCACTACGAGGCCGTCACCTCGACAACCTGAGAAGGGAAAGGCATCTCTAATTCCGCACTGATCACACCAGGGGACGGTCGATCTCCGGTGCTCATACACGTCCCGCACGCCTCCCACATCATTCCGCCAGATGTGCGCGCAGACCTGCTGTTGAACGATGCCGAGCTGGCCGCCGAACTCGACGAATCGACCGACACCGCCACTGACGAGATCGCGGCTGTAGCGGTTCGTCACACACGGTGGCGGCCGGCCACCGTGGTCAACACGCTCTCGCGGCTGGTGATCGACCCCGAGCGATTCCCCGACGCCAGGGAGACGGCCAACGAATTCGGCCGGGGCGCGGTCTACACCCGCACCTGTAACGGCGCACCGCTGCGCGCCGAGCCCTACCCACGCGCGGCTGATCTGCTTGATGCTCATTTCCGTCCCTACACCGCCGCGATCACCGCGGCAGTCGAGGATCGCCTACACGCGTGCGGACGCGCCGTGATCATCGACCTGCACTCGTATCCCGAAAAGCCGTCCGGGTTCGAGAACCCGGATGCTGCGCGCCCAGCGTTGTGCATCGGCACAGACCCGGCCCACACCCCGGACTGGTTGACCGACGCCACTCGTGGCGCATTCGCGTCCCTCACGGAGATCGATCACATCGCCGAGAACACCCCCTACGCGGGGTCCTACGTGCCGCTGCACCACTACGGCCGCGACGAACGCGTCGCGTCGGTGATGATCGAGCTGCGCCGCGACGTCTACCTCACCGAACCGCGCACCCCCAACCTCTCGCGCGTCGACCGGCTCGCCCGTGCCCTGGCAATCCTGATCGACACGGCCACCGATCTGGTGACCGCCGATGTGTAAACCCAAGCCCGGGCCACGCTGCACCCCGCATATGCGCCAGCGCCTCAACAAGGCCGCCGCGCGCGTTGTGACCGCACGCGCACGGTTGGCCGACAACCCGGCGCACGCGCGCCTGCAACGCCGCCTCGCCGCAGCCGAGGCCGACCACGCCAAGATCCTCTCGCTGTTCGACGCCACTCCCGGCGGCCAGGACCAGCTACGCGCGGCAATCGAGGCATCTAGCGACCCCAAGGATCGGGACGTGCTGACGGCGCGTCTGCGAGATGCTGAAAGGCTACGAACCGAGCAGACCGAAGCGCTGCGCCACGCTCGCGAAGGACAGATCGATGGGGAAGGAACCGACGATGCACAACGAGGAACCGATGACGCAGGAGCGCCGCGAAGCGTTTTGGAGGCAGTACGGGTGGAGTCCGGATCTGCCGGAGGACCAGCGCAAGAAGATCGAGCAGCGCTTCACCGACCCGAAGATCGAGGAGGCGGAGGCGCTCGGCTTCTGATCAACGGCCACGATGTCACCCCAGTCGCTGAGCACACGCTTTCCGATGCTGATTGCCAGCGCTTCACCTCGGCAGGGATGTCGGCGCCGACACTCTACGAGCTGGCCCCGGCCGACTCCGGTATCTACCGCGCCCAGATGCTCGAACTGACCCGCAAGAACCCCTATGCGGCGTCAGTGCAAGTTTACGACGAGGACGAATACCGTCGGATGCGTCTTTTGGTAACCGATGACGGAAAGGCTGGTGTCGCGCTCAAGGGCGACGAGATCGTCTCCGTGTTCGCACACAAGGACTGCGCGCACCCGAAGTCCGCGCAGTCGATGCTCTCTCAGGCCACCGCGCTCGGCGGCCGTCGCCTGGACTGCTTCGACACCGTCCTACCCGACCTTTACGCCGATGCAGGTTTCGTGCCCGTCGCGCGACTGAAGTGGAACGACGACTACGCCCCCGAGGGTTGGGACTACGACACCTTCCGTGCATACAACAACGGTCGCCCCGATGTGGTGTTCATGGCCTACGACCCAGACCATGTCGGCGGCGACTACACACCAGGGGCAGGGCCATACGTCGACGACTACGACGACGGCACTGCCCGCACCCAGCAGTACCCGCCGCGCTGACACGGAAGGCCGTGGATCAAACCCGTCCCTATCGCGGCAGGTCTCTACTCCGACACACGGCGACGTGCGAAGTAGGGGCGGCTGTAGGCACTGCGGTCATCGTGGACCAATCGACGCGCTGCTTCGCGGATACGTTCAACTTGAAGTAGAACTCCCCGCATCAGAGGGGGTAGGTCATGTTTGGCGACTGGTTTGGGTCACGTTTACGGTCGATCTCTTCCAACCGACGCCCTCTCACGGAGGATCGAGACAGATACGGCCGCGCCCTCAAGTATGAGGACATTGCGTTCGGGGTTGTACAGGTGTGCGCCGTTCAGGCTGAGTTGGCTGCTGATGGTGGCGCCGACTGCGCCGTTCTTTCTGCACGCCGACACCCACGGCCCGATGGCAATGGCCGGCCTCCACTAGCTTTGGCCGAACCCCGAACTGCCCGAGGATGACTCAGCCCGCTGACTGTGGACGTGCGCCGTGTGACCCGACTGGCCACCGACGCGACTCACATCGGCGACCCTCCTAACTGGAGGGCTAATGAGCTGGATGAGTACGGAAACTCCAGTGTGGCACTTACCGCATTCACTCAGGCAGTTTCAGCACTTCTCGAGCGCCGCGGCGTACACCTCTTCGGACTGCGCCGGCGTGAAGTTTGGCAGCAGCATCTCCATAGTCCGGTCCTTCGATCGCCCGTTCCGGAGGTCCACGCAGGTGTTGTGCACGGCCACTTTGATTAGACCCTTGGTGCGCTCGTCGATACCCGCCGGCCACACCTTCTCCGAGGTTGGAACCGCAGCGATGGAAGTAGACGCCGCGAGCGGACTGCACCGAGGACTGTCTGCCGCCTGCCTCCGTGCCTGCTCCGAGGACAGCCCGATCACGGACTCAAGGTGATTGGCGGCATCTTCGACACATCCCTCGAAGGGTGCTATCGCCAGTCTGCTTGTCACTTTCAGCGGATCCGCACGCGGCCACAGTGACCGAGAGGACAGCACAGGTCATCGCGGCAACGACCAGGCCAAGCCGGTATCTAGTGCCTCGAACGGCAGCGGCCATGTGGTGTCTCCTCACATCCGAATTGTCGTGCCTATATAGCGAACACCGGGCAGTTCGTTACGGCTACTCAGGAGGTCGAGCGACCTCGAACAGGAGCCACGACACCGAATTGCTGGATGCGGAGGAAACGCCGAGCATGAACCGCGAGATCGTGCGTTGGAGGACATCGACTGGAACGAAATCCCAGGCGGGGTCTATTACATAGCTCCTTCTGAGGAGATCAGAGACTAGGACGCGAGCGTCCAGTCCCCGCGGGGACTGTGTGGCGGTAGTCCTGGCCCGGGGGGTGCTCACTTTGCGATCGCAGTGGCTGGATTTCTGCCGGGTGGGGTGCAGGCACCACGAGAGCCGCAGGTGGGCGTTCACATGGTCAGGCGGACCTGTCCTGGTCGACAAGGACGAGGCGGACCCGCTACTGCACCTCCTTGTCCGGCGGCCAGGGCCGACCGTTGGCAGCGTAGAACGGCGACATAGCCCTCGTAGCGAGAATGCTGCCGTACAGCTGATCGTTGGACCACCAGATCCGGTCGAGTTCGGTGAACTGGTCAGCAGTGAGAGTGCCGAGGGTTGCCAGCCGCTTCACGGCTGCTTCGGCGTCGTAGTAGTTGCCTGCCTCACGCAGAGCGCTGAACATTCCCTCGACAATGGACTCGCCGAGGAGGTCCTGTTCTGCGATCCAGCTACTGATCGTTGTCGCCACTTCTCGTGCAGTCTTGCCGTGGCAACTGGGCCACTGGACGCTGCTGATGAATCCCTTCGGATCGTTGCCGAACCTGACCGTGTAGACGGGGATACGGCGTCCGAGAGCCCACCCTATTTCTTGGTGGCACCACGCACTGTCGTTGAACTCGGGGTGCACGAGCGCCACGAACGCCTGCATGGATTGCAGAGCGGCTTCGATCTGGCCCTGCCAGGGTTTGCTGACAGTCATCGTGTCGTGGGCGACGAACCCGTGGATGCCGGCCACTGCGAGTTCGTCGGCGATCTTTCCCACGAATTCCTTGTGGATCGCGGAGTGTGACAGGAAGACCCGGACGTAGCCCGGTTTCCAGCAACCATCATCGGTCGTATCGAGTACGGTCGTGACCTCCTCCGGGTCGATCTTGAGTGCAGTCGAGTACAGCTCGACGAGGTCGTCGTCTGACAGATCCGCGAGGAGATCAGAGGGAGAAGGGTCGTCGTAGTCTCTCGGCCAAGGTCCGAGTTTGAACTCTTTCAGCAGCATGTCGATGCGGTCGAAGGACCAGTGAGGCTCGCCAAACTCATCGGTAATCTCAGCCTTCAGACGGAAGCGGTCTCCTCGTGTAAGCGGCACCCGACAACCATAGATCTTTTTAGGATTACGCGACTGACCTGGGGTGATGGCATGTCCCGAGGTGGGTGAGGGAGCAGTCCACGAACTGGACGAACGAGTCATGAACTCGAAAGAGGTCGTAACCTCGTTCACCGCCAGGTTCCGGTCGACGACGTCACGAGAACCGTTGTGGCGTAGCGCTCGCGATCGAGAACGTCACCCTCATGATCACCTCCAGGCGGTTCGGCGTCGAGCCGCGGCGATGGGACCCGGCCGCTGCCGGGATCGTGGTAACGGTGGCCGTTCTTGAATGCGCCAACGCAGAAGGCGAACGTGGTCCTCGAACGCGCACCTCGTGACGACCCGGACGCCGCGCCGGTCCGACCGGGCGACAGCCGGGTTCGATGGGACCGGGTCCCTTCATAGGAGTTATCCGGTGTGGCCCTCGATTTGAGACTCGCCGTGGAGGACCTGGATTCCCACGTGCACACGGTCGGCCCCAGCGAGGTCTATGACCTTCGCGATCAGGTCAGACCGGATGAGGACGTCGCAGCCCTCTACGGCGGGGGTGAGGGGTTTGTAGTTGCCGTCGTGGACCAAATGGCCACGCCATTGGCGACCGACGAGTGCTGGACCGTTGTCGTCACTCAGACTGAAGCCTGAGAAGGCGCCGGGGGTGGGGTGGAGGTCTAGTGCGGCAACGAACTGGGGCGCGGGCGCCAGCAGGAACTCGGGGAGGCCGGGGCCGTTGTTTCTCCGATGCCGTGGTCCGCAAAGGCCGCCGTCGGTGAGAGCGAGAACTGGGAACGATTCGGTGGCGAAGAGGTCCGGGATCGTCGGTATGCCCACGCGCTGCTGCCATGGTTCGGTCCACAGTTGCCAGGGCCCCTCGGTGTAGGGCAGTGATCTCGGTGGTGGTGCGGTATCGGTGATCTCCAAGCCGAGCATGATAAGGACGGTTCTTTGCGGTAAAGCAGGGTAGCGGCGTGCTGGGGTGTGGTGTTTCTCGGCAAGGCCGATCTGGGTCCAGCCGGCGTGCGGACCGTTGTCGACTCGGGCGAGTGCGGCGACGCCGTCCGGTAAAGTTCTGAGACCAGCGACAGTGTCGAATCCCGCTGGTGGCCAGGGAGCGTCGTTGCTTCGGTCTTCACTGGCCCAGGGTGCTGGATCGAGTGACCAACGAAGCGGGTCGGGGCGTATGTTCGGGCGTGGGATGCGGGCTACTTCGGTTCGAATGGACAGCTGTTCG
This sequence comes from Rhodococcus sp. NPDC003318, assembly GCF_042879035.1. Classification (NCBI taxonomy): domain Bacteria; kingdom Bacillati; phylum Actinomycetota; class Actinomycetes; order Mycobacteriales; family Nocardiaceae; genus Rhodococcus; species Rhodococcus sp. NPDC003318. The sequence goes on along the minus strand of NZ_JBIAOU010000026.1, from coordinate 11,350 downwards.
TCGTCCGCCAAGTATTCCGCGAGCTGGTGTTCGAAGCCGTGCGCGTCCACGAGGTGACCTGCTTGCGCTAAGGCCGAGCGGAGCCCTGCAGCTGCCTGTTCGATTGCGTCACGTGGGGCTGCCTCGGCGGCGAGGTAGGCGTCGGGGAGCCGTCGGCGGGTCGTTCCGCATAGCTGGTCGAGTTGATGGCGCATCAGATCATTGCCGCCCTCCGTGAGAGCTATGGCGGTGAAGTCGATTGTCGCCTCGTAAAGTCCAGGAATGTCGATGCGTTCGAGGAGGTGCGCAACGTGGGTGAGCACGAGATCCTCCGCGATGATGTGGTCGTCGGCACTCATGATGATTCCCCCTGCTCGACTGTCGATAGTGTCCGGCTGAGTTCCGGGTGGGCAGGTGTCGCGGGAGGGGCTGGCGGTATCCGGCCTGCGTTCGCGAGGATGTCGGCGGCCGCGACACGAACGGACAACAGATCGCTCCCGGTCAGGGTGGTGAGTTGATCAAGGAGGGCAGCGGTGAGGGGGGTGGTGCTTACGAGGTCACGAAGCGTGGCCAGTAGCCAGGCCAGCGGGCCAGATCCGATATCGGCGGTCAGCACCCGGGTGGCAGCGGATTGTAGGTGATCGGGTCGAATGGCCAAGGCCGTGGCCGCTACCAAGGCCCGGCGACGGTCGCCGCGTTCGGGCAACGCGAGCGTGGACAAGGCTAATTGTCCAAGCGCGTGATCGATCTCCTCTTGGGTCGCCGGTCGCAGCGGTGCCTGGTACGTTCCGACGCCTAGGTTCGTCTGACCTGGGAGCCGGTGCTCGATGACCTCGTATGCGGCATCCCAACAGGAGAATGCGCCACTAGTTGGGAGTATCTCCGATTCGAGATGCGTCGCAGCGAATGCTGAGACGACTGCTCGGGTCACGCCGGAGGTCGTATGCCATTCACCGGCGATGGTGCGGGTGATTTCGCCTGCGAGCGTAGAGCCTGCGGCGTTGGCGTCGAGGGTGAGGGCGCGCCGCCACAGATCGAGCCGGTCCCGTCCAGCGAAGGTGAACCAGCCACCTCTGCCACGGATCCGAGTGAAGGCGAGCACGAAAGCGACGGCGGCGACGCGGTTGAAGACATCAGGGTCGATATCCCGCCGCAACGCGAGTCCCTCGGCGATGTCGACGAGGACGTGGGGGTCGTGATAGGAGCCGAGTTCGTCGGCGATGCGATGCAGCAGCTGGACCGCCGCGTCCGGGCCGGTTTCGCCGAGTGCCGTTTCCACTACCCGCCAGCCGATCGCGTTCACCAGCGCGTCGAGGTTGTCGCCGGATGCATACGGGCTTTCGCCCCGTGTCCCGGCCACGTGTTCCCGTACCGCTGAGATCGCACCTACGGCACCCGGTGGTAGCGACGGGCGCTGTCGGGCATGGAGAATATCGAGGACACTTCGCCCTGCGCTACGAGGGCGAAGTCGGGATTTGGGATCTTTCCGCACCGAGTGTGGCCGCACACCCTCTCCGCCGAGAGCCAGGGCGGCAGTGTCGAGATCCGTGCCTGGATGGGGATCGTCTGTTCGGGAGACGGGCATGAGGCTCATGTCGTCATATGTGCTGGTGATCGCGTTGGCGATGACGGCCAGTGCTCCGCAGGTTCTGGCCGGATCGTCTACCGGCAGGTCGGCGAGACGCCCTAGGAGAGCGGTATCCAGCTTGAGGTTTCTTCCCCGAGATCCCGCGGCAATCCTCAAGGCTGCCAATATAATCGGGTCGGAAGTGTCAGCTTGCTCGCTGAGCAACTCGAGATGTGCTGTCTCTACGAGCGCATCGGTGAGGCCGGGTTCGGTGAGGAGAATGGACGCCGCATGGTCCGCCGCGGCCCGAGGGTCCAGGGATGCGAGGTGTCGCCACCACTCGTGTGGTGTGCCTGAGGTGTCGCGCCCGTCCGTATGCTTCGGAACTAGGTACGTCAGTGGCTGGAGCCGGGCGAGGCAGGACTGTGCGCGTTCGACATCGGCGACCCGGAGCTCCGGTAGCGGATCGATGAGCTCGTAGATGGTGGGGTCCTTGTGACTTCCGTAGCCTGCCAGCAGGTGCGCCGCGCGCTCCCAGCACTCGCCTGCTTCGGCGCGATCTCCCGCGTACAGACTGATTCGGGCCATCTCGAGTTCGAATTTCGCTCGCTCGGAGTAGATCGGGACTTGTCCCGCGCGTTCGTTCCGTAGGCGTTGCCGGAGACCGTGGACAATTGCGGCGCCGGCGCCGTCGACGGTCCGACTCAGTATCGCGAGGAGGTCGGTGATGTAGAGAGGTCCTGTGGCTGCGAAGCCCATTGCGGACGTAGTGGTGCCGGCGCTGGTGGCGGTGAGGTAGCCGATCGCAGCCTCGAGATCGTCATCGTCGAGCAGGGTTACGGCCTTCTCGACTACCTCGTGCACGTGGTGGTGGGTTCCCCATAGGTCGCACGCTCTGGGCTTGCCGGTGAAGGGTTCGGCATTCTGTGCCAGCTGTTCGAGCGCGATTCGGACGGTTGCGGACGCGGTTTTCGGCTCGATCGCGCCTCGCGCCACCTCGCTGCCCAGTCCCACGGTGGCGATGGTGAATCGGAGCCATGCGCGGAAGAATCCGACGCCCTCCACGCGGGCCAGCATTCTGTTCGGTGCGTGCTTGTCGTGCGCGTGGGCGGTAGTGATCAGGTCCAGCCAGCGACGAATCGCGTCGGCGAGGTTCGGCTGAGGATCAGTCAGTACGTCGTCGGTCGCCGCACTGAGGGTGCCGTCGACGTCGTCGCCGAACAGAACATCGACGAGCTTGTCGATTGGCACGCCGTGTTCGAGTGCCCTACGGGGGTCGAGGCCCGGAGCGCTATCCCAGGCCTGACACGCGAGGTCGCCGGCGGGGGGGAGCTCACTAGATGAGCTCGTCATCAGGTCGGCGAGGTGCAACAACAATGTGGCGCGCGCGGATCCGTCGGTGATGTGAGGTATCGCCTCCATCAGCAACAGGGGGCCGAAACAGTCGGACAGCACGTCGATCACGTCGGCGAGTGGAAGTTCGTTGTCGGCGAGGATTCCGGCAATATCCTCCGCTGTGAACTGGCCTTCCTGGTCGTTGGACTGTTGGGCAGAAAGTCGAAGTTCGGCCCTGAGCTGAGCGAGCCGCACCTCGTTGTCGCTGTCCTTGCCGTAGGCGACATTGTCATTGGGTGTCTCCAGCCACCCGGTGAGGTACGCCCCCCATGGCGCCGCCGCCCCGGCGCGATCAACTGCAGCGCACAACTGCAGCCCCCATCGCGCCTCCATCGTGCGCTCGCCGTCGTAAACCAGACTTGTGGCGATCTCGTCCGCCCCCAGCAGTGAGACCAGCACATCCCCGTAGTCCACGAGAGTGTCCGGCACGTTTTCGAACTCGTACGTTCCGGTGGACCGCCGCAATTCCGTGCAGCGTAGAAGCATTCGCCAATCGAGAGTGACTGCGGCGCGTCGGGATACAACCTCGAGCGCCGCCTTGATTGCCGCCGGCGGCTGGAGCCCTGCGATTGCGCGGGATACGAAGTCGGGCCCGACCAGGGTCGAGATCTCGTCGTCGCGTTCGAGGTCGACAAGTAGTTCCGGCAGATGGCGGAACGCCCGCGTGTCGGTGAAGAATCCACGGTCCTTCAACCATTCTGCCGCCTGTGCACGTGCGTCATCGAGACTTTTTCGCGCCGTGCCATCGCGGATGTAGCGGCTGAAACTCTCGTGGTGGATCTTGAGCCCGCCGATTCCGGGCTGCTGGATGACGATAGGGGCGACGGTCTCCAGGGCTGCGGGGATCATGGCCACGAAGGGGAAGATCTCCCCAAGCTCGTCAACGGAGACACCGAAATCGCACACGGCGAGCAATCCGACGGCCATCCGCTGTCCCTCGGTGAGCCCGTCCAACAAGTAGCGGTAGTAGGTATCGAGGTCATCGGCCGACGTCGGCACCTCTCGCAGCCGGCCCAGCGGATCATGTCCGGCCGCCTGCCTGCACAGATACGTCGCGTACAGGGCATTTCCACGGGACCGCTCATACACCAAATCAATGATCGCATCCGCCCGAGTCGAGCCCGGCGCCAATGTTTCCGATCTGTCTTCCTCCGTCAGGACCCCATGCTGCTCAACGAGCGCCCCTACCTCGTTGCGCGTGAGGGGAGCAACACTGATCGTACGGCCGGCAAGGAAATCTAAATGGTCGCCAGGCTGACTTGCGAGCACCAGTACGACGCCCTCCGGAAGCTTCAATGCGGCGAGTTCATCCACCAGCGCCCGGGCCGGATCACCAGGATTGCCGAAAGCAGCACCCCCTGTTCGGCCGCGAACACGAGTGACATGGTCTAGGCCGTCAACGATCAGCAGGATCGGCCGGAATGGATGATCCTGGCGGATCACATCGACCACCGCAGACAGCGTTTCACTCGTGGCGGCATAGCGGGGACGGATCTTGTCGACACTCTCGGGACACACGGATTCCAGTTGCTGGATCAAGCTCCCGATCACGACATCGGAAAGAACCCGATCATCCCGATGCTCGTCCGCCGCCCCTAACCAGCAGTGGTGCCGCGCTACGGTCCACTCCGCACTCAGATGGTCCGACAATTGTTCGCACAGCCACGACTTACCGGTTCCCGGGCCCGCGGCGACGACGAGAGAGCCGCCTGTGGCCGCTAATTCTGTTACGGCCGAATAGATCTCAGCAACCATACCAGGACGAGCGACCTCTACTGACTGGTCAACCGGATGACCCTGCCGCACCGCGCCGAAATCGACGACCAGACCGAGCCGGGGCAGCAGATTTTGGGTGGTCACGGTGCTATTGAGGGTGCGGGCAGCTTTTGCCGTCTCGATCAGTGACCAAGCCACGGTCTCGGGGTCCAGTCGGCGATTCGGCGGGCGGCCAGCACCGAGTTCGTCAGTGACCCGACGTAGTAGCACTTCCTCCAAAGGGCCGGGCTCGCGAAGATTCATCGAGAAGCTGGGCATGTCCACTTCTACGATCAGCTGTGCACAGGCACGGCGCACGACGTCTTTGTCAATGAGCGCCAGCTTCTTCTGCCACCTTGCGGTGGCAAGGATGGCGTCAGCATCGAAGTGGTACCGCGACGTCTTCAGACCTTCGATGACGGGGCCGGGGTCTGTAGGCCCATCAGCGGGCTTGAGGATGTCGGTAAGGTCAGGGTCGCTCGGTTCGATGTCGCGTAGCACGACGCGATAGGAGGTGCCAGGATGTGCGCTCAGATCCTCATCGAGCGACGCGAAAAGCTTGTCGAGTCGCAGACTCCTCTTGTCGGCGGTGAAGGACGTCAACGGCAGTTCACGTTCTTCAGCTGTGTGCTTGACCTGCACACGACTGCGAGTACCTCCGCGCCAGGTACACGTCAGATCGTCAAACCGATCCTCGTCGAAGAGTTTTTTGTCGACGACAATTTGGTTAGCACTTCTCAGAGCCACGTCGACAAGGTAAATCGCCGTCAGCACGTCTTGATACGCGTAGCCGTGATGCGCTGGCCGAAGACTCATCGGCTCCCTCTCTGCAGCGAAACAACGACACATTAGCTGATTAGCTGTGGTGCACAAGCCATGGCCGTTGTCGGGACTGCCCCCACTTTGGTTGACACCTGAGCTGTGAGGACGCACCTCACGGTGAAAGGATGTCGAACATGCCCAAGCCGTATCCCGCGGAGTTCCGCCGTGATGTGATCACGGTCGCCCGGAAGGGCGATGCGACCCTGCGTCAGGTGGCGAAGGACTTCGGGATTTCCGAGACCTGCCTGCAGCGATGGTTGAAGATCGCGAACAGGCAGGACGGAGTCGATCGAACAGACCCGCCGTCGAGGTCGGACGAGACTGCTGAGCTGCGCGAGGCGCGCAAACGAATCAAGCTGCTCGAGCAGGAGGCGGAGGTGATGCGTCGGGCGGTGGGCTACCTGTCCCAGCACGTCAACCCAAAATGATGTTCCCGCTGGTCCTCGACCTTGCTGGCGACGGTGTCCCCGTCACGGTGACCTGCCGGGTGCTCGGATTCTCCACCCAAGCGTTCTACAAGTGGTGCAAAGCCCCTGTTTCTCAACGAGATTGGGATGACGCACATCTGATCAACGCGGCTCGTGCGATTCATGCCGACGACCCGGCGTTCGGGTACCGGTTTATCGCCGACGAACTCCGCGACCACGGCATCGCTGCCGGCGAGAACAGAGTCGCCAGGCTGTGCTCACAGGAGAGGATCTGGTCGGTCTTCAGCAAGAAGCGTGGTCTGAACAGGAAGTCGGGGCCGCCGGTGCACGATGACCTCGTCGACCGCAACTTCAGCGCGGGTGCACCGAATCAGGTCTGGCTCACCGATATCACAGAACACTGGACGGACGAGGGCAAGCTGTATTTGTGCGCGATCAAGGACGTCTACTCGGGACGGATCGTCGGCTACTCGATCGAGCCGCACATGAAGGCCACCCTCGCGGTCGCAGCGTTGTCGTACGCCATCGACACCCGCTCGCCCGCCGGCACCATTGTGCACTCCGACAGGGGCAGCAGTCAGTTCCGGTCCAGAAGATTCGTCCACGCGCTGGCGCACAATGGCTTACGCGGATCGATGGGCCGAGTCGGCGCGTGCGGTGACAATGCTGCGATGGAGTCGTTCTTCGCTCTCCTGCAACGCAACGTACTCGACAGGCAACGCTGGAGAACCCGCAACCAACTCCGCCTGGCCATCGTCCATTGGATTGAAAGGACGTACCACCGGAAACGTCGACAACGCCGACTCGGTCGCCTCACACCGATCGAGTTTGAGACAATCAACCAGGCCGCAACCGCGGCTTGAGTCACCAAACCCCCGTGTCAACTAAACCGGGGGCAGTCCCGTTGTCCGCGATGAAGAGAACGTTGGTTCTAGCACAGACCGTGCGGAGCGAAGTAGGTTGAGGCCGAGATCCAGTTCGGGCTGGGACAGAGGTAGTGCCACGCACGACGGGGACTTCGAGTTCTATGGGTGTCCCTGTCCTCCATCGCTATCGAGCAACGAGCCGTGGCGGGCGGGGTTCGTCAAGCGCGAGCGCCACGGCATCACGGTCGAACGGCTGGCCTGCTCGACGCGACTGGGAACGCTCGCACTGGCCATGCTCGGCAAGTTGCCCGCGGCACTTGTTTCGAAGCGGTGTGGGTTAGCTGATGCGTGGCCGGCGCGGGCGCGGGCCACGATTGGAAGTTGTGGAACGGACATGGACCGATGCTTGTCCGGCTGCGAGGCCATTTGGGGCGTCCATACGAAAGTCTGGACCGCACAGAGCTACCACCATCGGGCACTCGCACGCGGACGGAGATTCCACGCCTGATCTGTGCCGATGACAGCAAGCCGGTTGGTCTTGCTTCCGGGATTCACGTCATGAGCGGTAACTGGGACGTTTTCTCTCCGCGTCCCATCCGGCGGCGATGTCCGGATATAGGTCTGCAAGCGAACACCCTGCCTTCGCGCATTCCGGGCATCGCTCGCCGGCTTGAGATCGAATGCTGTCAGCGGCGCTTTCTTGCTGACATGCCACTCACCGCGACAGCGGGATGAAGATCGCCGAGCGACCGCCCTGGATCCGGACGCACGCTTGACATGCGAAGGTTCTTTTCGTGGGCCGCTCGGAGAAGTATCAGGTGAGTGTCCGGGTCATTCCGGGCGCCGCTCGGTCCTTGTATCGTGTGAGTGAGGTACCGTCGACCTAGCATCTGCGACCCAACCAATACCGGACCGTTCCTCTCAGCATGATCTGTGGCGTCTCCCGCGGGGCCAGCGGGCAATATCTGTAGTCTGATCGATCTTGAACGCCCGGTCTTCAGCAGATGCCTGGGATGTCCTCAAACCGTCGAGTTCTAGCCATAGCTCGCTCGCCATAGATAGTTGGCCGGTTGACCGGGCCTTCTCCGATTCGATCCAGTGTGGTGACCGTCATCGGCGCTTTTTCTTCCTTGGTGTGGGCTTGGTCCGCCGTCCGGTACCTCGGTGTCGTTGCATGCTCAACACGTCCATCAGGTTGAGATCGTTCACCAGGGTGTCGAGTTCGGCATCCTTCCCTGGTATGCGGTTGTCGTAAACCGTTGCGCTTAGCGTTCCCGTGCTTGCTTCCAAGAGCATGCCGAATCCGCGGCTGACCTTGAGTTGGTGTTTCTTCGCCGTGACAAAATTGACGAGATCTTCTTGGGCGGTGGCCGATCCTGTCCCAGGAACGACATTCATCCAGACGAGTACGAAGCTGTCGTCACGGCGGGACCCGCCAGGGCACGCTATCCGGTGAGACAGTCCATCTTCGCGGGTCTTTTCCGCGAGTGCATCGGCCATGACGCCGAATTTGAACTGCGTCCGCTGGTCGCCGCTGAGCAGCGTAGTCGTCATTGCGAGCCAGCCTGGTTCGCGACGGGCACTGAGGTCGTCGACGAGCATGAGAAGTCGTGGGTCGGACTGCATCTGAGGCTTGTTTGCAGCATCCGACTGCCCGCTCAGTTCGCCCAGGTACCAAGTATCTATTTGATCAGTCAGGGGTTCAAAGAACTCGACTGTCTGGCGCTGCTCGCGATAGCGTCGCCGCTGTTCGGCGGACGGGGTGCCAAGGGCCGGTACCTCACGCTGTTGTACGTCGGGATCGGGCTCGGCATATAGCCGTCCTTCAAGGAAGTACATGAAATAGTCGAGCTCATCTGCGCTCTGTATTCGTTTGGTCAGCTCGGGATCGGTGCGTCGTCGCAGGTAGAGGACTAGCTCGGCGGGGCGATTGATGAGTTCACTGATCACGCGGAGGTCATGGAGCGAAACGATCCACGGGATGTTTGCTTCGGTGAGCAGGCCTGCCTTCACCAGTTGGTGTGTGGTGGTGGCGATTCCCGACAAGTCGTCTAGAGTGGCCGCCACGGTGTGGACCTCACGGATGGCGCTGAGGTCGAGCCAGCTGTCATCGATGAGGCGCAGTCCGCGGTCCTGGAGGATGCGGTTCCGCATCCGGTCGCCCTGCTCGGCAGCGATTGTCACCATGCGGCGTAGATCCTGCCAGAGGGGACCGGAACGTCCGGTTCGGGAGTGCTGTCGAAGAGCTACCGCTTTGGCTTCGATGATGATTGCGATGTCGTCTATGACGATCAGGCCGTCGCCTTCGACCTTCTTGGTGTATTGCTCGGGCGCCAACTTCTCTTGATCCTCGTTGTCAGGCACGAGGTAGTCGAAGGCGGCATGGAGCGTATGGCCTGGAAGGTGAGGGGTTAGGAGATCGATGCTGGCTCGCTCCAGGTAGTCCCCGCGATGCTTTTGGTATGCGGACCACGCCGCATTGTCCGGCTTAAGGGCGGTCTCGACGCGTTCGCGTATGGAATGCACGAAAAGTGCGTCATGAGGAATCGCATAGGTCCCGTCGGGGGCACAGAGGATCGGCTGCGTTCGCAGGGGTGATTTTCCTCGGAAGAAGTCGACTGCAGCCTCGCCGGGTGCACGGTCGGTCAGAGGAGTGGTGAACAGGTCGAGCACCGTCTGCGTGGTTTCAGTGGACAGCGCACTGCGTGAAGCAATATCTGCGGTGGTCGTGTGCGGATAGGCAGATTTGTCGTCGGCCATCCGTCTCAGATGGTCGAGGACATGCTGCGGGACGTCCCTCGCGTTAGTGGCGCTGGAAACGTCAGCGTCGGCGATCTCTGCCCACGCGGTGGCGCGGGATTCCCAAACTTCGCGGTACAGCTCACGCATGGCTGCAAATACCTGACGGATCTGCTGCACCGTGCATCCGATGACCGATCGGCAGAGATCTTCGACGGCCGGGTCGTCGAAGAGATCGGTGAGTGTGTCCTCGACCATGTGCGGATAGGCGGGGTTGCGAACGAATATCTCACGCATGACTGACCCGAAGCCCAATTCCCGGGCAGCCGAGGAGTCTTGTTGCGTTGTTGCTAGGGCCAGCATTGCGCCGGCCGACATTGCCTCGTCAATGGCCGCGTTGATGTTGTCGAGGGCATCGTCCAGGTCGGTGGATTCGGGTTCTTCGGATGACTCAAGCCCGGTCTGAATTCCTCGTGCAGTGAGGACGAGGGCGCCTAGTTCGAGTGCGGCGGCGCCGTCGTAACTGACGGCGGTGGGATCGGCGGCGAGAGCGGTTTCGAAGCGCAGGCGTAGCAGCGCCAGGAGGTCAAATGTGTTATAGGGCGTAGCGAACGTGGCGATTCGATCGGCGATCTCCGCGAGTCGCGACTCCGCATCCGATTCGCTGCCGAACAGGTCGCCGAGTTCGACTCGTTCGATACGAGCATGCGTACTCTTACCGCGGGCCTGCTGCCGCTTCTGCTTGCGCTTCTTCACACGCTTCCGACCTCTGTTGCTGCTGGACACGACGCCCACGATATGTCAAGCCGGGTCGCGGCTGGGTGGCGGAGCAGGCGTGGCCGAGCGCTGCGACACCCCAGGCCGAGCAGCCGGGGGTGTCGGTGTCGTGAAGCTGCTCAGGATGGCGCGCGCCGGCGGTGGTTCCTGATACCCCGTGAGATAGCTCGGGCCTTGCTCAGTCGGGTCGTGGTGATCGCCGTGACGATGGCGGTGCCGATCGCCGTGGCGATGGTGTTTGGTGTCGAGGTTGGTGATCAGGGCGGCCAGTTCGGGCAGTGCGGGCGTGGGATGCCTCTCTCGTCCGGTGGGCCTGGAACTGGTTGCTCCGAGACTCCATAACTTCCGCGCCCTGGCGTCGCGAACAGATGACGCGGGGAGGTATCCGGTCGATGGTTGCGGTGTGGTGTCGGTGGGTGGGGTCGTTTCTGTGTTGTGACCTGGGGTGATGGCATGTCCCACCTCGAGATGTGAGGTGTGGGGCCGGGGCCGGCGGGGTGCCGGCGTCGTCGGGTGGGGGTGTGGGGCTGGCGGTTGGGGTGTCGGGGGCGGGCCGGGATACCCTGTCGAGGCGGGTTTGAATTATGTTGTGCTGCAACGGGTGAACTGAATTCGATTGTGATGATGTAATGCTCGGTGTGTTTGCATAGAGTTTTGTGGTGTTGTGTCGTGTTATGTTGTGGGCGTAGTAATTTCGGTTCTCGGGGCAGTGTGTCGTTTTGCTCTTGTCTGGGGTGGTGGTATATCATGGGTGCATGACATCGGGACGGGTTGAGAGCGACGCGGCGAGCCGGACCTCGGCGCGCGAAGCGCGTCCCCAGCTCTCGTTCTGGTTCGGGGGTGCTGCGGTGGTGGCGTTGAATGGTGTTGCTGTTGCGGGTATTTCGGTTTCAAGGGGAGCGCAGCGACCCGCTCGACGGCTGCTTAGGGTGACCCACCGCGAGCCGCGTAGCGGCTCCCTGGCGGGGAGCGCAGCGACCCGCTCCGTCTCCCGACGCGAAGCGTCGGGAGGAGCGCCGCGG
>NZ_JBIAOU010000025.1:0-67808 GCF_042879035.1 Rhodococcus sp. NPDC003318 | reverse complement strand
GCTGCCCCTCGGACAACGAACTTCGTGCATCCATGACACCACTCCCCGGAAGTCGGAACCGAATTTCGCAGTCCAACTTCCGGGGACCAGTTCAACGAAGGCCACCTTCAGCCGCTCGAGAGGGGAGCGCGGTCAGGCGGCGCGGGCGGTGGTGAGCAGGCCGGTCCCGGCCAGGTGGCGGGCCAGCACGACCTCGACGAGGTGCGGGTGCGCGCCGATCACGTCGGCGCGCAGAGCGTCGGGCGCGATGTCGTCGACGGCGGCGTCGATGCGGTCGGTGAGCAGTCCGGGCGCCAGGAACCACGGCGCGACGACGATGCGTCTCGCGCCGGCGGCCCGCAGCCGGGAGACGGCCTCCGGCAGGGACGGTGACGTGGTCGCGAAGCACACCTCGACGCCGGACCACGCGGTCCCGGCCCGCAGTCGCGGCCCGATCGCCTCGGTCCGCAGATTCGCGTCGGCGCGGGACGAGCCGACCGCGGCGAGGACGATGCCGACGTCGGGGTCCTCGACCGCGACACCGGTGTCGGCGATGCGGTCCCGTACCGCGGAGACGAGGCGGTCGTCGTCGCCGAGCACGTCCGTCTGGACGAGGTCGAGTCCCGGATGCCGCGACCGGGCGGCCGCGAGCATGCCGGGCAGGTCGACGCGCGCGTGGAACGCGCTGCCCAGCAGCAGTGGTACCACGACCGCCGACGAATGACCTTCGGCGGCAACGGCGTCGATCACCTGGTCCACCGACGGGGCGGACAGGTCGAGGAAACACAACCGGACGTCGAGGTCCGGGCGCGACTCCCGGATCGCCGTCACGGCAGTCGTGACCGCCCGCGCGGAGCGGGGGTCACGACTGCCGTGCGCGACGAGCACCAGTGGCGGCGCCGCCGCCGCGACAAGGGGCGCGGTGGAGGCCACGAAACCTAGACCGGCTGGCCCAGCTCGACAGCGGCGATCGCGTCGCCGACGAGACCGGCGGCGAGGGTGTTGCCCCCGGCCGGGTCGATCAGCAGGAAACTGCCGGTGTGCCGGTTGACGCGGTAGTCGTCGGCGACGATCGGGTCGGCGACGCGCACCGAGATCTTGCCGATCTCGTTGAGCTCGAGCGACTCCGGGTTCTGCTCGCTGGTCAGTTCCTGCTCGTCGAACCGCTCGACGAGGCCGCCGACGATCGCCTGCGTGGTGCGGGTGCCGTGCTTGAGCAACAGTCGTGCACCGGGACGCAGCGGCTTCTCCGCCAGCCAGCACACGGTGGCCTCGAAGTCGCCGAGCGGTTCCGGAGCGTCCTGCGGGGACGCGATGGTGTCGCCGCGGGAGATGTCGACGTCGTCCGCGAGAACGAGCGTGACGCTGCGGCCCGCGTGCGCGGAGTCGAGTTCGCCGTCGGCGGTGTCGATCCGGGTGACCGTCGTGCGGATGCCGGACGGCAGCACCACGACCTCGTCGCCCGGGCGCACCTCGCCGGCCGCGATCTGGCCCGCGTAGCCGCGGTAGTCGGGGAACTCGGCGGTGCGCGGACGAATCACGTACTGCACCGGGAAACGCAGTCCCACCCGGTGCGGCTCGGCGTCGACGGGCACCGACTCGAGGTGCTCGATGAGCGTCGGACCGTCGTAGTACGGGGTGTTCTCGGAGCGCACTGCGACGTTGTCGCCGTGCAGCGCGGAGACCGGGATCTCCACGACGTCCTCGCTCGCCCAGCCCAGCGACGAGGTCAGCTCGTTGAACTCCCGCGAGATGTCGGCGAACACCGTCGCCTGATCCTCGACCAGGTCGATCTTGTTCACCGCGAGGACCAGCTTCGGCACACCGAGCAGCGCCAGCACCGCGGCGTGCTTGCGGGTCTGCGAGATGACACCCTTGCGGGCGTCGACGAGCAGGACCACCAGTTGGGCGGTGGACGCACCGGAGACGGTGTTGCGGGTGTACTGCACGTGCCCGGGCGTGTCCGCGAGGACGAAACTGCGCTTCGGCGTGGCGAAGTAGCGGTACGCCACGTCGATGGTGATGCCCTGCTCGCGCTCGGCGCGCAGGCCGTCGACGAGCAGCGACAGGTCGGGGGTGTCGAGGCCCTTGTCGACCGACGCGCGGGTGACGGCGTCGATCTGGTCGGCCAGAACGGATTTCGTGTCGTACAGCAGCCGGCCCACGAGCGTGGACTTGCCGTCGTCGACGCTGCCGGCCGTAGCCAGGCGCAACAGGTCGCTCATGATCAGAAGTAGCCCTCTCGCTTGCGGTCTTCCATGGCCGCCTCGGAAACTCGGTCGTCGCCTCGGGTGGCGCCGCGTTCGGTGAGCCGGGACGCGGCGACCTCGGCCAGGATGGCGTCGTTGTCCGCGGCCTCGGACAGCACGGCGCCGGTGGTGGAGCCGTCGCCGACGGTGCGGTAGCGCACCGACAGCGTCTGGACCTGTTCGCCTTCCCGCGGTCCGCCCCACACTCCGGACGTCATCCACATGCCGTCGCGCTGGTACACCTCGCGCTGGTGGGCGTAGTAGATGCTCGCGAGTTCGATGTTGTCGCGGGCGATGTAGCGCCAGATGTCGAGCTCGGTGAAGTTGCTCAGCGGGAAGACGCGCACCTGCTCACCGGGGGAGTGCTTGCCGTTGTACAGGTTCCACAGTTCCGGGCGCTGCTTCTTCGGATCCCAGCGGCCGAACGAGTCGCGCAGCGAGAAGATCCGCTCCTTCGCGCGGGACCGCTCCTCGTCGCGGCGGCCACCACCGAAGATCGCGTCGAAGCGGTGTTCGGCGATCGCGTCGAGCAGCGGCACGGTCTGCAGCGGGTTGCGGACGCCGTCGGGCCGCTCGGTGAGGCGGCCGTCGGCGAGGTAGTCCTCGACGCGGGCCACGTGCAGCCGCAGGTTGTACTTCTCGACCACGTGATCGCGGAAGGCGAGCACCTCGGGCAGGTTGTGGCCGGTGTCGACGTGCAGCAGCGCGAACGGGATCGGGGCCGGCCAGAAGGCCTTGATCGCCAGGTGCAGCAGCACCGTGGAGTCCTTGCCGCCGGAGAACAGGATCACCGGGCGTTCGAACTCGCCCGCGACCTCGCGGAAGATGTGGATGGCCTCCGACTCGAGCGCCGCGAGGGTGTCGAAGTCGGTGCCCGAGAGCAGCGGTCGGATGTCGGTCAGTTCAGCAGTCATGAGGCGTGCAACCCGCATTCTGTCTTGGAGTTGCCGGCCCAGCGTCCGCTGCGCGGATCGGAGCCGGGAGCTGGCTTGGAGGTGCACGGTGCGCACCCGATGGACGGATAGCCCTCGTCGACGAGCGGGTTCACGAGGATCCCGTGCTTGTCGATGTAGTTCTGCATGTCCTCGTCCGACCATGCGGCGATCGGATTGATCTTGACGAGACCGAAGGCCTCGTCGAACGAGATCAGCGGAGCGTTGGCCCGGGTCGGGGCCTCCACGCGACGGATACCCGTCACCCACGCCTTGTAACCGGCGAGGGACTTGCGCAGCGGCTCCACCTTGCGCAGCCGGCAGCACTCGTTCGGCTCACGGGCGAACAGGTCCTTGCCCAGCAGGGCCTCCTGCTCGGCGACGGACCGCTCGGCGCGGGCGTTGACAACGTTGACCCCGTACACCGCCTCGACCGCGTCGCGGGTGCCGATGGTCTCCGCGAAGTGGTAGCCGGTGTCGAGGAACAGGACGTCGACGCCCGGATGCACCTGCGCTGCAAGGTGAACCAGCACCCCGTCCTGCATGTTCGACGCGACGATGTACTGCGAACCGAAGGTGTCCTCGGTCCAGCGCAGCAGTTCCTCGGCGGAGGCACCGTCGAGGCTTGCCGCCCCCTGCGCGGCAAGGTCGCGGAGTTCGGCTTCGGTGGCGTTGGTCAGGTCGACACTCGCTGTCATCGCAGGTCCTCCTCGTCGGCGCGCACGGCCCATTCCGCGAACCGCTCGCCCTCGTTGCGGTGCTTGGCGAACTGCCGGACGACCCGCTCGATGTAGTCGCCCAGCTCCTCGCTGGTCACCTTGTGCTGGCGCAGTTTCCGGCCGAAGCCCGCGTCCAGCCCGAGGCTGCCGCCGAGGTGCACCTGGAATCCCTCGACCTGGTTGCCTGCGCCGTCGTCGACGAGCTGGCCCTTGAAACCGATGTCCGCGATCTGGGACCGGCCGCACGAGTTGGGGCAGCCGTTGATGTTGATCGTGATCGGCACGTCGAGGTCGGCGTTGATGTCGGCGAGACGCTGGTCGAGTTCGGGTGCGAGCACCTGGGAACGCTTGCGGGTCTCGACGAACGACAGCTTGCAGAATTCGATTCCGCTGCAGGCGAGCAGGTTCCGGCGCCAGTGCGACGGGCGGGCCTGCAGGCCGAGCGGTTCGAGCTCGGCGATCAGTTCCTCGACCTTGTCGTCCGCGACGTCGAGGACGATGAGCTTCTGGTACGGGGTGAAGCGGATGCGATCGGAACCGACCCGCTCGACCGCGTCGGCGACCTTTTGCAGGATCGTGCCGGACACGCGGCCGGCGATCGGGGAGAAGCCGATCGCGTTCAGGCCGTTGCGGAGCTTCTGCACGCCGATGTGGTCGATCGGTCGCGCGGGCTTCTCCGGCGCCGGTCCGTCGATCAGCTTCCGCTTCAGGTACTCGGTCTCGAGCACCTCGCGGAACTTCTCGATGCCCCAGTCCTTGATCAGGAACTTGAGCCGGGCCTTGGTGCGCAGGCGCCGGTAACCGTAGTCGCGGAAGATCGAGACGACGGCCTCCCACACGTCCGGGACCTCGTCGAGCGGCACCCACACGCCGACCCGCTGCGCGAGCATCGGGTTGGTGGACAGACCGCCGCCGACCCAGAGGTCGAGGCCGGGGCCGTGCTCGGGGTGATTGACGCCGACGAACGCGACGTCGTTGATCTCGTGCACCACGTCCTGCTGACCGGAGATGGCGGTCTTGAACTTGCGGGGCAGGTTCGAGTACGCCGGGTCGCCGATGTAGCGGCGGACGATCTCGTCGATGGCCGGGGTCGGGTCGAGGATCTCGTCGAACGACTCGCCGGCGAGGGGGGAGCCGAGGACGACGCGGGGGCAGTCGCCGCACGCCTCGGTGGTCTTGAGGCCGACCGCCTCGAGCCGCTTCCAGATCTCGGGGACGTTCTCGATCTCGATCCAGTGGTACTGGACGTTCTCGCGGTCGGACAGGTCGGCGGTGTCGCGGCCGAACTCGGTGGAGATCTCGCCGAGCGTGCGCAGCTGCTCCACGTTGAGGGCGCCGGCGTCGCAGCGGACGCGCATCATGAAGTACGGCGCCTCGAGCAGGTCGATGTTCTCGTCACCGGTGTAGGTGCCGTCGTAACCCTGCTCGCGCTGGGTGTACAGGCCCCACCAGCGCATCCGGCCGCGGAGGTCGGCCTTGTCGATGCTGTCGAAACCCTGCTTCGAGTAGATGTTCTCGATGCGGGCGCGGACGTTGAGGGGGTTGTCGTCCTTCTTGGTCTGCTCGTTGGCGTTGAGCGGCTCGCGGTAGCCGAGGGCCCACTGGCCCTCGGACCGGCGCTTCACGGGCCGCGGTGTGCGGGCACGCGGCACGGTGCCCGTATCGGCGGGCGGCGAGGAGTCGACGGACTGCGACATCAGGGGGCGCTCCAAGATCTGCTTCAGGTGGATCTGTACGGGCGCCGGTCTAGGGCGGGCATGACTGTCGAGGGGAGGGCTGTCCCCGCGTGCCCACATTCGAGACCGGCCGGGACTGGGCTGGCTGTTGAGAATGCGTCTACGCAGTACAAGGAAGACAGCAACAGCTACAGACACGCTTGAGATCGACATGGCGGCGAGCCACGAGCACAATCCCAAGTCCGGTCACGGCAACGATTGTGCCAGATCATTCCGCGCATTCCGACACCTGCGCCGACATTTCCCTGAAATCGGGGGGAAATGTGCAGGGCAGGGGGTGGTGTGGGATGGATCACTCCGGGCTCGGTGGGAGACTGGAACTGTGAGTACCCGCCTGACCGAGCCGACCGCGCGAGCCTTCGAGCTGCCCGACGATGCGCTGGACGGTGTCGGTTCGCGGCCGTTCGGGGTGTACGTCCACGTCCCCTTCTGCGCGACCCGCTGCGGATACTGCGACTTCAACACCTACACCGCGGGCGAGCT
Organism: Rhodococcus sp. NPDC003318; assembly: GCF_042879035.1. Classification (NCBI taxonomy): domain Bacteria; kingdom Bacillati; phylum Actinomycetota; class Actinomycetes; order Mycobacteriales; family Nocardiaceae; genus Rhodococcus; species Rhodococcus sp. NPDC003318. Next base: position 61,710 of record NZ_JBIAOU010000025.1, on the reverse strand, counting down.
CGGGACCTCGGCGTCCCCGCAGTCCTGGCTCGAGGGTCTGCGCCGCGAACTCGACGCCGGTGCCGCGATGCTGGGCCGGCAGGGTCGCGCGGTGCCCGTGGCGCAGACGGTGTTCGTCGGGGGCGGTACCCCGTCGCTGCTCGGTGGGGAGGGGCTGGCGCAGGTGCTCGGCGCCGTCCGCTCGAGTTTCGGGCTCGCGCCCGGCGCCGAGGTGACCACCGAGTCGAATCCGGAGTCGACGTCGCCGGAGTTCTTCGCGACGATCCTCGACGCCGGGTACACCCGGGTGTCGCTGGGCATGCAGTCCGCGGCGCCGCACGTGCTGCGGGTCCTGGACCGGACGCACACGCCGGGCCGGGCGGTCGCGGCCGCCCGGGAGGCCCGCGCCGCCGGATTCGCCCACGTCAACCTGGACATGATCTACGGCACCCCCGGGGAACGGGACGAGGACCTCGACGCCACCCTCGACGCCGTGCTGTCCGCCGACGTCGACCACGTCTCTGCGTACTCGCTGATCGTCGAGGACGGCACCGCCCTGGCCCGCAAGGTGCGTCGGGGCGAGCTGCCCGCCCCCGACGACGACGTCCTGGCCGCCCGGTACGAGCGCATCGACGCGCGTCTGACGGATGCCGGTCTGCACTGGTACGAGGTGTCGAACTGGGCGAAGGACGAGGTCGACTCGGCGAGCGGAGCGACGGGGGATTCACGGTGCAGGCACAACATCGGCTACTGGGACGGCGGCGACTGGTGGGGCGCCGGCCCGGGGGCGCACAGCCACGTCGGCGGGGTGCGCTGGTGGAACGTCAAGCATCCCGCCCGCTACGCGGACGAGCTCGCGTCCGGTGTGCTGCCCGTCGCCGGCAGCGAGGTCCTGACCGCGGAGGATCGGCACGTCGAACGGGTGATGCTGGTGCTGCGCCTGCGCTCGGGGCTGCCGGTCGCGGACCTGCGCGCCGACGAGGTCGCGGCGGCGGAGCGCGTCGTCGCGGACGGTGTGCTGGACCGGGTCGGTGACCGGCTGGTCCTCACCGCGCGCGGCAGGCTGCTCGCCGACGGCGTGATCCGCGACATCCTCGGCTGAGTGCGGGGGCGGTCAGCGGATCGCGTCGTACTCGAACACCCGGGCGTGCAGGACGACGCGGTTGCGCAGTGCGGCCCGGACGGCGTGGTGGACCCCGTCCTCGAGGTAGACGACACCGTGCCACAGCACGGCGTGCGGAAACAGGTCGCCGTAGAAGGTGGAGTCCTCGGACAGCAGTCGGTCGAGTTCGAGCACCTTGGTGGTCGTGACGATTTCGTCGAGGCGGACCTGCCGCGGCGGAATCTTGGACCAGTCGCGGATCGACAGTCCGTGGTCCGGGTACGGCTTGCCGTCCCGCACACCCTTGAAAATCATCTGCCCACCGTCCGGTCATGTGTGAAAGCGCCACCACAGTAAGGCCTTCACCGGTCGTCGTCACGAGACGACTAGAATGCGGGGTGCCGGGGCGAAACGCGTGCCCGGGGTCTGTAGTGTGCCGCCGAACCGGCGGACCGGTTCCGTGAGACGGAGGTGAGGGGCATGTCGAGTACCGATGAACGACGGTTCGAGGTGCTGCGCGCAATCGTCGCCGACTACGTCGCCACGCAGGAGCCGATCGGGTCGAAGGCCCTCGTCGAACGACACAACCTCGGCGTGTCGAGTGCCACCGTCCGCAACGACATGGCGGTGCTCGAGGCGGAGGGCTACATCACGCAGCCGCACACCAGTTCGGGTCGGGTGCCGACCGACAAGGGGTACCGCGAGTTCGTCGACCGGATCGCCGAGGTCAAGCCCCTGTCGCCGGCGGAGCGGCGGGCGATCCTCGAGTTCCTCGAGTCCGGGGTCGACCTCGACGACGTGCTGCGTCGCGGCGTGCGTCTGCTGGCCCAGCTGACCCGGCAGGTCGCGGTCGTGCAGTACCCCACGCTGTCCGCGTCGTCGGTGCGTCACCTCGAGGTGGTCGCGTTGACGCCCGCACGTCTGCTGTTGGTGCTGATCACCGAATCCGGCCGGGTGGACCAGCGGATCGTGGAACTCGGCGACGTGATCGGCGACGACGACCTCGCCACCCTGCGGGCCCTGCTCGCCGGTGCGCTCGAGGGCAAGCGTCTCGCGGCGGCGTCGGTCGCGGTGTCCGAGCTGGCCGACGCGGCACCCGAGCCGCTGCGCGACGCGGTGGTGCGGACGTCGACGGTGCTGATCGAGACGCTCGTCGAGCACCCGGAGGAGCGCCTGCTGCTCGGCGGCACCGCGAACCTGACCCGCAACGCCGGCGACTTCCCCGGTTCGCTGCGGTCGGTCCTCGAGGCGCTCGAGGAGCAGGTGGTGGTGCTCAAACTGCTCGCCGCGACCAACGACGCGGGCCGCGTCACCGTCCGGATCGGCGAGGAGACGCAGGTCGAGCAGATCCGCGGTACGTCGGTGATCACCACGGGGTACGGCGCGGGTGGCAACATCTTCGGTGGCATGGGCGTGCTCGGCCCCACCCGGATGGACTACCCGGGAACAATCGCGTCCGTCGCGGCTGTTGCCCGGTACATCGGCGAGGTTCTCGCCGAGCGGTGAACTGCGCCGAGGACCCCACCGGGAGGGGCGGTCCTCACCACTTTTTCGAGTTGAGCGACATTTTCGAGTAGACGGACGACGAGGACGAGAGACGTAACGTGGCACGGGATTACTACGGACTTCTGGGTGTCTCACCCAAGGCGACCGATCAGGAGATCAAGCGGGCCTACCGCAAACTCGCCAGGGAGTTGCACCCCGACGTCAACCCGGACGAGGACGCGCAGGCGCGGTTCAAGGACATCTCCACCGCGTACGAGGTGCTGTCCGATCCCGAGAAGCGGCGCATCGTCGACCTCGGCGGCGACCCGCTCCAGCAGGGCGGCGGCGGGGCCGGTGGCTTTGGTGGCGCCGGTTTCGGTGGCGGTCTCGGCGACGTGTTCGAGGCGTTCTTCGGCGGCGGTGGCACCGGGGCGCGGCGCGGTCCGCGCGGACGGGTGCAGCCCGGCGCGGATTCGCTGCTGCGCACCAAGCTGACCCTCGAGGAGTGCGCGACCGGCGTCACCAAGCACATCACCGTCGACACCGCGATCCTCTGCGACCTGTGCACCGGCTCCGGCACCAACGGCGACTCCAAGCCGGTCACCTGCGAGACCTGCGGCGGCGCCGGTGAGGTGCAGTCCGTGCAGCGTTCGTTCCTCGGTCAGGTGATGACGGCCCGCGTCTGCCCGACCTGTCGCGGTGCCGGCGAGACCATTCCCGACCCCTGTCACAAGTGCGGCGGCGACGGCCGTGTCCGGGCCCGCCGCGACATCGCGGTCAAGGTGCCGGTCGGGGTCTCGGGCGGCATGCGGATCCGGCTGTCCTCGCAGGGTGAGGTCGGACCCGGCGGCGGCCCCTCCGGCGACCTGTACGTCGAGGTGCTCGAGCAGCAGCACGACGTGTTCGTCCGCGACGGCGACGACCTGCACTGCACGATCCGGGTCCCGATGGTCGACGCGGCGCTCGGCACCACCGTCGTCGTCGACACGATCATCGACGGCCCCACCGAGATCACCGTCGACGCGGGCACTCAGCCCGGCTCGGTGGCGGTCCTGCGCGGGCACGGCATGCCGAAGCTCAGGTCCGGTGTGCGCGGCGACGTGCACGCACACCTCGAGGTGGTCGTCCCCTCGAAGCTCGACGGCAAGCAGACCGCTGCCCTGCGCGACTTCAAGGACCTGCGCGACAAGGACCACGCCGAGGTCGTCAGCAGTGCGTCGCAACACAACGGCGGCCTGTTCTCCCGGCTGCGCGACGCGTTCAGCGGTCGCTGACGGGCGCGGCGAGATCCCATGGCCGCCACGGTGTTCTATCTCGATCCGCTGCCCGAGGTCGGGGCGATCGCCGTCCTCGACGGCAAGGAAGGCCGGCACGCGGCCACCGTCCGGCGGATCCGGGTGGGGGAGCAGCTGATGCTGGCGGACGGCCGCGGCGGGGTCGCCCGCGCGGAGGTCGTCGACGTCGGCAAGGACCGGCTCGACCTGTCGGTCACCAGTCGGGACGAGGTGCCGGTCGCGACGCCGGCGGTGACGCTCGTCCAGGCCTTGCCGAAGGCCGAACGGTCCGAGCTCGCCGTCGAATTGGCGACGGAGGCGGGCATCGACGCGATCGTGCCGTGGCAGGCCGCGCGCTGCGTCGCGAAGTGGGAGGGCGCGAAGGTCGCCAAGGGTGTTGCGCGGTGGCAGGCCGTCGCGGTCGCGGCGGCGAAACAGTCACGGCGCGCGCATGTTCCGCAGATCGCCGACCTGCACCGGACCGCGGCCGTCCTGGACCGGGTACGTGCCCTCGTCGCCGACGGCGGCGTGGCCCTGGTTCTCCACGAGTCGGCCACCGCGGAACTGGCTGCCCTGGACCTCGGGTCGGTTCCCGGGATCGTGCTCGTCGTCGGGCCGGAAGGCGGACTGTCCGAGGACGAGGTGGCCGCGCTGACCGCGGCCGGCGCGACCGCGGTTCGGCTCGGCCCGACCGTCCTGCGGACGTCGACGGCGGCGGCTGTCGCACTCGGAGCGCTCGGGGTGCTCACCGACCGCTGGTCCCAGGCCCCCCTGCAGTAGACATGGGCAGACAGAAGATCGAGTACGGCCCCGAGCCGGCGCAGTTCGGGCACCTGTACACACCCACCGGGGTCGAGGGCCCGGTACCCGTGGTCATGCTGATCCACGGCGGCTACTGGAGCGCCGACTTCCACCTCCACCTGTCGACGACGCTGGCGTCCGAGTTGGCCCGGCGCGGCGTGGCGGCGTGGAACGTCGAGTACCGGCGCGTCGGGGCGGGCGGCGGGTGGGCGGAGACCAGCGCCGACATCGAGGCCGCGCTGGCCGCGACGGCGACCCTGCTGCCCGAGCATTCGGCAGTACCGCTCGACACCGGCGACGTCCGGATCGTCGGGCACTCCGCCGGCGCTCAGCTTGCGGTATGGGTTGCCGGGCAAGAGGATTCGCGGGTTCGGCCGACCCGGGTGGTGGCGCAGGCCGGCGCCCTCGACCTCGCGTCCCGGGCGGCGACGAGGTCCGGCGGGGCGGCGCTCGAGGCCCTGTTCGGGGTGTCCTACCCGGACGACCCGCAGGTGTACAAGGCGGCGTCGCCGCTGCACCGGGTCCCGACCGGGGTGCCGACGGTGTGCATCCACGGGGTCGAGGACGTCCAGGTGCCGGTGGCCGCCAGCCGTTCCTACGTCGACGCCGCCCGCTGCGCCGGCGACCGCGCCGCCCTGTGGGAGGTGCCCGCCGAGGGACACAACGCCTTCCTCGACCGCACCACCCGCAGCTGGGCACTGACCCTCGACGCGGTCCTCGACGACGATCCGTGGACCTCCTAGGCCGAACCGGTGACCTCGACGATGTTGGCCCGCAGGTTCGGCACGGTCTTGCTTTGCGGACGTCGTCGCTGCGGATGATTGCGCTCTGCTCCCTGCCGCGTTCTTGACGGAACAGGAGAAGCGTGTGCAGTTCCCGATCCGGCTGCACGACCTGCTCACCCATGCATGGGTCCCCGCACTGAACGAGGTGGCCAAGTTCGCGGGCTTCGCAGATGATGATGTCGGACGACGCGATCGGCTACTTCGACAGGACTGCCTACGCCGTCGTCCGACGACCGTTCACGGCCACGGGAGTTCCCATGAAACGCTTCGCCCCCTATCTGCGCGTCGTCGCGGGGTTTTTCGCCGCCATCTGCCTGTGGTTGACGTTCGTCGATCTCGTGAACGGGCTGTTCGGGGATGCTCTGGTGCTGATGGTGTTCACCGCCGGCCTCGGGTATCTGGCCGTGGGCAAGCCGATTCGCGAGTACCGAGCCCAGCGTAGGTCCGCGAACGAGGCTCTCGCCGCTCGTGCGCAGGCGGGTCACGAGGCGTTCCTCGCCGGTGATCCGGCCGCGTTCGCCGCGCCGCCCCCGGAGCCCGAGAAGCGGCCGGTTCGGCGCGGCGTCCTCATTGCGATCGGCGTCGCCGCAGTGTTCGTGCTCATCGGCATCGTCAGCGATATCGGTGACGGTCTGGATGCCGAATCCGGCACGGGCACCACCACCACCGCGCGCCCGGATCCCGCGGATCCGACGACGCCGCAGGCGGCCCCCACGTCCGAAGTGGCACCGGCGACTGCGGCAACAGTGACTGCAACGCAGGCAACTGCCGCGGCTGCTGCGCCGGCGACCATGCCGAACGTGACGTGCATGAACCTCCAGGATGCGCAGGACGCGATTCAGGCTGCGGGCGTCTTCTACTCCCGCAGCCAGGATGCCACCGGTCAGGGGCGCAACCAGGTCCTCGACAGCAATTGGGTCGTCGTCGCCCAGACGCCGTCCGTCGGGAGCACTGTCACGGAAGGCGAAGCGTTGCTGTCCGTCGTCAGGATCGGCGAGCCCGGCGACTGTTCGTGACAATGCACGGGTGACAGAGTCGGTCGGATTCGAGTTGTGTCTGTCTCGGCCGTTCGAACCGCTTCGAGCACCGTGTTGAACTCCCGTTCGATGGCTTCACTGCGTGAGACCTGATGTCTGTCCGATCGGCAGGAGCACCCTGTGGCAAGCGGCATCGGCCGCGAACTGCAGTGCGCTGATCTCCGAGAGATCGTCAAGCGTGCGCTGTCGCCCGGTATCGGTCATGAAGTCTTCGGCGTGATCGCGGAAGAAGTGATGGATCAGTCGATTACGTTCGTTCACGGTTCCACGGCACAAGTCGAGGTACACAACGGATGCTACTGAGGATTTCCGGCGGTGCGCCTCGAGCAGCGGCCGACCGCATCTCGGTGCGGGGCGCCGCCGACTTACCACTGTGGCGCTGCATCAGCTTGACCGGACCCGACGGACCGGTGGATGCATTCGTCGCAGTACTCGCCAGCTTGTTCGAACGTGTGTACGATAGAACTCATGTTCGAGTCGGGGGGGGGGGCGGTGCAGGCGGGGGAGGTTGCTCCCGGTGTGCTGTCGGGTGTTCCGGAACTCGAGTGGACGGCGGTGCTGCGTGAGCGGCATGCGGGGATCGCGCGGTCGCAGTTCCTCGAGGTGGATGCGGTGGCGTCGGGGTATCTGGCTCGCTGCGCGGAGGATGCCCGGCGGGGTTGTAACGAGGCGAATCAGGGTGAGCTCGCGCGTGTGGAGGTCGGTGTGATGGTGACGGTGACCGAGTCGGTGGCGCGGCGGTGGATCGGGTTGGGGCTCGATCTTCGGTGGCGGCTGCGTGCGACGTCGGACGCGTTCTCGTCGGGTCGTATCGATCGGGCGAGGGCGCAGGCCATTTCGGATGCACTGGAGACCGTCACCGCCGAGAAGGCGGAGTTGGTGGAGCGGCTGCTTCTCGATGGGATCGATGGTGCGACAACGTCGATGATCCGCCGTGCGGCGCGCCGGTTGGTGGCGCGGCACGATCCTGCGGGTGCGAAGGCGCGGCGGGAGCAGGGTGAGGCCGATCGGGATGTGCGGTTCCGTGCGAATGACGACGGGACGTGTTCGGTGGAGGGCACGTTGCCGGGTCCGGCGGGGCAGGTGGTGGCGATGCGGCTGCGGCGGATGCGTTTCGAGGTGTGTGGGAACGATCCGCGGACATTTGCGCAGCGGCGGGCGGATGCGTTGGTGGCGTTGGCGGATGGATCGGGCCGCCTCCGGTGTCTGTGCGGTCGTGCGGACTGCGCGCAGACGGTGAGCGTGACAAGCCCGGCTCCGGGTGGTCCATCCGGCGATTCGGTTGCAGTCGCTGCCACTGCTGGTGGCGCCGGCGACGCGGCCGCCAATTCGGCGGGTCCCCAGGTCGGGGTCGTTGACGATGGGGGATCGGTCGGCGAGGCCGCGCGGACGAGAGCGTCGACTGGCAAAGTTCACGTGGTTCGCTCATGCCGCCGTTGCCGCCGGCGACGATTCATGTCTGGGTGAACCTGACGACCCTGCTCGGGCTCAACGACCTGCCCGGCTACCTGGCCGGTCACGGGTGGATCGATGCCGATCTCGCGCGGGACATAGCAGCGGACGGGACGTGGCGGAAGGTGCTGACGCTGTCCGACTCGGACCGGGAGGCGCTGCTCGACGCCCTGTGCGGCGAGGTCGGGCACGGCAAGGGTGTGGGTGCACCCGGGTCCGGCGGCGTGTCCGACGAGGTGTGGTTGTCGGGTCGCCGAATCGAAACATTGACGCACGGAACGATTCTGGGTATCGGCCGGGCGTTGACTGCCGCGGGGATCACGCCGTCGGCCATCCGCGAACGCAGCAGACGTCGACGAGAACAGCTGACGTATCGGCCGTCTCAGCGGCTGGCGGAGATCGTGCGCGCCCGGGACGGGGTCTGTCGATTCCCGGGGTGCACGGTCCGGGCGGTTTCCTGCGACATCGACCACACGGTGCCGTTCGACCACACGACCCTGCTTCGGGCGGCTGGACGGTCGAGCAGAACCTGGCGTGCCTCTGTCATCGGCACCACCGCCTGAAAACGATCGGGCGGTGGAAGGTGCGGCAGCTCGGAGGTGGGCGACTCGAATGGACCACTCCCTCTGGCGAACTCGTCGTCACGGAACCTCTCGGTGAATTCAGCGCCGACGCGACCGCACCACCGTGCGACACGGGCTCGGCGAGTCGGGATGAGCAGTCGTCGGGCGCTGCAGGCTCCGGCGTGGGCTCGCTCAGCGGTGCCGGTTCGTCTGTACGGTCGTCCGACAGCGTCGGCTACGACGCAACCGTGCTCGCCAGCGCCAGCCCGGCGGCGTGCCAGGTGACGACGCGCGCTCGAACGCAGAGATAGCAGCGACGTGTGGTGTGACGCTCACCGACCCGCACGAGCTCGTCCGATTGTTCGGACAACCAGGCGGTAGGGGAGTTGAGGCCGACCTGAGGTACCTGCTCGACTCCTGGCCCAAGCCGATCGCCGTGGTCGACCGAGCCTGCAACATCAAGGTCTACGACCTCGACCGGCCCGTCACGCTCCCGATCGACGACGAACCAGCACCGTTCTGACCGCGGCGCGGAACAAGCCACGCCGGGAATCTGGAGTTGGAGTGGTCGGCAGTAGAAGGCCTGAATTGGTTGGCGTCATTCATCGTAGAACCCAACCTGATAGTCCAATGAGTCGTCGACCTTGAATGGCCCGTCAATGTACTCAGCGAAGCTTGGGGTAGTTTCCGGTGGAATGTCGTAGCCCCCAGCTTCGAGTGGGTATTTCACCCCACCGATTTCCACGGCTTCTCCGAGGTTCAGTAGATTCTTCAGGATTGCCGTGGTCAAACCCGGCATGGCGTAGTCGCGAACTTGCAGTTCGGATTCCCTGTCGAAAGCCTCCAAATACCACATACGGTTCATCGCTCCGGTCTTCGTGTCGGATCAGCTGGCTTTGTCTGTGCACCCGTCTCGGGGTCGTACTCGCCTTGGTGTCGTCCATTCTTGTCGTACTTCTCGACCGCGCCGTGCTGATAGTCCCACTCGTACGTGTTGCCCTTGTCGTCTTGCCATCTCTTTCGATGGCCGAGACGTTTCGCCGGCCGTGCATTCGGGAATCCCGACAGACTCTTCGGCGGCGTGGCGTAGTTGTGTGCGCCTCCGCCGCCACCGGTGCTCGAGTTGAACGTGGTCGGGTTCGCTTCGAGTAGGGGTTGCAGATCGGCGGCCACTCCAGCGATCGCGACACCGGCGGCAACGGTTGCGCCGACCGCGACCGCGGCCGCGGCATCGAAGCGATGAGGACTGTGACGATGGAGGCTCCCGCTGCGCTTCCGGCGGCACTGGCCGCGGCCGCCGCACCGGTCCCGGCCGTGAAGAAGCCCGCGACACCGCCGATGACGAGACCTGCACCGAGGGCGCCGGCGAGGATGGCGAGGATCTTGTGGTGAGCGTCCTCGATGGTGCGGGCCCAGTCCTCACATGCCGCCGCGAGACTCTCGTATTGGGACGCCACCTGCTCGGTGTCGGTGACCACCAAGTCCATCTGTGCCAAAGCCTGAGGTATCTCGCCGGAGACGATGTCCTCGAGGAGCGGGAATGCCGACGCGGTCCCGTCTCCCGCACTTCGGAGTCCCCTGGCGGCGGCACGCCACGCAACACCGAGCGCACGCAGCTTGTCGGGGTCGCCGTCGGGCCACGTGTGGCCCTGCAGCCAATTGCTGACCAAGCCCCACCCGAACGGCTCGTCGGTGGCACCGCCGAACGCACCCTTGAAGGTTGGCGACTCGTTCCTCGGGAGTCGTGTCGGCGGTCCGTCCGGGGGTTCCGGGGGACTGCTGTTGGCTTTCTCGATGTTTCCGTGGTTGAGAGCAGTGAAGGCGAGCAGATCACGCAACTTGCCGAATGCGTTGACGATGTTGGTCCCTGCAGCGACGGCATCGAATGCCGCCGGATCGTAGCCTCCCGCCCAAGTAGCGCCCGCACCATCGCTCCCGGCGCAGCCCCAGTTCGCGTCGAGTGCGGCGGCGAGAGTGGTGATCGCTGTCTGCCCGCTCGCCTGTGCTGTTCCGTACAACTCGGCCACATCGGCCAGCACCGTGGAGTCCATGGTGATCGGGGCGGTCAAGGCCACATCCTCATGTTGTGCTCGACATTGGCGATGTACCCGTCATGTGCGCTCTGAGCGGCGGTCTCGAGTGCCGCCAAGGCGGTCTTCATGTCCGTCATTTCGCGGTGCCAGGTCTCCGCCTTGCCTCGATGCGCCTCGGCGGCAACTCCTTGCCAATCAACATGCAGGGAAGCAATCTCGCGTTCAACCTCGGCGATGCGCAGCTCGAACTGTCGACCGATGCGGCGGGCTCGCTCGACAAGCGCGAGAATCCGTTCCGTGTTCGCGACGTAGCGCGCCATCAGGCATCGAGCCCCGGCCGAAGACACTCTGCCTCTCGCGCATTGGAGTTGTCGATACTCGTATACGCATCTGCTGCCTGGTGCAACAACACGGCGTCATCACTCAGAGCCACGGACACGCGTCGCGCCGAATCGAGCCACTCCGCCCACAGTGCCGCATGGCTGCCGGCCGCGGCGCCGACCCAGTCGTCCGCCATGAGGTTCTCGGCTTCGCGGCGGAGATCCTCGACATCGTCCCAGAACTCGTCGGCCAATGCGGCCACCCGATTCGCTGTCGAGTGCATCCGCTCCGGATCGCTTCTCATCATCACCCCTGACCCGCATGTAACGGGTGACCCCCTCACCCCGCGGCGAGACTACCAGGGGCTGCGCTTGGGTCGGTTGGCTCGCCGGGCGAGGTTCGGGTGCCAAATGGGTTTCCGAGTTCTCGCGGCTAGGTGTGGCGGTGAGCGCCCCCTTCGCGCCCACCGCCACATACGAAACCGGCTACTGCAGAGTGACTTCCACACCGCCCGAGAGCATGGAGTCGTGCAGTTCCATCGATGCGGGGGTGGCGCCGGCGGGCATGTCGTAGACGACCTTCAGTGTTACCGCGTTGCCGGGGTTGATCTCGTCCCAGAACGCGACATCGGTGTCGAGGTTGAGCCCGGCGCTGGTGTCGGCGGTGAACTTGCGGCCCTGCGAATCGAAGAGTTCCGGCTGTCAGGGCTCACGCTCTTCGGTTCGTCGGACGTGTTCTGCACCGTCATCGTCACAACAACGAACTGCCCCTGTGCCTTCCTTGCCAGGAACGGGTTGTTGCCGAGCGACGTCAGCCCCGACTCCATTCGTCACCGTGAACTCGAACTTGCCGTCACGCACCGGCGTTCCGCTCCCGGCTACCTGCTTGGCGGGCTTCGCCGGTGCCGCCGGAGCGTCGCCGGCAACTGCGGGTGCCGATCCTGCCGCAGGGGTGGGCTGGTCCTTGTCTCCACCGCCTGCGACGCTCCCGATCACGCCCAACGCGACGATCGTGCCGACGATCCACGGCCACTTCTTGGCCTTCTTCTTCGGCGGTTCCGGTGCTGCCGGGAAGCCCTGCGACGGATACGGCTGGTTGGGGACTGCCCCCTGGGGGTGGTCATGGAAATAGCCCTTCTGTGCTGGAAAATGAACTGTGAGCCAAACGGAATCGGTCAGTTTCCGAGGGTGAGTGCGAGACCGGACTCGGCCTCCGACTCGGTGTACGAGAGTCCGCCGCGGTGCCCGACCTCGACTTCGTAGAACTTGTGACCGCGCGGCACGTCGGGCACGGTGAAGTCGAGGTCGCGCACGATCCGACTCCCTTTGTGCTGCTGTTCAGGTGGCCCTTCGCGAGCAGCGTGCTCGACTCGACCACCTGCGGGACCCGCGGCACCCCGAGAACCAGGGCGGAGAGGGGGAGGAGACGCTCGCTGCCCGGTATCGGAAGTTCTCGTCGCAGCTGTCACGCGTGTGGGCGATCTGCGGGGGTCGCGAGGAACTGCGCGAGCAGGTGCCGGTCGCGCGGTTCTTCGAAGAGGTCCGCGTCTACATGGCCAAGTTCGACGCGGAGGACCGAGCGGCACGCGGGCAGGTGATCCCCGAGGACGTCGAGCGAGCGATGCGGACGCTGACGGCGGCGTCCGTCGAATCGGGCGAGGTCCTCGACATCTACGACGCCGCGGGCATGCCGAAGCCGTCACTGCGAGATCAACGTCGAGTTCATCACCCGGACCCAACAGGCCCGCAACCCCAATCTCGCGATCGAGGCGCTTCGCAAACTCGTCAACGAGGAGTCTCGAAAGGCAGCCAAGCACAACGTCGTTCGCCAGCGAGCCTTCTCCGAACGACTGCAGGAGCTCATGCGCAAGTACACCAACAGTCAGCTGACCTCGGCGGAGGTCATTGCGGCCATGGTCGAGATGGCGGAGGAAGTGGCCCGCGAAGCCGACCGCGGCAAGCGATTCGACCCGCCGCTCGACCAGAACGAACTCGCCTTCTACGACGCGGTCAGCCAGAACCCGTCCGCCGTCGAGCAGCAGGGCGAGGGCAAGCTCGCGGACATCGCCCGTGATCTCGTCGCCGTGATGCGTCGCGACATCAAGACCGACTGGACGCAACGCGACGACGTCAAGGCCAAGTTGCGCTCCCAGATCAAGCGACTGCTCGTGCGGCATGGCTACCCGCCGGACCAACAGCCGGCAGCGATCAAGCTGGTCCTCGAACAGATGGAGATGATCGCCCCCGAAATGGCGGCATGAGTGTCCGAACGGCGTGCCTGCACGGCTCTGTGGGTGGGGTGCAGCACAGTCGGTCCATGACCATCGAGAAGATTCCCGGACTTCCGGCAGGCACGCTCGGGTATCGCGGGCTGGGTGTGGTGACGGCGGAGGACTACCGGACCGTGTTCGATCCCGCGATCGAGGCAGCGGTGTCGGCCCATCAGCGGGTCAATCTCGTCTACGTCCTCGGGGACGGTTTCGACCGGTACTCGCTGGGCGCGATGTGGCAGGACTCGCGGCTGATCGGCGTCCCGCGCGACGTCTGGGGGCGGCTCGCGCTGGTCACCGACCACACCGGGCTGGGGGAGGCCGTCCACCTGCTGGCCTTCCTGTTCCCCGGTGAGCTGCGGGTCTTCGCCGCTGCCGGCGAGGCCGACGCGATCGCGTGGGTGTCGGGAGGGTGACCGCCCAGGTGGCGGTCGACGGAGCGTCCGGTGCCCTGACGGCGGTTTACTCGGTGGGAAGCCGCAGGAGGGCGCGATAGACTGCGTACATCACCGTCACCGGATCAGGGAAAGTAGGCCATAGCTACCACGTGAGTGCAGACAGCGAAATGGGTGAGACCGCAGTGTCGTCGTCCGCCATCCCCCGATCCGGTGGTTCGGCGCGGACGGCAGACAGGCAGGAGCGCCCGGTGCAGCGCTCCGTCCGCTCGAGCATGGAGATCTCACCCGAAGCGGTGCTGCCCCTGCTCGGATCCACAGACGAGAACCTCAAGGTGCTCGAACGTGCCCTCGCCGCCGACATCCACGTCCGCGGTAACGCCATCACACTCAGTGGTCGAGTCGAGGACGTCGCCCTCGCCGAGCGCGTCATCGGCGAACTCGTCACCATCGTCGGGAGAGGTCAGGCACTGACCCCCGACGCCGTGCGCCGCAGCGTCGCCATGATGACCGACGGCGGCGGCGAGTCGCCCGCCGACGTGCTCAGCCTCGACATCCTGTCGCGGCGCGGCAAGACGATTCGGCCGAAGACCGTCAACCAGAAGCGATACGTCGATGCGATCGACGCCAACACCATCGTGTTCGGCATCGGGCCGGCGGGCACCGGCAAGACCTACCTCGCGATGGCGAAGGCCGTGCAGGCGCTGCAGAGCAAGAACGTCAGCCGGATCATCCTGACCCGGCCCGCGGTCGAGGCCGGTGAGCGACTCGGGTTCCTGCCCGGCACCCTGCACGAGAAGATCGACCCCTACCTGCGCCCGCTGCACGACGCGCTGCACGACATGATGGATCCCGAGGCGATCCCGAAGCTGATGCAGGCCGGGGTGATCGAGGTCGCGCCGCTGGCCTACATGCGTGGCCGGACGTTGAACGACGCGTTCATCATTCTCGACGAGGCGCAGAACACCACCGCCGAGCAGATGAAGATGTTCCTCACCCGCCTCGGGTTCGGGTCGAAGATCGTCGTCACCGGCGACGTCACGCAGGTGGACCTGCCCGGCGGGCAGCGGTCCGGCCTGCGCGCGGCGGCCGAGATCCTCACCGACATCGACGACATCCACTTCGCGGAACTCACCAGCGCCGACGTCGTGCGGCACCGGCTCGTCTCCGACATCGTCGACGCGTACGACCGGTTCGAGTCGGAGCGGATCGACGAAGTCAAGCTCGGCAACCGCGCGCAGCGCCGCGCGGCGACGGGCCACTCGGGGCGTCGGTGACGGGGACCGGGCAGCTTCCCGCACTACAGTTGAATCCCCGCACAGCCGCCGCGCCGGGCGACACCGACGCGGCACGAGGAGAACGGCACAGATGAGTATCGAGGTTTCCAACGAATCCGGGATGGACGTCTCGGAGGCGGACCTGGTGAGTGTCGCCAAGTTCGCGATCTCCCGCATGGACGTGCATCCGGCGGCGGAACTGTCGATGGTGCTCGTGGATCTCGACACGATGGCGGACCTGCACATGCGCTGGATGGACCTGCCCGGGCCCACCGACGTCATGTCGTTCCCGATGGACGAGCTCGAGCCGGGCGGCCGCCCCGACGCCCCCGAGCCGGGACCGGCGATGCTGGGCGACATCGTCCTCTGCCCCGCGTTCGCCGCCGACCAGGCCGCGAAGGCGGGCCATTCCACCGCCCACGAGTTGGCCCTGCTGACCGTGCACGGCGTGCTGCACCTGCTCGGCTACGACCACGCGGAGCCGGAGGAGGAGAAGGAGATGTTCGCGTTGCAGAACAGTCTCCTCGCCGAGTGGTACGACGACCTGGCGCGGGCGCAGCGCGAGGCCGAGCTCGCCGCTCGGGACAGCAGGCTCCTCGGCAAGACCGGCTTCGTCGACCGGACCGAGCCGTGACAGTGCGCTCGACCCGAGTCGTGAGCGACCGCCGGTGACGGGTGCCGCCCTGCTCATCCTGCTCGCTGTCGTCCTCGTTCTCCTCGGTGGGCTCTTCGCCGCCCTCGACTCCGCGCTGAACACCGTCTCCCCGGCTCGGGTCGAGGAGATGGCCAAGGACGAGCGTCCCGGCGCCGGACGGCTGCTCCAGGTCGTGGCGGACCGACCCCGTTACGTCAACCTGACCGTGTTGCTTCGCATCGCGGCCGAGATCTCCGCGACGGTGTTGCTCGCGGCCGGGTTGCTCGACCTGCTCGACCGTGGCTGGGCGCTCGCCGTCACGGCGGTCGTGATGGGTCTCGTCAACTACGTGGTGATCGGTGTCGGGCCTCGCACCATCGGTCGCCAGCATGCGTACTCGATCGCGCTCGCCGCCGCGTTGCCCCTGCAGGCGCTCGGGGTGCTCCTGGGTCCGGTCAGCCGCCTGCTCATCCTCCTCGGCAATGCACTGACCCCCGGCAAGGGATTCCGCAACGGTCCGTTCGCCTCCGAGATCGAGCTGCGTGAGCTGGTGGATCTGGCTCAGGAACGTGGTGTGGTGGACGACGAGGAACGCCGGATGATCCAGTCGGTGTTCGAGCTCGGCGACACCCCCGCGCGCGAGGTGATGGTCCCGCGTCCGGAGATGGTGTGGATCGAGGCGGACAAGTCGGCCGGCCAGGCCACGTCGCTGGCCGTGCGCAGCGGGCACTCCCGGATCCCGGTGATCGGGGAAAACGTCGACGACGTGCTCGGGGTCGTCTACCTCAAGGACCTGGTCGAGAAGACCTACCACTCCACCGACGGTGGCCGCGGCGTCACCGTCCGCGAGGTGATGCGGCCCGCCGTGTTCGTGCCCGACTCCAAACCCCTCGACAGCCTGCTCGCCGAGATGCAGCAGGGCCGAAACCACATGGCGTTGCTCGTCGACGAGTACGGCGGCATCGCGGGACTGGTCACCATCGAGGACGTGATCGAGGAGATCGTCGGCGAGATCGCCGACGAGTACGACACCGACGAGATCCCGCCGATCGAGGAACTCGGGGACGGCAGCTACCGGCTGTCGGCGCGACTGCCGCTCGAGGATCTCGGGGAACTGTTCG
The DNA here is from genome assembly GCF_042879035.1 of Rhodococcus sp. NPDC003318. NCBI lineage: Bacteria > Bacillati > Actinomycetota > Actinomycetes > Mycobacteriales > Nocardiaceae > Rhodococcus > Rhodococcus sp. NPDC003318. Next base: position 45,182 of record NZ_JBIAOU010000025.1, on the reverse strand, counting down.
ACATCGAGATCGACAGCGACGAGGTCGACACCGTCGGCGGCCTGCTCGGCTACGAACTGGGACGGGTCCCGTTGCCCGGTGCCGAGATCGTCGTCGCGGGCGACGCCAGGAACACCGTTGACCGTCTCGTGCTGCGCGCCGAGGGCGGCAGCGACATGCGCGGACGGGTCCGGATCACCACCGTACTGGCCCGACGCGAACCGAAACCCGACGAGGGCGACATCGAGGAGACATCATGACCACCGAATTCCGTTCCGGCTTCGTCTGTTTCGTCGGCCGCCCGAACACCGGCAAGTCGACGCTGACCAACGCACTCGTCGGCAGCAAGATCGCGATCACCTCGTCCCGTCCGCAAACCACCCGGCACACGATCCGCGGCATCGTGCACCGCGAGCACGCGCAGCTGATCCTCGTCGACACCCCGGGTCTGCACCGGCCCCGCACCCTGCTCGGGCAGCGGCTCAACGACCTGGTTCGCGACACCTATTCGGAGGTCGACGCGATCGGCCTGTGCATCCCGGCCGACGAGAAGATCGGGCCCGGCGACCGCTGGATCCTCGAACAGGTGCGGCAGGTCGCGCCCCGCACCAAGCTGATCGGCATCGTCACGAAGATCGACAAGGTCGGCAAGGACCAACTCGCCGCCCAGTTGCTGGCCGTGTCGAAGCTGCTCGGACCGGATACCGACGTCGTGCCCGTGTCCGCGTCGTCGGGGGAACAGGTGGAGGTCGTGGTCGACGTGCTCGCCTCCCACATGGAGGAGGGGCCGGCGTTCTACCCCGACGGCGAACTGACCGACGAACCCGAGGAAACGCTGATGGCCGAGCTGATCCGCGAGGCCGCGCTCGAAGGCCTGGGGGACGAGCTGCCGCACTCGCTGGCGGTGGTCATCGAGGAGATCGTCGAAAGGGAGGGCCGCACCGAGAAGCAGGGTGAACTGCTCGACGTGCACGCCCTGCTGTATGTCGAGCGGCCCAGCCAGAAGGGCATCGTCATCGGCAAGGGCGGCGCCCGCCTGCGGGAGGTCGGCACCAAGGCACGCAAGCAGATCGAGCACCTGCTCGGCACCAAGATCTACCTCGAGCTGCACGTCAAGGTCGCCAAGGACTGGCAGCGCGACCCGAAGCAACTCGGCCGCCTGGGGTTCTAGTCCGCGTTCCCGCCGACGAGTCGGAGGATCGCGGCGGACACGTCCTGCGGGACGCCCGTGGCGACGCGGCGCAGCTGCAGACCGGAGATCGTCGCGACGAGGGTCGAGGCGACCGCGGTCGCGTCGGCGACGCCGAGGGCCTCGAGGATCGTCACGGCCAGGACGTCGTAGGCGGCGTAACACTCGTCGGCCGCGTCCTGCAGGGACGGGTCTCGGCCGGCCTGGATGAACAGCTCGAACGGGGCGAGCTGCTCCGCGGTCCCGCCGAGGTCGCGGACGATCTTCTGGGTGAGGGTGGCGGCGTCGGCCACGCTCAGGCCCCGGTCCCGGTAGGTCTCGGCCAGGTCGGTCATCCGGGTGGTCTCGGCCGTGACGAACTCGAGCAGCGAGTCCCGCAGCATGTCCGTCTGGCTGGGGAAGTGGTAGGTGATCGAGCCGAGCGACACCCCCGCCTCCGCGGCGATCCGCCGGTTGGTCACCGCTGCGACGCCGTCGGTGCCGATCACCTGCAGGACCGCCTGCAGGATCCGTTCCCGCGCGGATGCCTGGGTCGCCTGGGCCGCCACGTCACCACCACCGATCGGGCTGCGCAGTGGCCCAATGCAGTTCGCGTTCGAGTTGCGCGGCCAGTGCGACGAGCAGCGGCTCGGACGAGTCGTGGCCCATCAGCTGCACGCCGCGGGGCAGGCCGTCCGACGTGAAGCCGGCGGGCACGTTCACGCTCGGCCAGCCGAGCACGTTCCACGGCCAGGTGTACGGGCACGCCGCGGTGATCGCCCGGTCGGTGCCGTAGTTCCCGATGCCGTCGATGGCGTCCACCGGCGGGGGTGGGGTCGCGGTGGTGGGCGCGAGGATCACGTCGAACTCGTCGAAGATCGCCCCGATGCGTCGCCGGATCCGAGGCTCGGCGGCCCGGGCGGCGCGCAGCGGCAGGCCGCCGAGCAGTCTGCCGGTGCGGGCGTTGGCGAGCGTGCGCGGGTCGAGCAGCGCCGGATCCGGCACCCGGCGTCGCCAGGTTTCGAGTCCCGCCATCGAGCGGGGAAGGAAGTTGGCACCCAACGAGATTCCGTAGGCGGGGTCGGCGAGGACGACGTCGTGCCCGAGTCGGCGCAGCAGGTGCGCGGTCGCTCCGACGGCGTCGCGCATCTCGGGGTGCAGTGCCGTGCGGGTGGCCGTGAACGGGATCTTCAGGGACAGCGCGATCCGCAGTCGGCCCGGGTCGCGGTCGACGGCCTCACGCGCGGTGACGGGACGCGGCGTGTGCAGATCGCCGTCGTGCGGCCCGGACACCAGGTCGAGGAGCAGGGCGGCGTCGGCGACCGTGCGTGCCAGCGGCCCGATCACGGTGATGCCGTTGAACGCCTCGGGGTCCGGCCAGGTGGAGATCCGTCCCCGCTGGGGTTTGATGCCGACCAGGTTGGTCCAGGAGGCGGGGATGCGCACCGAACCCGCACCGTCGGAGCCGAGCGCGACGGGAACGAGTCCGGCCGCGACGGCGGTCGCGCTGCCCCCCGACGAGCCGCCCGGCGTCCGATCGCGCGACCACGGGTTGCGGGTGTGCCCGAACGTGCCGCCGGTGAAGGGCCATTGGCCGAACTCGGGACTGTTGGTCTTGCCGACGATCACCGCACCGGCTGCGCGCAGCCGGCGGACGACCTCGGAGTCGGAGGTCTTCGCGGGGAAGTCGCCCGCGCACCCGAACGCGGTCGGCTCGCCGGAGATGTCGACGTCGTCCTTGACGGCGATGGGCACGCCGAGCAGGGGCAGGCGTACGCCCGCGGCCAGCCGGCGGTCGGCGTCGGCGGCCTCGGCGAGGGCGGCGGCGCGTCGGACCACCCGGAAGGCGCCCAGCGTGGGCTGGCCGGCGTCGATCGCGTCGAGGCTGCGGGTGACCAGCGCGACCGACGTGGTCTCACCCCGCGCCAGCGACCGGGCGCAGTCCTCGAGCGAGGGCCAGGCGCGGTCGGACCCCTCGCTCCCGACCGCGCCGGTCCAACGCGCCCCCTGTTGACCGGTGTCAACACTCACGCCGACCTCCCCCGTTCGTTCGAACGAACAGTATCCGGGGGTGGTGGCGGCTCGCAGGCGTTTCGCCGAAGCGGGTGCACGGTGACGCCGGCCGACGCGCGGTTCCCGCCGGAAGCGCCGCGGAGTGTGAGCTGGGTCCGGTCACACCCGCGTGGGACAATCCGACAGTGAGGTTGTACCGGGATCATGCGGTGGTGCTGCGCCAGCACAAGCTGGGCGAGGCGGACCGGATCGTCACGCTGCTCACCCGGCAGCACGGCCTGGTGCGGGCGGTCGCCAAGGGGGTGCGCCGGACGAAGTCGAAGTTCGGTGCCCGGCTCGAACCGTTCGCGCACGTCGACGTCCAGCTCTATCCGGGACGCAACCTCGACGTCGTCACCCAGGTGCAGACCCTCGACGCCTTCGCCACCGACATCGTCGACGACTACGGCCGGTACACCACGGCCTGCGCGATTCTCGAGACTGCCGAGCGTCTCGCCGGAGAGGAGCGGGCCCCCGCGCCCCGGTTGCACCGCCTCACGGTCGGCGCGCTCCGCGCCGTCAGCGACCAGATCCGCCCTCCCGAGCTGGTGCTCGACGCGTATCTGCTGCGGGCGATGGGATTCGCGGGCTGGGCGCCCGCCCTCGACGAGTGTGCCCGCTGCGCCGCACCCGGACCGCACCGCGCCTTCCACGTCGCCGCCGGGGGAGTGGTGTGCGTGCACTGCCGCCCGCCCGGTGCGGCCACCCCGGCGCCGGGCGTGCTGGACCTGATGGCCGCCCTCGACCGTGGCGAGTGGGCGTTCACCGAGACGGTCGACCCGGCGGTGCGTTCGCAGGCCTCCGGTCTGGTGGCCGCGCACCTGCAGTGGCACCTGGAACGACAGCTGCGGACGCTGCCGCTGATCGAACGGTCCCGGCCGCATGCCGCTGTCGACGAGGGTGTCCGGCAGGATGAACAGCGTGATCCGACGACGCGCACCGCAAGCCTCGCCTGACCGGCAGATCCGGCCCCCGAGCCCGCACCCGTCCGGGGCGCGGGCCCCGATCATCCAACCGGAACTGATCCCGCGGCACGTCGCGTTGGTGATGGACGGCAACGGCCGCTGGGCGCAGGAGCGCGGGCTGCCCCGCACCGCGGGCCACGAACGCGGTGAGGCGGTGCTGATGGACACCGTGGAAGGCTGCATCGAGGTCGGGGTCACGTGGCTGTCGGCGTACGCGTTCTCCACCGAGAACTGGAAGCGCAGTCCCGACGAGGTCAGATTCCTGATGGGCTTCAACCGGGACGTGATCAGGCGGCGACGCGACGAGATGCACGAGATGGGCGTGCGCGTGCGTTGGGCCGGGCGGCGGCCCCGGCTGTGGGCGTCGGTGATCAGGGAACTCGAGATCGCCGAGGAACTGACCAAGGACAACGACGTGATGACGCTGACCATGTGCGTCAACTACGGCGGACGCGCCGAGATCGCCGACGCCGTACGGGAGATCGCGCGTCGCGTCGCGGCCGGGGAGATCAACCCGGAGAAGGTCACCGAGGCGACCGTTGCGAAGTACCTCGACGAGCCGGACATGCCGGACGTCGACCTGTTCCTGCGGCCGTCCGGGGAGTTGCGGACGTCGAACTTCCTGATCTGGCAGTCGGCGTACGCGGAGATGGTGTTCCAGGAGAAGCTCTTCCCCGACTTCGACCGTCGCGACCTGTGGGCCGCCTGTGTCGAGTTCGCCTCGCGCGACAGGAGATTCGGCGGGGTGAAGGAGCAGTGAGCGCCGACGCCGCCGAGGCGCTGAGGGGGCACGCCCGCGACGTGCTCGCACCGTTCGTCGCCGTCACCGAAACCGACGACGGGTCACTGGGTTTCGAGTACGCCGGCGCGTTGTGCTCGCTGCAGGCGGTGACGCTGGCGCCGGGCCTGGACGTGCTCGCGCTGACGGCGGTGCTGGCCTGGGACCGACCGGTGAGCACGACACTGCACAAGCGGGTCGCCGACAAGAACGCCGGACTGCAGTTCGGGCTGGTCTCGGTGATCACCCGTGGCCGGCTCGCGGACGTCGTCCTGCGCTACACCTTCCCCGCCGCCGGCCTCGCCGACGACGCGCTGACGACGATGCTGCTCCTCGTGCTGTCGGGCATCGAGGAGAGCCGGCGGGGTCTGCTGGCCTAGTTGTGATGTCCGGACCAACCTCCCTGGACATCACAACTGGTCGGTGTTCCATTCGGGCTCGTCCCGTGCGAATGGCTGTTAACATCGTGCGCAAGGGGGTGCGTCCCGGTCCACTGGGCCGGGACGCAGGACGAACAACGCGAAGGGGGACACCGCCACATGAATGTGCTCGACCGAATCCTGCACTACGAGATGAAGGTCTCCGAGTTTCTCGGGCTCCTGATCCTGGTGGGCATTCCGTACTTCGCGATGGGCGTCGTGTGGACGCTCACGCACACGGATCATCTCAGCAACCTCCACGGCCTCGACGTGGTGATCTCGTTCCTGGGATCGATCGTGTGCTGGCCGGTGCTCACCTTCTCGAATGTGTGCATGACGTGACGCGGGATCGGGTGAGGAGGGCGGTCCGTCGATGATCATGCTGGTTCGACTGATCGATCTCGTCGTTCTGTTCTTCCGGATCCTCGGTGGCCGGACCGAAGCGGGCGCACCGATCCGCGTGCTCGCGTGGATCGCCCTCGCATCGATCGTGGCCCTCGGGTTGGCCCTGTTCGGGTACGTGGTCGCGCACCTGCTCGACGTCATCTCGGCGATCACCGGCGTCACCTACGACTGACGGTCAACCACCTCGTCGTGCCGACGGGTTGCTACCCCGGCGAACGATGCTGTCGGCCGGATCGGAACCGTCGTATCGTCGGTCGGGAATCCGCCGCCCGGGGAGGAACCCACCGTCGAGCGGTTCCCGTGGGCGGGGAAGATTCCGCAGCCGAGCCGAGGTGGCGATGATGGGAATCGATCAGGGAACCCGGATCGTCGAGACGCCCGCTGACGTCGGGCGCGTCGTGGCCGACCTGCGGCGCACGTTCGCGACCGGACGCACCAGATCCGCGCGGTGGCGGATCGCCCAACTCGCGGGTATCGAGCGACTCGTCGTCGAGCGGGAAGACGAGATCGCGCAGGCGCTTGCCGACGACCTCGGGCGCGACGCGTTCGAGACGTGGCTGCTGGATGGGTCCTCGCCCCGGTCGGAAGCCGCGTACGCCCGTGCCCGGGTACGTCGCTGGATGCGCCGCAGGTTGCGCCCGCTGTCGATGAACATGATGCCCGCGGTCGGGTGGGTGCAGCACGAGCCGCTCGGGGTGGTACTGATCGTCGTTCCGTGGAACGCACCGGTGACCCTGGCACTCAACCCGCTCGTCGCGGCCGTTGCCGCAGGCAACTGTGCGGTGATCAAACCGTCCGAGCTCACCCCGGCCACATCACGGCTGCTCGCACGGTTGGTTCCCGAGTATCTGGACTCCGACGCGGTCGTCGTGGTCGAGGGTGACGGAGCGGTCACCCAGGCAGTGCTCGCCCAGGGCGTCGACCACTGTTTCTTCACCGGGGGCACCGACATCGGGCGGAAGGTGATGGCCGCGGCGGCACCACACCTCACCCCGGTCACGCTGGAGCTGGGTGGTAAGAGCCCGGTGATCGTCACCGCCGACGCGGATCTCGAGGTGACGGCTCGCCGGATCGCGTGGGCGAAGCTGCTCAACTCCGGGCAGGTCTGCATGGCTCCCGACTACCTACTGGTCGAGAGGGCGGTGCGCGACGAGTTGGTCGATCGCCTCGGTTCGACGTTCGAGGAGTTCCGAGCCGAGGCTCCGACGCCGGGCGTGAGGATCGTCAACGAACGCCATTTCGACCGGATCGCCGGATACCTCGCGTCCACGCGAGCCACCGTGGCGCTGGGTGGGGGAGCGGATCGGTCGAGCCTCACGGTCGAGCCGACCGTACTGGTGGATCCGGAGGTGGACGAACCGCTGATGACGGAGGAGATCTTCGGCCCGATCCTGCCGGTGCTGGCGATCGACACCGTGGACGAGGCCATCGCATTCGTCAACGCCCGACCGAAACCCCTGGCCGCCTACGTGTTCACGCGCTCGGCGGACACCCGTCGCCGGGTACTCGCCGAGGTCAGTGCCGGCGGCATGGTGGTGAACCAGCTGATTTATCAGTACTCGGCCCCGCAGCTGCCCTTCGGCGGGGTCGGCGCCAGTGGGACGGGCCGGTACACCGGCAGGTGGGGGTTCGAGGAGCTCAGCCATCGAAAGGCCGTGCTGGTCAAGCCGTTCAGGCCCGACCCCCGGTTCGCCTACCCGCCGTACACCGACCGGGCGCAGGCGCTCCTGCGTCGGCTGTTCCGGTAGCGGCTCCGCCGCAGTGGTGCAGAAACGGAGGTCGCAGGGTCCGAATCTGCACCACCGGGCGAGACGCGCGGGTCAGTTCGCCGGCTTCGGGCTCAGTGCCTCGAGGGCGGCGGTGAGGTCGGCCTCGAGACGGTCCCGGTCGACTCCGACCCCGGCCAGGGGGCCGTTGCCGTCCTCGACCTCGAGCAGTGCCAGGAGAATGTGTTCGGTGCCGATGTAGTTGTGGCCGAGACGAAGTGCCTGCCGGAAGGTCAGTTCCAGTGCCTTGCGGGCGGCGGCGTCGTAGGGGAGCAGTTCGGGTGTCTCGACGACCGGGGCGGGCAGCGTCGCGGTGACGGCCTCCCGGACGGCCTCCACGGTCACCGACTGCCTGGCGAGAAGCAGGATCGCGAGAGACTCCGGTTCGCTCAACAGACCGAGGGCCAGGTGTGCGGGGGTGACCTCGGTGGCGCCCGCGGCCTTCGCCTCGTTGTGGGCCGCGGCCACGACGTTGCGGGCGCGCGGGGTGAACTGGTTGAAGCCCTGGTTCGGGTCGAGGTTGCCGGGATCCTTGGGGGTGAACCGTTTCTGCGCGGCCTGCTTGCTGACGCCCATGCTGCGGCCGATGTCGGTCCAGGACGCACCGGTGCGTCGGGCCTGGTCGACGAAGTGGCCGATCAGGTGGTCGGCGACGTCGCCGAGGTGGTCGGCCGCCAGCACCGCATCGGACAGTTGGTCGAGCGGGTCGGTGTGCACCTTCTTGATCGCGTCGATCAGGTCGTCGAGCCGGATCTTCGGGGTGAGAGGCGTCGGTTCGGTCATGCGTCAACTCTAGGTTGACGCATGACGATCGTCAACCCTTGGTTGACGCCTTGCGTGGGCGGCGAGCGGTCAGGCGCTGCAGGTGCGGCAGGTCCCGAAGATCTCGACGGTGTGGCTGACGTCGGTGAACCCGTTCGCGTCGGCGATCGTCTGCGACCACTGCTCGACCTCCGGGCCGTCGACCTCGACGGTGAACCCGCAGGACCGGCACACGAGGTGGTGGTGATGGCCGGACGAGCAGCGGCGATACACCGACTCGCCGGTGTCGGTGCGCAGCATGTCGACGGCGCCCGCGTCGGCGAGGGTTTGCAGGGTCCGGTACACGGTCGTCAGGCCGATGCCCTCGCCGCGCTTGCGGAGCTCGTCGTGAAGATCCTGCGCGGACCGGAACTCGTCGATCTCGTCCAGGAGTGCCGAGATGGCGCTGCGCTGCTTGGTCGCGCGCACTCCCACGGCGACGGGGGTGCGCTGGCCGGGCTTCTCGGTCACGTCACTGTCCTTCCTCGGCGTGGGCGACGGCGTCGACCACGATGTGGGCCAGGTGGTCGTCCACGAGCCGGTACACGACCTCGCGTCCCGAACGTTCGCCGCGAACGACGCCCGCGGACTTGAGGACTCGCAGGTGCTGACTGATCAGCGGCTGCGTCACCCCGAGTGCGTCGACGAGCTCGTGCACGCAGCGCTGCGCCTCGTGGAGCTGGAGGACGATGGCGATCCGGACCGGCGCCGCGAGCGCGCGCAGGATGTCGCCCGCGGTGTCGAGGGTTTCCCGGCCGGGGACGACCGCGGGGGGTGGGGAGAGGTTCGGCTCGTGCTCGCCGGGATGGTCGCGCAGGTCGTCGGCATCGGTGATGCTCACGCGCGCTCCTTCGGCTCGGCGGTGGTCGTGTGGTCGATCGTGGTGCGGTCGAATCCCTGCCGGAATCGGGTTCCGCATCGACACCTTATTGCAAACCGTATCCATTTTGATATGCACGAGTATGCATGTCAAACCAAATTGGGGTGACGGGGGTCCCGACGGATAGGCTGGGGAACGCTAGGCCCCCTACCCACACGGCATCTATTACCCAGATGGAGAGCTTTCCCAGTGGCACCCAAGTCCAAGGTCGAAACCGTTGCCAACCTCGCCAAGCGTCGAGGACTCGTCTTCCCGTGCGGTGAGATCTACGGCGGTACCCGGTCCGCCTGGGACTACGGACCGCTCGGCGTCGAGCTCAAGGAGAACATCAAGAAGCAGTGGTGGCGGTCGATGGTCACCAGCCGCGACGACGTCGTCGGCCTCGACTCCTCGGTCATCCTGCCCCGTCAGGTGTGGGTCGCGTCCGGTCACGTCGGCGTCTTCAACGACCCGCTCGTCGAGTGCCTGAACTGCCACAAGCGCCACCGTCAGGACCACCTGCAGGAGGCGTACGCCGAGAAGAAGGGCCTCGACAACCCCGACGACGTCGCGATGGACGTCCTCGTGTGCCCCGACTGCGGCACCGTCGGGCAGTGGACCGAGCCCCGCGACTTCAACATGATGCTCAAGACCTACCTCGGCCCGGTCGAGTCGGAGGAGGGACTGCACTACCTGCGTCCCGAGACCGCGCAGGGCATCTTCGTCAACTTCGCGAACGTGCTCACCACCTCGCGCAAGAAGCCGCCGTTCGGTATCGGCCAGATCGGCAAGAGCTTCCGCAACGAGATCACGCCCGGCAACTTCATCTTCCGCACCCGCGAGTTCGAGCAGATGGAGATGGAGTTCTTCGTCAAGCCGGGCGAGGACGAGCAGTGGCACCAGTACTGGATCGACACCCGCCTCGCCTGGTACACCGACCTCGGCATCAACCCCGACAACCTGCGCCTCTACGAGCACCCGGAGGCCAAGCTGTCGCACTACTCGAAGCGGACCGTCGACATCGAGTACCGGTTCGAGTTCCAGGGCAGCGAGTGGGGCGAGCTCGAGGGCGTCGCGAACCGCACCGACTACGACCTGCGGGTGCACGAGGAGTCGTCGGGTCAGGACCTGAAGTACTTCGACCAGGCGACCGGTGAGCGCTACACCCCGTACGTCATCGAGCCCGCGGCCGGCCTGACCCGCTCGCTGATGGCCTTCCTCGTCGACGCCTACCAGGAGGACGAGGCCCCGAACGCCAAGGGCGGCGTCGACAAGCGGACCGTGCTGCGTCTCGACCGCCGACTCGCGCCGGTCAAGGCGGCGGTCCTGCCGCTGAGCCGCAACGAGGCGCTGTCCCCGAAGGCCAAGGACCTCGCGGCAGCGCTGCGCAAGAACTGGAACGTCGAGTTCGACGACGCCGGCGCGATCGGCCGTCGCTATCGCCGCCAGGACGAGATCGGCACCCCCTTCTGCATCACGGTCGACTTCGACACCCTCGAGGACCAGGCCGTCACCGTGCGCGAGCGCGACAGCATGGAGCAGGAGCGGGTCTCGCTCGACAAGGTCGAGGGCTACCTCGCCCAGCGTCTGATCGGGGCGTAGGCGCGCGCGACTTCGTCGCAGTGGTGCACTTTCCCGGGCCCGGACCTCCGAAAGTGCACCACTGCGACGGAGTCGCATTCATTCAGAAGCGGCCGCTGCGCCCGATGCGTCCGGAGCTGCCCGAACCGCCGAACGAGCCCGGCCCGCGCCCGCCGCGGTGACCGCCGCCGCCGCGGTTGCCCCAGCCGCCACCGCCCCGGCTGCCGCGGATCATCGAGTCGATCAGGATGCCGCCCAACACCGCGCCGGTGTTCACTCCGGACGACTGCGGTCGCCGGCTGGCCTCCCACTGCTGCACGTCCGACTGCGCGAGCCGCATCGCCCGCCCGCCCAGATCTCCCGCCGCCCTCGCGTGCTGCAACGCTCGCGACGGGTCGGACTGCGAGAACTGCCGCGCGGCGTCGAGGTGGCGCTGCGCCTCCGACAGCCGCGTGCGGGCCTCCGCACCGACCGCCCCGCGCCGCGTCGCGACGAAGTCGGTGGCCGCGGTGATCAGCGCGTTCGCCGCCGTGATGTCCTGCGTCAGCCGCTGCGCCGCGCGTTCGGACTGTGTCTTCGCCTCGGCCGCGGTGGCCAGCACCTCGTCGAGTGCGCCGTCGGCGTCGGTGAGCGCGGTGAGGGCGCCCAGCGGGTCGCTCTCCCGGTTCGCCTCCGCCTTCGCGAGGGCCTCGCGCGCCTTCGCCTGAGCCGCGGCCAGTTCCGCGCCGCCGTGAGCGGCGAGGCCGTCGGCGGACGCGATGTCCGTGCGGGCGTCCTCGATCGCGGCGGGCAGTGTCGCGGCGGCCGCGCGGATGTTCTCGGCGGCATGGTCGATGCCGTCGAGCAGGTCCCGGATCTGGTCGACGGCGGCCTCCGCGCTGCGGATCGCGATCACGGCCGGTCCCTGCTTGCCGACGGGCAACGTGACGGCTTCGCGTCCCGCGGTGACGTTCTCGTCCGCGTACGCCAGTTGCTCGCGGGCGAGTTCGATGTTGCGCTCCACCGACGCCAGCGCGGAAGCGGGGAACTGGGTGCGCAGCGCGGCCAGCGTCGACTCCGACTCCGGGATCCGCACGGTGATCTCGACGAGCCGTTGGGTCAGGGTGTCGAGCCGCGCCGGCGCGTCGATCAGCAGATCGCGCATGCCGTCGAACTGGGCGACCCGGTCGTCGAGTTCGCGATCGGCGCGGCTGCACGTGGCGATCAGTTCGACGAGCATGTCGCGTTGCTGCTCGGGCGTTTCCGGGATGTCGTCGTCGAGGCGTTGCCGGATCTCGAACGCCGACGCGAGTGCCGACTTCGCCGCCTGGTGCGCGGCGCTGAACGGCGCGGTCGCCGCGTCGCCGAATTCGCCGCGGGCGAGGGCGAGTTCCTCCTCGCTGGTGCGGATCGCGTTGTCGGTGTCGACGAGGACCTCCTTGGCGCGAGCGTCGAGTGCGGCGATCGGCAGCGTCTCCAGCGTCGCGGGGTCGGTCCAGTCGATGTCGGCGGGGACCGCGCCACCGTGCGGCCCGGAGGTCTTCGTGCGACGGCGGGTGTAGAGCAGCGCACCGACCACCAGGACGACCACGACCGCGCCGATCACCAGGTACCTCACGGCCGGCCCTGACCCACTCGGCGACAACGCGTCGGCCAGTCCACCGGCGGCCGCGACCGCGGCGCCCGCCCAGTCGTCCTGACGCAGTGCCGGGACGACGGCATCGCGCTCGATGCCGGCGAGTTCGGAGTCGGTGACGCCGGTGACGCCGGACGGGACGCTGAGCGAGTACGCACGGTCCTCGGTCGCGACGGCCAGCAGTGCGGTCTCGGCCCCGAGGCCGCTGAGTTGCTCGGTACCGCGAGCCCAGCCGTCGGCGTCGGTGTCGTCGAAACTGTCGACGTACACCACCCACAGTTGCACGTGATGTTCGTCGAACAGGCCGTCCAGCGCCGCCTGGACGTCGGCACGCTGGTCGTCGTCGAGCACCCCGGCCTGGTCGGTGATCTGTGTCGGCAGCCGCAGCGGGGCCTCGGCGGCCGCGACCGCGGGCAGTGTGATCAGTGCGAAGAGTGCGAGCAGCGACCCCAGGGCGGCGGTGATCACGGACCGGGAACCGCCTGGGACACGCGCATGTGCGACGGGCATGCCCACGAATCTATCCGCAGGGACCGGATTCCCGTCGCGTCGTGGGGTCCGGCCGGCCGCCGGTGGCGCGGCGCGCGTGTGGGCCGCGGGGAACGGCTGGCAGACTTGGGGAGTGAGTTACGCAGGAGCAGGCCCCCGGGACGACGAGCGCCTCGGGTTCTCGGGCACCGTGGGCCGGTGGGCCCGTCGCGCGGTGGCGGGGGCGATCCTGATCGGGCTGCTCCTCGTCGGCGGCACCGCGGTGCGGGTGTGGCAGGTGGCGCGGATCAACGACACGCGACCGGCCGACGCGATCGTCGTGCTCGGGGCGGCGCAGTACTCGGGAACCCCGTCGTCGGTGTTCGAGGCGCGGCTCGAGCAGGCGGTGAAACTGTTCGAGCAGGGCGTGGCCCCGACCGTGGTGACCGTCGGCGGCAAACAGGTCGGCGACCTGTACACCGAGGCGGCGTCGGGCAAGAACTACCTGGTCTCGCGTGGGGTTCCGGAGGAGTCGATCATCGCGGTCGAGGAGGGCTCCGACACCCTGCGCAGCATCGAGGGGGTGAGCCGGGTGATGGGGGAGAACGGCATGAACTCCGCGGTCCTGGTCAGTGATCCGTGGCATTCGCTGCGGACCCGCACCATGGCCCGCGACGCCGGCCTCGAGGCGTGGACCGCGCCGACGCGGCAGGGCCCGGCCGTCTACACGAGGGAGTCGCAGTTGCACGGAATCGCGAGGGAGACAGGTGCATTGCTGTGGTATCAGCTGACCCACTTCTCGGCCGACTTCCCGTACACGGCCGGCCAGTGACCGCGGCCGTGTACACCGCGCACGACCTCGAGCGGCGCGTGCCCGAGGGGCCGAAGCGAGCGGGCCTGCCCGGTGCCACCGCGCCGCGCAGCGACTTCTCCCGGGACCGGGCGCGGGTGCAGCACAGCGCCGCGCTGCGCCGGCTCGCGGACAAGACCCAGGTCGTCGGGCCGCGGGACGGCGACACCCCACGCACCCGGTTGACGCATTCGATCGAGGTCGCACAGATCGGCCGCGGCATCGCGGACGGTCTCGGTTGCGATCCCGACCTCGTCGACCTGGCCGGCCTCGCGCACGACATCGGGCACCCGCCGTACGGGCACAACGGCGAGAAGGCCCTCGACGAGGTCGCGGCCGACTGCGGCGGATTCGAGGGCAACGCACAGAACCTGCGGATCCTCACCAGCCTGGAACCGAAGGTCCTGGACCCGGACGAGCGCAGCGTCGGGCTGAACCTGACCCGCGCGGCCCTCGACTCGGCGATCAAGTACCCGTGGACCCGACCGTCTCCCGGTGCGAAGTTCGGGGCGTACGACGACGACGCGGAGATTCTCGCTTGGGTGCGCCAGGGTGCCCCGGGGGTGCGGCGCTGCCTCGAGGCTCAGGTGATGGACTGGGCGGACGACGTCGCGTATTCGGTGCACGACGTCGAGGACGGCGTGATCGCCGGCCGCATCGACCTGCGTGCGCTCGCCGACCCGGTCGAGCAGAAGGCGCTCGCCGAGATGGGCGCCGCCGAGTTCCGCGGGCTGGTCGTCGACGACCTGGTCGAGGCGGCGGGACGGCTGTCGCGGCTGCCGGTGGTCGTCGCGGTCGGCCGCTACGACGGCACGCTGACGTCGTCGGTGGCGCTGAAGAACCTGACCAGCGAGCTCGTCGGCCGGTTCGCCACCGCCGCGGTGTCCGCCACCCGCGAGGTGGCCGGCGGTGCGCCGCTGTCGCGCTACGCGGCCGACCTGGAGATCCCGCCGGTGGTCGGCGCCGAGGTGGCGCTGCTCAAGACCGTCGCCCTGCGGTACGTGATGTCCGACCCCGGGCACCGGGCCAAGCAGGATCGGCAGCGCGACCGGATCCACCGCGTCGCACAGTGGCTGGAACAGACCGCACCGAGCTGCCTCGACCCGATCCTGCTGCCCGCGTGGGAGCGCGCCGCCGACGACGCGGCCCGGACGCGGGTCATCGTCGACCAGATCGCCTCGTACACCGAGAGCCGCCTCGAACGCGTCGACAAGCAGAGCCTCGGCGCCCAGGCGTCCTGGGGGTAGGGCGGCTCCGCCGCAGTGGTGGGCGGGGGGGGGGGGGGGCGGGGGGGGGGGGCCCCCCCCGGGGGGCCCCCAAATTGGGGGCCCCCCCCCCCCCACCCCCCCCCGGGGGGGGCCCCCGAAAGCCCCCCAGGGGGCGGCGGCCGGGCCCGCCCGCGGGGGGGGGGGGGGGGGGGGGGCGGGGGGGGGGGGGCGGGGGGGGGGGCCCCCCCGCCCCCCCCCCCACCACTGGCGTAGCCACCTATTTGGGCAGCACCTGCGCCATCACCCGCAAGGTGTTGCCGCCCATGATCGCCCGGATGTCGTCGTCGCCGTGCCCCCGGTTGCGCAGCTCCTGGGTGATCACCGCGATCCTGCCGGTGTCCCAGCCGACGGTGGTGGCGCCGTCGAAGTCGCTGCCCAGCGCCGCCGTCTCCAGCCCGCCGACGGCGATGACGTGCTCGAGCGCGTCGACCACGGCGGCCGGGGTCGTCTCGCCCACCGCGGCGTCCCAGTACCCGATGCCGACGACGCCACCGGTCTCGGCGACACCGCGGATCTCGGCGTCCGTCAGGTTGCGGTTGACGTTGCACGTGGCCTGCACGCCACCGTGGCTGGCCACCACCGGCTTCGTGGCCAGCGCCAGCATCTCCGCCATCGCCGGATGGCTGGCATGGGCGAGGTCGACGACGACCCCCCGCCGCTCCATCTCCGCGAACACCTCGCGGCCGAAGTCGGTCAGCCCGCCCTTCACCTCACCGTGCATCGAGCCGGCGACCTCGTTGTCGAAGAAGTGCGTGAAGCCCGCCATGCGCATCCCTGCGTCGAAGAGCCTGTCGACGTTCTCGATCCGGCCCTCCAGGTTCTGCAGTCCCTCGACCGAGAACAGCGCCCCGGTGACGCTGCGCCCGGCCGACCGGTCGGCGAGCAGCGATTCGAGGTCGCCGCGCGTGCGCACCAGCCGTAGCTGCCCGCCCGAGTTCGCGGCGGCGACGGTCAGCTTGTCCGCGTGGTGCAGCGAACGCTCCAGCAGCGACTTCCACGTACGCGGCGGCTGCAGCTGCGCGACGGCCAGCAGCGTGATGTTGTCGCTGTCGGCGGAGTTGGCGTCGTAGTTCTGACCCTTCGGCGACTTCGTGACCGACGAGAAGACCTGCAGAGCCACGTTGCCCTCCTGCAGGCGCGGTAGGTCCACGTGACCGCGCGAGGACCGCGCGAGGAGGTCGCGGTCCCACATCAGGGTGTCGGAGTGCATGTCCGCGATCTGGAGGCTCTCGTGCAGAGCGCGGGTCGGTTCGTCGATCTCGGGCAGATCCGCCGCGACGACCTTGTTCCTGCCGCGCTCGACCAGGCCGGGCGCGAACGCGAAGAACGCGCAGACGCCGGCCGGGACGAGCGCGGCCAGACCGATCAGGCTGCGTCGCAGCCACCTGCGCATGGGGGACATGCCGCGAATCCTAGGTCCTCGTCCCGCACCCGCGGCCGGTGATCGGGAGCGGCGGGCACACCCTAGACTGTTCGACGTGGCCGGCCGAATCCCTGAACGTGACATCGCGGCCATTCGGGAGCGCACCCGCATCGAGGACATCGTGGGGGAGTACGTCGCGCTCAAGAACAGCGGCGGAGACTCGATGAAGGGTCTGTGCCCGTTCCACGACGAGAAGTCCCCGTCGTTCCACGCCCGCCCCAACCACGGCACCTTCCACTGCTTCGGCTGCGGGGAGGGCGGCGACGTCTACTCGTTCCTGCAGAAGATCGAACACATCTCGTTCGTCGAGGCGGTCGAGCAGCTGGCGGACCGGATCAACTACACCATCTCCTACGAGGGCGGCGGGCCGTCGGTGCAGCGCGACCGCGGCACCCGGGCGCGTCTCGTCGCCGCCAACGCGGCAGCGCAGCAGTTCTACGCGGCCCGGCTGCGGGAACCCGACGCGCAGACCGCCCGCGACTACCTGACCGAACGCAACTTCGACGGGCAGGCCGCGCTGACCTTCGGCTGCGGGTACGCGCCCGACGGCTGGGACACCCTGACCAAACACCTGATGACGCAGGGGTTCGAGGCGAAGGAGATCATCGACGCCGGGCTTGCGACCCCCGGCAAGCGCGGGACTCCGATCGACCGGTTCCGACGACGCCTGGTGTGGCCGATCCGCAACCTCGGCGGCGACGTCATCGGGTTCGGCGCCCGCAAGCTCTTCGACGACGACACCATGCCGGGCAAGTACATCAACACCCCGGAAACCATGCTGTACAAGAAGTCCCAGGTGCTGTTCGGTCTCGATCTGGCCAAGCGGGACATCGCCAAGGGACACCAGGCCGTCGTCGTCGAGGGCTACACCGACGTGATGGCGATGCACCTGGCCGGGGTCACCACCGCCGTCGCCGCCTGCGGCACCGCGTTCGGCGACGACCACCTCGCGATGCTGCGCCGACTCCTGATGGACGACAGCTACTTCCGCGGCGAGGTGATCTACACCTTCGACGGCGACGCGGCGGGGCAGGCGGCCGCGATGAAGGCGTTCGAGGGTGACCAGAAGATGGCCGGCCAGACGTACGTCGCGGTCGCACCCGACGGCATGGACCCGTGCGAGCTGCGGCAGGCGTCGGGTGACGCCGCCGTGCGCGACCTCGTCGCCCGGCGCGTCCCGTTGTTCCGGTTCGTCGTGAGATCCCTTCTCGCGGAACATGACCTGGAAACCGCGGAGGGCCGGGTCGAGGCGCTGCGGCGGACCGTCCCGGTGGTCGCCCGGATCAAGGACACCGCACTCCGCGAGGACTACGCACGCCAGCTCGCGGGCTGGGTCGGCTGGGACGACATCTCCGCCGTCGTCAAGCGGGTCCGCGACGAGTCTCGTCGCGCCGCGTCCCGGCGTGGGAAGACGCAGTCGGACAACCGGTTCCGGGAGGAATCCCAGCCTCCCGCCGCGCCCGCCGGACCGGCACGCCCCAACCCGCGCGACCCCACTCTGTGGCCGCAGCGGGACGCGCTCAAAGCGGCGCTGCAGTACCCGTCGATCGCCGGGTCGGTGTTCGACTCGCTGCCCCTGGAGACGTTCACCCATCCCGCGTACGCGCTGGTGCGTCAGGCGATGGCCGACGCGGGCGGGACGGCCGCCGGACTCGGCGGCGCCGAGTGGATGGACGCCGTTGCGAAACTGGCCGACCCCCTGCAGTCACTGGTCACGGAACTGGCCGTCGAACCGATCCGGGCCGCCGACGTCCCGGACTACATTCCGCGGGTCCTGGCGCGCCTGCAGGAGGTCTGGGTGGGTCAGCAGGTCGCCGACCTCAAGTCGCGCCTGCAGCGGATGTCGCAGGCCGACAGCCCCGACGAGTACATGTCGCTGTTCGGCGACCTCGTCGCACTCGAGCAGTACCGGCGCAGCCTCCTCGAGCAGGCCGTGGGGGACAACGCCGAGGACCTCTGAGGAGCGCGTTCGGGTCCTACAGGCGGTCGCGGGGAACGTATAGCTGCGTGTTCTCGTCGATCGGCTTCAGGGGTTCGAGCTTCGGCTGCGGGCTGAGGCTGTCGGACAGCTTCTGCCTGCCCACCTCGATCGCCTTCTTCGTCGCCGGGCTCTCGACGATCGCCTTCGTGGTCCGGGTGATCTGTTCGTAGCGGGCCCGGCCGGCCTTCGTGCCGAGCACGTAACCCGCCGCGACCCCGATCAACAAGCGCAACATGAACTGCTTTCCCTCCTGTCGAACGGCCTGACACAGTGTGCCTGACGGGCCGATGGGCAGGCGATTTGGTACCAGGGTGGGTCTATGGGTTAAAGTCTGTTCCGCAGCCAAGCGAGAGCGAGCGGCTGCCGAAGGTTAATCCCCTGTAGCTCAATTGGCAGAGCTTCCGACTGTTAATCGGACGGTTGCTGGTTCGAGTCCAGCCGGGGGAGCCGCGAAGGCCCCGCCACCAGCCCAGTGCTGGTGGCGGGGCCTTTTTCGTTGCAGCGCCCGTGGGACGCGACGGTCCCCGACCTGTGTACGCAGGTCGGGGGCCGTCGTCGTTCACGGCTCCGTGCCGGAGCCCGGTCGGGGGCGATCATCGCCGGGCCCGACGCGACAGGGACCTTCGGCCCTGTTGCCGCCGCGTCGAGGGTGGAACGCTCGCATTGTCGACCACCGACAAGGGGAGAGATGATGAATTCGCGAACTCTGTCGAGTACGCATCTGCTCGCGCCGCGTGATGCGGACGATCGGGTGATGCGCGCGAGGTTCGTCCTTGCCATGTTGGCCGCGGTCACGGTGGTGATGTCGGCTGTCCTGCTCTTCCTGGCGATGCCGTAGGCGCCGCTGGTGTTGCAGGGCGCACCACGAACGTCCGCCCGCTGCGGACATGTCGGGGGCGCACCGGTACCATTCGGTGCGCCCGTCAGCGGGCGGACGGGGCGGTAGCTCAGTCGGTTAGAGCCGTGGACTCATAATCCATTGGTCGCGGGTTCGAGCCCCGCCCGCCCCACATCCGAATCGCAGATCAGGCCCCTCGTCCGGAACTCCGGGTGTGGGGCTCGAGTCGCTCCTGCCCGCATCGTGCCCACGTGCGTAGGGTGGTCGCATGGCGATCAGCCCCGACACCAAGAACTGGACATGGGTAGTCGAACGGCGGTGCCCCGAATGCGGTTTCGACCCGGCGGCGGTCGAGTTCGCGGACGTTCCGGAGCTGACCCGAGCCAATGCCGCGCGGTGACCGGCGGTCCTGGCGCGGCCGGACGTCGCGGTGCGTCCCGACGAGAGCGCCTGGTCGGCGCTGGAGTACGCCGCGCACGTGCGCGACGTGTTCCGGATCTTCCGTGAGCGGTTGCGGCTGATGCTCGACCGCGACGACCCGGCCTTCCCGAACTGGGACCAGGACGCCACCGCCGTCGAGCAGAGGTACGGGCAGCAGGACCCGGCCGTCGTGGCGGACCAGCTGACCGCGGCGGCGGGGGAGGTTGCCGATGCGTTCGCGGCCGTCCCTGTCGAGGCTCTCGGCCGGCGTGGTGTCCGCAGTGACGGCTCGGTGTTCACGGTGCGCACGCTCGCGGTGTACTTCCTCCACGATCCGGTGCACCATCTGCACGATGTCCGCGGATGACCGGTCCGTCCGGTGATCGGTAGGGCCGGTAACCGGCCTTCGCCTGCATCTTCGTCTCTCCGTTAGGGCATGTTACGAAATTCTTTCTAGAACGTGTTACACATCGGAACCGTTGCGGTTATCGTGTGCGCTTGTGATCAGGGTCACCCCGATCACGGGATGTCGACGCGGACGAAAGGCCGGAACCTGATGAAGACAAAAGGCGCGCTCCTGCGGGGAATCAACGAGCCCTGGTCGATCGAGGAGATCGAGATCGGCGATCCCCGCGGCGGCGAGGTCCAGATCCGGATGGAGGTCGCCGGCATGTGCCATTCCGACCACCACATCGTCACGGGCGCAACGCCGATGCCGTCCTACCCGGTGATGGGCGGCCACGAGGGCGCCGGTGTCGTCACCAAGGTCGGTCCCGGCGTGAAGACCCTGAAGGAGGGGGATCACGTCGTCCTGTCGTTCATCCCGTCCTGCGGCGTCTGCGACCCGTGTTCCCAGGGGCACCAGAACCTGTGCGACCTCGGCATGGGACTGCTCACCGGCGAATCCATCTCGGACGGCTCGTTCCGCATCCAGACCGCGGCCGGCGAGAACGTCATACCGATGTGCCTGCTCGGAACCTTCTCCCCGTACATGACCGTGCACGAGACCTCCGCGGTCAGGATCGACGAGTCGATCCCGTTCGAGGTCGCCGCCCTCGTCGGCTGCGGGGTCACCACCGGCTGGGGTTCGTCGACCAACGTGGCCCAGGTCCGGGCCGGTGACACCGTCGCGATCGTCGGCGTCGGGGGCGTCGGGACCGCCGCGCTGCAGGGCGCCGTCGTCTCGGGTGCACGTCACGTCATCGCGATCGACCCCGTCGCCTTCAAGCGCGAGCAGGCACTCAAGTTCGGTGCCACGCACGCCTACGCGAGCCTCGAGGAGGCCATCGTCCCGGTCATGGAGCTGACGAGGGGAACGATGGCCGACAAGGTGATCCTGACGATGGGCGAGATGGACGGCGCCGTGATCGATCCCGCGCTGACGCTCACCGCGAAGGGTGGCACCTGCGTGGTCACCTCGATGGGCAGGATGTCCGACATGGACGTGAAGATGAACCTCTTCCTGTTCGCCATGCTGCAGAAAACCCTCAAGGGCAACGTCTTCGGTGGGTCCAACCCGCGGCACGAGATCCCGATGCTGCTCGACCTCTACACGTCGGGCCAGCTGAACCTGCAGGACATGATCACCACCACCTACAGCCTCGGGCAGATCAACGACGGCTACCAGGACATGCTCGACGGCAAGAACATTCGCGGCATCATCCGCTACACCGACGCCGATCGCTGACAGCGCGACCTCCCGCGGGCCGGGCCTCCCGTTCGGATGGCCCGGCCTGGCCGGGTCGACCGGGGGCACGGTCTCGTAGGCTGTTCCGGTGCACAGTCTCGATGCGATCGCCCACTGGCCTGTCGACAACTCCGCCGCCGTGGTGATCGGCCCGGACGGCACGCTCGGCGCCGCCGGTGAGCAGGGTCGGGTGTTCGCGTTGGCGTCGGTGACCAAGCCGCTCGTCGCATACGGGGTGCTGGTCGCGGTCGAGGAGGGCGCGGTCGAGCTGGACCGGCCGGCGGGCCCGCCCGGCGCGACGGTGCGGCACCTGCTGGCCCACGCGTCCGGGATCGCGTTCGCCGACCACACGGTGCAGGCCGAGCCGGGCACCAAGCGGATCTACTCGAGTGCCGGATTCGAGGTGCTCGCCGATCTCGTGGGGTCCGAGTCGGGTATCGATTTCCCGGACTACCTGCGCCAGGCGGTGTTCGAGCCCCTCGGCATGGCCGACACGGTCCTGGCCGGCCCCGCGGGCCACGGCGCCCGGTCCACGGTCGCCGACCTTGCACTGTTCGCCGCCGAGCTGCTGCGGCCACGGCTGCTGTCGTCGGAAACCCTGGCCGACGCGACGACCGTGCAGTACCCCGGTCTCGACGGCCTGCTGCCCGGATACGGCCGGCAGCGTCCCAACGACTGGGGGCTGGGATTCGAGATCAAGGGGACGAAGTCGCCGCACTGGACCGGGTCGTCGAACTCCGCCGCCACCTACGGCCACTTCGGCCAGTCGGGCACCTTCCTCTGGGTCGATCCCGCCCGCGAACTCGCGTGCGCGGCACTGGCCGACCGCGACTTCGGCGACTGGGCCAAGCAGGCGTGGCCGCCGCTCAGCGACGGGGTTCTGGCCGAGTTCGGGGGCCGCTGACCAGAGAACCTCTCCTACAACTGGCGCATCACCGTGCACTCGGGGCACACTGTTACCGCGAAGCAAGGTGCGTGTCGGCAGAGGCCGTTGGGGAAGACGACCCTCGTCGAAGGTGGAGGTGCCTTGTGCGCGCATTGAATCAGTTCGCCGATGCGACGAGCGGTGTGCTTCACGTGCACTCGTCGCCAGCAGCGCTCTGCCCGCACATCGAGTGGGCACTGGCGGCCACCCTCGACTGCAAGGCGAACCTCAAGTGGACCTCGCAACCCGCATCGCCGGGTCAGCTGCGCGCGAGCACCGACTGGGTGGGACGGGTCGGTACCGGCGCCCGCCTGGTCAACGCGCTGCGGGCCTGGCCGATGCTGCGGTTCGAGGTCACCGAGGACCCCAGCGACGGCGTCGACGGGGAACGCTACTGCCACGCGCCGGGACTCGGGCTGTGGCACGGGTCGATGAGCGCGAACGGCGATGTCATCCTCGGCGAGATGCGGTTGCGTGCGCTGATCGCCGAGCACGGCGGATCCGCTTCCCTCGCGGGGGAACTCGAACACGCCCTCGGCTCCGCGTGGGACGCGGAACTCGAGCCGTACCGGCTCGGCGGTGAGGGCGCCGAGGTGACCTGGCTGCACCGCAACGTCGGGTAGTCCACGATGGAGCCGTGATCGTTCTCGGGTCCGTCACCTTCGCGCGGCCGTGACCCTCGTCGCGCGGGCGGGAATCATTCGGGCGGTCGGTGCGTTGGAAGAGACGGCCGTAAGTTTTTGTGTGTTTGTGTACCAATCTGCACGCTCGCAAGGAAACAGTGTTGCGGGCGCCGTGCAGCCCTTCAGGTTCCCTGGATTTCAGTGGTCTGGAGACGTCGCGTTGCGTCTTGAAACCGGCCCCGGTCCACACAGCGTGGTCCGGCCAGCCCTGAAAGGGAGTTTCGATGGCACAGGGAACAGTCAAGTGGTTCAACGCGGAGAAGGGCTTCGGCTTCATCGCGCAGGAGAACGGGGGACCGGACGTGTTCGTCCACTACTCCGAGATCTCCGGTTCCGGCTTCAAGAACCTCGAAGAGAACCAGCGCGTCGAGTTCGAGGTGTCCCAGGGCGCCAAGGGCCCGCAGGCGACTGACGTCCGCGCAGTCTGACGCCGCACCGCCGGTGAACTCCACCGGCAACGGAAGAGCCCCCGACCTGCAGGTCGGGGGCTCTTCTCGTGCTGCCGTCGGCGTCAGTTCACAGCGGAATGTTCTTGTGCTGCCCGCGCCGCGCCGGGGCTGCCGCGAGGGCGGCGGTGAGCAGGCTGCGCGTGTGCGCCGGGTCGATGATCTCGTCGACCACACCGATGGAGATGGCGCGACCGACGCCGCCGGCGATCGCCTCGTGTTCGGCGGCGAGCCGGTCGTGCATGGCCTCCCGCTCCTCCTCGGGGGCCGCGGCGAGGGCCCGCTTGTGCAGGATGCCGACGGCGGCCTTCGCGCCCATCACGGCGACCTCGGCTTCCGGCCACGCGAAGACGGCGGTGGCGCCGAGCGCGCGCGAGTTCATCGCGATGTAGGCGCCGCCGTAGATCTTGCGGGTCACCAGGGTGACGCGGGGGACCGTCGCCTCGGCGAAGGCGTGCAGCAGCTTCGCGCCGCGTCGCACCACCCCCTCCCATTCCTGGCTGACACCGGGCAGGTACCCGGGCACGTCGACGACGACGACCAGCGGGATACCGAACGCGTTGCACATCCGCACGAAGCGGGCCGCCTTCTCGGCGCTCTCCGAGTTCAGGCAGCCGCCGAGCCGCAACGGGTTGTTCGCGATCACCCCGACGGTGCGGCCGCCGAGCCGGCCGATGCCGGTGACGATGCTGCGGGCCCAGTTGCCTTGCAGCTCTTCGAGAGTGGATTCGCCGTCGACGTTGTCGAGCAGCTCGTGCACGATCGGGCGGACGTCGTAGGCGCGCTTGGCCGACTCAGGCATCAGGGCGCGCAGGTCGGTGTCGCCGCGGCGTGCGACGTCCAGGTCGAACTCACCCTGGTCGGCGATCATCGACACCAGCCGCCGCGCCCGGTGCAAGGCGTCGAGCTCGTCGTGCGCGGCGATGTGTGCGACACCGGACTTCTTGGTGTGGGTCGCGGGGCCGCCGAGGGACTCCATGTCGACCTGCTCGCCGGTCACCGAACGGACCACGTCGGGACCGGTGACGAACACCCGGCCCTCCGGCGCCATGATCACGACATCGGTCAACGCGGGGCCGTAGGCGGCGCCGCCGGCCGCGAAGCCGAGGACGACGGAAATCTGGGGGATCAGGCCGGACGCGCGGACCATGGCCTCGAACACGAGGCCGACGGCGTGCAGGGCTTCGACGCCCTCCGCCAGCCGGGCCCCGCCCGAATGCCACACGCCGACGATCGGAACCCGATCGGCGATCGCGGTGTCGATCGCCGCGACGATGTGCGTGCAGCCCTCCACTCCCATGGCGCCGCCCATCACGGTCGCGTCGGAGCAGTAGGCAATGGTGCGGACGCCGTCGATCTCGCCGGACGCGGCGAGGACGCCGGACTTGTCTCGGGGATGCAGGGGCGTGGTGGTGCCGGCGTCGAACAGTTTCTCGAGGCGGGCCAGGGGATCGCGGGGATCGAGCTGCGTATCGGGTCTGGTGATCGGATCAACAATCGTCATCGCCGGTCTTCCTCCACTTCGAGCCGCAGACTATGGGCGGTGGGTGAGGGGCCCTGGACTCTTCCGGACCCCTCACCGTCGAACTTCGAGCCGACCCGTCAGGCGCGGCCGAAGGCGAGCGCAACGTTGTGCCCACCGAACCCGAACGAGTTGTTGATGGCGAAATCGATCTGGCCGTAACGGGCTTCACCCTTGACGACGTCCAGGTCGATCTCTGGATCCTGGTTCTCGAGATTGAGCGTGGGGGGAATGACCCCGTCACGCACACTCAGGACCGTGAGCACTGCCTCGAGCGCACCGACGGCGCCGATCGAGTGCCCGAGCGCGGACTTCGGCGCGTACACGGCGGCGTGGTTGCCGACCGCGGCGTTGATGGCCAGCGCCTCGGCGGTGTCGCCGATCGGCGTGGCGGTCGCGTGCGCGTTCACGAACGAGATGTCGGACTTCGACAGTCCCGCGGACTGGATGGCGCGGGTCATCGCCCGCGCCGCTCCGGTGCCCTGGGGGTGCGGAGCCACGATGTGATACCCGTCCGAGGTGATGCCGGCACCCAGCAGCCGTGCGTGGATGGTGGCACCGCGTGCCTTCGCGTGCTCCTCGGTTTCGAGGATCATCATCGCGCCGGCCTCGCCGAACACGAATCCGTCGCGATCCTTGTCGAACGGCCGCGACGCCCCCTTCGGGTCGTCGTTGCGCGTGCTCAGCGCGCGCATCATCGCGAAGCTGGCCGTCGCGACGGCGTCGAGCTGTCCCTCGACACCACCCGTGATCACCATGTCGGCGTCACCGAGCGCGATCATCCGGTACGCATGGGCGATCGCCTCCGAACCCGACGAACAGGCGGAGACGGGGGTGATCACGCCGGCGCGGGCACCGTACTCGAGACCGACCGTCGCGGCCGGCCCGTTCGGCATCACCATCTGCACGGCGAACGGGGACACCTTCCGGTAACCGCCTTCGCGCAGCTTGTCGACCGAGTCGATCAGTGCCTCACCGCCGCCGAGGCCGGTGCCGATCACGACACCGAGGCGGTCGTTGTCGACCTCCGGGCTGCCCGCGTTCTGCCATGCGGCGCGGCCCAGGGTCAGCGCGACGCGCTCGGCGAAGCTCATCCGCCGGACCTCGACGCGGGAAAGCCCCTCGTCGGGGCTGACCTTGAGCTTGCCGCCGATCCGGACCGGGAGGTCGAACTCGTCGACGAAGCCGGTCAGGGTGTCGATACCGCTCTCACCGGCGAGCAGGGACTTCCACGTGGCATCCACGTCACCAGCGAGTGACGTCGTAGCAGCAAGGCTGGTGACGACGACGTTGGGCAACGTCCGGGGAGAGGTGGAGGACACGTCGGGGCTCACTCGCTGTCGGCGGAGCCGGTCTGGACGCCCTCGGCCTCGAGCTTCTGGATGTACGTGACGGCGTCACCGACGGTGCGCAGGCTCGCGAGATCCTCGTCCGGGATCTTCACGCCGTACTTGTCCTCGGTCTGGACGGCGATCTCGACCATGGAGAGCGAGTCGATGTCGAGGTCGTCGACGAAGGACTTTTCGATGGTCACCTCGGACGGCTCGATGCCGGTGACCTCTTCGATGATCTCCGCGAGACCGGCGATGATCGTTTCCTGGCTGTTGGCCACTGGGTGGCTCCCTTCGTGTTTGGTGTTACCTGTTGGTCCTGCATTCGACGACGCGGACGTCGGTCGGCTCCTGCAAGTGTGGGGGTCCCTGTCGGGAAGAACGGTGCCGGTGCGCGTCCGGTTCAGCCGAGTCCGGCGACTCCGTCGAGGTCGCCCGGGGTCTTGAGCGCGAGGGTCGGTGTGCCCTTCATCTCGCGCTTCGCGATGCCGACCAGCGTCCCGGCCGGGGGGAGTTCGACGACCGCGGAGACCGCGGCGTCACGGAGGTGTCCGCTGCACAGATCCCACCGGACGGGGCGGGTGACCTGGGCGGCGAGCTTGTCGAGTGCATCCTGGCCGCTCGTGACCGGCCGGCCGTCGGCGTTGGACAGCAGGGTGCGGGTGGGGTCCTGCGGCGCGATCCGCGCCGCCGCCTCGGTGACCGCGTCCTGCGCGGGAGCCATGAACCGGGTGTGGAAGGCGCCGGCGACGGGAAGGGCGCGGACGCGGGCCTTCTCCGGCGGGGTGGCAGCCAGTTCCTCGAGCCGGTCGAGCTGGCCCGCGGCGACGATCTGACCGGCCGCATTGCGGTTGGCCGGCTCGAGGTCGAGCGCGGCGAGACGCTCGAGGACCGCCGTCTCGTCGCCGCCGAGGACGGCGGACATGCCGGTCGGTTCGAGGGCGCAAGCCTTCGCCATGGCGGAGCCGCGCAGCGCGGCGAGCGCGACGGCGTCGTCCGCCGAGATGATGCCGGCGATGGCCGCGGCCGCGAGTTCACCGACCGAATGTCCGGCGACGACGAGGTCCGCCGGAACCTGACCGCGGCGGTCGAGCTCCTCGAACGCCAGCAGGGCGGCAGCCACGACGAGCGGCTGGGTGACCGCCGTGTCGGTGATCTCCTCCGCGGTCGCGGTGGTACCGAGCCGAGCGAGGTCGAGGCCGGCGGCCTTGGACCAGATGGCGAGGCGGTCGGCTGTGCCCGGCAGCTCGAGCCAGGGGCTGAGCATGCCGGGGGTTTGGGAACCCTGACCGGGGGCGAGCAACGCAATCACAGGAATAAGGGAACACCGTCCTCTCGATCTCATGGGGTGTTGTTGGCGATGAACCTTCGACAAGTGTTTTGGAGGGTTTCAACAAAAACGCTAGTCGCGATGGAGCATCGTACTTGAACGTATGTCCGTTACAGGTCGATCCGACGAACTGTTCCGGATGTGACTGAAGTGATGGGATTTACCGGTTCGTGATGCGTTTGAGTCAGCCTGCCCACCGTTGCGGCGATTCGGAGTACGTACGCGTCCCTCGGGTTTGTCGGATCCCGCCGTGTGATCTCCGCAATCTTCTTGAGGCGGTATCGGACGGTATTTGGATGGACGAACAGTTGACGCGCACATGTCTCGACTGCTGCGCCGCAGTCGAGGTAGGCGTCGAGGGTGTCCGCCAACGCCGATCCGGCGGCCTGCAACGGCCGCACCAGGTGCTCGTTGAGCGCCTCGAGCGCAGCCCGGTCGCCGAGCAGGGCGCGCTCGGGAAGAAGTTCGCCCGCGTGCACCGGCCGCGGAGCGCCGCGCCAGCCCGCGACCGCGTCCATGCCGGCCAGTGCCTCCACCGCACTGAAATGGGCGGCACCCAACGTGCCCGTGGTCGGGCCGATCACGACCGGGCCGGGGGAGAAGGTGGCGAGCAGATCACCCAGGAACGGACGGTTCTCCGGCGCCGGCTTGATGTCGCCGGAGACGACCGCCACCAGCCGTGAACCCTGTACCACCGCGAGGGCCGCGCGATTGTGGCGCTGCGCGACCGTGTGCACCGTGCCGACCACCGACACGCCCTGGTCCGGGGGAGGCGTCCCGACCAGCACCGTGGCCGGGGCGTTGGCGTCCCAGTTCAGCGTCGCGGCGCGCGAGAGCATGTCGGGGCCGGTGTCGCCGCGGACGACGGCGTCGACGACCAGAGCCTCCAGGCGGGTGTCCCACGCGCCGCGGGACTCGGCGGCACTCGCGTACACGGACGCCGCGGTGAAGCCGAGCTCCCGCCCGTACCGCAGCACGGCCTCGGTGAGCGCGATCAGCTGTTGGTCGTTGCGGGCCAGGGCGGGCAGCCACTGTTCGAAGAACTCCATCGCGACCCGGACCATGTCGACGGTCTGCCGCAGCGTCAGGCGCCGGGCCAGGTCCTGGGGGATCACCTGGAAGGCGTCCAGGCTGAACCGGATGTCGTTGTCGGCGGGATTCTGCAGCCACTCGAGGAAGTTCACGACCGCCGTCTGCACCAGCAACTGCACACTGGCCCGCTGGTCCGCGTCGAGGTCGGCGAAGAACGGCAACTGGGTCTGCATCGAGGCGACCGCCTCCGTCGAGAGCCGTCCCGAGAACTGCTTGACGCGGCGCAGCAGCGCGTCCGGCAGCGGCGCGCGGGGATCGCGCCTGCGCGCGAACGGCGGCGCGGTGACCGGTGTGCGGGCGACCGGCGTGCGCGCCGGGGCCGGCGCCGCGTCGTCGTCCCGTGATGTGCCGGTGCCGACGTCCGGCTCCCGCGACTGGTGTTCACCCATGGCTTCCAAACCCCACGACTTCGAAACCTACGCCACCGTCGCCGCCGCCACGTGGACCACGACCGTGACGCGCACCGGCGGCCGAACGCCCCGGCACCGTGTCGGTGCCGGGGCGTTCGGGGGCGGTGTCGACGTCGCTACGCGCTGCCCGGGTCCTTCATCGAGGTCGGAGCGGCGAACACGTCGTCGATCCGGTACTGACGGGCCGCTGCGGACGGAGCGTTGTGCGCGATCGACCCCTCCCGGGCGAGGCCGGCCAGGACCGCCACCGCGATCGACTCGGCGTCGACGTTGAAGTACCGCCGCGCCGCCGTACGGGTGTCGGAGAACCCGAACCCGTCGGTGCCGAGGGTGGTGTAGTCGCCGGGCACCCACTGCCGGATCTGGTCCGGGACGGCGCGCATCCAGTCGGAGGCCGCGACGAACGGACCCACCGCACTGGACAGTGCCGTTGCCACGTACGGCCGCCGTGCCGGTGCGTCCGGGTTGTGCAGTGCATCCCGGTCGCACTCGATGCCCTCGCGGCGCAGCTCGCCCCACGAGGTGACCGACCAGACGTCGGCGGAGACGCCCCAGTCGTCGGCGAGGAGCTGCGCGGCACGCAGGCCCTCGGGCATCGCGACACCCGACACCAGGATCTGGGCCTTCGGGCCCGTTCCGGTGCCGCGGTGGTACAGGTAGATGCCCTTGAGCAGGCCCTCGACGTCGAGGTTCTCCGGCTCCGCCGGCTGCACGTACGGCTCGTTGTAGATGGTCAGGTAGTAGAAGACGTTCTCGCCACCGAAACCGGCCACGCCTTCCGTACCGCCGTACATCCGGCGGATGCCGTCACGAACGATGTGCGCGATCTCGTAGGAGAACGCCGGGTCGTAGGTGACTGCGGCCGGGTTCGTCGACGCGAGCAGCAGCGAGTGGCCGTCCGCGTGCTGCAGGCCCTCACCGGTGAGCGTGGTGCGGCCGGCGGTGGCGCCCAGGACGAAGCCGCGCGACATCTGGTCCGCGGCCGCCCACAGTCCGTCGCCGGTCCGCTGGAACCCGAACATCGAGTAGAAGATGTACAGCGGGATCATCGGCTCGCCGTGCGTCGCGTAGGAGGAGCCGACCGCGGTGAACGAAGCCGTCGATCCGGCCTCGTTGATGCCCTCGTGCAGGATCTGGCCGACGCTGGACTCCTTGTACGCCAACATCAGTTCGGCGTCGACGGAGGTGTACAGCTGCCCGTTGCGGTTGTAGATCTTCAGCGACGGGAACCACGAGTCCATACCGAAGGTGCGGGCCTCGTCGGGAATGATCGGCACGATGCGCTTGCCGATCTCCTTGTCGCGCAACAGTTCCTTGATGACACGGACCAGCGCCATCGTCGTCGCGACCTCCTGCTTGCCGGAACCCTTGCGGATCGCGTCGAGTGCGGAGATGTCCGGCACGGGCAGCGGCGCCGCGTCGGTGCGGCGGGACGGCAGGAACCCGCCGAGGGACTTGCGCCGCTCGAGCATGTACTGGATCTCCGGAGCATCCGGCCCGGGGTGGTAGTACGGCGGCAGGTACGGATCCTTCTCGAGCTCGGCGTCGGAGATCGGGATCCGCTGCAGGTCGCGGAACGCCTTCAGGTCGTCGAGCGTCAGCTTCTTCATCTGGTGCGTGGCATTGCGGCCCTCGAAGTGCTTGCCGAGGGTGTAGCCCTTGATGGTGTGCGCCAGGATGACCGTCGGCTGGCCCTTGTGCGCCATCGCGGCCGCGTACGCGGCGTGGATCTTGCGGTAGTCGTGGCCGCCGCGCTTGAGATTCCAGATCTCCTGGTCGCTCAGGTCCTTGACCAGTTCCTTGGTGCGCGGGTCGCGTCCGAAGAAGTGCTCACGGACGTAGCCGCCGTCGTTGGCCTTGTAGGTCTGGTAGTCGCCGTCCGGCGTGACGTTCATCAGGTTCACCAGCGCGCCGTCCTTGTCGGCGTGCAGCAGGGAGTCCCACTCGCGACCCCAGACGACCTTGATGACGTTCCAGCCGGCGCCGCGGAAGAACGACTCCAGCTCCTGGATGATCTTGCCGTTGCCGCGGACCGGGCCGTCGAGGCGCTGCAGGTTGCAGTTGACGACGAACGTCAGGTTGTCGAGGCCCTCGGTCGCGGCGACGTGCGCGAGGCCACGCGACTCCGGCTCGTCCATCTCGCCGTCGCCGAGGAACGCCCACACGTGCTGCTGCGTGGTGTCCTTGATGCCGCGGTCGTTCAGGTAGTGGTTGAACCGGGCCTGGTAGATCGCGTTCATCGGGCCGAGGCCCATCGACACCGTGGGGAACTCCCAGAAGTCGGGCAGCAGGCGCGGATGCGGGTAGGAGGGCAGTCCGCCCGCGGCGTGGCTGGCCTCCTGGCGGAACCCGTCCATCTGCTCGGCCGGGATACGGCCCTCCAGGAACGCGCGCGCGTAGATGCCGGGCGAGGCGTGGCCCTGGACGAAGATGTGGTCGCCGCCGCCGGGGTGGTCCTTGCCTCGGAAGAAGTGGTTGAAGCCGACCTCGTACAGCGCGGCCGACGACGCGTACGTCGAGATGTGGCCGCCGACGCCGACTCCGGGACGCTGGGCGCGGTGCACCATGATCGCGGCGTTCCACCGGATCCAGGCGCGGTAGCGGCGCTCGACCTCCTCGTCACCGGGGAACCAGGGTTCGTTCTCGGTGGGGATGGTGTTGACGAAGTCGGTGGAAGTCAGGGCCGGGATGGAGACGTGGTTCTCGCCGGCGCGCTCGAGTAGGCGCAACATCAGGTAGCGCGCGCGAGCGGGACCCGACCGCTCCAACAGATCGTCGAAGCTCTCGATCCACTCGCCGGTCTCGTCGGGATCGATGTCGGGAAGGTAGGACGCGACACCCTCACGAATCACTCGCACGCGGCCGTCGGATCCGGGTGCGGGACTCGGCGTAAGAGGCGATACCGGGTCCTGGGTCTGCTCGGACAACATTTGCTCCTCATCGCGGTGGACGCTCGGTGTGGCGCCCTATCCATCCACGCCCCCAAGTGTGACGGCGGCGTGGTTTGTTAATGATGGTGATCCATTGCTAATCCTGCCAAACCAGGTCGGCCGGGGTGTACCCGAGGTTCGTTCGTCGGGCGTCCGAATATTTGTTCACGCAATTCGGCCCGGTCCGCTTGCGCGGAAGGCGTCGACCATGTTCGCTTTCACTACCGATCAACACCGATCGGGTGCTGGAGGTTACAGCCCGAACATATGAGGAGGACACCACCGTGGTCGCCGCGGCCGACGCCCAGAACTACATCCAGAAACTGGGCATCACCCAAGACATGGCTGTGCAGGAACTGGGCTGGGACGAGGACACCGACGACGACCTGAGAGCCGCCGTCGAGGACATCATCGGCGGCGAACTGCTGGACGAGGACTCCGACGAGGTGATCGACGTGGTCCTGCTGTGGTGGCGGGACGGCGACGGCGATCTCGTCGACGCGTTGATGGACGCCATCGGGCCCCTCGCCGACGACGGGTTCGTCTGGGTGCTCACACCGAAGACCGGCCAGCCCGGGCACGTCGAACCCAGCGAGATCGCCGAATCGGCCCCGACAGCGGGCCTGACGCAGACCTCCGCCGCCAATCTGGGATCCTGGTCCGGAAGCCGGCTGGTGCAGCCGAAGGCCCGTCCCGCGAAGCGCTGACCGGCTCCCCACCATCGAGACCCAGGAGGTCGTCATGCCGTTGGCCGTGGGCACCGTCGCGCCCGACTTCACGCTCAGGGACCAGAACAACCAGGAAGTGTCCCTCGCGGACTACCGGGGGAAGAAGAACGTCCTGATCGTGTTCTATCCGCTGGCGTTCACCGGTACCTGCCAGGGCGAGTTGTGTCGCGTCCGGGACACCCTGCCGACCTTCGAGAACGACGACACCGCCGTCGTCGCGATCTCCGTCGGTCCGCCTCCGACCCACAAGATCTGGTCGGCCGAACAGGGCTACACCTTCCCGCTGCTCTCCGACTTCTGGCCGCACGGCGCCGTGACGCAGGCGTACGAGGTGTTCAACGAGAAGGCCGGCTACCCCAACCGCGGCACCTTCGTCGTCGACAAGGGCGGCATCATCCGGTTCGCCGAGATGAACGGCCCCGGAGAGGCCCGTGACCAGGCGGCTTGGGAGAAAGCGCTCGCCGCGCTAGATTCCTGAGTGCGATCCGGCGAACGGCACGACTGCGTTCGCCGGTTCCGGGCGTGTAGCTCAGTGGTAGAGCTCTGGTTTTACACACCAGCGGTCGGGGGTTCGAAACCCTCCGCGCCCACCGCCATGCCGCGTCACCGATATCGGTGACGCGGCTTTGCTCGTGTGCGGCTCACTTGTAGAAGCCGTCGCGCAGGTTGATGCCGTGCTCGACCCACACCTTGAGCGCGGCGAGCATTCCGGTCCAGCCCATGCAGTTGCCGAATGCGTTCTTCGCGCCCTCTTCCGTTGGTTGCCAGGACGATTCGGTGATCGTCACCAGGGTGCGGGTGTCGTCGTCGACGGGTTCGAACTCGAACGTCGTGGTCGTCTTCCCGGACTCGGAGGTGGTGGCGGTCCCGTCCCACTCGATGACGATGCGGCGGGGCGGTTCGGCCGCGACGACGGCGACGGGGAAGGCGCCGGGGAAGTCGGCGAAGTCCCAGGTGACCTCGGTGTCCGCCTCGAGACGTCCACGGGCGCCGCCGGTGGTGAAGTACTTCGACAACTGCTCGGGGTCGGCGACCGCCTCGTACACCTCGGCGCAGGGCCGGGACACGTGACCGGACACGGTGAAGCTCAGTGTGGTGAGTGCGCTCGAATCAGACATGTTGTAATTTTACAACATGTCGGTGGACGGTGGCGAGGACGCGAACGACGACCGGGTGTTCAAAGCGCTCGCGTCGGCGACACGTCGGCGCATGCTCGACGTACTCAAGGAGGCGCCGTGCAACACCGGCGAGCTGTGCGCCCGGTTTCCCGACCTCGATCGCACCACCGTCCTCCAGCACCTCAAGGTCCTCGAACGGGCCGAGTTGGTGACCGGGCGCAAGGTCGGACGGGAGCGGCGCCTCGCGCTGGCGCCCCTGCCGATCAAACGCATCCACGACCGGTGGATCGGGGACTACGCCCGCGCGGCCGTCGACCTGTTGGACCGCCTCGGGCAGGATCCGGACCCGGGGTGATGCGGCGGATGTAGGGAAATGTTCACCGTCGTAAGCGAATCGGCCATCGGCCGTTCTCCGGTGCTTTGCAGTTGGGCCACTTTCGAGGCACAGCATTCATAGCCCAACTAAGAATCATGAAGGAGAACCGTTGAAGTCCAGTTTCGCAACTGTCGGTGTCGTCGCGGCGATGGCGCTCGCCCTCGCCGGATGCGGTCAGTCGACGACCGACGACACCGTAGCGACCTCGTCGGTCGCGGCGACGCAGGCGGTGGCGTCGGTCGCTGCGCCGACGCCGAGGCTCTCGTCCGTCAACAACTTTCGTGACCTCGCCGGTCCGGACGGCGGATACGTCACGTCCGACGGGCACCGGGTCCGGGCGGGTGTCGTCTATCGGGCCAATGCGCTGACGCCGAGCGATGCCGATGCCACGACGCTGGATTCCCTCGACATCGCGGCGGTCTACGACCTGCGGACCGCGGCGGAGATCGGCAAGGCGCCCGACCGGGTTCCGGCCGGCGCGCGCTACACGAACGTCGACATCACCGGCGCGGCCTCGAACGGCGCGGTCGCGTCGACGGTCGACCTCTCGACCCCGCAGAGCGCGGCAGCCGTCCTCGTCGGTGCCAATCGGCAGTTCGTGAGCAACCCGGCGATGCGCGCCGAGTTCGCGACCCTGCTCGGCGACATCGCCTCCACCGACGGACCTCAGATCATCCACTGCACCGCGGGCAAGGACCGCACGGGGTGGGCGAGCGCGGTGCTGCTGAAGATCGCCGGGGTCGACGACGCGACGGTGATGAGCAACTACCTGCTCACCAACGAGTACTCGAAGGAGTCGATCGAGGCGACCGCCACGAAGACCGCGGCCGCGCAGGGGGAGCAGGCCGGCGAAGCGATGCGGGTGCTGATGGGGGTCTCGCCCGAGTTCCTCCAGGCCGGACTCGACGAGGTCACCACCAGCTTCGGCACGTTCGACAACTACCTCACCAACGGACTCGGGCTCTCGGCCGAGACCATCGCGACGCTCAAGGCCAAGCTCACGGTGTGATCGTCGCCTCCGCGGCCGGTTGTCCGCGAAACGTCTTGCGGTACGCGGACGGCGGCACGCCGAGCTGCGCGGCCATGTGCTGGCGCAGCGACGTGGCGGTCCCGAAACCGACGTCGGCGGCGATGACGTCGACCGACAGGTCGGTGGTCTCGAGGAGCTGCCGGGCCCGGTCCACGCGATGCGTGATCAGCCACTTCGCCGGTGTCGTACCCACCTCGTCGGCGAACCTGCGGGTGAACGTGCGCACGCTCATGTTGGCGTGCCGGGCGAGGCGGGACAGCTGCAACGGTTCGTCCAGCCGTTGCAGCGCCCAGTCGCGGGTCGCCGCAGTCGAATCCGCGGCATGGGCCGGAACCGGGCGTTCGATGAACTGCGCCTGACCGCCGTCCCGCCACGCCGGTACGACCGAGCGTTTCGCGACGCGGGTGGCGACGTCGGCGCCGTGATCGCGGCGGACGACGTGCAGGCACAGATCGAGGCCCGCGGCGACCCCGGCGGAGGTGAGGACCTGTCCCTCGTCGACGAACAGCACGTCGGGGTCGACCCGCACCCGTGGATACGTGCGCTGGAAGTGCTCGGCGTGCCGCCAGTGCGTGGTCGCGCGCAGCCCGTCGAGGAGGCCGGCGGCGGCCAGGACGTAGCCCCCGATGCAGATCGCGACGTAGCGGGCGTCGGGGCGCACGAACGCGAGCACCTCCCCGAGATGGTCGGGGAGGTGTCCGTTGTACGTCGAGCCGAGGTCGTACGTCGCCGGGATCACCACCGTGTCGGCACTGGCCAACAGTTCCGGTCCGTGGTCGACCGACACCGAGAAGTCGGCCTCCGTGCGCACCGGACCGCCGTCCGGGGTGCACGTCATCACCTCGTACAGCCGCTCGCCCGCCGCGTTCTCGGCCATCCCGAAGATGCGCGACGGAATGCCGAGCTCGAAGGGCACCACTCCGTCCAGTGCCAGGACCACCACACGATGCATGGCCGGATTCTTTCACATGTTGTCCTTCTGGCCATTGGTTCGGGAGGGTCGTCATCCCGCAGACTTGCCCCCGTGACTTCCGAGCTCGTGCCGCCGCACCCCGCCGAAACGTCGACCCCACCGCGCCTCCACTACGCCTGGCTGGTCGCGGCCATCGCGTTCCTCGCACTCGTCGGGGCGGCGAGCTTCCGGGCCGCGCCGTCGATCCTCATCGACCCCCTGCACGAGGACTTCGGGTGGTCCCGCGCCGCGATCTCGTCCGCCGTGTCGATCAACCTGGTGCTCTACGGGCTCACCTCACCGTTCGCTGCCGCGCTGATGGAGAAGTTCGGCATGCGCAAGGTCGTGACGGCGGCGCTGCTGCTGGTCGCGGCCGGCAGCGGGCTCACGGTGTTCATGACGGCCCAGTGGCAGCTGGTGCTGCTGTGGGGTGTCCTCGTCGGCCTGGGCACCGGCTCGATGGCCCTCGCATTCGTCGCGACCGTCGTCGACCGCTGGTTCGTCGCCCGCCGCGGTCTGGTCACCGGCATCCTGACGGCGGGCAGCGCCGCCGGGCAGTTGGTGTTCCTGCCGATCCTGGCGATGATCTCCGAGCACTACAGCTGGCAGGTCGTCGCACTGACGGTGGCGGTCTCCGCGCTGGCCGTCGTGCCGCTGGTGTTGCTGTTCCTGCGCAACAAGCCGTCCGACGTCGGGACGGTGCCGTACGGTGCCGCACCCGACCACGCCGAACCCGCGCCGCCACCCCCGTCCGGTCGGGGCGGGGCCGCCACGCGGGCACTGTCCGTGCTGGTCGGCGCGGCCCGGACCCGGGTGTTCTGGCTGCTCGCCGGCACCTTCGCGATCTGCGGTGCGAGCACCAACGGCCTGGTCGGGACCCATTTCGTGCCCGCCGCCCACGACCACGGCATGCCCACGACCGCGGCGGCGAGCCTGCTCGCGGTGATCGGGATCTTCGACGTGGTCGGCACCGTGGCGTCGGGTTGGTTCACCGACCGCTTCGACGCCCGCAAGCTGCTCGGCACCTACTACCTGCTGCGCGGCATCTCGTTGGTGTTCCTGCCGATCCTGTTCGCGGCGACGGTGCACCCGCCGATGATCGCGTTCGTGATCTTCTACGGCCTCGACTGGGTCGCGACGGTGCCACCCACGGTCGCGCTGTGTCGCAAGCACTTCGGTGCCGACGCTCCGATCGTGTTCGGCTGGGTGCTGGCCTCGCACCAGATCGGGGCCGGGCTGGTGGCCTTCCTCGCCGGACTGGTCCGCGACCACGTCGGCGGTTACGACGCAGCGTTCTACGTCGCGGGCGGGCTCTGCGCGATCGCGGCCGCGATGTCGCTCGCCATCCGCGGCCGCACCGCGGAACCCGCGGCGGTGTGACCGGCGTGGTCGAAGTGCCGCATGTCACAGGTGGTGTTCATGTGCAGTTCACCGGTTCCGCCGCGTCCGTCGCTACCGTGAAGTAAGCGCCGTGAAGCCGGTGCCCGCGGATCTCGGTCCATGCCGACCGGCAGCGAACTGCCGGCGAACGACACGTCCGTCTGCTCACGGAGGTACCTGTGAAACTCCTCGCAGCCCTGACCCTCGTCCTCGCCCCGATCGCCGTTCTCGCCGTCTACCTGACCGTCTCCGTCGTGTTCCTGATCGAGCTGCGCAAGGCGCAGCCGCGTGAGCGTCCCGAGCCGAACCCGACTGTGCCTCGCTCGGCGCGGGCCCGGCGCCGTCAGCCGTTCGGGGTGGCGGCGAGTCCGTGCCGGTCGAGAAAGTCCAGCGCCAGCTCCGCGACCTCCCGCCACCCGTCGTCCGCCGCGAGGGAGTGTCCGCGGTCGGGCAGGACCGCGTACTCGGTGACCCCGGTGTTGCGCCGCTGAATGTTGTACTGCGAGTGCACCGTCGCCTCGGGGACGGTGCGGTCGCGGCCCGCCGCCACCAACAGCAGCGGGCCGCGCGCGGTGCGGGTGTCGATCTTCGCGGGCGAGCCGACCGCGATGTTCGCCAGGGCCGCCTCGAACAGCGGCCGCGCCGGACCGGGAATCGTGTGCGTCTCGAAGATCCGGTCCGACTCCTCCCGCGTCACCGCGTTCGCGAAGGTGTCGTGGTAGCTGTCCGCGGTGTGGGACCACGTCCTCTTCCTCAGGCCCGGACGGCTCAGGATCGGCAGCACCGTCCTCACCTGCGTCAGCGGCAGCCGCAGCACTCCCTTGAACTGAGCGGGGGCGAGAGCGACGGCGCCCCGAACCAGCCCGTCGCCGAGCAGGCGCTGCGCGATCAGTCCGCCGAACGAGTGCCCGACCACGATCGGCGGGCTCGGCAGCGCCTCCGCGACGGTCCGGTGGTGCCGCACGAGGTCGCCGATACCGACCCCGTTCAACCTGTCGGGGTTCTCGCGGGTCGACTCCGCCGTCTCGCCGTCCCCGGGCCAGCCGGGTGTGACCGGGATGTAGCCGCGGGACGCGAAGAGCTCCGTCCACGGTCGCCAACCGCTCGCATGCATCCACAGTCCGTGGACGAACATCACGGGAATCGGGTCGGACGGCATGTGGTCTCCATCGGGTCGGCGCGATGCTGCGGTGTCGGTGACATCGAGCGTAGAGCTGCCCCGGTTATCGTGACGCGGTGCGCCTGATCACGATCATCCAGTCCTCGGTCTTCGTCCCGGTGTGGCTGCGGATCCTGCTGCTGCTCGCGGGCGGCGCGAAGGTGTGGGGGGCCGGGATCTACGCGGGATGTCACTTCGGCGGCAAGGACATCCGGATGGGCGTCGGAACCTTCGTCAACCGCGGGGTGCTGTTCGACGGGACCGCACCGATCACCCTCGGCAGGCAGGTCGCCGTCGGTCACGGCGCGAAGTTCGTCACCAGCACCCACGAGATCGGACCGTCCGACGGTCGCGGTGGGCGGGTGTACCACCGGCCGATCACGGTCGGGGACGGCACCTGGATCGGTGCGGGCGCGATCGTGCTGCCCGGCGTGACGATCGGGGCGGGTTGCATCATCGGCGCCGGCGCGGTGGTCACCCGCGACTGCGAACCCGACGGGCTCTACGCCGGCAACCCGGCACGCCGGGTCCGCGACCTCCCGGTCGATGCGCCGCGGCCCGCCACGCAGGACTGACCGCGCCGGGGCCTACTTGCGCTTCTTCCGTTTCCGCGTCGACTTGCGCGCCTTCGTCGAGGCCGCCTTCGTCGACGCCGCCCTGTTCGGCGCTGCCGTGTTCGACGCCGGGCACGTGCGTTCCGCCGTGGCCGCCTGGAACGCGCGGGCCGCCTCGCGCCGCAGGCTCTCCATCAGCTCGGGCGACCGGAGCAGGAACGTCGCCTCCTGCAACGCGGTGTAGCGCGCGGCCGAGATCAGGACGGCGTTGTCGCGTTTGCCGACGATCTCGACGGCCACGGTGTCGTCGTTGACCTCGCGGACGAGATCGGCCAGGCGTTTCCGGGCCGCCTTCACCGTGGTCGCTGGCACCGACGTCGACTCCGTTCGCTGTGGGTTGTCTCCCGCGCATCCTCGCACCCGGCGGGGCGTAATCGGGGCGGGACACGGCCGCCCCGGGTCACGCGTCGTCCGATTGGTAGAACTACCGGGTGAGACGACGCGGCACGGCACGAGCGACCGGACTACTCCTCGGATACGCGGCCGACCGCATGCTCGCCGACCCGGTCCGGCTGCATCCCGTCGCCGGGTTCGGCCGCGCCGCCGCGGCCCTCGAAAGAACCACCTACCGTGACCGGCGGACCGCGGGCGCGGTGCACACCGGACTGCTCGTCGGCGCCGTCGTCGGGGGTTCGGCCGTCGCGGCGCGCGTCGCCTCCCGGGCCGGATGGGTGGGGGAGACGGCGTTGGTCGCCGTGGCGACGTGGACCGCGCTCGGCGGGACGTCCCTGACCCGGGTCGGGGCGCGGATGGCGGAGGAGCTGGCAGCCGACGACCTGGCCGGGGCCCGGGACCTGGTCCCGTCGCTGTGCGGGCGCGACCCGAAGTCGCTCGACCCGGCGGGGATCGCACGGGCCACCGTCGAGTCCGTCGCCGAGAACACCTCCGACGCGACGGTCGCGCCGCTGGTGTGGGCGGCGATCGCGGGTGCGCCGGGCGTCCTCGGCTACCGCGCCGTCAACACCCTCGACGCGATGATCGGATACCGCTCCCCGAAGTACCTGCGGTTCGGGTGGGCAGCCGCCCGCCTCGACGACGTCGTGAACCTGGTCCCCGCTCGCCTGACCGGGGTGCTCGCGGTGGTGTCCGCCCCGGTCGTCGGCGGGGCCCCCCGGGACGCGATCCGCGCGTGGCGCCGGGACGCGGCGGCCCACCCGAGCCCGAACGCCGGGGTCGCAGAGGCCTCGATGGCGGGTGCGTTGGGAGTGCGGCTCGGTGGCCGCACCGAGTACCCGCACGGCGTCGAACACCGGCCGGAACTGGGTGACGGACCGGCGCCGCGGATCGCCGACATCGGTCGTGTCGCCCGGTTGTCGGGCGCGGTCCAGACCGGTGCGGCGCTGGTGTCAGCGGCGCTTGCCGTAGCGGTCGGCGAGCTTGGCCTCCGTCGACGTCAGGGTCGCGGTCTCGGTCGTCGCTGACCGTCCGAAGCGGCGGCGCGGCAGCACCACGTCGTCGTCCGCCGGCGCGTCCTCGGCGGGGGTGACCGGCGGGGCAGGCGTCGGCTCGGCGGGTGCGTCCGGGGTCCGCAGTGCCGCGCGTTCGCGTCGACGTTCGCGCAGCTCGGCGCGCACGAAGTACGCCAGCCCGAGCGGTGCCATGATCCCGAACGCCAGCCACTGCAGCCCGTAGGACAGGTACGGTCCCGCGTCGAGCTGCGGGAGCGGGATCGGGGTCAGCGCGCCCGGCTGGTCCTGCGCCAGCTGGAACCACCCGTCGACCAGCGGCAGACCGACCGCGGCGCCGACCTGCCCGGCGTCGACGAAGTACACCTGCGTGTGCCCGTCCTCCACGATCGGGTCCTTGCCGGCGACGACGCCCTCCGAGGCGCGGACCCGGGCGGTGACCGTCACCTCCCCGGCCGGGGCCGGGTCGACGGGCGGCGGCAGTGTGCCCTGCACCGGGCGCACGTACCCGCGGTTGACCAGGATCACCGGCCCGGACGTCAGGCGCATCGGGGTGAGCACCTCGTAGGCCGGGTCGCCCTCGACGGAGCGCAGTCGCACCAGTGCCTCGCTGTCCGGCAGATAGGTGCCGGTGGCGGTGACCTGCCGCCACTCGTCGTCCGCGGCGATCGGTCCGGACGCGGGCAGCACCGACTCGATCGGCACCGGATCCGCGTTGACGGATGCCTCGATCAGCGCGTTGCGATGTTCGGTGCTGGTGTTCTTGCCCAGCTGCCACGGCGCGAGGACGGTGAAGCACATGTAGGCGAAGCCCGCGACGACGACGGCCAGTACCAGCCAGCCCGGACGTAGCAGAAAACTCAACCTTCGCACGCCACCACGGTACTGGGAGCGCCGCGTCAGACCGAAATGTCCGGATCGACGGCCCCGGCGCGCGCCGTCACAGTCGGTCGCGCACCCAGTCCAGCAGACCCGGGACCGCGGCCTCGATCTGTTCTCGTACGAGCTCGAAGTCGGACCGGTCGCCGTAGTACGGGTCCGGTACCGAGGCGCCGTCGGCGTCCGGGTCGAAGCTGCGCAGCAGGCGGCGCCGCTCCGTCGGCACCCCCAGATGTGCCAACGCGCGATCGTGCCCGGTGTCCAGCGCGACGACGAGATCCGCCCCGAGGTGGTCGTCGCCGACCTGCGCGGCACTGTGCCCGGTCGGATAGCCGTACGCCGCGAGCACCGCCGTCGTCCGGTGGTCGGCGTCGTCACCGACGTGCCAGTCGCCGGTGCCCGCGCTCGACACCCGCACGTGCTCCGCCAGTCCCGCGTCGGTCAGGCGGCCGAGCAGGATCTTCTCCGCCATCGGGGAGCGGCAGATGTTGCCCGTGCACACGAAGGTGATGTGCAGGGGTCGACCGTCAGCGCGCATGCAGGATCGCCTCCAGCTCCGCGACGGTCGTGGCCGACCAGGCGGCGTCCGCGGCCTCGGACCCGTCGCCGTAGCCCCACCGGACGAACACGGTCGGGATGCCCCACTCGGCGGCGCCGTGCACGTCGTGGACCCGGTCACCGACCATCACCACGCCTTCCGTGCCGCCGCGCACCGGGTCGACGCCCAGGCCGCGCAGCGCGTGCTCGACGACGTCCGCCTTCGCCCGGCGGGTGCCGTCCGCGGACGCGCCCGCGATCACCTCGAAGTGCCCCGCCAACCCGAAGTGCTCGAGAATCCGCACCGCGAACGACTCCGACTTCGACGTCGCGACCGCCAGCCGGGTGTCCGCCAGACCGGCGAGCAGCTCGGGGATCCCGTCGAACACCGCGTTCTCCGCCCAGCCGACGCTGTCGTACCGGTCGACGTAGGCGGCCAGCGCGCGGGCCGCGGTCGCGTCGTCGAGGCCGACACCGCGCAGCGAGTCGGCCATCGGCGGACCGAGGACCAGCCGCGTCAGGTCGCCGTCGGGTTCACGGGCACCCACCGACGCCAGCGCGTGCCGGAAGCCGGTGACGATGCCGGGCGCGGAATCGGTGAGGGTGCCGTCGAGGTCGAACAGGGTGATGGTCGAGGAACTCACCGGTCCATCCTGCCTGCCCCGCCGGACGAGCGCAGGGCCGCACATACACTGCCGGTCGTGGACACCCGAGGATCGATCGACCTGCGCCACCACGGCGACCTGGACGCGACGCCGGGGCTGCTCGACTTCGCCGTCAACGTCCGCGGCGACGGGCCGCCCGACTGGCTCGCGCAGCGGCTCGCCGCAGCGGTGCCCGCGCTCGGCCGGTATCCGTCGCCCGCCGCCGAACTCGCCGCGCGCGAACAGGTCGCCGCCCGGCACGGCCGACACCCCGACGAGGTGCTGCTGCTCTCCGGCGGCGCCGAGGGCTTCGCGATGCTGCCGCGGCTGGGATCGGCGTCGGCCGCGCTGATCCACCCGTCGTTCACCGAACCGGAGTGGGCGCTGCGTCAGGCCGGGGTGCCGGTGACGCAGGTCCTGCTGCCGCCGCCGTACCGGCTGGCGGACGCGGACGTCCCGGACGACGCGGATCTCGTCGTCCTGGGCAACCCGACCAACCCGACCTCGGTGCTGCACCCCGCCGACGATCTGCTCGCCCTGCGCCGGCCGGGCCGGATCGTCGTCGTGGACGAGGCGTTCGGCGACGCCGTGCTCGGGGAACCGGAGTCGCTGGCCGGCCGGTCGCTGCCCGACGTGCTGGTGCTGCGGTCGCTGACGAAGACGTTCGCGCTGGCCGGTCTGCGCTGCGGGTACGCCCTCGGGCATCCGGATCTGCTGGCCCGACTGCAGGTCGGCCGTGCGCACTGGCCGCTCGGCACCCTGCAGCTCGAGGCGATCCGGGCGTGCAGCGAACCCGACGCCGTCGCGTGGGCGGAGCGGGAGGCCGCGCTCATCGAGACCGAACGTGCCGCGCTGGTCGGGATGCTCACCGCGGCCGGGGTGCAGGTGGTCGGGCCGGCGCGGGCGCCGTTCCTGCTGCTGCCCGTCCCCGAGGGCGAACTCGTCCGGAAGAAGTTGCAGGAGAAGGGGATCGCGGTGCGTCGCGGCGACACGTTCCCGGGGCTCGACCCGAACCACATCCGCGTCGCGGTCCGGTCGGCGGAGCCGGCACGCGCCCTGGTGACGGCACTGAAGGAAGTTCTGGAATGAGGGGTACCGGTATGAGTGTGGCCCTGTCCGAGGTGATCTCGGCGATCGAGGAGGCGTACCCGCCGGCGCTGGCGGAGAGCTGGGACTCCGTCGGCCTGGTGTGCGGGGATCCCGCCGAGACCGTCAGTCGCGTCCTGATCGCCGTGGACGCCACCGCCGCCGTCGTCGACGAGGCCCTCGCGTGGGGTGCGCAGCTGCTGCTGGTGCACCATCCGCTGCTGTTGCGCGGTGTCGACACCGTCGGCGCGCACACCCCGAAGGGGGCGCTGCTGCACCGGCTGATCCGCGGCGGCTGCGCGCTGTACACGGCACACACGAACGCCGATTCGGCCGACCCCGGTGTCTCCGACGCACTGGCGCAGGCGCTCGGACTGACCGTGACCGGCCCCCTCGACGCGGCGCCGTCCGAGCCGCTCGACAAGTGGGTGGTGACGGTGCCGTCCGCCGACTCGGCGACCGTGCGGGACGCATTGTTCGAGGCGGGTGCCGGACAGGTCGGCGACTACAGCTGCTGCAGCTGGACCGTCGCCGGCACCGGCCAGTTCCTGCCCGGAGCGCACGCGAACCCGGCGCTCGGCGAGGTCGGGCGGATCGAGCAGGTCGTCGAGGACCGCGTCGAGGTCGTCGCGCGGCGGGCGTTGCGGTCGCGGGTGCTGGCGGCGCTCCGGGCCGCGCATCCCTACGAGGAACCGGCGTTCGACGTCCTCGAACTCGCCGACACCGGATCGGCGCTCGGCATCGGACGGGTCGGGGAGCTCGACGAGCCGGAGACGCTGCGGGAGTTCACCGCGCGGGTGCGTCGAGCGCTGCCCGAGACCGCGTGGGGCGTGCGCGCCGCGGGCGATCCCGACACCGTGGTCCGCACCGTCGCGGTGTGCGGCGGCTCGGGGGAC
Source organism: Rhodococcus sp. NPDC003318 (assembly GCF_042879035.1). Taxonomy (NCBI): domain Bacteria; kingdom Bacillati; phylum Actinomycetota; class Actinomycetes; order Mycobacteriales; family Nocardiaceae; genus Rhodococcus; species Rhodococcus sp. NPDC003318. The sequence continues at coordinate 385 of NZ_JBIAOU010000025.1, read as the reverse complement.
TCGCTGCTCGGTGCGGCGCGGGCTCGGGGCGTCGACGCGTACGTCACCGCCGACCTGCGGCACCACCCCGCCGACGAGCACCTGCGCGGTGGGGGACCGGTACTCGTCGACGTCGCGCACTGGGCCAGCGAGCAACCCTGGTGCGCGCAGGTCCGCGACGTCCTCGACGCCCGTTTCGGTCGCGTCGACGGCTGGGCCACCGCCGTGTCCACCGTCCGCACCGACCCCTGGACCCTCGGCGCCTGACCCGTCCGCCTCCCGGCTGAAGGTGCCCTTCGTGCGGCGCGGCCGCACGTGAACTGGTCCCCGGAAGTTGGACTGCGAAATTCGGTTCCGACTTCCGGGGAGTGGTGTCATGGATGCACGAAGTTCGTTGTCCGAGGGG